>NZ_KB910931.1 GCF_000383235.1 Bacillus sp. 123MFChir2
CAACGAGAAGCGAATTTGTTTTTCCAGCTTATTAATCATTTGTATGAACGAAGTTCAATCATTTTAACATCGAATAAAAACCCAGAAGAATGGAGTCATTTGATGGGGGATCAAGGTATTACAACAGCAATCTTGGATCGTTTATTGCATCGTGTGGAAGTTATCCATATGGATGGAGACAGTTATCGTATGAAGAATAGGCAAAGCTTATTTTAAGCAGAATTGTAAAATGAAACTTAGCAGAAAGTGTAAAATTCGTCTTGACGGTTACAGTAGTATTTTTTCAGCTTTCAATGGAAGCGAAATGATTATTGGTCGTAATTATGACATGCTCTTTAATTTGAAAAAAACTACTGAGTCCTCGTTAGTTTGTTTTGAAGATAAAAATAAATATCTAGGTCATTCGGATTGTTTTATTGGAAAAGTTGATGGTATAAATCAATATGGTTTATTTGTCGGAATTACATCAGTTCCTCATGAAGGAATTCAGCCAGGATTGAATTTTTATTTTGCCGTTAAATACATTTTAGAAAATTGTTGTACTGTAGACCAAGGTATAGAAGTATTGAAAAGTTTTCCAAGTTCGGTTGCCAATAACTATTTATTAGCGGATCCTTCGGGGAAAATGGCTGTTGTAGAGGTTGCTCCTAACGACTATAATGTACGTTTTCCAACTAATAATTATATCCATTGTACAAACCATCATGAAAGTACACCAGTATGTGCTAACTGGAATTGGAGCAAATCGAAAGAACGTTTTGAAACACTAGAATTACGTCTTAAAGAAAACATAAATAAAATAAATCTTTCCGTTGCACAATCAATTATGTCGGAAACGAAAGGACATGTTTGTTTAAATATAAAAGAACATAATTTTGGTACGCTTTTCTCTGTTGTAGCAAATTTAAATACATTAGATGTAAGAAGAGCGGAAGGTCAACCAAATAGAGCAAAATATTTATCAGATAGACGATTAATAGATGCTGTTTTAAAAGAGCGATAAGATACTAATTATTAATTTAACCTTATTGATTGTCAGCTTGAATTTTCCTTTGGGTCACCAATGCAAAATAAGATATATAAGATTGGCGTAGGTGATAGTTTTTTTAAAACATCGTTACCAGTTAACTTTCAGAATAGGGAATATGGAGCAGATTTTTGGAGAGTTTCAAAATAGGGAGATTGGCAAAGTGAAAATATCTGCATTACAAAGAGAGGTTAGAGAGTTTAGTAAAGAGAAAGGTTTTGAGGACGCAACGATTGAAGAAAGAACAATAGTTACAATTGATTTATATAATTTTAATTGACCTCTTACTTGAGGTCTTTTTTTTACGAACTTTTTAACATATCAATTGTTATGCGATCAGATTTTTTTACACCCTACCACAAGACCGTAAAAATACATATTGTGTGGACCTTTTGTGATAGATGCAGATATGTAAAAATGTTAGCAAGAGGATGACAGAGTTTTATATAAATCCAATTTATTTTTTTACAACTTGTTTGCTCTTTTTAGTTTTCGCTGCGCATGTGGCAGAAATAGGCCCTGACCGATTATATACATGGCCAGTTGCTCTCGCCCACCGAAAAAGAAAAGGGTTTTTATGTTAGTTTTTCAATTTGCATCTATATATTTATAAAATATTTAGTTTAATCAACAGTTCGTTGAATGATAATAAATTGCAGGAAGCAAATGTTTTATAACATAGGAGGCCAATATACTATGAATTTTAACTATGGAAGACATACTGTTATTGAAATTGATTTAAATGCATTCCAACGTAATTTTCAGCAGTTTCAACAAGCCATTCCTCCTGGTACAGCAATTATGACAGCTGTAAAAGCAAATGCCTATGGACATGGGGCAGTTCCAATTGCAAAAGCCGCAATAAATGCGGGTACAACTCATTTGGCGGTTGCATTTGTAGATGAAGGAATTGAGCTTAGAGAAGCTGGAATTGAAGTTCCTATTTTAATTTTGGGATATACACCACATGATGCGATAGCAGATGCAATTATATATGATTTAAGCATGACAGTATATACAATTGGTGATTTGCAGGCTATAGAAAGCGTTGCTTCAAACTTAAATAGGAAAGCATGTATCCACATTAGCATTGATACTGGAATGAGTCGAATCGGTTTACAGCTTGAAGAAGTCACAATGTTTTTACAAGCACTAAAGTGTACAAAGTATGTTCAGGTTGAGGGAATGTACACACATTTCTCTAGTGCAGATGAAAAGGATAAAACCTATACTCTAATGCAACAAACAAATTTCGAGAAAGCTGTTAGCAAAGCAGAAGAATTACAAGTTCATATTCCATGGATTCATTCTTTTAATAGTGCTGCTACAATTGATATGAGAGAAATAAAAGGCAATATGGTTCGTCTAGGGGTAGCATTGTATGGGCTGTATCCTTCCAAAGATGTTGATCAACAAGTCATTTCATTACAACCTATTTTGACATTTAAATCAAAAGTTGCACATATAAAAAAAGTAAAAGAAGGGATGGGAGTTAGCTATGGGGCAACATTCACCGCAACAGGCGAGGAATGGATTGCTACGATCCCAGTTGGATATGCTGATGGATTAAGCAGGCAGCTCTCCAACAAAGGATTTGTTTTAATAAAGGGTATGAAAGTTCCTATTATTGGACGTATTTGTATGGATCAATTAATGTTGGATGTAACAAAAGCTATGCCGATACATGTTGGTGATGAGGTAGTTATTTATGGATGCCAAGGCAAGGAATCTCTTTATGTAGATGAGATTGCAGATACATTAGGTACGATTAACTATGAGGTTACTTGTATGTTAAGCAGAAGGATACCTCGTATCTATTTAAAAGATGATAAGCCAATTGAAATAATAAACGAACTACGACAAAGTCAATAATACAGATTTTGTTATATTCTTAAAAAAGATATATTAATTCCAAGCAGTCTTAGTAAGAAGTAAGGTATGGAAAGAATTGATCTAACTGATGTAGTACTTGAAGGTGGAGCCTTTGAACTGGTAATCAATAAGAATTATAACACTTCATAATCATATTATGTAAACTTTTTTCGGAATGAAAAGAGATAAAAGATTAATTATTTGGAAAGAAATAGTTTTTACCTTATTATAGTATTAAAAGTGTTAAAAGTATTAAAAATATTAAAAATTCGGAGTGGGTATAGTGGAATGTTTAATAGGGAATGTAAAAGTTCATTATGAAATTTATGGTTCTGGAAAACCAATCATCATGATTCATGGTTTTTCTCCGGATCATAGGCTTATGTCAGGTTGTATGGAACCTGTTTTTTCACAAAGAGAAGGCTGGAAACGGATTTATATTGATTTGCCGGGTATGGGAAAAACGAAGGGACACGAAACGATTCAAAACTCAGATGGAATGTTAGATCTTGTTTTAAAATTTATAGAAACAATTATTCCAGACGAATCTTTCTTAATTGCAGGCGAATCATATGGTGGTTACATAACTAGAGGAATTATATCCAAAAGAAAAGAAAAAATAGACGGCGCAGCATTTATTTGTCCTTTGATTATTCCAGATACAAGTGAGAGGCAGATTCCTCCGCATACGGTTATTTACCAAGATGAAAAAATTTTATCTCAGTTAAATATTGAGGAACGTGAAAATTTTAGTTCGAATTTTGTTGTGCTTAACGAATATAATTGGCAACGTTATCTTGAAGAGATTATGTCGGGAATTCAAATAGCAGATGAGGTATTTTTAACAAAAATAAGGGAGCAATATGCTTTTTCATTTGATGTGGATAGCCAAATATCACTGTATGAAAAACCAAGCCTCTTTTTATTGGGCAAACAGGATTCAGTAACAGGCTATAAAGATGCTTGGAGTTTGCTTGATAAATTTTCTCGGGCTACTTTTGCGGTTTTAGATAAAGCGGGACATAACTTGCAGATTGAGCAGGATGTTTTATTTCATTCGCTAATAAATGAATGGATAGATAGAGTAGAAGAGAGATAATTATAGAAAGCTTTTTGTTTTTACCTTCAGCTTCTATAATACAACCCAATAAATGTTAATATATATTAATTAATGTTAATAAACATTAATATATGTTATGTATAATAGATATTTACTTTGCAAAATAAGGGGGAATATTATGACTGAAACAAGTAAATCTTCAGTAATCAATTTGAAAAAAGATGTGAAGTTTTCTATTATAATCCCTGCACACAATGAAGAAAAGTACATTAGAAAATGTTTGGATTCAATTGCAAAGGCATCAGAGGCATATAAAGATCAAACCGAAGTCATAGTTGTTTTAAATCGTTGCACAGATAAAACAGAGGAAATAGCAAAATCTTATAACTGTATTACATTAAAAAATAACGATAAAAACTTATCTAAAATTCGTAATGCAGGGGCCCAAATAGCTAGTGGAGAAATAATCATTACTATAGACGCTGATACCCAAATGACAGAGTCTATGTTGTCTAATGTAGATAAATATTTAACTTCAGGTAAATACATTGGCGGTGGGGTAACTGGGAAGTTTGAAAGAATATCTTTAGGAATATTCCTTTCCGCAATGTTAATAATAATCCCCTTACTTTTTAAGTATGGAGCTATATCTGTAGGGATTTTTTGGTGTTATAGAAAAGACTTTATGGCAATCAACGGATTTAATGAAAACATGCTTATGGCAGAAGATGCAGATTTCGCTAAACGGTTAAAAGAATGGGGAAAGCAAAATAATAAAAAATTCGGTACAATTAAAAATGGAATGATAACTTCATGCAGAAGATTTGATAAATATGGAGACTGGACTTTACTTAAAAATCCCAAAGTAATTTTAGCCTATCTAAAAGGAAATGATAAAAAATACGCCGATAAAACATATTATGATAACCAAGAAAGATAACGGTGAAGAATCCTAAACCAATCATCATTAAATGAACTAGTGAAACAAGATAAATAAAATTCAACAAAACTAAAAGAATATAAAATAAATAGGATTCTTTTAGTTTTGTTGAATGTAAACTTTTATGGTTCTGGTGCAAAGATAAAATAAAAGAGAATATAACCCATATATTTCTAGCGGAATTCTATTTTATGCTGTAAGCTCAAACAATCGATGGATGAATTCTTTCTGGTTTTAAACAGATTGATCCTGTAAATCAATTTGTTCTTTTTTAACCACTACACTACATTTCTTAAAAATTAATAAAGATGTTTAATCGAAATAGCCGATCCTAAAAATATTTAGTGTCGGCTATTTTTAATTGAAGAATATCTTGATGAGCTTTCAGAACTTTTAATAAAGGTCGTAGAAGATGGAGCTTCGATTGGATTTTTACCACCAATGGTAAAAATAGATGCAGAGAAGTATTGGGAAACTGTTCTTAGCCCCGAAGTAATATTATTTGTTGCTAAATCAAACAATCATATTGTTGGAAGTGTACAGTTACAATTATCGACGAAGCAGAATGGAAGCCATAGAGCTGAAATCGCAAAATTAATGACACACCCCAATTATCGACGTAATGGTATTGGTCGTTTACTTATGCAAAGAGCTCAAGAAATAGCAAAACAGAAGAATAGGTCATTATTAGTTCTTGATACAAGGGAAGGGGATCCTTCTAATAAACTATATACTTCATTAGGTTATATTCAAGCTGGGCGGATTCCTAACTATGCGAAATCTGAGAATGGTGAATTAGCTGCTACCATCCTCTACTATAAAAATAACAATTAATCTTCTGCTTTTGGTACAAAAATAGTGCTATTTTATCATGGGTAAATATGACTATTTGACTTCCTCTAATGCAGCAAAAAAATATTTTGATATGATTGAATCCGATAAAAAAGAATGTATTCCTTTTGAGAAATCAGCTCATTATCCACAATTTGAAGAGAAGGAAAAGTTTTATAAATGGATGTGTGATACATTTGTGAAATAAATACAATTTACTTGCCGAAAATGTGAACTAGCTTAGGTTTTTATACCGATCTTAACTGCGAATATACCACTCCTGCTTTTCAAAAAATATTGCTTTCCTGTCCGTTATGGCATATATCATGACGCAAAAGTATGTTGAAGGATTGACTTTTCATTGTCAGGAATAGCATTTTGAACGAGTGGGAATCTACTTATCATGTCAAAACATATTATACTGGGATGATCAATGGTTAGTGATGATGACAAATATATAAAGGAGCTCAACTCTCAATGGCAAGAAAATTATTAACACAAAGGTTTCCTTTTTTAGTTCCTATTAGAATCAGACAGCGTAGGCTGTTTAAAAAAGTAAGTGACCGTCTGGCTGGTCATAAATTTTCAAAAACATTTGAGCAAAAACCATTACCATATAGGATTTATAAACATAAATCTTTGCTTATTAGAAAGTTAGGTGATACAGATTTGCAGCTACAATATAATAAAATCACCAATTTGAAGCTAGCAATCTGTAAAATAAATCAAGTTGTAATTAAACCGGGAGAAACATTTTCATTTTGGCATCTTGTTGGGAATTCGAGTGAAAAGGCTGGATATAAAGAGGGAATTATTCTAATGAATGGCGAAGCGATAAAGGGAATAGGCGGAGGTCTTTGTCAGTTAGGTAATCTTCTCTACTGGATGTTTCTTCATTCGGAGTTGGAAACTGTGGAAAGATATCGTCATAGTTTCAATCCATTTCCTGACTATGGACGTGTGATTCCATTTGGTACAGGCGCCACTTTGATGAATGGTATTATTGATCTCAAATTAAGAAACAATTCAAATATTACATATCAAGTCAATTTACATCTTGACGAGGAATACATCTACGGCGAAATTAAAGCATCTCAGTATCCTCCATATAAGTATTCTATCGTTGAAGAAGATCATTGTTTTGTAAAAAAAGTAGATGGACAAGTATACAGACAAAATAAAATATATAAAAAAATAGTTGATCGTGCCACAGGTAACTTAGTTGGCAAAGAACTAGTCATGGAAAATGATTGCTTAGTAAAATATGAAGTAGAAGACGATTATTATTATTGAAGAGCTTTAGGTAAGTGCTTGATCAATAAATGAAGCATCTATGATGGTTAGGTGCTTTTTTTGTTATGTAGAATTTACACAACAAATGTGGAGTTTAATAAGATAAACAAATGAATAGATGACCTTACAATAATGTAAGACATCTGTAAGGAAAATGAATTTTTACAATGAAATAATAGAGTTAAACTAGAAATATAGCAATTAACTAAAAAGTAGAGTGATAAGGAGTGAGCACATGATCTGGTTAACATTAATCATCGCATACGGAATGTTTTTATTGTATTGTGTTCGCACAGCTGAAGAAATAAACGAGTCTCTAGTATTATGATGGTAAAAATAATATAATAATATCTCATTTGATAGATTAAAGACTTTGTATTTTGTTAACCTCAATTTGATATTAAATTGAGGTGTTTTTAATGACAATATTTTTTCACAAAGGAAATACCGTAATGTGGAGTTAAAACATTGTACTTTCTAGTGGAGTAAAATTCAGTTTCATTTCTACAACTTTCCCTGTTTCCACTCTTTATCATGAATATCTAATCCTTCTTGACCAAAGAAATGGAGAATAAATTCTTTTTCATCGCTATCAGTTTTTCTAGCTAGTTTAAATTCCTCCGCACTTACCTTTTTTCCAGAACGTAAATAATGAATTTCTATAAAGTTTTCAACTGCAGATTCGAAATTTCCATTGTACCATTTGTTCAGAATAGATTCATATTTTGCTCTTTCATCATTATTGATAACATGTAAGTTGTTTTTTAAGTATTGAATGTTTTCTTTGGTCATTTGAATTCGCCCTACATCACGAGTACCACGAACATGAAGATTATTTTCATTGAATGTGAGTTTTTGGAAAGACATATGTATCATCATGTCATTTATAATTTGCTCGTCTTTGATTTCTCCAATAGCCTGAGCTGCTTTAGATAAATCATCACTACTAACTACATAACTATCTTGTTGTTGCTTTTGAATGGCTTGAACTTTCGGTTTTTCTTGAACCTTTTTTTCGGTTTTTTTATCATTACACGTTAGAGTTATGTATGTTCCTAATGATAAAGTTACTAAAACAATTACACTATAAGTAATTCTCTTTTTCATTATAAATCCTCCTACAAATATTGTTTTCTTACTTTCATATGATGAAGGCCGGCTAATCCTAATTTGATTAACTACATCTTTTTCGAATTCTTTCACTAAGATTTAGGATAATTTATTAAACCTTAGTAATTTTTAAGCGGGTGTTTAGTCCGTATTAATTCGTAAATTTGTTTGAATCGGTGAAAAAATAAAATGTGTAACAGTATGTGCAATCGGATTTACATCATCAATGAATTCCTCCGCTTTGGCGAAATTTTCAAATTGCATTTTTAACATATAACAAGCATTTCCTGCTATACGATAACAAAATTCTACGTTTGGAAGTTTCTCTATATAATTTTTAAATGATTTATAATCTCCGTTTTTAACGGTTGCTTCTATTATACACTGGATTGGCAACCCTAATTTTTCATAATCAATTTCTAAGGTATATCTTTTAATTATTCCAAATGACTCCATTTGTCTTACGCGTTCAGTTACGGATGGCGAGGATAAATTAATTCTTCTTCCAATTTCACTCATTGATAACCGACTATTTTTATGTAATTCATCTATTATTTTTTTATCAATATTATCTATTTTCATTTTTTAAAATAAATCCTCTTTTTTTGTTAATTATTTAACGTGTTTTTCGTTAATTCGTTCTTGTTTTAATGTAATTTAACGGTTTTATTTTCTATTATTAATATAACAAGGGGGAAGTTTAAATGGCAAGAATTATTGAATCAAATTTCGGAGAATCACCATTTCAAAGACTGTTAGGGCATAACATAGAAGTGATGAAAGGGTGGTCTCACTTAGGTGATGTATTGGAAAAGGATGCATTGCTCTCTGCTGAGTTAAAGGAACAAGTAAGAAGAACGTTAGCACAAAGTAATGGCTGTGAGTATTGTAAAGCGAAAGGAAAACCTGAGCTTGGAAAGTTTAATGAAAAAATATCAATTGCGGTAGGATTTGCGGAAGTATTTTTAAAGCAAAAAGGAGATATATCAAATGCAATCTTTAATATTTTGAGAGAATGTTTTAGTGAAGAAGAAATAAGTGAACTTTGTGCATTTATTGCTTTTACGACAGCTTCGCAATATTTTGGGGCGATGCTTAAATTAGAGGCGAAAGGGTAGTTATAAAATAATGAATAGAGTATTTAATATTGTTGAACGCCTGTTTTGATAAGAATCAAAACAGGCGTTTTCTTTTACACATTAACGTTTTTCTTTTTGGAGGACACATATTTCTCATCTAAAAAGTTTGTACCTAATACGCCGAGAATAATCATGATTGCCCCGATAATATGGTAATACGCTATTTCTTCTTGTAAAAAGATAACACCAGCGAACAATGTAATTAAAGTAGACACATTGCTAAATACACTCATTTTTGATGCTTCTACAATAGATAAAGTATAATTTGATAGGAATGCTGTTAACAGTGAGGAAAGGATTCCTAAATATAAAATGGAAATTACAAATAACGAGCTTGTAAAGGGCTGGAAATAGAGATGCATAGTTCCAGTTGCAATGTGATTTCCAATTGACAATGTCTGAAAGCAAACAAACCCAATTACAGTCATCATATATGTTACATCAATTAATCGAAATTGTTTTGTCATCTTTCGTGCTAGCACGTTATAGCCAGCCGATGATAATGCTGATAAGAGAATAAGTATAACACCGATAAAACTAGTAGTATGATCGCCTAATCCTTTCATAGCGAAAATGTAAATAACACCAGACACAGATAACAAAAGTGAAAATTTTTGCCAGATTGTTGTTCGCTCTTTTAAAAAGTAAGAGGCACAAACCATTGTGAAGATAGGAATGGTAGCTTGAATAATTCCAGCTTCAGAAGAAGATGTATACACTAATCCAAATGCTTGAAACGTAAAGAATAAAGCTGGATATAGTATGGCTACGGGTAAAATAGAAAGCATATTTTTAAATGTAATGTTTAATTTGATAAAACCGAATAGTACTGGAATAGATGCTGTTAGAAAAGAAACAGTAAATCGATGAGCTAGTGTATCGAGCGGCCCAGTGATTGTGAAGGTTAGTTTTACAAACATAAATGAAAAACCAATAATACATGTATAAAGAATTGCTGCGGCGTAAGCTTTTTTTGTTTGTGTCATAGTCACACCTCATATCATCAATTTTCTTACTGGCCAGTGTATGTTAATGGTAATGTTTTCTTGTGGGTGCTACAATACAAATAAATATGATCTGTACCGGTACAAAAATATAGGGGTGTAAGCATGTATAAATATTTAATTGTCTTTAATGATTTAGAAAAGTTAATTCAAACCGGTGAATTAAAAGAAGGTGGTAAATTACCGTCTATTCGATCATTATGTGAAAGTTATCAATGCACGAAAAGTACCATTATACGTGCGCTTCAAGAGTTAGAAAAAAGACATATGATATACTCCGTTTTGAAAAGCGGATACTATGTTGTGAAACAAACAAATGAAAATCATGTTAAACATAGTAGTGTCATAGATTTTGCAACATCTGCACCTGATCCAGATGTTTTTCCATATTTGGATTTTCAGCATTGCATAAATAAAGCAATTGATACATACAAAAATGATTTGTTTATATATGGGACTCCCAAAGGATTGCCTTCGTTAATTCAAGTTGTGCAAAGACAACTAGCAAACTATCAAGTATTTTCAAATGAAGAAAACATTTTTATTACATCTGGTGTGCAGCAAGCATTATCTTTGTTAACTTCTATTCCATTTCCAAATAACAAGAAAACGATTCTAATTGAACAACCGAGTTATCATTTGTATATCGAATATTTAGAAACGCACGGCATCCCTGTGATTGGCATAGAACGGACAGCCGAAGGGATCGACTTAAATAAATTAGAACATATTTTTCAAACAGAAGATATTAAATTCTTTTATACAATGCCAAGATTTCATAATCCGTTAGGCACATCTTATTCTAAGATAGAAAAGGAAGCCATTGTCCGTTTAGCGAAGAAGTATGATGTGTTTGTTGTGGAAGATGATTATTTAGCTGATTTAGAAAGAGATGCTAAAGCGGATCCGATGTATAGTTATGATGATTCCTCATATGTTATTTATTTGAAAAGTTTCTCGAAAATTATTTTCCCAGGGCTCCGGGTTGGTGTTGCTGTTATACCTGATTGTTTAACTGAAAGGTTCTTAACATATAAAAAATTACAAGATATTGATAGCTCGATGATCTCACAAGCTGCTCTAGAAATTTACATAAAGAGCGGGATGCTCGACCGGCATAAACAAAAAATCCGTGCTTCCTACCATGAAAGATCCAAGAAGTTAGCTGCTTCTTTGAAAGAGTGGGGTAGTATAAATAAGCAGTTATTTCAATATAACGACGTGAATTTGCCGTGTGTACATACACACATCATTCTAAATAAGAAGATTATTGTTAGGCTGCTTATTCGAAAGTTACTACAAAATAAAGTAATAGTAGATTCGATTGAAAAAAACTATTTATCTTCGTTTCCAAAAGAAAAAATATTGAAACTGAATGTATCGAATGTAAAAATAGAAAGGATTGAAGAGGGGATATATAAGATTATCGATGAAATAAAACTTATATAAATCAAAGAGAGGTTTCTAATCACTTTTTATAATAAACAATTAGAAAATAAAGGAGCTCACTTCCTAGACAAGATAAATAGATAAGCTCCTTTAAAAATTGCTATTTTAAACAAACGTTCATTAAATAAAAGCTAGTGTTTTTTATGCGTACATTGATTATTTTTTATTTACTTGATAATACAACTCAAGAAGATCTGCAACAGGGATATTGTTTATCTTCATACCTGTTATATCGCTTTGCTCTATTTCTACGTTTCTCAGGTTACTATGAGTGATTTTACTTCCTTTAAGATTGCATCTTTTAAACGTAATTGGATTCTCTTCATCTTCAAGATTTGTATCAATGAAACGAACCCCATTTAAAGTCACAAAAGCCATTTCACTGTTAGAAAAATTTAGATCGGCAAACAATGTGTTTCTAAAATTAATATTGTGGAACTTTGAACGACTAAGATTACAGTTGTTGATATGGCTGCTCATCATGTTACTGTTGCTAAAAGAACTGCCTTCTAGAGTTACCTGATAACACTCGGTTTTAGCCATATTACAGTTTTCATATTGGGTACCTGAGATATTTTCATTTTCAATTAAGTTTTCTATTTCTGATGAAGTTCCTATTCTCTTTATGTAACAATATTCATCTTCTGTTTTAAAAGTTGCTTCATATCCCATCTTTTCATAAAAGAAGTGGTTGTTAATTTGTTTACTAGATGTTTCAAGATCCCAAGTCTTCACGTTTGAAAACTCTTGTTCTATCAAAGTAATGACTTTTGACCCGATGCCTTTCCCTTGATAGTTAGGGTCTACAAAAATACGGTCTATCCGCCCAAAAGAATGACCTGAAATCGTGACAATAATGCCACCTACAATCGTTTCATTGTATAGAATTTTGAAGGAATTCAACGCCTTGATCATATACTTGGTCATTTCAATGGAAGCATATCCTGGTGGTTGAATGTTATAGTCAATTGTGTCCCCTCGATCTGGGAGCCACTTTTTTGCTTCTTCATTAAAGGTTTTTTCTGAAATCTCTGTTAATCTTTTAGCGTCTATAATAGATGCTTTCTCAATCTTTATTGTTGACATGTAAACGTCCCCTTTAAACTAAAATAAGTCGCCTTCAATCCTTATATTACCATAAAAAACAATCTCTAGTTTCCAGTTGGCCTGCTTGGATCGTTTAAACATTTAAATATTCTATTTATATTTTAGTATCATCTCTATAATAAATGAGTAAAAGGAAATTCGTATTGAGATGGGGAATAATACATTGTTATCTATTAATGAGGGAGAGAAGACAAAACGAATAACGAAGAACACGTGTGCAAATTATAAGAAAAAGGAGTTTTTCTATTGAACCAAGCTTTGCTTATTATTGATGTCCAACAAGAATTAGTTGATGGGAATAATGAAACGAAAAGTGTGTTTAATAAAGAAGTATTAATAGCTAACATTAATTTAGCTATTAACAAGGCATTAGAATCACAGGCTTTAATCATTTTTATAAGGGATAAGGATGTTGCTGAAGGGAAAGGTCCTGGGTTTCAAATACACACAAAAATAAATGTGCCAACTTCCGCAAAAATATTTGATAAAGCAGCTACAAATGCGTTTTATGGTACACCACTCATGGACTTTTTAAAGGAAAATGAAATTGAACATCTTGTTATGATGGGATGTAAAACAGAACATTGTATCGACACAGCGGTTAGAACTGCAACGGTTAATCATTTTGATGTTACTTTAGTTGGGGATGGTCATTCGACGACAGATTCTTCCATTCTATCTGCTGAGAAGATCATCGGCCATCACAACGAAATACTTCATGGTCATTACAATGTTGATAACTTTTCTGTTGTTCGGACTACCCAAGAGGACCTGTTTCAACCAATCCATGACAATTATCGGTAAATATTTAATTATTCACTTAATTTGAAGAGCGCGTCATTTCTATTTTTAAAAATATGGTAAAGTCAAACGTGTATAACCTCGTCCTAAAATTAGAACGAGGTTATACACGTTTAAGACAAAGGAGAAGAGAATTATGAAAAAGTCAACTCATTGCGTTATTGGAGAACTAAATCAGTTAATCCCTTTTCTTATTTCTTTGGAGGAAGTAAGTGAAAAGGTATTGTTTAGTCCTATTTGTGAAGGGAAATGGTCAATGGCTGCAATTATCTCTCATTTTATGTATTGGGATCAATATATTTTAGAAGAACGTCTTGAGGGGATGGTGAATGGGGAGTTACTTCAAAAATCTAAAGTGAATGTAGGTGATATGAATAAGTTGGCGGAGGAATATGCACATTCAGGAATTAGTAAGGTACAACTAATTCGAGGGGTCTGTGAAACAAGACAAAGATTATTAGATTCGTTAGAGGGTAAAAATTTAGAGATGATTTTTAAAATGGGTTCAAGTGAAATGACGGTAAATGAATATTTCAAAAGAATGGTGGAACATGACAAACACCATATTAAGCAAATTAAGAAGTTTTTAAGTCTTGTAGGAAATAAAATTTAGTTATAATTGTTGATGCAACTAAAGAAAATGAAACGGCGGAGGGGATTAGAAGGTTACTAATTAAAAAGAATACCTCAAAGAACAAAGTAGATCATAGTCTTTGAGGCATTTCCTTTTAACTCACTTTCTCAAAATTAAATCACCGCATCGAAGTCAGTTGATTTAGGCGGAGAGGCCGCTTTTTTCATTAACATTTCCCATAATTGTACAGATTTGTTCCATTCGGCTGCGGCCTGTTCCTTTTGATATATAGCATTTTCATAACTGAGAGTTAGTTGTTGCATATCATTTGAGCCGTAAAGCATATCAATGTGGAGTGCATATTCTCGTAAGGTTTGACTTTTTTTACGGTGAATACCGATTCTTGCAAACTGTTTTAAAAGTGCTTTGTAGGCTTTTGGATAAACGGCATCACCTTTTCGGTATTTATAGAAAAGAATGATAAAAAATGTGAGCCACTTCATTCTCGTAGTAAAGAGAATATACCCAATGATACTTATTGGAATAGAAGAGAGGAGTACGTACCACCAGGAAAATCCCTTTTTAGAATCTGTCATCTTTTTAGTAGAGTTTACTTCTGTATCTTCTATTAAACCTTTGAGCTTTGCTTCATTATTCCGCTGATGTATTTGCTCGTTGTTAGAATTATTTTCCTCGCTATTTTGTGAGGTAGAAGCAGGAGTATTATTTATAAAATTATAGGGATTGGTAAATCCTTTCGTTGGTTCGAATGGAATCCATCCGTATTTTGGAAAGTATACTTCGACCCAAGAGTGTGCGTTATTGTTTGCGATTTTATAAACGTTATCACCTTCTAAAGCAGTAAATGTATTGTCAAGAGTTCCTTCTGTATAGCCCTTTACCCAACGAGTGGGAATACCGATAGAACGAAGTAATACAATCATCGACGTTGAAAAGTTATTACAGTATCCGCTTTTTGTATTGAAAAGGAATTGATCTACATAATCTTGGTCTTTGGCAGGCACCATGACATTGGTTGTTTCGTATACAAATGAATTATCTGTAAAGTAATTTTCGATAGCTAATACTTTATCGTATCGGTTATCTTTTTCATTTGTAAGACTAACAGCTAAGTCTTTTACTCGCTGTGGTAATGATTCGGGAAGTTGTGTGTACTTTGTCATGAAATAAGCACTAGTTTCATGACCTTCGTTTGGTTTTACTGTTTTCAAATTTTCTATGGAAAACTGCGGGCTTTCATATGTTACTTTATACGAATTTATAGCAGTAGGAGAATCTCCGTTGAACGTATAAATTTTTTCTGAAAACGGGTCAATATTGTATGATATATCAGAAGCAGTCTCAACTGATAGTAGACCTGCTGGATAAATAAGATGAGGGTAACTTTTTTGTATAGTAATCGTTGCTGTGGATGCCTCCGTTTTTGTATTTTGTTCGTACCAGCTTACGACGTCATTTTTATTTTTAAAAGAAACCTTTTTCTGCTTTTCAGAAACCTCCCAGCCTTTTCCTGTATAAAAATCTTTTGTTTCTACTCTCCAATATTGTTTGTTTTGCGTTTGTGCTGTAAAAACAACTGTATTATCCGCTTCAAAAGGCCCGCCTAATCGCGAGTCATCTAAACCGTATCCAATTTTAGAAACTTCTTGTTTTTTACTTACTTCAGATGTTTTGAATTTCAAAAAATCCATCGGGTTAGTCCATTGAGGACCAAGTTTTGGAGCAAAGTATGCAATGGTTGTTGACAATACAATAAATATTGCAAGAGGTCTAAGTAGTTTTGTGAGTTGACTAGCATAACTTTGTAATTGTTCACTCACTTTTATTCGTTCAATTTGAAGAAGACTTAGCATAAAAAAGCCGATGACAACGGTACGAATAATCGCATAGTTTGCGTTGTATAAATGTAAGTTATGAAAAGTCGTGATATAAATAATAGTCAATACAAGAAATACCAATCCACGTTTTTTATGAATGATCCAATAAGAAATGAGAGAACATAAAAACCAGAATGATAGAAAAAATAAGAAAGTCGGAAAAACTGGAGAAATATCTAGCAAATTACCCTGGAAAAGCAGGGAGGTGTTTTGAGAAATATCAGAAACGAATGCTGTGAGCCAAGATGGATTTATAAAAGCATTTTTATAATATAAGGAATGAATGATGAATAAAATTATTACAACCTTTATTGGGATTTTCCACTTTGTTTGAAAAAAAGAGAGGGTGAAGCAAATTCCTATAAATATTACAAAGATATCAAGTCTACCTACGTTTGTAATACCTATTAGTGGTCTTATCCACTCTAGTAAAAGAAGAAATCCGCATATATGTATAAAAAATCTATTCATATCCCATTGACTTTTCACTTGTAATGTTTTCATTTGCTCACCTCAAAAAACACGTTCGTATAATGGTTTTCATAAACGACTTTTACCATTATTTTTCGTTTTTGTAGAGTTTCTAGTATACTTAGCTCTCGGTGTGAGAGTTGGTTTGCTTTTTCTTTCACGACGACTACTATTAATCTTCTATTTTTTATCGCTGCATAATCAGCCGCTTTTTGAATATCGAGAGAAAGATCGCTTGTGATAAGTATAATAGTGATTGGCTGATATATTTTCTTTAATTCCATTTCTACACTTTGAGAGAGCGGGAACATGCTGTCCGCTTGCACTTTCGCTAAATGACAAAAGATTTGTTGCAACTGCGTATCTCCATTATCTAAAGGGAAAATCGTTCGTTCTTTGCCAACAGACACGAATGACGCTGGTGAATTCTGTTTCAAGACAGCCCTCACAATCGAGGCTGTAAACGAAACGACTAATTCGAATAGAGGAGATGAGGTTCTGTCCATGAATATCATGATATTATTGCTGCGCTGTTGCTCAAACTCTTTCGTCATAATATTGTTTGTTCGTGCAGTTGCTTTCCAATCAATCCAAGAAAAACGATCACCAGGTATATAGTCTCTAACACCGACAGAGACTGTAGAGTCTTTTACTAAATTTATATTTGCTGAAAGTGCTCCTTGTTCAAAATAATTTTCTAGTTGTCGATACTTTATATCTACATAATGGGGATAGACTAAAAATGTATCAAGAACTGAAAAGGTTGCCTCTTTTTCCATAATACCGAATAGATCGCCAGTTTTTACATGTACGCGCGAAAAATTGTGTTCTCCTCTAGGAATTGTGTCAATGACATATTGAAACGAAATATTGCGCTTTAATCCAGGAAAGAGAATTACTTTATTTGCCTTTGTTTGTTTGTAACTTGTAAAATGTGGTGGTAGTTCATCTTCCACAACTAAATAAAATAAGGGAAAAGGGAATTTTCTCTTTATTGTAATCGTGCTTATAAACGGTTCTCCTGCTACATATTCCTTTTGATTCGTTATTCGACTTACTTCAACGTCCCGCAAGGCATAGAAGGGAAGTAATAAAGAGTAAAGGCCGAAAGGAATTGTGCTGTAAAATAAAAACCAGCTTACAAATCCTCCTTGCAGCATGGCGTATACAAATGTTGAGACTAGGCATAAAGGGATCAGCAATAACTTTGCAGCATGAAAAATTATTCGTAGTAGTCGTTTCATCAAAAATTCATCGTCCTTTGAGTCGGTACGGTAGTTCGTGCAACAATTTTTGCGATAACCTTTTCTCCCGTTATCCCTTCAAATTTCGCTTCCATTTTTAGAATGAGTCTATGAGCTAAAACGTAAGGCGCCAAAAATTTAACGTCGTCTGGAATAACATAATTTCTTCCATGGATGAATGCATAAGCCTGTGAAGCCTTCATTAAAGCAATAGAGCCGCGTGGACTTGCACCTAGTTGTATAGAACTATAAGAACGAGTCTGATTAACAAGCTTTACAATATAATGCTTGATTGTTTTGTCCATGCTTACTTCCCGTATACTTTGTTGTAAATTTAGTAATTCTCCTATTGTAATAACAGCTTGAATGCGGGAGAGTGGATTTGCTTTTTCCATCCGGTTTAAAATTTCAAATTCTTCTTCTGATGTAGGATAGCCCATTTTTAGCTTCAACAAGAAACGATCGAGCTGAGCTTCTGGCAAAGGGTATGTTCCTTCATATTCGACCGGATTTTGCGTAGCCATTACAAAAAACGGTTTTGGTAACGGTCTTGTTGTGCCATCTATTGTGATACTGCCTTCCTCCATGCTTTCGAGTAAGGCAGATTGTGTTTTCGGTGATGTACGATTAATTTCATCAGCAAGCACAAAATTCCCCATAATTGGTCCAGGTTTGAACTCAAATTGCAGCTCTTTTGGATTATATATAGAAACACCTGTTACATCTGACGGCAGTAAATCAGGTGTGAATTGAATTCGCTTGTAATTAGCATCAATTGATTTAGAAAGTGCGCGGACTAACATTGTTTTTCCGACACCTGGAACATCTTCTAATAAGACATGCCCTTCAGCTAAGAGAGCTGTCAATGCTAAGATTGTTTCTTTTCGTTTTCCAACCATTAATTTTTCAATATTGTTAATGATCTTTTCTACAATTGGATGTAGTGTATCAAGCTGCGTCATCGTAATCCTCCTAATAATATAATCGTTTTTTAGTTCATTTACTGTGAAATATAAATTAATTTAAAGAAATGAGTTTCCTTCGGTTTATTTCAGTGGAATAGTAATCTAAGAGGTGATAGGCATTTGGATTATATATAAATACAAATTGAAAACTGACATAAAACCTCCTTTTTTAGGGGAGGACGAGAGCGTCTGGCCGCGCATAAGAGCGGTCAGTGCCTTTTCCTGCCACATGCCAGGTTTTAAACAAAAAAAGCAGCAAGTAGCGAACATGTTGTATTCTGTATAGCGGTAATCTATGTGTTAAAAACCAACATAAAAACCACTTTTTTTAGCTAGTAAGACTTTGATCATGTATTGCAAAGGTTAGAATGTAAAAAAACAGAATATCATATTTTATAATTTCTATATCGCCAAAGGAAATCCTACTTGCAATTTTATAAATATTCAGATTATAGTTTCTGACTGTATCTAAAATCAATGTTGCTGTTACTTATTTCTCCTAGTATCTTTACTTAGGAAAATTCGGCAATACCACACATTTATTTGATTATTGTGGGTTCCCGTGAATAATGTAATATAGTTGTATATATTCACATTAATTAACAAAATAAAGTTAAATTTTAATAATATGGTACATTATAATTTATAATGGAAATAACTAATTTTTAAAAATTAATTAAGGGAGGGATATACATGGTATATATGCTTGTAAATATAGGAATTAGTCTATTGATTGGCATCATATTCATCTTATCCGCACTACTATTAAAAAAATATCCACCAACAGATATTAATGCAGCATTTGGCTATCGAACGCGTCGATCTATGAAGAATATTGAGTTATGGAATGCAGGGAATAAATATAGTGCTGAAATTATGAGACAAAGCGGTTTTTTAATGATTTTTATAGGAAGTATAATTAGCTTAACATTTAGGTATCCACATACAATAATTGCACTTATGACTCTTATGATACTATTAATAATTATTATGATTTTTAGGGTAGAGACGAAATTAAAGGCAATGGAGAAATAATATATTAATCAATTACAAAATTTTTTGTAAAAATCGTATCCTGATTATAATCGAAGAATCCATTTTGATCGAACTATTTTTATTAAAGATCAATATATTTTATACGTATCTTGGTAAATATGGAGGGAACTAAATGGCGCGAATAGTCATCTTTATAGTAATTGCTTTATCATTAATAAGTTGTACGAAACAGGAGAAAGTGAGTTTTGGAGATTTACATAGCAAAACAGATATTAAGTCTATTGAGATTCGTAAGGGGAATGGCAATCATGTTATTGTCAAAGAGCAAAGTGAAATTCAAGATATACTATCAAACTATAGCAATATGGAATTGAAACCTGTGAATATTAAAGACAAAATAAAAGGTTACCAGTATACGTTAAAGATAATCAATGTTGATGGGAAAATAAGTACAGTGATTATTTCTGGAAATAATCTGTCAGTAGATGGAATGGATTATGAAAATCAAGAAGAAGTAAAGACAGAATCATTGCAGAAATATTTTCAGTAATTATGCTCACGGATTATTATTAAAATTTATAAAGGGAAAACCAATAAATAAACCTATCCAATGGGACAAATGAATTGTACCCCGGATCGTGGAAACTAAAAAAAGATGGCTCCGACAGAATATCGAAACCATCTTCTAAGCGCTTGGTTTTCATAGTTTTTTTATTAAACTGTCCATTTTATAGGGGGCAGTTTAAAGGTGGATAAGGAGTCCGAATTTATAAGAAAGAGTTCATTTAACTTGCAATCCGATCATTAGAATTATTTGATTTTCCCGCCTGCAAAAACCGCTGAGTTTCTGTAACAACGATCCCGCTTAATCCAATCAAACCAATTAAATTTGGAATTGCCATTAGTCCATTTGCAATATCAGAAAAAGTCCAAACAAGCCCTAGTTTTAAATTTGCTCCAAAGAGGATTATACCAACAAAAATAAGACGATAGTATCGAACTGCATGATAGCCAAATAAATATTCAACACATTTCTCTCCATAATATGACCAACCCAACATGGTTGAGTACGCAAATAAAATAATTGCAATGCCAAGGATCATACTTCCGGCACTTCCAAATACAGTTTGAAATGCAAATGTCGTCGCTTCAACACCTGTTTTACCAGAATTCCAAGCTCCTGTTGTGATGAGTACTAAGCCAGTGATTGTACATACAACAAATGTATCAAGGAACGTTCCCGTCATAGATACGAGTGCTTGTTTAGCAGGGGAATCAGTCTTCGCAGCAGCAGCAGCAATCGGTGCACTTCCAAGTCCGGCTTCGTTTGCGAACACACCTCGGGCCATCCCAATTTGAATAGCTGAAGAAACAGTTGCCCCGGCAAAGCCTCCTGCAGCTGCAGTGCCATGAAAAGCACCTGAGAATATGAGCTGAAACGCTTCTGGAATTTGATCTATATGATAAAAAATAATAATAAGTCCAGCAATAATATAGAAGAAAGCTTTAATTGGAACAAAAAATCCGGTCACTTTTCCTATTTTTTTAACGCCGCCTAAAATAACAATTGCGATGAAAAGAGCCATAATGATTCCTGTTAAGACAGGGGATACGGAAAAGTTAATTTTCATTGCCTCAGCAACGGAATTAGACTGCACCATATTTCCGATTCCAAATGAAGCTGTTGTTCCGAAAATAGCAAATAATATAGCGAGCCATTTCTTTCCTAATCCATGTTCTAAATAATACATCGGGCCACCAGAGTATTCGCCGTTAGCACTTTGTATACGATATTTCACGGCAAGAATTGCTTCTGAATATTTTGTTGCCATTCCAAACAATGCAGTAATCCACATCCAAAACACTGCGCCTGGTCCCCCGATAGACACTGCGGTTGCAACACCAGCTATATTTCCCATGCCGATTGTAGCGGACATGGCGGTCATTAATGCTTGGAAATGGCTAATATCTCCTTTAGATGAGTTGTCCTCTGATTTTCCGAATGCTAACTTATGAGCATATAATAGTTTAATAAATTGTAAGCCTCGTAGACGTACTGTAAGGAGGATTCCTGTTCCAACAAGGAGTAACAATGTCGGTAGCCCCCATACGTAATGATTGATTACTTCTAATACTTGATTTACTGTTTCCATCTTTACTCTCCTTTAAAAAAAATAAAAAACCATTTCATGTAAACGAAATGGTCTCTGGAGATACAAGGAATAGAAAAATAAACCGATTCGGGAATCGGTATTTTCTGTCGCTTGTCTCTGTCCTTTTACCTGAGAGATTATCCGCTGAAATAGCGGATTTGCTCCTTCGGTGCTCTGTTTCCTCCATGCTGCTGTGCAACAGGAGGGAGTCTCTCCAGAGATTCGTCCCCATACAGTTCTACTTGAACACAAGACCTGAGAGTTTCAAAGCTGTCCGACCAGCTTTTTGCCCCATCGGTAGATCAATAGATCTTCTCCTGTATGGTTCATCCGAATGCTATGAAATTAACATGAGTAATTATAGTCATGTTTTGTATTGTAAGTCAAGAAGGAAATATATATAAATGACGAATTAAAAAAACGAAATAATAAACCTTTTCGTTTTTTTTGATGGGCGAGAGTATCTGGCCATGCATAAATCGGTCAGTGCCTTTTCCTGCCACATGCAAGGTTTTAAAACAAGGCTCTGTTTAATTACAATGTTTAATTTGATACAGATGAACGTGTATACAAATAATAAAGTTGTTTCTGTAGTGTTTAAAGAAATGAAAGTATTATTTTAATGAACTACATGCTACTAAATTAGTCTCTAATCTCCAGTTGTAGGATGAATAATAATGAATAAAGAGAATGATTAGTATATAATTTAAGAAGAACCAATGTACCCTTTATTTAAACGTGAGTTCTCTCATAGAAACTTTGAAAGTTGTTTGGGGACATTGGTTTATTTCTTTTACTAGATACGATATTATATAATTGTGCAGTGACCTTTAGGTGATTCCGACCATTAACTGGACTGGGGCTATTATTCATAGACCTCTAATATTGATGTGAGGCACTCCATGCAATATTAAAGATGGCACTGCACATTAAATTAAATATAAAACAACAGATTACCTGTCAATTTCGACAGGTTTTTATTTTTTCAGAAGGAATATTATGGTTAATGTCGAATATTCCTGTTTAATAGACTATATAGAAAGATCTTAAAACAAATATAGTGAATAGTGTGCAGTTGAAACTCTAAAAGTGTATGGAGCTAGTGAGTCTAGACTCTTTTGTTAAATCTGAGATTAAATATCTGGCGATATAATCCTAACATGCTACATTGGGCTTAAGCTCTAACAGAAACTTGGATGGTCAGATATTATCATACTGCTTACTGTCGGAGAGGAAATCATGGAAAATACAATTACTCCTTTTAGTTATGAAAATCATTCGGATGATAAAGCTCAAGATACTCGTAAGTTCTATCAATTCTACATTGGTATAGATATTGGAGCTAGTTTTCATGTGGCTTCTTGTATTAAATTTGATGCTTTTTTAGACCCTAAAGGAATTGCCTGGAAACGAACAAAAACAATGAAATTTAATTCCGATAGCGCAGGGATCGCAGAATTTTTAAAGGCTTTAAAACAAATAGAAAATCAATTTACTATCAACAGGGATGATTTCTTAATCCTTTTAGAACCTACTGGTGGACATTATTCCTATTTAGTTCAGCAAGTACTATTGAACGAAGGATATCAACTCTTTCAAGTGGAGAACAAAGCAGTTGGAGAATTTCGTAAGAATAATCTAGGTATCTCAGAAAAATCAGATTCGATGGATGCCAAAGTAATGTCCTACATGGGGTGGCATAAACAGTTACATCCTCACATGCAGGGAGTTACTCTAATAAGACCTCAAACTGTCTTACAATCCCTATTTCGGACTGTCATGCGTGATCGATGGTATTTAAATGTTCAATTGACTCGAAGGAAAAATCAAGTTCAACAATTATTAAAAGTGACACACCCAGACTTAAATAAAGCATTTAAAAAATTGAGTACTTCTTCAGTAATGAAATTAGTATTAGAATACCCTTCGGGTCTTCACATGAAGGAATCATCGGAAGATGAATTATATAAGGCTATTTCTAAAGCAGGAGCTAAGAATGTAGCGAAAAAGGCTGCTAAAACACTATCTGAAATTATGCCCCATACAGTGGCTGTACCCATAGAACATCTAGTAGGAAGGCAAAAATGGGTAATTGAAGAAGCTTTGAGGCTTGAAGAAAGTATTCAACTCATTGATGTAGAAATCCATTCTCTTCTTAAAGGAGACCCCGAAAAAGGAATTGAACCACATCCATATACGGAATTACTTCTTTCTTTTCCTTTTGTAAGTGAAAATATTGCTTGTACTCTAATCGGTGTTATTGGTGATATAGATCGATTTAATACATACAAAGAATTTAAGAAGTACCTAGGTGTATCCGCTGAAAATTCTCAATCTGGGACTTCAGTACGCTCAGCAAAACAGACATTTAGTGGTGTCCGGGATGCACGTCGAGTACTTTATCAGATGTCTATGATGATGTTAGCAAATGGGAAAAGAAAGCCAACTGTCTTTAAAGCCTATTACGATCGTAAAGTGGAAGAAGGAATGGTAAAGAAAAAGGCAATTGGTCACCTTTGTGGTAAAATAGCAAATTTAATCTATACAATTTTAAAAAGTGGACAGAAATACGATCCTAAAATACATGCGGCAGCTTGTGGAATAGAGTGGGATGAAGTATATGAATTAGAAGAAAAACAAGAGCCTGTGTTATTGAACTAACGGGCCATTTAATGGAGTAAGGCTTTTCGAAAGGGGCAGGGTTATATAAGCAAAATTCAATTTTACCTTTTTTGATGAATTATTTCTTCTAAATTAGTAAAATAGTAACAAAAGTATATAAGCGAAAGAATGATGACAATTTATTGGGGGCTATAAGTTATGTCGGTAAGTACTAACTTTTCTACATTCTGTTCTAATCTGAGAATGGACAGTGATACCGTTACTAAAATACAGGATCGCTATAAAAAAATAACTAAGCGAATTAATATAGATTACTGGGGTAGTACATCTGAGACATCGCATAGTTTATACGTAGGATCTTATGGGCGAGGTACTGAAATATGGACTAGCGATATTGATATGATTGTTCAATTGCCTTATGAGATTTATAAAAAATATGATGATTATAGTAGCAACGGTCAGTCTGCTTTATTGCAAAACGTAAAAGCTGTGTTACAAAAGACATACAGCACGTCGCATTTAAAAGGTGATGGCCAAGTCATAGGAATTAATTTTACGGATAAAATCAATTTTGAAATAGTACCTGCTTTTATAAATAATGATGACAGTTACACATATCCGGATACCAACAATGGCGGGTCATGGAAGACTACTGATCCAAGGAAAGAAATTAGTGCTATGGATTCTCGAAATAACGCTACAAACAAAAATTTAAAACGACTATGCAGGATGGCACGAGCATGGAAAGGCAACTGTAATGTTCCGATGAGTGGCATTTTAATTGATACCCTAGCCTATAAATTCATAAATGATTGGGCACATAAAGATAAATCATATCTTTATTATGACTTTATGAGTAGAGATTTTTTTGAGTACCTTAAAAATATAGATAAAACTAAACTGTACTGGTTAGCGCCAGGTAGTAATCGTTATGTTTGGAAGAATGGTAACTTTCAAACTAAGGCATCTACAGCGTATAATTTAGCTCTAGAAGCCATCGAGCATGAAACTAATGGTCGTTCTTACTCATCTAAGCAAAAGTGGAGGGAAATCTATGGATCGAAATTCCCCAGCTAGTCAAGGCTATAAGTTGGAATCACAAATTAGGGAAGCGTATGGGCGTGTAGTTTATACATTCACTTGCCATAATTACATTGTTCAACGCCTTTTATCAAGAAATAACTGTGTGGAGGTTTGGCAGATTATATTATCAGCTTTAACCACAGGAAGTTTCTTAGCAACTATTTTAACAAGTGAGGCCGCTGCAGGTTATATAGGCGCTGTTATTTCTATAGCGTTGTTGATATTAAATGCCTATGCCAAACATTTCGACTTGGTTGAAGCAGCTCAGGCTCATCAGAAGGCTGCTGATGCATTATGGAAAATAAGAGAAGAATACATTTCGTTACTCACAGATTTTGACTTACTTGAAGCGCCTGAAATTATGAAACGACGAGATGATTTGCAAAACAGGACAGCTGAAACCTATGTACAATCACCAAGAACAGATGCCAAGAGCTATCAGCAAGCACAGCAGGCATTAAAAACGGACGAAGAACAGACTTTTTCTGAGAAGGAAATTGATGTGATGCTTCCAAACTCAATAAGAAGAGAAAATAGAAAATAAAATAAATAGTACTTGCAGCAGAATTTGAATTAAAGAATAGGTAATTAATATAATAATTGTTGTACTATTGGGTGATTTTCTAGAATGATTATTCTTCAGCAATCGGGAGCTTTTCTTAAATAGGCAACAATAGTTTATTCATTTCCCTAAGTCCATTAAAATACCAAAAATCCCTGCCTTTTGATCGAAATCAGGGATTTTTTCTATGTTTAATCATTATGATTTATTTTGAAAACACTACACTACATTTAAAAAAATGCGAGTCATTCTATTCAACAATCGGGCTGAGTTGTTTAGGAACTATAGACAGTAGACATCCTAATTGAATAAGATTAATGATAAAATTGAGAAGTATGGAAGACTTGATAAAGAATATAAACTAGTTGGTTATAATTAAAAGGGTCTTAATAGTAAGGAAGGAAGTGCAAAACTATGGATTTTGAAACAGTTATGCAGGAGCTTGTAGCTCTCGGTAAGGAACGAACTAAAAAAATGTACATATCCAATGGTGCGCAAGAGCCGCTTTTTGGTGTAGCTACAGGTGCTATGAAACCAATCGCAAAGCAAATAAAAATAAATCAACGTTTAGCTGAAGAGCTTTATTCCACAGGTAACTACGATGCAATGTACTTTGCAGGCATTATTGCAAACCCAAAAGCTATGAGTGAGTCGGATTTTGATTGTTGGATGGATGGGGCGTATTTTTATATGCTGTCCGATTTTGTGGTGGCAGTAACTTTATCAGAGTCAGATTTTGCACAAGATGTTGCTGATAAATGGATTGCAAGCGGTGACGAGCTGAGAATGTCAGCGGGCTGGAGTTGCTATTGCTGGCTTTTAGGGAATCGCCTAGACAATGAATTTTCCGAAAACAAGATTTCCAATATGCTTGAAATTGTGAAAAATATGATTCATGATTCGCCAGAACGAACGAAATCCGCTATGAATAATTTTCTATACACCGTGGGGATTTCATATTTGCCGCTACATGAAAAGGCAGTCGAGATCGCAAAGGAAGTAGGTACAGTAGAAGTTAAACGGGACAAGAAAAAAAGCAGCTTCCTAAATGCTTACGAAAGTATTCATAAAGAAATTGATAGAGGGAGGATTGGTTTCAAACGTAAATATGTAAGATGTTAAAAATCAGCTTAGTATCGGGGTGTTGATCCAAGAAGGATTAACACTCTTTTTGTTGAAGTTACTGAACTAACGGGCAGAAAGGTGAATGATAATTTATCATGTAAGAAAAATAAGTTTTTTAAAATTAAAATAAGGGCAGTACACAAGAGGAGTGAATCAAATGTTAGGGTTACCTCGTGGTGAAGTTTTTTTAGTTCCTTGGACTGAGGAATGGGGAGTCGAATTTTTAAAAGAGAAACAATTAATCGAAAAACAAATTGGAGAATATATATTGGCAATACACCATATTGGAAGTACTTCTATTCCCAATTTGAGTGCAAAACCTATTATTGATATTGCTATTGAATTATATGATTTTGAAGATGGTGCGAACTGTATTGATGAGTTAGAACAGTTAAATTATAGGTATAGAAAAGATGTATTACCCGAAAGGTACTATTTTAATAAGGGCGAACCGAGAACACACCAAATTCATATGTATGAAAAAGGTAATAAATATTTAATTGAACAATTGTGCTTTCGAGATTACTTAAAAAATAATGAAACGGCTCGAATTGAGTATGAACATTTAAAAATTCAACTTTCACAGGAAAATCCAAATAATAAATATAAATATGCAGATGACAAAACAAACTTTGTAAAATCTATATTAGCTAACTTACAATGAGTATATCCCAAACCAAAATTTACCATATAAAAAGAAATGACAGTTACCCTATGCCACATTTAGCTCGTTTTTAATACGAGCTAGTGGTACACCATTGGATGTTTGATGATAGACAAATTCAATGATACTCCCTATTTTTGAAGTGCATATTTCTTGAATGGCCTCGTTAAATGTAGTTTTCTTCCATGCCATCGCAAAAATATAAGTAAACTGAGCTAATAACCAAAAGCGTTTGATTGCCCGTTCACTTCTCATTTTTTTCATTTGCTTGAAATAGGTTTCGATACTCCAACGTTGGCTATAATGAGATAAAATTTCTTCATTTGAGAGTTCTGTATCTGTGCTGATAAAACAACGCATGTTTTCTCGTTTTAAGGATTGGCTTGCTTTCCAACACATCAAAACGACGGCATCTTCAATGTCATTGAGTGCCCCTTCATACCGATAAACACGGTATGATTCTGTTCCGACTGTCACTAAGTCGGTGTCATTTTCTTGAATGTATTGGGCAAATTCTTTTGCCTGAAGCTTAATTCCTTTTGGATAGATCATACGATTTGTTTTTAGTCCACCGATTACGTGAATCCCTTTCGCTAACGCGGCTCGAATCAATTTTTTTGATGTAAACCATGTATCACAAAGAAGGTATGTTGGTTGTGATAGGCTAGAGAATTGATTAATCATATCGATAGAAAGCTGAATTTTACTTGGCGTTTTCTCTTTGTGATAAAGCTGAAAATCAAAAGGAAATGCTTTACCATTGCCTTTCACCATCATTTGAAGCACTTGATGTGACCAAACAGACTTTCCATGAGTATGAGAGAAATGAAAAGCTGCCAATTCAGTCGGACGTTTTGCCCGTGACGAAGGCTTGGTCTTCTGACAAATTGTATCATCTATTAAAAGAAACAACACGCTCTTTCTTTACTTGAGAAAGAGCGTGTTGTTTCATCATTCTCAATAGATATTCTTCATTCCATACACCGTTTTTCAAGAAATGACTGATGGTCGTACGGTGCCTTTTGTGATAACTATACGCATGAATTTCAGTTAGTTTACCCGTAAAACCAACACTTAAGGCACCATCTATAAAGTGAACCATATGATTCATCACTGGTTTTGAAAAATAAAATGGTACATTCCATTTTGATAAAGTATTGTAGATTTCAGCTTGATATGATAGTCTAGTCATTGGACAAATACGCTCCTTGGTTAGATTATTGGGTCAGAGCTTTAATCTTAAATCAAGTTTACGTGTTTGTCTTTTTTTATTTTTAAAAAATGGAAATATTTTGAATTGATTTTACTCATTTTAAGTTAGCTAAAATAAATGTTTAAAGGGGGCGATTCTTACTTATTTGCCACTCGAAAAAGTAAGCGTATTTGAAATAAAACTCAAATACGCTTATTATTTTGAAAAAATTCAACAATCAAGTTAAATGGATTCTAAAACAAAGAGAAGAAAGCAGGTGCAGGTCATTTCTTGTTCTACATAGTAGCGATTTATAGATTGAAAATCAAAATGGATATATATCGATATTTTTAAACGCTCATTTAAACTGAAAAATATTTGTCTTTCGTAATTCATAGATCACTTTAGTAAGCACGCCATTATAATTTTCACGCGTTAATTCATACATTTTCATACTACTATGAGACTTTATGTCATCTATTTTAGGATGAGAAGCATAATAGATTGTTCCTAACACAGTTTGAGAGCTTTGCATTAATTGATTAATAGTAGATAGAAATTTTGGAGATGAGATTTGCATAGGGCCAATTTCATCTATCACTATAATCTTATTTTTGTTATTTTGGACTGAGTCAATAGCAATACTTTCAAATTCGGAAACGTTTACGCCATATCTGCCTACTCTAATATCACTGTTAAAATTAATATCTGCAATTACCGATTCGTCTCCATTTAGAGAGATAATTTTAAACCCCGTTCTATTAGAATTCTCTACAATTTCATCTGTATAAAATCCACTAAAGTTTTCTACTCCAATTTCGCTTATTATTTTCTTTAGAGCTGTGGTTTTACCTATTCTTGGCTTACCAGTTAGAAAAAAATGATTTTCCATAAAGATATGCATCCTCCTGTGTCGTAAAAGTAACTACGTAATGAATTAGAGTTGTTTCGTTTTACTATTTTGTAAATGTGGACACTTAGCGAGTATAGTTGTGATAAATAATTCTTCGTTTTCTGGTGATAGTTTGACGCTGCCGAATAGAGCGTTAGGATAGTGAATTTCTACACCGTGAAAAGCAGCTGCGGGGCGGAAGCCCATCATCATATCATCGGTTGGATGAATTTTTGTAATATTTACGTAGGGAACATTGCACCAAAAAGGACCGCATCTTGCATATAAACTCTTTTCTCGTAATTCGTAGCGAATTCCGAATATAATCCATAACATAAATAAGTCAAATATTAGAATGACACTAGGAATAACAATCCAATCTACAGAGTTCAATGTGTTATCTAACCAAAGCGGAAGAGAAAGGAGTATGTTAGATAATAGAATAATTCCAATCGCTTGAAGATGGGGACTTCTTTTGGAAATACGTTAAAGATTACAAAAAATCATCAATCTTGACATGAAACCAAAAGGTGTTATATTCTATTGGAGTGAAACCAAAAGGTTGTATTTTAAAATCAGGAAAGAAGGAAAAGTAATATGAACGCATTACAAGATATTAAGCAAACAATTGTGCTAGAAGCACCTATTCAAAAAGTATGGGATACAGTATCAACTGCAGAAGGTATTGCATTATGGTTTATGCCAAATGATTTTCAACTAGAAGTAGGACATGAATTTCATATTCAATCTCCATTTGGACCATCTCCATGTAAAGTATTAGAAATCGATGCTCCTCATCATCTTTCTTTTGCATGGGATACGGATGGCTGGATTGTTTCATTTCTTTTAAAAGATTTAGGCGATAAAACTGAATTTACACTTATTCATGGCGGCTGGAAAGAGCCTGACTTTATTCTTCCGAAACCAAATGAGAAAAGTTCTGTTATCCGTGAGAATATGGCATTTGGTTGGATGGCCATTGTGAACGAAAAACTGAAAAAGGTTATTGAAGGCTAAGTGTCTCCATCAGCAGAAAGTTACGATGTATTCCAAGCGATTGCTGACCCAACTCGTAGAGAGGTACTTCGATTACTAGCAGAAAAAGAATTGCCTATTTCAGAAATAACGTCTCATTTTCCGATTAGCCGTACAGCTGTCACAAAACATCTTCACATTCTTTCAGAGGCAAAGCTAGTCAGTGGAAAGAAGGTAGGAAGAGAAAAAATTTATCAGCTGCAGCCAGAACCTTTACAAGAGTTAAAGCAGTGGCTTTCGTTTTACGAACAATTTTGGAATAATAAATTATCCATTTTGAAACATGTAGTTGAAAATGGAGAGAACAGTGAATTGAAAATTATTGAAACAAAATTGAATGAACAACGGGAATAAGAGAATTCCCTTGCACACACTAAAAAGGGCATGTTTTGAACGATTTGTTTTAAACATGCCCTTTTTCATTTAATACATAAGGTTAAGACTAACCTGAAAAAGGTAATACTGTGTATAGATTGCTATAAAGGGAATGGATTGTAGATGAACATCGTTTTAGAAAGTATTATATTAATCGCTACAGGTATTATTGTTTTGAAATTAGCAGGTAGCAAGTCTCTTAGTCAAATGACAAGAGCTGAAATTATTGTCGTTGTATCTATTGGTCGGATTATTGTAGAGCCAGTGTTAAGTAAGAAGTTAGGGCCAACTATATTAGCTGCATGTATCTTTTCTGTTGTTTTACTAATCATTCATCATTTAGAGATGAAATCACGAAAGGTGGAACGATTTCTAGATGGTAACACGATTGTTATTATTAAAGATGGAAAAATTATAAAGGATAACTTAAATCGTGCCAAAATGACAGAGCAGCAATTATTTATGTATTTACGAGAACAAGGAATTCATGATATTCAAACATTGCAGCAAGTAACTGCAGAGCCAAACGGTCGTATCGGTTACCAATTAACCGCTCAAGCACAACCAGTTACTCGTGAAGTGTTGGAGAAGGTACTGCGACAGTATCTTTCTAAAGAATAGGGTGTCTATCCATGGGAATCTAAAATTACTCTACGTAACTTTTGGAGTCCAATAATTAAATCTTGATCATTTAGCGTAGAGTAACTGATACGCATATACTCGTGTTTTGATTGATGAACAAAGCAAGCTGTTCCAGGTAAAAAGGAAATGTCAGCTTCATTTGCTTTTTTTAGTAATGCAAATGAAGTCATTGCATCTGGAAGGGAGATCCACAAATTAAAGCCGCCTTTTGGTACTTGAAAATGAATTGTATCCGTTAAAGAACTAAGGATTTCTACTGTAGTATCACGACGAATTTGTAAGGCAGTTCTTAGTTTTTTTAAATGATTCTTCATTCTTTCTGTCCGCAAAAAAGGTAGAATAGCTTTTTGCGTTATTAGTGGACTACCTATATCCATTAATGCTTTCCCAGCACATAACCAATCAAATACAGGTCCTTCTGCGAGTAAGGCTGCAATACGAAGCCCTGGTGCTAACGTTTTGCTGAATCCTTTTAAATAAATGACATGACCGTTCTTATCAAAATGCTTAATAGGAGTCGGAAGCTCAATATCATTAAAATAGATCTCACCAAAATGGTCATCTTCAATAATAAAAAAATGATAAAATTCTGCTAGTTCTATAAGTTCTTTTCTACGTTGTTCACTCATTAATGTTCCAGTAGGGTTATGAAAAGCAGGATTCACGTATAACAAAACTGGATTATTCTTTTGACATACTTCATCTAATAAATCAGAACGGATGCCTTGTTCATCAAGCTCAACGGGAATAACGTTGATTCCTTTATTAATAAACACATCAATGGCAGCACCGTAGCACGGACTTTCTACTATTACAGTGTCGCCTGGTTTTAACAATGTTTGAGTAATTAAATCAATTCCTTGCTGAGCACCACTTGTAATTAATAAATGAGCAGGATCAGCTGTTAATTCTTGATAGTCTTTTAAATATTTGCTGATTTCCACGCGAAGCTCTTCATCACCTTGCACAGGTCCGTATGTGGCTAACAGCATTTTGTCTGTGTCTAATATTTTTTGCATTTCGCTTGATAGAAACGGACTAGGTAAAAGACGTGGGTAAAGAACGGCCTGTGAAAAATCGTAATACTTTTTGTGGCGATTGATAATATATTGAGACCTTATTACATTAACAGCTTTCAAATGTTGCCAGTCATAAGGATCATGTACACTTCGAGAAGTATCCCTTTTTCCTCTTATGTAAACTCCTTTTCCAGGTTGTATATATACATAGCCTTTTGCCTCAAGCCATTTATATGCTTTACGAACGGTTAATACACTGATTTTTAAATCATTTGCCATAGTACGTAGAGAAGGGAGAACGTCTCCGTCTGCTAATATTCCACCTTGAATACGCTGCACAACTTGTTCGTAGATTTGTTGATAGAATGGTATAGCTGATTCTTTTCGAAGTACAATCTTCATGATCTCACCTAATCTTCTTTTTATTTTCATTTAAACCGAAAAAAACTTTATAATCAACTGAAAATTCATATAACTGTTATATAGCAAGGTGTACTGTTATACGATGTTTCCTCTATACTCATTTCAACAATGAAAGGGAGGAAACATGATGGTTATTTTTAATTATCTTCTTATTTGTATTATTTTTGGAACGACGTTTTTAATGATTAAAATAGGAATCGCAGCAGGAGCTCCGCCGCTTTTTTCAGCGGGGATTCGTTTCTTTTTGGCAGGTATAATTGTGATTATGTTTTTTATCGTGAAACGGAAACAAGTTTTCCCATACCTTTTCATAAGAAGAATTATGTTCGCTGGCTTTTGTCTTACATTTATGACCTTCGCAACTTTATATTGGGCAGAACAGTATATCTCATCGGGATTAGCAGCTGTTCTTTCTGCTACAGGTCCAATGATGATTTTATTACTTCAAACGAAACGAACGAGAATGAAATTGAGAAGGGAACAACTTTTTGCTCTTATACTTGCTCTTATAGGAGTAGTGTGCATTTCTTTACCGGGTCTGCAGCAGCAATTTTCTTATATGTGGAGCATGGCTTGCTTTGTTATATTAGTAGGAGAATTTTTCTACGGAATGGGTACGATCTGTTCAAAGGAAATTTTATTAGATTTACCAAATGTCTCGCCATTTTTAATTAATGGCATTCAAATGTTGTATGGAGGTTTATTACTAATTGTTTTTTCTCTCTTATTAGAACAACCTAATTTATCTACATTAACTACATGGAACGTTCAATGGCCGATTCTGTATTTAATATTTATCGGTTCGATAGGAGGGCATGGCTTATACTATTGGCTTTTATCCAAAACCAATCCTGTCTTTCCATCTACTTGGTTGTATGTTTCGCCGTTACTTGCTGTTATAACAGGATATATGTTTTTAAATGAACCAATTAAACCGGTAATGGGGATTGGTGCATGCTTTATCTTGATTGGTGTGTTTATGGCGAATCGATCCACGCTTGAGTTGTATTGGAAACATGGAAAACTATTGAAAAAAGAGATGTAAGGTTTCTTTATTTCATTCATGATTTTTAAAGTTGAAAAGACGTCTTAAGGCTTGTTGTCTTATGGACGTCCTTTTTTTGGGTAATATACTTTCGAAAGTTTGCTCATGACGGAACTTGTACCATTATGAGTATGTACAAGTTTATAGGCAAGTGCCTTTCCTAGTCCAGTGTCTTCAGATGAGAAATCAGTTGTTGTTCCGTGATAAAATTGTTGAAAAAAATTTTCTAACATATCAAAAATATACTGGTAGATTACGCAACATCTACTAATGTATCATTTAAATGAAGTTCATTAATTATTTTTAAATAAGAGACGGAAGTGAATTTTGTAACATTCTTCATATCAAAGTGGTATGAATGATACTTAACACCATACCACTAGTTAAAGAAAATACATATGTTGTGGACCTTTTGATATAGATATTGTTATGCAAAAATGATAAGAAGGGGGGCAAGGAAGTGTTTAATGATTTTAAGTTTGTGGATGATCGGCCAGTTTATGTTCAATTAAAGGATCATTTTAAAAAAATGATTATGAAAGGGCACCTGCTGGAGCACCAGAAGCTTCCGTCTACCCGAGAACTTAGTAAACTATTATCGGTTAGCAGAAATACTGTTCTCACTGCTTACGCGGATTTAGAACAAGCGGGTCTAATTTATGCAATAAAGGGAAAAGGAAATTTTGTAGGTGAGATTGAAACATCAAAAGCGCCATCCATCGAACTGAACTGGAAAGAAAAGGTCAATGAAGTTACCTTGCTAGCTGATGAATTAGATTTAATGAAGCACGGTGTTCGGTGGGAAAAAGACATGATTTCCTTCAATAGCATTGCTCCAGACGAAAAGCTTTTTGATGTTGAAAATTTTAAGAGAGCTTTTCTGACTCGAATGTCCATTGAAGGTGATATTATTTTGAACTACGGATATGCCAAAGGTTATAAACCTCTAATTGATTATCTTCTTCACTACATGGAAATGAAAGGTGTAGACATTTCAGGTAAAGATATTCTTATCACGAATGGCTTCACCGAGGGTTTGGACATTTTATTGTCTTCTTTAGCTAAAAAATCTGGACGTATTATTTGTGAGAATCCTACTCATCATGCTGCACTAAAACTTTTTCGATTACATGGGTTTGATATACACGGGATAGACATGAAAGATGATGGTATTGATATTGATCAAGTTGAGAAAAACTTATCCGAAATAGATTTTGATTTTGCATATCTAATTCCGTCCTATCATAATCCGACTGGGATCGTCACATCATCGGAAAAAAGGACTGAAATCATGAAACTTTTTTCAAAACACCAAATTCCTATCGTAGAGGATGGATTTAATGAGGAATTACGCTATTCAGGTTCCCATTTAGCTCCGTTAATGACTTTCGCCGGACTTGGCAACAATGTTATCTATATCAGCAGCTTTTCAAAAATTCTTTTTCCAGGGTTACGTGTTGGGTGGATTTTAGCAGATAAAGAATTAATACACTGCTTAGAAAGTGTGAAAAGGGCACGGACGATTCATACATCCACACTGGATCAGGCAGTACTTTATCAATATTTACATGATGGTTATTTCGAAAAATATTTAAAAAAGGCGAAGTCAGTTTATAAGAAAAAATACGAGCTAGCCGTTCATGCTTGCAATCAATATATTCCTTTTCAAAGAATGACTGGGGACGGTGGACTGCATCTTTTTATAGAATTAGAAAAAGGAATGGATTCACGCATACTTTTGAAAAAATGCTATCAAAAGGGAGTTGTTTTTTCTCCAGGGGATGTTTTTTACACAGATGGAGGGGGAAGTAATACTTTTCGATTAGGATTCTCGCGGTTAAAAGAAGAGGATATTGTTCATGGAATTAAAATAATTGGCGATACCTTAAAAAATGAAAATTGGGAGTTGGAAAAATGAGAGTTGGCGTAATTATGGGAGGCGTGTCCTCTGAAAAACAAGTGTCCCTCATGACAGGGGAAGAAATGATTGCACATTTGGATAAGAGTAAGTACGAAATTGTGCCAATTAAATTGAATGACAAAAAAGAGCTTATTGAAAAGGTAAATAATATCGATATTGCCTTGTTGGCTCTTCACGGAAAATACGGGGAGGACGGTACGATCCAAGGTACACTGGAGACCCTTAGTGTTCCATATACAGGAAGTAATATGCTATCAAGCGGTATTTGTATGGATAAAAATATGTCAAAAAAAATGATTCGCTATGAAGGGATTCAAACACCGGATTGGATTCATATTTCAAATATGGAAGAGCTTCAGGTTGATGAAGTCGAAAAAATGGGATATCCGTTAGTTGTAAAACCAAATTCGGGTGGTTCTAGTGTAGGGGTAAAGATCGTATACGATAAGGATTCTTTACTATCCTCGCTTGAGGATGTGTTTAAATGGGATTCTGAAATCGTAATTGAAAAATATATAAAGGGCGAAGAAATTACTTGTTCCATTTTGGACGGAAAACTTTTACCGATTATTTCAATTCAACATACGGCTGAGTTCTTTGACTATCATGCGAAATACGATGATGCGGCTACGATTGAAGAGATTATAGAACTTCCGGTCACAACTCAAAAGCGTGTCGCTGAGGCTGCCATGGCATGCTATAAAACATTAAAATGCAGTGTTTATGCTAGAGTTGATATGATTATAAAAGATGGAATCCCATATGTGATGGAAGTGAATACATTGCCGGGGATGACAAAAAGTAGTTTACTACCAAAAAGTGCTCATGCAGTAGGAATTTCTTATAGTAGACTATTGGATATGATTATTGAAATCTCTTTACAGACTCGGAGAAACGAAGGTTTCTAAAAGAAACATGATTGAATGCACTGTTAAAATTTACTGTGGATTCAGAGATTTTAGATTTAGTAGGACCGTAACTGCTTTAGTCTATTTAGATATTTTAAAAAATGAAAGGACGTCTTAAGACTTACTGTCTTATGGACGTCCTTCTTTCGGCAAGATAATATTGAATGATGTTCCTTTCGAATGCTCGCTTTTGGCAAAAATTGTACCATTATGAGCATGTACAAGTTTATAGACAATTGGCATTCCAAGGCCAGTCCCTTTGGAAGAGGAATCATTATCTTCTTGTTGATCTTACATTCCAATGACAGAAAAATTTAATCTCCTTTTTTTGATTGTGTTCCTAGATAATGAACTATCTCCCTTGATGCAAACTCAATAAAACCGCTGATAAAATCTAACTTATCCTCTGCTAAAAAGGGAGTATAACCTTGAGGATTTCCAACATATCCTTTTGGGGCAATCGATTTAGTTCTTTCGCCTCCTTTTTGCCACTCTTCCAGATCTTCCTTGTTTAATAGCCTAGGGGCTAGTCCCTTGATTTTTTCTTTCCTTACCAAATCGGGAAAATATTTTAGAAATCGTGCGGTTCCCTGCGCCCCTGCATGAAAATCTGGATAGCGAGGAGGAGGCTCAAATGAACCAAAGGAAAAATCGATATCAAAAATCAAAAATTCTTCTTGATCTTTCGTGATCCCTAACTGATCTGCTAACAAATTAGCAATAACCGAACGAACATCAATATTTAGTGTTTGCCTTGTCTTTCTAATTGCTCCTATCAGCGCATCACCATGTTGTTGATCTCCGTGTATATCAATGATAAATATATGCTTTGCTCCCCATCTGAATAAGGATTCCCACATATCGAATAAGACTGCATGTACGGTTTCCTTTCTCGATGTAAAAGAACCGGGAAATGCGCCCGTAATATGATTTACACCAAAATAATAAGGAGGTGCTATTATAGCGGGAATGTTCTCTTTTTCTAATCTTTTCTTTATATAACGACAAATATAATGGCTCTCGTAAATATCTCCCCCCGTAGGTAAGTGGGGCCCTTGTTGCTCAATCACACCAGTTGGTGATAGCACCACGGCGCCTTTTTGTAATGCCTCTTCAATTTCTAACCATGTCATATCAGCAACAGTATCTTTAAAAATAGAATACATGAATCCTCCCCATTTCATATATTTATATTAAGTTATTCAATTTGTAGGCTATAATGTAGTTAAATAACTTAATTGTATAGTTAGAAATTCACCTTCTATAATTATTATTCCTTTTGCTTACCTTGTTCCGTTACTATTCAATTAGAAAAGAAAAATTTTGTATTAAATCTAAAATAAAACTAAAGCCATGTATTTGCAGCTGGCCATGATGAAAGGATTTTCCGATTGAATGAAAATATTCTGCGTTTCGGTATGAAAGAAGGAATTTCTAGTGAATTTTCGGCGCAATTTGCAAGAGTATTAAATCATGTGGAGGGATAAGAATATTTTCATATGAAATAATTTTTTGTAGTTGTAGAAAAGTTTTTGAATTTATGAAGGAACTAGACAATATAAACAGTTTAAGGAAAATAAGAATAGGGTATTTTGTTGTGAAGATTGTAATCATAAAATACGTCTCGATGCCATTAAAAACAGAAATATTTGAAAAAACACAAGAGTTATTACAAAAGAAAACCCTCTTATTTATCGTAAAAACATCGATATATAAGAGGGTTTTGTATGAAATAAAATGTTAATTCACTTTCTTAATAAATCCTTTATAGTGACGTTTCACAAGCTGGCTTTCTAACGTTTTCATCGTTTCTAGAGCGACACCAACAATAATGAGTAAGCTTGTCCCGCCAATTTGAGCGGAAGCTGGTAGATCAGAAATTTTTGTGAATATAATTGGTAAAATAGAGATTAACCCTAGAAAAATTGCTCCAACAAAAGTTAAGCGGTATAAGATTTTTGTAACGTATTTCTCTGTCATGATCCCTGGTCGAATGCCTGGAACATACCCGTTTTGCTTCTTCAAGTTTTCGGCCATTTGTTCAGGATTTACTTGAACGAAGGCATAGAAGTATGTAAACGCAATAATGAGTCCAACATATAAACACATTCCAATTGGATGTGTAAAATCAAGATTTGTATTGATCCATTTGGACACTTCAGAATTTGGAAATAGCTGTGCAATTGTTCGTGGCGTCATTAAAAATGCTGAAGCAAAGATAACAGGAATAACCCCTGCGCTATTTACCTTAAGAGGTAAATGTGTATTTTTTGCTCCTTGATACGGATTGTTCCCATTAGAAGCTTTTGCATATTGAATAGGAATTTTCCGATTTGCTTGTTGTATGTAAATGACACCAACGATGATAGCTAAAACGACTAAAATAATTAATACAATTTTTATAATATGCATAAAGAGTTGATCGCCAGCGTTATGAATTTGTTGTAAGTATATTTGATTCATAATGCTTGGAATTCCTGCTACAAGTCCTGCGAAAATAATAATTGAAATTCCGTTACCTACTCCATTTGCAGTAATTTGTTCACCTAACCACATTAAAAATGCAGTACCAGCAGTTAATACGGTAGCAATTAATAAGTAGGTTTTTAGGCCTGGATCTGTTATTAATTGTCCACCTGCTATATTGTTAAAGCCAATAGACATTCCTATCGACTGAATGAATGCAAGAACAATTGTAAAGTAGCGGGTAAATTGAGCTGATTTTTTGCGGCCCATTTCACCTTGCTTTGCCCACTCTGCAAATTTAGGAACGACATCCATCTGTAATAACTGCACGATGATGGAAGCTGTAATATACGGTGTGATACCTACTGCAAAAATTGAAAAATTTTGTAAGGCACCCCCGCCAAATACATTGAGCATTCCTAAAATATTTGTTTGATCCTGTATTTTTAATACCTCAGCATTAGTATGAGGAACTGGAATGAATGTGCCAATCCGAAAAACGATTAACATCGCTAAAGTAAAAAGAATTTTGCTTCTGATCTCAGCTACTCTCATAAAGTTTGAAATTGTACGAAACATCATGTCGCCTCCTATATGTTTACTAATTATGTAAAGTAAAACTAGTTTTTATATCCTCACGTATAAACTGCAAACCTCCTCCCGAATAAAATTCATTATGACAAATGGATTTTCAAACAGTTTACGGATATAAAATAGAGCGATGTTTATGTTTTCGTAACAACCCAATAACCATAATATAACTATAAAACAAATATTTGTACAGAGGGAAGGATGATACATATATAAATACAAATTGAAAAACCGACATAAAAACCACTCTTTTTAGCTGGGCGAGAGTGGCTGGCCACGCTTAGAGCGGTCAAAGACCTTTTCTGCCACAGACAATGTTAAAACAAAGGGAGCAAACAAGTAGCGTATTACTTTTGGTTTTATATAATAGCAACTTAGATGTTGAAAAATCAAAATAGATCTCTGTATAAGGGGATTTTGCTAGATTTTAGACAAGATGAATTGTTATAATTTTCTTATAAAATAAAAGGGAGTTCGTGATATGGAATTTCAGTTACCGAATATAGATGGGGAAGAGTTAACGATTGAAAAGATTCAAGAAGCAATGGAAGCTGGTAAGTTAACATCAAAAGACCTTGTTATATATTATTTGTATCGAATCGCAAAGTATGATAAAGCCAGTCCTAATATAAACGCTATACTTGAAATAAATCCGGATGCGATTTTTCTTGCTGAATCATTGGATCATGAGCGTAAGAAAAAAGGAAAACGAGGACCTCTTCATGGGGTTCCAATTTTATTGAAAGATAATATAGAAACAGGAGATAAAATGCATACAAGCGCTGGTATGCTTGCTTTAGAAAATCATGTGAGTCAAAAAGATGCGTTTCTAGTGAAAAAGCTTCGAGACGCAGGAGCTATTATTTTAGGGAAAACGAATATGACAGAATTAGCAAATGGTATGTCTTTAAAAATGTGGGCTGGATATAGTGCAAGGGGAGGTCAAACTTTGAATCCTTATGGTCCGGGAGAATTTTTTTAGGTGGATCTAGCTCCGGTTCTGCAGCTGCAGCTGCTGCAAACTTTACAGTATTATCAGTTGGTACAGAGACTGATGCCTCTATTTTAAGTCCAGCAATACAAAATTCAGTAGTTGGTATTAAACCGACTGTTGGACTTATTAGTAGATCTGGCATCATTCCGTTTACGTATTCACAAGATACTGCAGGGCCCATTGCTCGAACTGTAGAAGATGCTGCTCTTTTATTAAGTGTATTGAGCGGCAAAGATGAACTAGATCCAGCAACTTATCGCTGTGAAGTAGATGCTGTACAAGATTATACGGCATTTTTAGATAAGAGTGGGTTAAAGGGAGCACGCATTGATGTGTTTCGGCAAGTTTCTGAGGAAAATTTTCTACCAGGTGAATTCGATGAACATTTATTCTCTAATGTAATTCACATTCTAAAAAAAGAGGGAGCAGAAGTAATAGAGAATATTAAAATTCCTTCTTTTCATAGAAAATGGAGTTATGAAGTGCCAACGTATGAGATAAAACATAGTTTAGGTAATTATCTGTATCAATTACCGTCACATGCTCCCGTTCATAGTGATCACGAATTAATAGAATTTAATAATAAACTGGGGGATAAGGCATTAAAGTATGGACAGAACATGCTTGAATATAGAAAATCTCTACCAAATACATTAAGTAATTCAGAATACATAATGGCGAAATTAGAAGATCTTTATTATTCACAGAATGAAGGAATAGATTTTGCACTTCAAACATATAACCTAGATGCCATTTTATTCCCAGCTTATGTAGGGTCTACTCTTTCTGCAAAAGCAGGTTATCCATCAATTGCTTTACCAGCAGGATATATGGAAAATGGGCGTCCATTTGGCATTACTTTTGCTGGAACGGCATTTACTGAAGGGACTTTAATTAAGATTGGTTATGCTTTTGAGCAAGCAACAAGATTTCGGAAACCCCCTAGTTTTATAGAGAAAGTATAGTTCTTTTTGATGTAAGAAAAGCAGAACTGATAAATAAAAAATATGTACAGGTAGTGATACAGTGAAAATTGGTAAATTTGGAGAAGTAAATAAATTGAGTATCGATACAATTAGACATTATATGGATTTAGGGTTGATTGTGCCCGAAAAGAAGGGAGGGCATTATTTTTTTGATGAACGTTGTCAAAACGTTTTAGAGATTATTTTAGAATTTAAAGGGATGGGATTTAGTTTAAACGAGATTAAACAATTGTTTCTTTATAAGAATTTTGGTGAATTTACGGACTATGAACAAGATACATACTATCAATCTTTATTTATGGATAAATATAAGCATGTTGAGCAGGAAATAAATAATTTAGTAGAAATAAAGAACAGACTAATGACGAAATTAGATGAGTTATCAGCAAAATCGAAAGGTTCAAGTGTGGTGATGGGGGTTGATTTAAAAGTACTCGATGTACTGAAATGTTTACGGTGTAGTGAAATGCTTATTCTTCAAGATGGGATTATTAATAGAAATCAAATTATGGAAGGAAGGTTAATTTGCAATTGCGGTGAAGAATATCTTGTTGAATCAGGTATTTTAAAAGTTGGTAATTCATTTCAGTCGGCTTTTGGGCCCTATCATGAAGAATATGTTCTTGAATATATTCATACAACTGATCCAGCTTATTTAGAAAGTATTCATAAAAGTGGAGAATGGTCAAAGAGAAAACTCGTTCAATTAGATTTGAGCGATAAAGTATTACTTGAGTTAGGATCAGGAGTCGGTTTTTTTCTGCGAAATATTTATCAGGAATTACCGGAAAATTGCTTATATATTGCCGTTGATCGCAATTTAGAGCGGCATCGATTTTTAAAAAGTGTATTAGAGAGAACTGGTTTCAACAGGAACATCCTCTTTATTTGTGCTGATTTTTTAAATATACCGATACAGGATGCCTCTGTCGATATCGTAATTGATCATTCAGGTACTAGTAATTACAGTTTTGAACATAAGGAGTTTTTGCTTCGTGAAGTAGTTCACCTTTTCAAACCTGATTGTTACTTATTGGGAACATTTATTGCTTTTAAAAACTTTAGCACCAAAAGCAAAATTGAAGCTAAATTCAGAGACAACTTTATAGCTAGAAAAATTCAGGAAAACATCAACAATTTAAAGTATATTCCTATAGAGGAAAGGACTTCTGAATATGTTGATCGAGGTGGAAAGTACGAAAATTTCTTTGTGCAGGGGGAAGAAATTTATTCATATTCATTTTTTGGCAAAAGGTAGGGTTAACCCTATCTTTTTTCATTTTTCCCTAAAAAATTTATGGATTCCACCTATTGATATAGGGTTCACCCGGCAGCTTACACTTTGTTATATAAAAAGTTAAGCGAGGTGGATTATTTATGGAAGCATTACAAATGAGTGTAAGTAATGAAAATAATAAAAAAGAAATGAAAAACCTATTTCTCTATTCTACAGGAAAGACTATCTCGATATTTGGTACAGCTATTTATAACTTTGCGTTAGGATTATACGTTTTAAAGCAGACGGGCTCGGCGTTAAGTTTTGCAGTTACTCTTATATTAGGAATTATTCCGATGGTTATTATCAATCCGTTTGCTGGGGTGATTGCGGATAAGGTGAATAAAAAGACGTTAGTTGTTTTGATGGATTTTCTTAGTGGAATCCTGCTAATTTCTGTTTATATATTATGTATGAATTGAATTTACTCATCATTTACGCCACTACCTTTCTTTTGACGGTGTTTACTACTTTCTTTGGAATAGGTTTAGAAGCAGCTAAGCCAAACATTGTATCTGAAAAAATGTTGATGAATATTAATTCTATTAGTAAAATAATTGACTCAGTCTCTTTAATTATGGGTCCCATGTTAGGAGGGATTGTTTTTGCAATTTTTGATATCAGAACTTTTATTATTTTGAATGGAATTTCTTTTATCCTTTCTGGTTTATCAATGATGTTTATTCATTTTAAACTTTGCAATTCCCAATCAGATAACGATCATTCAGACGGAAAAATTCATTTAATAAGTGATATAAAGGATGGATTTAACTATTTATTCGAAAGAAAGAGTATTAAGAGGTTGTTTACGATCTTAATATTAATTAATTTTTTTCTCGGTTTTGCTGTGACTGTTCCATTACCATATATGATTAATACAGTTCTAAAGCTAGGGTCAAAAGAGTTTGGGATAATCCAAGGGGCCTTTCCATTGGGGATGATTCTAGGAGCTTTATTGGTAAAGAAAATCACCGAAAGAATTTCCTATTCCATTCTTTTAAAATATGTAAGTTTTGCTTTAGCGGTTTGTATGATTCTGTTAGGAGTTCCAGTTTTGCTGAAAAGTTTACAATTGAACTCCATTGTTTACACCTGTTATTTCATTGCTGTCATGTTCTTGTTTGGAGTAGTCATAGCGCTAATTGACATCCCTCTCGCTTATTTTATGCAAAAAGAGATTCCAGATGAATATAGAGGTAGAGTACTAAGCATTGGCATTAGTGCCGCGAAAATAATGCTTCCTATGGCGATGATATCATCAGGAGCTCTATTAAATATCCTTCCTTCTTATGTCATGCCTATTGCAGGAGGAGTGTTATTCTTTCTATTTAGTGTGCGTTCAGCGAATAAAGTGAACTTTGAACTAACTTCAAAAAATATAAGTATTTAATTTGTTATAGGGCCTGATTATTATGCAATAATCAGGCCCTATAGTTGAAAAAAACTCTCCTTCCAGTATACTGAATAAAGAAATTTATCTTAAAGGTAAAAGTGTGTTTGATCATTTGTAGATCAAATTTCTGGAACGTGTAAAAGTATGGAAAAGGAAAAGGTGTTTTAAATGAAAACGTATATTGTAGTTGGAGCTGGGATTCTTGGAGCATCTACTGCTTATCATCTTGCAAAAGCAGGAGTTCGGGTTACATTGGTAGATCGTCAAGATTTAGGGCAGGCGACGGATGCAGCAGCTGGGATTGTCTGTCCTTGGCTGTCACAGCGCCGGAACCAAGCTTGGTATCAAATGGCGAAAGGCGGAGCTCGTTACTATGCTTCTTTAATTGAACAATTAGAAGCAGATGGCGAAATAGATACTGGTTATAAACGTGTAGGTGCGATTAGTCTCCATACAGAAGAGAAAAAATTAGATCAGATGGAGGAGCGAGCGTATAAACGACGCGAGGATGCTCCGGAAATTGGTGAAATTACACGTTTATCGCCAGCTGAAACGAAAAAGCTTTTTCCACCATTATCAGAAGAGTATAGTGCTGTACATATTAGCGGTGCTGCGCGTGTGAACGGTAGAGCACTTCGCCTAGCTCTTGTGAACGCTGCAAAGAAACATGGTGCTGTATATAGGAATGGAAATGTATCATTAGTACATGAAGACAATCGTGTTATTGGTGTTGAAGTAGATGGTGAAACTTTAACAGCTGATCAGGTGATTGTAACTGCGGGTGCATGGGCAAATGAATTATTGCAACCGCTTGGCATTAATTTCTTAGTTACATTCCAAAAAGCGCAAATTGTTCATCTTCATGTACAGGACGTGGATACAAACAATTGGCCAGTTGTTATGCCGCCAAATGATCAATATATTCTTGCTTTTGAAGATGGCCGTGTAGTAGTAGGCGCAACACATGAAAATGATACTGGATTTGATTACAGAGTAACAGCCGGTGGATTACATGAAGTATTTGATAAAGCACTATCAGTTGCTCCAGGTTTATCGAATAGTACGATGATGGAAACGAGAGTTGGATATAGGCCGTTTACACCAGGATTCCTTCCGGTAATTGGCGCATTACCTAACTTTGATGGCATACTCGTTGCTAATGGACTTGGTGCTTCCGGATTAACTGCAGGACCTTTTCTAGGTTCTGAACTTGCGAAACTTGCTCTTGGTGAACAGACAGAGCTGGATCTTAGTTATTATGATGTAGCAGGGGCAATTGAATAGCAAAAGAATTGTAAAAAGAAGCATTTTTAGTGAATTAAAACCTTATAGAAACTTTTTATGAAGAAATGAATCGAGTACCCTAAATAAGAACATGTTTTGATCAAAGGTTTTATCAAGATATATGAGGAAATTTGTTAGTTTATTATTAATTTAATCACCCTAATTATCCACCAATTTTCGTAGATGAAATAAAGAAGGGCTGTGCAATCGTTTATGATTCCTCCAAGAAGACAAGATTTTCCTGAACAACCTATTGAAAAGCTGGTAAATACTTATCGTGTTTTAGGTGAACCTTATAGGTTACAAATCTTAAGAAGATTACTCTTAAACGACACAATCTTTGGCACAATTTTGCCATTTAAGTATAGGGGCTGTTTCTAGACATCTCCAAATTTTAAAACAAGCGAACTTAGTAACATGCAGAAAAAATGGAAAGTATATGTTGTATAAAAGTCGATAAAATATAATTCAAATGCTTTCAAAAATAATAACGGAAGTAACAGTAACCTAATACAAAAAAATAGCTTTTCTTTCATATTTGTGATAATATTTTCCTTTATAACAAAAGAGGACGTGACTGATTATGATTAATATTGAAATACCAGTACCAGACGTTACGATTTCACAACGTAAACAAATAATTAAAGGTGATGAACCGATAATCACTCCAATTAATGGGTTTATTGATTTCCACCTGATTCCAAGAGATAAAGGCGGCATTTTTATGTTTTATAATATTAATGACGAGCTCTTATTCGTTGGAAAAGCACGTAAATTAAGACAAAGAATTAAAAAGCATTTTGAAGACAATGTCTCACCGATGAAAGCTTATAGAGATGAAGTATATCGAATTGATGCATGTATCGTAGAAGATCCAATGGAAAGAGAAATTTACGAAACATATACTATTAATGAACTTCAAGCGAAATATAATGTAGATAAAGTATTTTTTAAATAAAAGGTTTTATGAGAAATGACCTCGGTATTGCGCCGAGGTCATTTTAATTGGAGCTTCCCGGTATTACCAAGTAAGGGCTTTAATTGAATAGTCAGCACAATAAAGTAGTGAGTGTTAATCAGTTACTACCAAACGTTAAAATTGTTGTGGAAGAATAGCGGTATCCAATTGTTTTTAATAAAGGCATGAGTAGATATTCATGTTTTTATTCAATTAAAAAACTGATTATTCTGTTTTTTTGTTGAGAAATAATCAATCACTATCAATTTATTGTTTTTATTTATCTGAATTATGTTAATATTTAACTAACAATTATGTGGATGAGGAGGATATTATGAACGTATCAGTGAAGGGGCATGAGCAGATTACAAAATTGCTTAATAATTGGCATCAAGCAATGTTACATCAACAAATTTTAAAAGCAACGACATTAAAACAAGAAGTTGATAATGAAATTAAGAATGTAGAAACAAACTATAATGTATCTTTGTATCATGCATTATTAAATTTTCGCTATAATGTTCTAACCGATTGGGTTTCAATTAAAGAAAACAGTTTTGATCAAGTAGAATCCTTTGAAATCCCAACAGATAAATTTTTAGCCTATTATTATCATTTCTTCAAAGCTCTCCATTTAAGACTTATTACCAACTATACGGGAGCAAAAGAACAGTTTGATAAAGCTGAAACACTATTACAATACATTGTAAATCCTTTTGAAAAAGCTGAGTTTCATTATCGATTAGGAGAATTTTATTATCATTCATACCAACACCTTACATCCATTGATTGTATTCGAAAAGCAAAAGAAGACTTTTCTAAACAAGGTGGATATGAGATTAATCTTGCTTTATGTGAAAATATATATGGACTATGCTGCATTGATTTAAAACAATTTGAATTAGCCGAAGAAGCATTAAATACAGCATTAGATTTATTCCAAAAAATAAATCATGAAAAATATATGCTTATGGTTCGCAACAACTTAGGGTTACTTTATGCAAATCAAAATTTATCAGAATTAGCACTTCGGCACCTATCAGAAGTAACAAAGAAATCTCCAAATCATTTCCGAGCATTGTATTTAGAAGCAGATGAAAATTTGAAATTAAATCATCTAGATATAGCTGAATCGTTAATAGAAAAAGGATTATATATATGTAATCATTTAAAAAATCGAGAATATCAATATCGTTTTATGATTATAAAAGAAATGAATACAAATACATATACATTAGAAAAAGCTGTTTTAGAAGGAATTACGTACTTTGAAAAAGAAAAACTGTTTGACTGTATTGAAGAATATACAGGTCGTTTAGCCGATAAATTTTATAATGAAAACAATTATGAAAAAGCAAGCGAATATTATCGTACGAGTAAAGAAGCGCGACAAAAACAAATGGAAAAAGGAGCATTAAAATGATGAAAAAAGTCTTATTAACAACAATAAGTTGTGCATTTGCGGTATCTATAACAGTTGGATTTGCAGAATTTAACAAAGGAGACACAGGTGGATCACCAACAAGACCTGATTTAGCTTATACGCACGTGGGTTCCAGTGGTGGTACCATAAGTAACGGAACTCATGGAGATTCACCTTCACCACAAGCGTAACATTTTAATAGAATGCAAGAACAAGCTGCCCACCTAAAAATGGGCGGCTTTCTCTATTATCTAAGCCAATTTACATATGATTCATCAAAATACATCCCGCATGCATATTGTGGTTTCGGTCCATCGTAGCGAGGAATCCATAAGATTATAGTTTATCGATTAATGTCTCCCATGTAAGTTCAAGAACACCTGTCATATTTTGTGGTTCATTTGAAATATATGTTATAACTGCATTTTTATCTGGCAACATTACAACATATTGACCATATAAACCATCCATACGATATGAATTAGAGCAAGAGTTCATCCATATTTGATAGCCGTATCCTTGATGATGGTCTGCCGTAGCAAAAAAAGGATTAAAATCGTTGGTCTTTATTTGGACAGATGTTGCTTGTTCAATGTAACTTGAAGGAATCAGTTGCTTATCTTTCCAGACACCTTTATCGAGAATTAATTGCCCGAATCTGGATAATTGTTCTGCTGTTAAATATAAACCTGAGAATCCCTGTGGAATTCCTTTTGAACATGTCTCCCATTTAGGTGTTGGTATGTCTAAATGTTTAAATATTCTTCTATCTAAGTATTCATCCAAGTTACTTCCTGTAGTAATACTTATGATTTTTGAAAGCATATAGGTTGCGGCATTGTTATATGTAAAATGAGTACCTGGTTTAAATACAATCGGTTCATCAAAGAATAATTGTGAAATATCCCATTCCTGACCACTACTCCAATCAGCCTTCATAACTGGGCATTCTGCATGTCCAGTTCCCATGCAAAGCAAATCATGAATAGTCATCTCTTTTAGGTATTCATGATTTGGGTTATGTTGAATATCTGAGAAAAAATCTATAACATGGTCATTAATTTTAAAGTAACTCTCCCTAATGGCAATACCGACTGCCATTGATGTAAATGTTTTGCTTACTGAATATAAAAGAACAGGCCTTTCTTCTTCAAAATCATGTTTTGCAATTATATTTCCATTTTGCCTAACAATTACATTCAGAACATGAAGATTCTTACTATTTACAGATAAAATCAAATCATTCAATAATTGATTATTCATTGTAACTCTCTCCATTAAATATATATTTCTTAACAATCCTTAATTCTTATAATCCTACTAATGAGTATTTTTAAATGTAGTGATATAGATAAATTATAACATTAGCGATAACTTGTTTAAATGTAATGCTTCACAAACTTCATACCAATGTTATCAAAAATATTTTTGCTTGAGATTCTTATTCCATTAAATGGCCCTTTAATGGAATAAGGAACGATTATTGTTTCCCTTCCGACATGTCACTTTCCCTTACGTAAGGAAAGTGACTTCAGTCGAAAATTAAACAACTATATTTTAACCCCGTCCTAAATTTAGAACGGGATTATGCTTGTTTTAAAATTTAATAGCTTTATTGTCTTTTTCGCTCACCAAACACAATCATTTGTTTTTCGCTTGCGAATCTATTAAAAACGAATAACTTCACATAACTAAAAATTACAAACATATACTGGTACAAGCAAACTTGAAAGGAGACAATCATGAATTGGTTAGAAGCCTTTATTTTAGGAATTATCCAAGGGTTAACGGAATTTTTGCCAATTAGCAGTACTGGCCATTTGTATTTAGGGAGACACCTTTTTGGTTTAGATGAGGCAGGTCTTTTTTTAGATACGATGCTTCATATAGGGACGTTAATAGCAGTTTTTATTTACTATAAAAAAGAATTTCTGTATTTAATCAAAAATCCGTTCTCAAAGTTAACGTATTTATTAATGATCGGAACAATTCCTGCAGTAGTAATTGGGTTACTGTTTAAAGATTTCTTTGAAGAGATTTCAAAAACGGGTATTACAATCGGATGGGAATTTTTAGTGACGGGTTTATTTTTATATATGGCAGAGAAACAAAAAAGCGGCCGAAAGAAGATGGACGATATTACATATAAAGACGCATTTATTATTGGTTCATTTCAAGCGGTTGCGATTTTTCCGGCAATTTCAAGATCGGGTATGACGATTGTTGCTGCTTTATGGAGAAAGTTAGACCGAGAAACAGCCGCTTATTTCTCATTTTTATTATCGACACCTGCAATTGTTGGAGCAATTATCTTACAGTCACTTGATGTTTTTCAAGGGAAAGCAGAAGCAATTTCTAATACTTCCCTTATCATTGGCACGATATCTGCGGCGTTCTTTGGATATATTGCAGTCACTTGGATGATTCAATATTTAAAACATCATTCTCTTAAAATGTTTGCATATTATGTATGGGCTCTTGGTATTTTAATTCTTACTTTACAATTTACTGGTTTCTTTTAAGGGAGGAAGACAATGAAAAAATATGGGCAAGCAGTAAGTTTATTTTATGGAGGATTTTTTATGTTTGGGCTAGCCGTGGGAACTTTATTAGAAAAGCCTAACATCGGAATTTTTGTTGGGATTGCTTGTGGATTATTTACGCACGCAGTACTTATCATTAAGGATAAAAATGAATGAAATTAGCGCTAAAAATCAAAATCTTGTATTTGAGTTATAATACAGGATTTTTTAAATTTTTCATAGATTGTATTGTTCAATACGTATAACGTGAATAACATTCAGGAGGTAATGTATTGGAGACTGCAATTGTAATTGGAGGAAGCGTTGCTGGAAAACTTGCTGCAAAAGCTTTATCACATTCTTTTCAACAAGTAATCGTTTTAGAAATGGGAGAAGAATGGACAGAAAAGATTCCTAGAAAGAGAGCTCCACAAAGTTATCATCCCCATGTTTTATTAAAAGGCGGAGAAGAAGCAATTCAGAAGTTTATATTCGATTAGTTCGAGTTATGAATCTCATACGTGGCCCCCTACACCTGTTTCATCCAAAAGTATTGTTTGCTGTATTTACGAGCCGAAAAAAATAGTCGTTCCCTAGCAGGATTTCGTGAATAAATAGCAAAGTGTATACAGTTGATAGATTTCGGAAAGGAATGATTAGCGGATGAAACTTTATATAGAAAAGTTAAAGGAACAGGATACAGAGGAATTGTTTGCTTTTGAATGTAATAATAGAGCTTTTTTCGAAAAGACAGTGCCAAGTCGCGGTGACGATTACTATACATTTGAAACCTTTAAAAAGATATTTTATGAATTATTACAAGAGCAATTTGAAGGTATTTCTTTTTTTCATCTCATAAGAGATTCTGAAGGAACAATTGTTGGACGAATTAATTTAGTAGACATTGAGAAAAAGAAAGAATTGGGGTATCTTGGATATAGAATAGGAGAAAAATATACCGGAAGAGGTGTTGCCACTAAAGGTGTAACACTCCTTTTAGATGAAGCTGCAAATTATCACGTTACAGAAATTCATGCGAAAACAACAACTGATAATATTGCTTCTCAAAAAGTATTAGAGAAGAGCGATTTTTCACGTATTTCAATTGATGAATACGCATATCATACTGAGTTTATCCACTATGTTTGGAGACAAACTAATTAAAACAAAAAAGGAGAGCAATACAATTATGGACTTACGTTTTCCAATCGGTCATTTCACTTATGAAGAAACGATTACACAAGGAACAATTGAAAATTGGATAAAGCAAATTGAAAACCTTCCTACTGAATTAACGCAAGCAATAAAAGACTTAAATACAACTCAGCTTGATACACCGTATCGTCCTGGCGGATGGACAGTGCGTCAAGTTGTTCATCATGTAGCAGATAGTCATATGAATAGCTATATTCGTTTTAAATTAGCGCTGACAGAAAATAATCCAACGATTAAACCATATATGGAAGGACAATGGGCAGATCTACCTGATTCCAAACTGCCTGTAGAAGTATCTTTAGCGCTTTTAGAATCATTACATAAGAGATGGATTACTTTGCTGAAATCAATGAAAACTACTGATTTTGAAAAGACATTTCACCATCCTGAATCAGGTCCTAATAAACTAAGTGTAACGATTGGACTTTATGCATGGCACGGCCGTCATCATACAGCACACATTACTTCTCTTCGCAATCGATTAGGATGGTAACAGTTTTAGAGATGATATATTCATTTATGTAAGGAACATAGAAACAAGGGAGATGCACGAATTGTTTGAACAACAAAATGACCTTAATATAAAATGTGATACTAGTTTTAATAGTCTGCGTGCTGACTGCGAAAAATGCTTCGGCTTATGTTGCGTTGCACTGCCTTTTGCAGCTTCCGCAGATTTTGCAATTAATAAAGACGGTGGAACACCATGCAAAAATCTCCAATCAGATTTTCGGTGCAGTATTCATAAAGATCTTAGACAACAAGGGTTTAAGGGGTGTACTGTTTTTGAATGCTTTGGTGCAGGACAAAAGGTTTCGCAAGTGACCTTTGGGGGCATTGGTTGGAAAGAAAACCTAGAAACGGCAAAGAAAATGTTTGATGTGTTCCCTATTATGCAGCAACTTCATGAGATGCTCTCGTATTTGACGGAAGCCCTGACGTTGAAAGCGACTCGTCCGATTCAAGGTGAGCTGAGACGCGTACTAGACGAAATGGAACGACTTTCGCAGCTAAGTCCTGATTTACTTTTAGAATTAGACGTTCCATCACACCGATTAAATGTAAATGATTTACTTTTAAAGACAAGTGAACTTGTTTGGATAGAATCAAGTCGTCAAAGCAAAGGAAGCAAAAAAAGAAAGAGAGTCAACCATCGAAGTGCTAATCTGATGGGGGCTAATCTTAAAGGCGCGGATCTTAAAGGGGCTAACTTAAGAGGGGCATACTTAATCGCAGCTAACCTTCGCGGTGCAGATTTGCGAGCAGCTGACTTAATCGGTGCAGATTTAAGAGATGCAGATCTTAGCGGAGCAGATCTTACAGAGAGTATTTTTCTTACTCAAGTGCAGGTAAACTCAGCGAAGGGTGATGCTCGTACAAAATTACCTCGCTTGCTTTCACGTCCGGCACATTGGTCTGTTTAAAAGAATTTCATGAATAAAGTGGTTATTAATCAACAAGGTTCCGCTATGAAACGGAGCCTTGTTGATTTAATTATGTTCCGGTTTAATAAATGTAAGAGCCAATATAGCTCCTAAAAGAGCAAAAAAGATAGAAAGGTAAAAGATATAATTATCTGGTCCTTTCATTAACATAGCAAATAAAGGCGGACCAGCTGCTACACCTACAAAACGCATAGAACTATAAAGTGATGTAATAGATCCCCTTTGTTCCTTTTCTACACCTTCTGTCACTAAAGCATCTAGGCTTGGAAGAGCCACTCCGACCCCAATTCCACTTATCACAAGACTAATTATAATAATATAAATATTTTTAAAGAATATCGGGATTATTAATGTTATTCCTAATATGAGAAACCCAGTACATATACACCATTTCATCACACTTTTTTTATCTCCAATCTTCTTTCCGGTTATATAAGAAGTAAGGGAGAGCGAAGCTAGAGGAATTGCTAGTACAAGACCTTTCCAAACACCTTCTAAGTGATAACGTTTTTCTAAAATTGAGGATAAATAAAAAAGAATACCGAATAAAATAAACATGATGATTCCACCTAGCAAGAAAATAGGAAGAAGCCAACGCCCTTTTTCCATTAAGATACTTTTTACATTTTGCAGGAAGACTTTTAATGGAGGCGCTTCTTTAGTGGGTTTCGGTGGTTTAACAAGAAAAATAATTAAAACAATTGAAATGATGCACAAAATAGGGATAAACCAAAAAGGCAAGAACCAGACAAATGAAGCTAATAAAGAACCTAAAATCGGGCTTAAAACTTTCCCTAATGTATTAGATGTTTCCACAAGGCCTAGACCAGAACTGACTTGTTCTTCATCTTGAAACATATCACCTACACAAGGAATAACCACAGGCATTGCACCAGCTGAGCCAATCCCTTGAATGACTCTTCCAATTAGAATCCACGTATAAGGATTGTCTAACTTCCATGATACCCAACCAGTAATAGCTCCCCCAATAGCTGCTATAAATAAGCTAGGAATAATTACTTTTTTTCTTCCCCATTTATCTGATAAATATCCAGCTACAGGAATCAAAATAATAGCGACAATAGAATAAATGGTAATAATAAGAGAGACTTGGAGGTCAGTAATTTTCAATTTTTTTTCGATTAATGGAAGGACTGGAATTAACATGGAGTTTCCAAGTGTCATAACTAATGGTACAGATGAAAGAGCCCATAAACTCCATTTTTCTTTTCGATTTATATTTATAAGTATTCACTCCTTAATCAAACTTTCAAAAGTCAATATTCATGTTGCAAAAATGACTTGTTCAATGTAATTAAAATTATTTGCTTTTTATTGAATCTCTATGCAAATTGTAACTTTGAAATAAAGGATCATTTTTTATAAACGCTTTAACCTTGTTATAGGAGGCACCATATCAAAAAAGAAAATTGTACGTTTTTACACAATTTGGACGCAATTTAATCAGTCCCCTGTCAACGTAATATGTTTCTCGAAAATAATTTTCTCTAGTATCTTAGAGTACTATCCTTTTTTTCTAATTTTAATTATTCGCATTGTTTTTCTTATGGTTTTATTGAAAAAAGAATTTATTTTCACAACACATAATCTAAACCACAAAAGATCACACCTGATATTCCTAACAGAGAAAACAAAAACCTTGAGTATAATTAGGACACTCAAGTTTTTTGTTTTTATTGTGTAAGAATAGTAACATATAAACTCAAGAAATATATCCCTTAATCCATAATGATATTCTTATTACTGCTTTAACTCTTGCATACATTCTTGTACAAGAGTAACTGCCTGACTCATAGTAGCTCCACCACCAAATGCAGCTGTCACTCCCACTGCCTCAAAGATCTCCTGTTCCGAAGCTCCTTGATCTAGACATCCTTTAATGTGATAAATGATACAATATTCATCCTGAGAATAAAGGCTAATACCTAATGCAATTAGGTGTTTTTGCTTTTTGGATAAGGTGCCTTCTTTAAAGCATTCCTCTGTAAAAGAATTAAATTGTTCAGCTAGCTTAGGCATCTTTTCAGTAAATAAACCTAAGCCATACTTATAATGATGAAGTGCAGATTCTGTAGAGTTTCTACCTTCAAATTCCATTTTAATCCATCTCCATTTCTCATATATTTAAACAAAAGTTAGTATTAACCTAATCCGAATTGATTAAACCCAAATAATATTTATATCAGGAGGAGTAAAAGGTGATTTTGATTCAGAAAGTCATAAGTTAATACATGATATTTTAGATAAAGATAGGGAACATATAAATGTATTAAAACAACTTACTTAGTTACCCTGAATCATAATTAAGTAGGGCTATTTAAAATATCTCCACATATTTTCCACAAAATAGGTAAATACTAATACTTGATTTAATACTTTAATTTCAAAGTATTAAATCATAATTACTAACTGCGATACTAGGAGGACGTTACTATGAATATTCGTGAAGGATTAATTCCAACTACACTAGGTACAGCGGTTACAGCTGCGGGTTATGCTCTTAAGCAAACTCGTGGGTCTAATAAGATGATTGCAAATACAGTATTTGGATTTGGTTTAGCTCACGTTGTTTTAGGGGTAATTGATCTTGTGGAACATCGTCGTTAGAAGATAGGGCAAGCACCTTTTGATGCTTGCCTTTTTAATATCGAAAGTGTTTAATTAACTTTTAATTTTGTATATTTTATTAAGGTAATCCCCAAATTAGCTACTTATGTATACGAAAAGGATTTTGTTAGCCAGGTTAAAGGAAGGGTCTCGTTCCTTTCAAAAGTTACCGACTGCATTCTATTGAGGTGATGAATAAAATCCTAGAGTTAAGAAAAATTTAAAAACAGGTATTGTTATTAAAAGTAGTATCTAAATACTACTTTTATTTTGAAATTTTCGTTTTGGAGTGTTCTTTGTCTTCTATATCAGTTTCAGGCATTCCATACAATCCATTCATGGCTTGTTCTACTGGTTGAAGTCCAGTTGTTGTAGTCTCAGACTTTAAGTTTTTTGAGTTGTTACTCTTTTCTTTGTTAGAATGTGGAAAACTCATTTTTATACCTCCAAACACTAAGTTTTAAAAAAATAAAAAGCGTATGAAAAAGTTTGACAGATAGACAAATGTATTATCTGTCAATTGAATGAACAATTATTTGAGCCACTAATGTAATAGCATATATATAGTATGTTATCTTTTCTAGAAAATATGTAAGATGCTATAGCAAGATTTTAATTTAGATGTATATTTAGGTCTCACCATATCAAAAAAGAACACTACAAAATAGAATAACATTTACTTAGATAGGTTAATCATAAAGAAGAACTTCTTATTTCTTTACAGACATTTAAATCTTTAAAAGGAGGCTTTTGATTTTGAATACAGTAGAAAATGCACTATCTATCTTTGCTTTAGGTGGTGTAAACGAAATAGGAAAAAATATGTATGTCATACAATACGCAGACGATATCGTTATTATTGATTGTGGCTCCAAGTTCCCAGATGAAAGTTTATTAGGAATTGATTTAATCATCCCAGATATTACATACTTGCAGGAAAATAAAGATAAGATCCGAGCATTAGTTGTAACACATGGACATGAAGATCATATTGGCGGTATTCCATATTTTTTAAAACAATTGAATGTGCCACTTTATGCAACGCGTTTAACGCTAGGGTTAATTGAAGTTAAATTAAAAGAACATGGACTGGAGAATGTAACTGATTTATTTATGATTGACTCTGAATCATTAGTTGAACTTGGACAAATAAGTCTTACTTTTTTCAAAACGAATCACAGCATTCCGGATTGTCTTGGCATTGCTTTTCATACGCCAGAAGGTACAGTGGTACACACAGGGGATTTCAAGTTTGATTTGACTCCAATCAATAATCAATATCCTGATATTCATAAAATGGCTAAGATTGGAGAAAGCGGTGTCTTAGCTTTACTCTCTGAGAGTACAAATGCAGAACGGTCTGGCTTTACACCATCAGAACGATTAGTTGGTGACCATATTGAAGAGGCATTTTCCAAAGCACATAGAAAAGTAATTATTTCAACCTTTGCTTCTAATGTTAATCGCGTACAGCAAGTGGTAGACGCTGCCGTTAAAACAAATCGAAAACTCGCTTTGCTCGGAAGGAGTATGGTAAATGTAGTATCTGTCGCATTAGAACAAGGGTATTTGAATATTCCAGAGGGAATGTTAATCGAGGCACATGAAATTAATCAAATGGCTCCAGAAAAAGTAGCCATTCTTTGTACGGGTAGCCAAGGTGAGCCTATGGCGGTGTTAGCTCGTTTAGCTAGCGGAAGCTATAGACAGGTAGATATCCTACCCGAAGATACTGTGATTCTCGCTGCCACTCCTATACCAGGAAATGAACGAAATGTCTCACGAATTGTAGACAACTTATTTTTATTAGGAGCTAATGTGATTTATGGATCAGGAAGTTCAACAGGGATGCACGTTTCTGGACATGCATATCAAGAAGAATTAAAACTAATGCTTACTTTAATGAAGCCAAAATATTTCATTCCGATTCATGGAGAATTTAGAATGTTACATCATCATCGCCTTTTAGCAGAATCCGTTGGTGTGAAGAAAGATAATATTTATGTTATGAATAATGGGGATGTTGTTGATATAAGAAAGCAGGCGGCTTATCAAACAAGACGAATACCTGCTGGAAATGTATATGTAGATGGATTAGGTATTGGAGATGTCGGAAATATCATTTTACGTGACCGCAAACAGCTTGCTGAGGATGGTATGCTTGTTATAGTCATAACTCTTAGTAAAACAGAGGGGAAAATGATTTCTGGCCCAGACATAATTTCCCGTGGATTTGTATATGTACGCGATTCGGAAGATTTTTTAAAGAAAATTAATCAACTGGTTGTAGCAACTGTTAATAATCTACAAAAAGCAAATATTAGCCAATGGAATGTTCTTAAAAAAAACATAAAAGCAGCACTCGGACAATTTGTATATGAACATACAAAAAGAAAGCCAATGATTCTTCCTATAATAATTGAAGTTTAAAATGCCTACTTTCCCCTAAATAGGCATTTATTTAAATTTGAATTAACAGTACCCTTTAACCTATATCGATTTCAAAGGTTCAAGAAAAAAATCCCAATAGGAGGGAGATTGGGATTTTTTTTATAACTCTGCTAGGAAAGTTAAATTATCTTTACAAAATATTTAATTTAACTAATAAAGCTAGTAAAATTTGAAGAAGGATTTGAATATTTACTGCAATATCAGTATCTGTAGTAGTTACTGAAACATTTCTAGAATTTCTAATAATAGTACGTTGTTTATTAACTTGTGAAATGGCTGATTTTTGAAATAGCTCTTGTGCAATTTTATCAGCTTTTTCGCTATCTGCAATAGATATGCTTAAAATAGCAACAATAGCTGCTTGTAATGAGGCTTGAATTGATAGTGCCACTTTTGTATCTGTTGTAGTAACTTGAACATCAGCGGAATCAACAATCGAAATATATTCTTCAGATAATTGATAAATTTTATTTTTTTGCTTAGCTTCTTCTGAAATTGTTGGATCGTAGAATGATGGATGGGACTTTGAAGAATCTAGTGCGTTCCACTTTTTATCTTGATTTGGATACCAAACTCCAGACATAAACTCTCTCCTTTCAGTCTAAAATGTTATTGATGAGGTTTTGTAATTCAGAAAAGATTGTTTTGATTTGTGTTTTTTTCTCTGGGGGTAATCTTTTTAGAGATGATTCTGTTATACCATTTTTATTTAAAACATCTGAAAGTAATATATTGAATATCTCATTATTTTGTTTTCCATCAAGTGTTGAAGAAATCACCTTTTTTAAATCATCCATTCCAATATCCCTCCAATTTGGGTGTGAATTGTCAGTTAGTATTATCTAACTAGAATCATTATATGAAATAGAAGAGATATGGTCTGGACAAGTATCATTTTTTTAAAAAAAATTTCTATAATATTTATTTAAAAAATAATAAGTTACGTTGGTCTTAATAGCTGAACAAGGTTATTTAAAATATCAAAAAGATAAAGACAAAAAAGACTATCTTGTGATAAATAGTCTTTTTGTATTTTTAATCAAAATTCATGTATGTTGTTCCAAAAATTACGGGGTTTATACTTTTTGTTTCGTATAAAAATACAAAACTGTTATTTTGTTGTGTACATCACAATCGCTTTTTGAATGCTATAAATACTATCGTCTTTTCTAAATTCTTTCGTAATTGGTGTATGCATACCAGATATCCAAATTTTTAATTCAGCATCTAAATCAAAATGCCCAGCTGTTTCGATGCTAAATTGTGTAATACTTTTATAGGGAATAGAATGATACTCCGTCTTTTTACCAGTCATACCTTGCTTATCCACTAAAATCATACGACGATTTGTAAATACGATTAAATCGCGAATTAACTTATAAGCGTGTTCTACTTGTTCATCATCGAGCATAATTGCTTGTAAATCGCGTTCTACTCCATTTATATCTGCATCAGATGCATTTCCTAAAAAACCACTAAATAAACCCATTGTGAATTCCTCCTCTATGTATAGATATAGAATGACTCTCTTTTATTGTAATTGCAAAGAAGAAATTTAATACTTCATCATAATATCTTATGCTAATATATTTGTGTAAGAACTTTTTATACAAAATGAACTTATGATAGAGGGACAATAGATGAATAATATCGGATTAGTTTTAGAAGGCGGAGGAATGAAGGGTCTATATACAGCGGGTGTATTAGAATTTTTTATGGAACAGAATTTGTATTTCCCTTATGTAATAGGTGTTTCAGCAGGTGCCTGTATGGCTGCTACGTATTTGTCTCGTCAAAAAGGAAGAAATAAGAAAGTAAATACAGAACTTGTAAGCGATCCACGTTACATTTCATTTCGGAATTTTTTACGAAAACGCGAATTGTTTGGCATGGATTTTCTATTTGATGAGGTACCGAATAAACTTGTACCATTTGATTTTCAAACATTCCAAGAGGGAGCAGAACAGTTTGTTATTGGTACAACGGATTGTGAAACAGGAAAACCAGTGTATTATAATAAGCGTGAACATGGAGATGATATTTTAAAAATTATCCGTGCATCAAGTTCTGTCCCATTTATTGCACCAGCAGTTGAATATGAAGATAAATGTCTACTTGATGGGGGAATAACTGACCCAATTCCGATTCAGAAAGCACAGGCCGATGGATATCAAAAAAATGTTGTCATTATGACAAAGCCAGTGGGATATAAAAAAGAGCCTAATAAGGTTGCTTTCATTGCAAAATGGTTATATCGACATTATCCAAATGTGGCAGATCGTCTTACTCAGCATTCTGAAATATATAACAATACTATATCGTATCTCTATTCAGAAGAACAAAAAGAGAATTTCTATGTCATTCAACCAAGTGTTCAGTTACCTGTAAGTGGTTTGGAACGTAATCAAGAAAGATTGGTTCATTTATATGAACTTGGTTATAACGATGCAAAGAATCAATTTGAGCAGTTGCAGGAATGGCTTAAATAAGTTATCGATTAGTGGATTCTACCCCATATCGTTCATCCAAATTTCATTTACCGTATTTTTACAATACAAAACAAATAATCAATAAGACACGTCGGTCTTCATTTAGTAAAAGAATTTGACATCTCGTATTAGAATATAATATTTGATTAATTAATAAGGAGGATAAGAATATGAAAAGTCGATTCCACCACATTGTAAGGGGAATACTTATAAAAGAAGGAAAACTTTTGGTAGCGCATTATAAAGGGCATCATTGTTTCTTACCAGGAGGACATATTGAATTAGGTGAATCAGTCGAAAATGCACTTAAACGAGAATGGGAAGAAGAACTGGGGGCTGCTTGTTCAATTGAAAAATTTCTTGGTGTAATTGAAAATCAGTGGAGAGATGGAGACACATTACACTATGAAATTAGCCATGTCTTCAAGGTGAATAGCGATCAATTAAAAGTGGAAACACCTCCAAAGTCTAGAGAATCTCATCTGGATTTTTATTGGATTGTACCTTCTGAAGAAAATTTAAAAAGATATAAAGTAATGCCGGATAGTGCCATACAAATATTGATGAAAAAAATTCAAGAACATGATATAGAAACATATTGGGTTAGCACACTTTAAATTTTGATAAGATGGAGTAATGGAGATGAGAACATGATAATATCCGCAATGGTTGCTGTAGGAGAAAATAATGTGATTGGCAAAGATAACGATCTTCCTTGGAGACTCCCGAATGATTGGGCATATTTGAGACGAATTACTATGTTCTAGACGTGAAAATACCTTTTTAGTTTGTAAAGTTTTTTATAGTTTACTATTTTAATCCATATGATCTTAAATATAAATTTTGTTCACAAAATAGACATTATGTCCACGGTAAATAACAAGGAAACGAGCAATTTATTACTGAAATAAGTATTGAATCGGAAAGAAAAGAGGAGGCAAAAATGAAAAAATCAATAAGTCCAATTATGCATGATTTGGCGAATCAGTTAGATCAAGGAAATCGCGATGCTCTTACGTTATTTTTGAAGAACATAAAGAAACAAGAAACACCTATTATAGAGACTTGTCCAATTGATGATGAGTACAACCTTGTTACATACATTTGGTTAGGTGATGAACTAACTGAAAATGCATATGTATTTGGAAGTTTTCCTGGTTGGGATATAACAGCGAATGAAATGGATAAGCTTTCATATACAAACATATGGTTTAAAACGTTTCGAACAAAAGAAAAGTTTGCTTCGACGTATTACTTTTCAATGAATGATACCTTTGAACAAGATTGGATAAAACGAAGTGAAAATTATAAGCGTGATCCATTGAATTCTAAAATGTTTGGGCATGAAGCAGAACCAATGTCTTTTTTAGAGCTAGGCCTATCGTCGCAGATTAACAAAACAAAGCAGGAAACTCACATTCCTAAAGGAAAAGTGGAAACACACCAGTTTCATAGTTCTATATTAAAGAATGAACGACAACTTTGGATATATACTCCACATAATTACTCACCTGAACAATCTTCTTATGACCTTCTTATCATGTTTGATGGCAGTTCTATGCTGCAGACGTTATCAGCAGCTGTAACACTAGATCATCTTATACATACAAAAGAAATTCCACCGTGTATTCTAATGGGCATTGATCATGTAGACCGATTTACAGAACTCACATTTTACAAGAAAATGAATATGTTTTTAACAAAAGAACTACTTCCTTGGATTCAAGAAAGATATCATGTGAATGAAGATTCATATCATACAACAATTGGCGGATTTAGCCTTGGTGGTTTAGCAGCTTTTTATGCAGCATTACAATATCCAGAAATCTTCGGAAATGTTTTATCAATGTCTGGTTCTGTACATTGGAAAAAAGAAAATTACGAAGGATTACATCCTTGGATTGAAAATCAATTTAAAAGAAGCAGCACATTACCATTGCAAATTTATATGAGTGCTGGGCAGTTAGAAAATAAACCATTGTTAGAAGCAAATAGGAAGTTATCACAAGTACTAAAAGAAAAAGAATATCAAAGTACCTACGTTGAATTCCCTGGTGGCCACGATGTACTGTGGTGGCACAAACAGTTTGCTGAAGGATTAGTGTCCTTACAACAACTTAAAATACTCATGAAATAATAAAAGGGAGGAGAAAGTATATGAAAGAAAAAGAGTTAGATAAAGCATTAAAGAAACAAGAAATTTTAGTGAAAGATGAAAAAGTATGGTCATATACGTATGAAGATCATATTAGTTCGATTATTAAACGATCGCAAAAAGAAGGTGTATTTGATGATTTAGTAGGTAAAGGAAAGCCACTACAAATTGATAAAAGTCTCTCTTATAATCCAGAAAAACAACTATATAAAACGATGAAAGATAATCGTATATTGCCGGGGTGGATTGAACTTTCGAAAGAGATCGATACATTAAAGGAGAAGTTGCATACATGCACAGAAAAGGAAGAATTCGCTGAAATGGTTGAAAGGATTAATAAAAAAATTTATGAGCACAACTTAACTTGTCCACCGTCAGCACAAAAAATGAAAATAAGTATACCAAGTTAATATTTTATTAGCTAATGTGCTTTTGGAGAATAAGCTCGGAAAGCGTATTTTAGCATGGTTATCTAAATTTGATACGGTTCTTTATAGAAGAGAATATTCATAATGTGACATAGCATTATTCCAAATAAAATAGAATGAACAGGAAGGTACCATGCATTTATAAGGCTAATAAAGGAGGTGATTATGCTGAAAATCTTTTGCTATTTCTTACTCATTTTGCTATTTCTTCTGGTTGATTACTATTTGTTAGATATGGATACCAAAAGATGGGGATGGTTTAAAAACAGGAGTAAAAAGCAAAAAATAATCTTTTTTACTATAGTTCTTCTCTTAACTTTCATAGGATACATACTTATTGATGCTGAATACTTTAAAATCTGAAACTTACAAAGAAATATTGTTATTATGGACAGGGGATATATAGAATTAAATCGTTAGCAAGTAAATCATCACATTTGTTGGAGAAGATCAAGGTCAATATTATTATTAAAATTCTTCCCAAAATAATAAGGGAGGATTTTTTATTTCATAAAATATTATGTTAACTAATTAATTGTGAATTGAATAAAAGAAAGAGAGGTTAGAACCGAATTATGAGAAATTTATATATACAGCAAGTTTCTGTACATATTTAGAAAATAAGATGTCAATAAATATAAAATAAAAAGAAAAGAAAGTTCACAAATACAATTTTCAGTGTAATTCAATATAAATTATGTGTGAGGATTCATCATAAAATTTTAAACTTGCATGTATATATGTTACGGATTGTTTCAAAATCTCTGTTTCATCTCAAAATGTATAGTTTACTTAAATAAAGAGACGTAAGACCACTTTCGTTTTACAACTACCTATAATTTATATTATGTTAACTGTAAAAAAGAAATCAACTAATATAAAGTTAGTTGATTTCTCCTACTCTTACGATATAAAAATGCCACATCCTTTTGTGCGTTTGCTACTCAAGCGTGATACAGTTCTTTTTTGTTTTAGTTAGCAATTATTGAATTTTATTGAGTATCTCAGTCAGATGTTCAAATTGTTTTTTGAATTCCAAATCATTTTTTAGCCAATTATGAAATGTAGTTTTTTTGACTTTGATACTTTCACAGCAATTATCAATAGAATTGTTTTGCTGATATTTAATAAGAAAATCTTTTTTTCTTTTAGTAACAGCGATTTTGGTTCTTTTTAGTTTTCTATCTTGTAATTGATCTAATTTTAGCGTTTCTTGTTGAAACTCTTCGTATTTTCTTTGTAAAAATAACTCTTTTTCTTTATAAATCCAATCAGAAAAACGTTTAATAGTTCTTCTACCACTTAAAATTACACGATAGTGTGTATCCTTATTGATAAAATTGGGATCAAAATTTTGTTCATATAAGATTTTTGTTAAAGATTGCATAAAACTATGAGAACCACCTACAAAGCTTACAGTATATTGTTGATAGTTTACATAACCATCTCCATCAAAATATCCTCTAATAAAATGATGTAAAAATTCTTCTGGAACATACGGGAATTGTACATCAAATGATTTGCAAGGAGTAATGCTGTGTATATCTATTAAGTCGTTTTTCATGATTTTGCTATTTAAGTTTAGTATATATACATCGGTATTTTTATTTTTACATAATGGCTGGTTTGACTTTATTTCTTTTTTAATATCTTCTAAAATCCCTTTTTCTTTTTGAGAAATGCTAACTGTATGACAGTTCTTAGCTATTACGCCGTCAGCGATGAAAAAACCTAAAATATATGCCATGTTGTTAGACCAAGTTTTAAAATAATCTTCATTGATAGCATATTTACGCTTCCAACTGCCACGTGCTCTCATTTCGACATTATTATCTGCTAGGACCATGCGAACGTATCTAGAAGTAACGTTCGCCAAATTTGCAATGTCTGATGTGCTAGAACCATCTAAATATAACTTAATCATTTCGCCCTTTTCCATTGTACATTTAGACCTTCCTCTGCTCTTTCTACACATTAGAATTATCCCCTTTCAACAGATATAAATTGAGTACATCTTCTTCTCTATCATACGAAAAGAACTTATGTTCTGTCTATTGGGAATAAAAAAGATTACTAACAAAATAAATTAAGGAGAAACATTAAGCGTTATTAGTTTATCAGCAAGTTTAATATTTTCTTTTAAGTAAATAGGCAACTCCGAATTATTCAGAATTTGTTGAGTTGTCATCCAAACAACATCTTCAACTTCGTAAGAGCTCTTAGCATAAACTTTGTCAGATTTGTAGTCACAAAGAAAAACAACGTCTACTACGTTTAGACCTGAATCTGTAACAAAGGAAGAACTATTGACATATCTAAGGTTTGATACCTCTATCCTTACCTCTTCAAAGATTTCCCGTTTTAGCGTTCTTTCTAAAATATCTGATGAGTTTCCTTCGTTTTCTACCTTACCGCCAACAAGAGATAGTGAACCTCCTGCGTGTTCTTCTTTTTCGCTACGTTTTATAAGTAGCCATTTTCATTTTTTAATTAAACTTCCCTCCAAGTAACATTCTTATTCTTTTATCATTTGGTAAAGTCGAACCATGTCTTCTTTTGAAAGAATTTTGGGAACGGGATAGAGCGGATTCGCCTCTTTTAAAGCCCGGTTTACCATAACAGGAATATCTTTATCAAGAATGCAGCTGACCTTTTTGGGTATACTCATGTCTTCACTGAGTTTCTTTATTGCTTCTATAAACTTTTTTGACTTTTGTTCATCGGTGTCTGATGAATTACTGATTCCAATTAAATCCGCTAGTTCAGCTAACGGTTTATATACTGATTTTCCATAATACTCCAAAACATAAGGCAAGATTATAGCGTTAGCTAATCCATGAGGAACGGAATAAAATCCTCCTAATGTATGTGCAATAGCATGAACATATCCAACATATGCACGGGTAAACGCTACACCAGCTAAATATGACGCTTTCTGCATGTTTTTGCGTGCAGAAATATTTGAACCATTTATATAGGATTCATAAAGGTTGTTAAAAATCAATTGAACTGCCTCTCTACTGTTCTGTTTTGTTTTTTCTGTATTACTTTTTCCAATGTATGCCTCAACCGCATGTGTCAAAGCGTCCATTCCAGTAGTTGATGTTATATGGGGAGGTAAATTAACTGTAAGCATCGGATCCAGTACGGCTAACTTCGGGATGAGTGCATGATCGTTAATTGCATACTTTTCATGTGTCTCACTATTAGATACAACAGTAGCGAGTGTAGCCTCACTTCCTGTACCTGATGTTGTAGGGACTGCGAATAAGGGTGGAATCTTTTTTCTGACCTTTAAAACCCCTTTCATTTCAGAAATACTTTTTTTCGGTCTAGCAACTCGCGCCCCGACCGCTTTTGCACAATCAATCGGTGATCCACCACCAAATGCAATGATACCTTGACACTTACTTTCGTGGTAAAGAGATAGTGCATCTTCAATATTATAAATTGTAGGGTTTGGAACGGTTTTATCATAAATAAAATATTTTACCCCTGCTTCTTTTAGTTGTTTAAGAAATTCATCTAGTAATCCAATTGACGTAATACCCTTGTCTGTCACTATTAACACTCTATCAATATTGTTGTTAATTAAGTGAATTTGAAGTTTACTCAAGCTATTTTCTCCTGTTAATAATTGAGGTTCACGCCAAGGTAAAAAGCAGGAAATCAACTTAAACGTGTTTTGATATAATCTACAATACAACTTGTACATATTAAGACCTACCTTTCTTTTATTGTAAGTATTAAGATAGTAGTAAGAAAACTCAAAATACGTGCGCTCTCCTATCCCCTCAGCTTCACAAGGTGGTAAGTTAGCAATGTGTTCTCACTGGTTTTTACTGTTTTGTTGTATCCACTGCGTTGTTTTTTCAACATCTAGCTCTGAAGAGGATTTATTTCCATATCGAATCAATTCGTAAATGGGAATGATCTCTCCCGTTCTACAAATTCTTTTTAACCATTGCTGTATTGACTTGTAAGAACGTCGCTTTTCGTAATATGGTAAACTACGCTCCCATTCGATTAACTTTATCCGTACTGGATCAGTAGGAAGTTGATTTATTAATTTTGGGATTGCTTTTTCCTTCTTTGTCTTCTTAATATCATGATGGTTTGTTTGAAGTTCATTAAACTGTGCCCTTTTTTTATGGTTTGGCTTTCGGACATAACTATAGAGAAAATATGCGAAAATCCCAGTGCAAATGATATAACAGATTATTATTACCCATGAGTTAGAAAGGAAAGAAATTATGGAACTTAATAAATTTTTTTCCTCTTTTATATTTATTATCTTATTAGATTTTTTTATTTTTCCAAAATCTCCATGTTTCAACTTTCCAATAAGTCTTCCGGGCTCGACGGTATCTTCAACGTCTCCTGTATTCTCATACGAATCTTCGGAATTAAATTCTTTAAAAAAATCACTTTTTGTAAGTATAGAGCACCATTGGACAAAGCAATTGCACTAATTGAGAAACAAAATATCATTACAATTTTAATACCCCACACTTTAATTTTTGTATGACGTTTACTATTGGACATGATATAAACACCTTCTCACACTTTTAATAGATACTACGGTCCATGTTAATGAAAAACCATTCAGCTTACGTGTAATTTCGACAAAACAAAAGTATATCCCTTTATGAATAGCTTTACTAAAGGGATATAACTCTCTTTAATAACATATATAGATTATGTTCGTGAATTGTAAGTTTGGCTTTTTCATTTCCAGTATACCTCCTTAATAAAAAAGGACTAGGTTTCTACACCTAATCCCTTTACTTTCTTATATTACTGTTTCATGAAACGATACTTTATTTTTGCTTTACAATTCTAGTTGTAGTTTCTGGTCCACCGTTGTATAGTTGTAAAAAGTTTTCATTGTAGTTTTGTATCTTATAAAATATGTTTCTCTCTTTATGGCTAACGAATACCCAGTGTGTTACTTGTTTTGTGATATGAAGTTCTAACATCACACTTTCTCTATCATATTCCCACGTACCTTCTATTATGTTTCTCTTACTTGGATAGTCGTCATCTGTGTACATCTCAAACGTCTTAGGATTCCCGTCTTTTAATACAAATGTTGTTATAAACTTATCTTTGCGTATGATACCCCAATTCCCTACTAACTCTGTACCGTCTACTATGTCTTTCTTCATTTTTTCATAATCTATTACATTCTCTGTTTTCGTATTTTTAAAGTCTTCAGAGTCTAGATAACCACCTTTTGTCATTGTAATTTCTGTCTTCAACTCATTAAATACGGTAGTCCAATAACTATCACCGTCTTGTAAATAAGGTGTCATTTTTTCAAGGACTTCTCTACTTTTCTCTTTATCGCTTATCTTGTCTTGCGAATACAGGTCTCTAACAATCGAGAATGCTGTTCTATAAGATGAGGTTGATTTCTTTATATTCTTCTGTATGTCTTCGTATTTATTAGGAGGGTCAATAGAATCAAACTTCGTTAAAACTTTATCTACCCTTTTTAACTTATCTAACACTTTTTTACTTGATTGCTTGTTCTTTACTGTTGGAATAAAAGCCTCATATGCTTTTGTAAATTCAGTACCTAAATCTAATACGTATTCAGCGTATTCTTCTTCTGAAACCTTTACTTTTTGGATACTCTTTTCTTTTACTTCAGTCTTTGTTTCTTTTGAAGTCTTATTATATACACCACAACCACTTAACAACATCATTACTACCGGTATTGAAAGACCTATAAGTTTCTTTCCCTTCACATCTTACACCCCTTTGTATTGTAAATTTAAGTAATCAGTTCGTTTTATCCCCTAAACCCCATCGCCATCAACTTAAGAATTACCCCAAAATGAAAAAAATGAGCTCAATTCTTATAAAACGAAACCAACTGTACCATTTTAAATAGCACAGTTGGTTTCGTTTCCACTATGTAGTATATTAATTATTTTCGTTTTATTGTTTTTCCTTTTTTAACTTTTTAATTTTTTCTCTTAAGTCATTTGTTTTTATGAATTTTTCTTTAAAATCTATATTTTGCGGACTCACAGTATCTGTTTTTTTATCCGCTGGAAATCTTCCTTGGAAATTTATCATTTTATCTAAGTTATCAATTGCTCATCGTATAGGTTTTTTATGTTCATTAGATATTATTTTATTTTTAAGTATTATACAAAGTCTTGCTTCTTCAATGAATGCAACTTGCTGCTTTATTCCTTTACAGCATTCTTTTTGACCATAAAATATAGTTTAACTATCAAATAATTTGAGGATTAATTTCACAAAAAGTGGTACAGATAGAAGGATTTTAAAGTCTTGAATCGAAGACATTAATTAATACATATGGATTGGAGTGATAGCAATGATGAATATTAAAAACACTTTCACATTGAAAATAGAGGTAGGTAATTTATAAAGGTAGGAACATTATTTGCTACGTACGTCTGAAACTACACAAAAACTTTTTGATGATTGGGCGCGAACATATGATGAAAGTCTAGAGAATCCAAATGGACCACTTTTTGGATACAATCATAGTTTGCTTGAAGCTAAGCAAATGCTTAATAATAACGATAAACATGTAATTCTTGATATTGGAATTGGCACAGGTGCTTTCGCATCTTTAATTAGTAAGAATGACTACAATATTTGGGGAATTGACTTGTCAGAAAAAATGTTAGAACAGTGTAAAAATAAGTATCCCGATTATCATTTCAGTATCGGGACATTTACAAATACAGGACAAAAAAGTGATCAGTTTGATGCTGTTATTTCAAGTTTTTGTTTTCATGAGGTTTTACCTGAAGAACGAGAAAAGGCTTGTAAGGAAGTATATCGTATCCTTAAACCCGATGGAAAACTTCTCTTATTAGACATTATGTTTGCATCCAATTTAGCTATGGAGGATGCGAAACAACGAATAGGAAAAAGATGGGATCATACAGAAGATTATCCAAAAGTAAATGATCTTGATACTATGTTACGAATGAGCGGTTTTTCTAGTTTAACTTGGAAACAAACAGCACCATGCCACTGGTCCATGTTAGCATATAAGTAAATTAGGATTATTTAAAAGGGGGACTAAAGATTTCATTGAATTACCCTTAATATACGAAGTTAATGATGAGTACAAGTCGTTTAAATTGCCACTATTAAGTCCAGAAGATGACTTATACCATGAGCTTCGTAAATTCCTAGAAATCAATTATACGAAACATGGGGCTTTTAAGCCGATAGATTTTTATAGAGCTTTGCATAACGCCATTCCAACAAAAGCTAATGAAAATAATCTAGATAGGAGGGTTTGCTCATATTCATATCCTACAAGTAAAGATAATGAGCATGAAAAAATTTATTTTCTTGGTTTCCTTAATAACGATTTAAAAGAGAACAAGCGGAGTTTAGAAAATAAAGCGAAAACAGAGAAACTTCTACCGGTTGCTAACAAAGTTATTGGTGAAAGGAATATATCTGTACGTTTTACTGATACACCAAAAGAAATCAATAAAGAAATAAAAGAAATTAATGACAAAATTAATGAGGTTTAAAATTTATATACATTTATTGTATAAACTCGAACACAAAGAGGATACTAGTTTGGTAACGAAAAAATGCTGAATTACCAACGGAGACACCAAAGTAGGGACTCTTTGAATAAATAATACTATCAAAGTATGTAAAACTTCTTTTTCTAAGAACCTTTGCATACTTTTAAATTCAACTATTAAAGTATTCTAAGAGGGAGGATAAAATCGAAAATTATGCAAAGTAGTAACAAAGTTATTGAATTTTGACATGAAAAATATGATCTTTGCTACATTTATTGTAGTAAGGATCTTTAACATTGTTTAATTTCTATCCAATTAAATCTGTTTGCACTCAAAAATCAATTAATTACAATTGCATATTTTTATAATCACTTTTAAGTATTGCCATAATAATTTCATCCGAGTACGCATTATTATAATATAAGGATTGGCGTAAGGTTCCCTCTTTTACAAACCCAACCTTTTCATACGCTCTAATTCCACGTGAATTATGACTAAATACTTCTAACTGTAAACGATTTAATTTGAGTTGCTTAAAAACAAAACTTTGAACTATTTTGATTGCTTCAGTCCCGTATCCTTTTCCCGTTAATGAAATGGAAGCCATCGATATTCTGAAGCCTGCTTTTCGACTCTCCTCATCGATATCAAGAATCGATAATTCCCCGATCATTTCGTCAGTTCCTTTTAAACAAATAGCGAAATCAAAGCGACTTGAATCATTATTTATGTTATCTATATGTGTCTTAATTTGCTCCAATGAAAAATTAGACTTGGTTCCAGTCATATAACGTATTTCTTCATCCATTGTGATTTCTAATATAATGGGTGCATCTAACTTACAAAGAGATCTTAAATAAATCCCCTCACCTTCTAATCTCATTCTAACCCTCTCCTTAGTCCTAGTAATGATATGTGTGAATATTCTTAATCTTAATAAAAAAAGTTCTATTTCACTACATCTTTTTATATACAGTTAAACTTTCTTCGTATACAGCCCCTCCTTTAATCTTATAAAAACTCCTCCAAATTGTTATTTTATTTCTTGTTTAAAATATACGAATCTTACTTCGATATTACATGAACCTTATAACGCTATGATATACCTAAAACAAATAATAAAAGTTTTATACATAACAAAATGTACCACCTGTTGCTTTGAAATACAGTTTGATCAAATAGCTACTTATAATATTGATTAACGAACAAAAAGAAAAAGCATATTTTGAAAAAATGATTAATCAAAACGGACTCATACTCTATATTGTAGGCCATTGTTTCACTATCTGCTAAAAGTTGTCTTCTATAATCCAACTCTTCAAATTTTGGTATTTTTAATTGCACTTTGCTACTTTCCAATTTGGCTACCTCATATTATATGAATTATCTTATCCTTCATAAATACAATGAAAGATAAGATAATTAAACAGATATTTTTTAATTAATTAATCATTTTTCGACTTAGTAAATAAAACTGTTTTGCATTCGTTTCATTAAATCTATTAGGATAATTATGTGACTCTGGGTGATTTTCTAAAATTTTCATTAACAATATAATGAATAATCCAATACCAGGTAAATTTAATAATTTCCATTTTGAATCCATACGATCGACTTCACCGAGACCATTAAAATGTGTAGGTACCTTTTCGGGTAATTGATTCCAAAGCGATATTAAAAAGATTATAGAACTGATATAAAATAAGAAACCTATTATATCTCAAATCCATTCACTTTTTGTTTTTGGAATCTTAGTTTTAAGTCTATTAAACATATAATCACAGCATTTTTATTAAAAAAGCCTGTAATATTCAAAAAAATATAAGAATGGAATAATAAGCAAAAATGAAATATAATATTGCCTCTAACATGGGCATACTACACTCATTCTAATTAGGAGGTGCTCCATGAAAAATCAATCGAACGACTCTCATCGCACTGGAGATGAGAGATTCAACACAGCTGGACCTACTACTGACGAAGCAACTACGGGTTATGTTCGTGCGAAAGATACTTCTCGGTCCAAAGGGAAATCTAGCAGCGAATTATCAAGTAAAAAAGATGTTCTATAGTTATTAATGAATTTTTTAGTGGATGTTCTAGAAAGATTTATTCAAAAAGCATGGTAATTTACCATGCTTTTTGGGTGCGTTTTATGAACTAGTTTTACTTAATAATGCACCGATAGCACCGCTAAATCCAGGATCTTTAAAGAAAATAGGATTTTTATTGTTCTGTAGTGTATAACCGCTTATGATATCTTTTAACGGTTCATTATTTGATAAAGTAGATCCGATATAAACAATATTATCTATGCTTTGCGCCCCTGCAATTTGAAGACTCAAAGTTGTAATAACCTCTCCAACAAGCCCTTGAACAGTTGCGATTAAATCTGATTTATTATTACCCCCTTTACTAATGGCGGCATTTCCAAAATTACTGGCAGTTAGATCTCCATCAATAGGAGATTTTATTTCATTATAAATATCACTAACTTTTATATCTAAGTTTGTCCTAGAACCAGTTTTTGAATATTTTACGATTTCATCAAAATTTTCGATACCAGTTAATAGTGTAGATAACCCTTTCAATGTGCCACCACCTATTCCAGTTCCGCCTATACGATTGTATGTATTTCCGAACATTATATGTATGGAAGTACCTGTTCCAATATTGGCAACTACATAATTCTCAAGGGAATAATTACTTTTATGCAGTAGATAATTAACCCCTCTACATGTAGCATCGAACTCTAGAATATAATGAATATACTGTTTCCCTAAAATAAGCTTTTTTAACTGTTCAGCTTTGCCGCCAGTAATACATATTTTATTTTTAAAATCGTTCGTATTAATCCAACTTGCTACTTTTTCAAGTTCATTGGAACAAAATTGATGAAGTTGTAATTCATTATCTTTATCAAAATAAGCAATTTTGGTTAATGTGCCCCCAACATCGATACCGACAGTTCCTTGCATTTGTTCACTCGCTCCTTATTTAGATTCATTCGTATGCTTACTATATGAATTTAATGTGAGGATTTAAAGGGATTTTTCATCCATTTAATAAATTCTATAAGATACTTTCCTGTATATTAGAGTTTCATTTGAGCTTTCTTTATTATATCACTTTATTTTAGGAATTTTCCCAATTTTGAATGTTATACACACCATATTTTCTATTTTGAGCTACTAGAATTACATTGAAATAAAAGTATGGAGATAAGATGAATATATACAAACAAAAAGAATGCACATATTAGATGTATCTATATATGCATTCTTTATTGGGCTTGTTATTGAATTAATCGATCTCATTAATAAAGAAGTATTATTTACTTCATACTATTGTTTTTATTATTTCCACCAATCATCAAACATAGTTGTAGGAAGTTGTCGTTTATGTTCTGTAACTAAATATCGTTTTTCAATTGCTTCTGCTACTTCTTTAGATACTTGCTTTCCTTCTAAATAATCATCTAGTTCTTCATAAGAAATTCCTAGCTCTGTTTCATCTGCTTGTTGTGGTTTATTATCTAATAAATCAGCTGTTGGAACTTTTAAATACAATCTTTCAGAAGCACCTAAAGCTTTTAATAGTTCTCTTCCTTGTCTTTTTGTTAATCCCGACAACGGAAGAATGTCGGCACCGCCATCTCCGTATTTCGTATAGAAACCTGTTATAGCTTCTGCTGCGTGGTCTGTACCGATGACAAGAAGGCCATTTTGCCCGCCAACTGCATATTGTGAAATCATTCGAACTCGTGCTTTTACATTTCCTTTATTGAAATCTGTAAGTTGTTCTTTTGCATCTTTTTCATATTGCTCTGCAAAAGCGTCTACTGTAGTTTTAATATCAAGTGCAAGTTCTTCATCTGCTTGAATGAATTGTAATGCTGCTTGTGCATCATCTTCATCTTTTTGAACGCCGTAAGGTAGGCGAATAGCTACAAATTTTACAGTGTGTCCTTCGGTTCTCAGTTCTTCTACCGCTAGTTGAGCGAGTCTTCCAGCCAATGTTGAATCTTGACCACCGCTAATTCCTAAAACGAATCCTTTTGCTCCTGTTTTAAGTACATACTCCTTTAAAAAGTCGATTCTTTTTCGAATTTCTTGATTAGGATCAATGACTGCTGACACATTTAAGTCTGACATGATTTTTTGTTGTAAAGTTGTCATTTCAAAATCTTCCCTTTCAGTTTTTAGCGTTTTATATAATATGTAATCTCTATTATTGATACAAACCTTGTTCTTTAATGTAATAGTAGCAGCTATCGGGGAGAAGATAACGCGGTTCGCCGCCCTTAGAAAATTCTTCGCGTATATATGTAGAGCTAATTTCCATAGCTAATCCTTTATCGATTAATTGAAACCGACCATCGTCATAATTACGAAGAAGAGCAGATCGACTAATCGTTTGGAGCATATCGATACCATTGCGAGCCATAATGATAAAATTATTTTCACTTATCAATTCTTTATCCATCTTCCATTTTCCATCAGCGATATCTACTAAAAGGTCTGCACCCATGATAAAAAACAATTCTGCTTCTTTAAATATAGTCCTAAAATGCTTCATTGTATAGTATGTATAATGTTTGCCTGGTAATACGTTTAATTCATGAGTGTCCAGAATGAATTTTTGGTTATCTTGTATGGCTAAGCTAATCATCTTAGCGCGGTGATCGCCAGATGTTTGTATTTTCTTATCAATACGCATGTTTGTAGAAGGTAAAAAGATAATGTAATTTAGTTTTTTACGATGCGCCACAGTAGAAGCAGTCCACAAATGAACATTTGTGATTGGGTCAAATGATGAACCGTATATTCCAATTCGTCGTCCTTTTTTAAACAGTTCACTTATATCTTTTTTTGGATTTAACTTTTGAAGATACTCCATACTTTTCATTGATTCGTTTTCATTTATTATCATTTTCAATCATCTCCGCAACTTTTTGTTTTACTTCCTCAATATTTTTCATTTTGTTGTCCCAACACTTGTTTTTATATAATAGATGATTTGAATTTTAAATAATCGTATCTTTTAACTCACAATATTTCTTTTTTTTCTTTTTTCTCCTCTGTATTCTGATCTGTAAAGATACTAGAAACGACTTCACCTGCAGCTTCAACTACGAATTCACATAGGCCAACTACTATTTCTTCGATCACCTCATGCATATTCTCACACTCCTCTTTTTGTTAATATATTTTAAGTATATAAGCTAGGTGTTTTTAAGTACTATTGAAGAAGATGACAGATATCTTACAGTTTTGTAAGACTAATAGAAAGAATGATTTGTCTTACAAATACGTACAATAAATGGATTGGGATTTTGTAATACATTTACAATTGATGTACATAGTATATAAATATTTTTTGCTATTGGAGGGATGTCCTAATGGTTGATAATATACAACAACTTATTCAAGAACATAGACAATTTTTCCATAATAATCACACAAAAAGTCTTCACTTCCGTCTTGAACAGTTAAAAAAACTAAAAAACTCTATTCAAAAATATGAAAATCAAATGCTGAGCGCATTATATCAAGATTTACACAAAAGCGAGTTTGAATCATATGCTGCAGAAATTGGTTTCGCATATAACAGTATCAACTTTATAATGAAATACCTAAAACAGTGGATGAAACCTCAAAAAGTAAAAACACCTATTCATTTTTTAGCTTCCAAAAGCTACATAATAAAAGAGCCATATGGTACAGTGCTAATTATTGGACCTTTTAATTATCCATTCCAATCATTAATTGAACCTCTTATTGGGGCAATAGCGGCAGGAAATTGTGTAGTTCTCAAGCCTTCAGAAAATGCACCAAATGTTTCAGCTGTAATTAACAAAATGATAAGTGAAACGTTTGATAAACAATATATTCGTGTAATTGAAGGAGACAGAGAAATAACTTCCTTATTAATTCATGCACCATTTGACCATATCTTTTTTACTGGTAGTGTTCAAGTTGGAAAAATTGTCATGGGAGCTGCGGCGAAAAATCTTATACCAGTAACATTAGAACTTGGTGGAAAAGGACCAGCTATTGTCGATGAAACAGCTAACCTCGATATAGCTGCCAAACGTATTATCTGGGGGAAATTCATAAATGCTGGACAATCCTGTATTGCACCGGATTACGTTATTGCACACAAGTCTGTTAAAGTAAAACTAATTTCGAAAATGAGAGAAGTCATCACAAGCTTTTATGGATCAGATGTATCAAAAAGCAATGATTATGGTCGAATTGTCAATGAGAGACAGTTTGATAGACTTATTTCTATATTAGAACAAGATCAAAATAATATACTATTTGGTGGGAATTCATCTAGAAGTCATTTATATATTGAACCAACACTTCTTGAAGCAAAATCATGGGATGCTGCAGCTATGAAAGAAGAAATTTTCGGACCAATTTTACCAATTATGGAGTACACAGTTTTAGATGAGGTTATCCATATGGTTAACAACCATGCTAAACCGTTAGCTTTGTATGTGTTTACTGAAAATAAAAGCGTTGAAAAACAGGTACTTGGACGAATTTCTTTTGGAGGAGGCTGCGTCAATGATACGATGTCACATATGGCTAATCTCCACTTGCCTTTTGGTGGAGTAGGAAGTGCAGGATTCGGTGCCTATCATGGGAAACATAGCTTTGATGCTTTTACACATTGTAAAAGCATTTTAAAGAAAAGCTCAAAGATAGAATTAGGGATTATATTTCCACCGTATAGGGACAAAATTAAAATTTTACGAAAGATTTTTAAGTAATTTTTGGTCAAGAAATAAGGTGGAATAGGAAGTGGGATAATCTGTGAATAGTTCAAGAAGCAGGATTGAAAGTATTCGTGTACTTGTTAATGAAATACTTGATTTGAACAACTTAGTTAACAGACAAGAAGCTTATGCTCAACTTAATGGAGTATCATCTTTCGCTTCGATGCTTGCAATGAAGCGAGGGTTAGAGACAGAAATTGCGGCTATTACAGGTTTGCTTCACAACTATTATTTCTATAAAACTGGTATCAGTTATTTTACCGGCATTAATAGTGCTGAAACCGTTAGACCTATCATAAGAGATTTAAATATTTTTTCTAAGGATGAACAACTTATCATTCTTCGGGCAATATTCTACCAGAATCAGCAGGAGAAAGTCCACGGTCCATATGATGAATTAATCAAAGATGCTATTATGCTCAATAATTTCTTTCAGAACTTGGATCACACCGTATCCCATACGGATGTTCAAAGATTTCATAATGTATTTGGCGAATTGTCCATTCCAAAAGACCAATTTGAAGGGGTAGTTCCAACCAATCATAATGAAAATATTACAAAAAACGGAAAAGATAAACGAAGCTTGTTGGCCGATATTTCAGAAAAACTAGCAAGTCAAAACATTATTGGTATTCCACAAGATAAACTGTATACGGAAATTTGCCATTATTGGCCTGATCCCGATATATATAAAGTACTCCAAGGGAACTGGTGTGCAGCATTCGTATACCATTGCTGTATGCAGGCAGGAATTTTGCTGCCGATACGTTATCCAAACGGTAATTATCGACTAGCTGGTGTAGGCGCTATATTTGAGTGGGCTCAACTGCCTGAATCTAGATTTTTTTATTATGATGACCAGAACTTTAGACCACAACGCGGCGATATAGTTATTTATGAAAAACTTTTATCAAATAATTCTCACGATCATATTGGAATTGTCCTTGATTGCAAAGACCAAGAAATTCTTGTCGCAGAAGGGAACAAAGATAATGAGAACTATTCAAGCGTTTTTCGTAGGTGTAGGGAACGCAACATTCTAGGCTATATTCGAATCGACAATGAATACGAATTTCATTTCGATGGTGACTATAATCCTATCATTTAAATACTGTATACCAACAGTTTCAATTAATATTTAAGATTGATATTTCTCCCTTCTTATTAAACTAACGAGAAAGGAATATAAACCTCTGATTCTTTTGTTTACTGTAGAAAAATCAGGGGTTTTAACCTCTAAAAAATAGCTTAGCGTGGGTCTTATGTCAAAAAGATGGTAATATCTATTGCTTAATGTTGTAAATCCGCATCTTTCTGACGTTCCCCAACTACTTCTTTTTATTAGGAACTAAGTTTTACAATTGACTCTATCATTTGTTCCCAGTCTTCACTATGAATCTCATGCCCTGATCCCTCAAGAGTCACTAATTCAGCATGAGGAATGGCTTTTGCAAGAGCAAGTCCATGCTCATATGACAAAGCGGGATCTTCTGTTCCATGAATAATGAGTACTGGTATGCTGATTTCTCCCATCCTATCGTAATACTCACCTCCACCTTGCAGCATAGCATGATTAAATCTGCTTGGAAGCTGTTTAGCGCGGATCACTTCCCTTTTCGCCAGTTTATATATTCTTTCCCTCTCATAAGGTTTGGAACCGACTAAAGTTTTCCATCCACCCGCAATATAGGAAACAGCTTTTTCTTGATTTGACCAAACTATGGACGTACTCTTTGCATAATGATTTAGGATATTCTCATCCATTGGAGGGAGTTTTTCCATCTCAGTCCCGAACACACTTGATGCAATTAAAGTAAGCGTGAATAAACGATTCGGATACCTAAGGGCAAGAATTTGACCAATCATACCACCTAAGGACATTCCAACGATATGAGCTCGCTTTATGGAATAAGCATCCAGGACTCCAACTGCATCGGTAGCCATGTCTAATATTGTGTAGTTGGAAGTGCCAGGTTCATAAGTAGTCGATCGTCCCAAATCACGATGATCGTATCGAATGACAAATCTTCCTTGATCAGCGAGACGGAGACAGAAGTCCTCATCCCACCAATCTAATGAAGACATAGCTCCCATAATTAAAAGTACAGCAGGGTCCTTAGGATTTCCAAAACTTTCTGCACAAATCTCCACTTTATTTATTTTCAGCATTTGCTCAACCATGTCCCCCTCCTTTAACATTAATTCCCTATTATTATAAGGTATTAAGACATATTAGGTCATGTATATTTCATAAGTAGAAGTTTTTTTGCTGTAGGTGAATGATAGTAGAATCCAATGATTGACCAAAAATTAATCGTACTTTTAAGATGTATTATTTTTGTTCTATCATCGCTTCCTTTGGCACACCAAAGAAATAGGTTACGATAAACCCACCGACGTATCCTGCAAATAATCCAATGACGTATTTCCACCATTCATAAAAAAAATTACATATTACAACCCAAATTAAAACCTATGCCATTTTTTCAAATTCTCTAGTACAGCAATCGTAAATATAGAGTTTTCCTCTTGTTTTAAAGCCCTGAAATACAAACTTCTTAAGAAGGTTCTAATGTTTTGTACTAAAATATCATTTTGAGAAGGTGAAGCGTCTTCAATGTTCGTAAAGCTGTGAAGCCAGTTATTCCATTCTTCTTGGGTTAAAAGATTTTGATTCTGTAAAGACATTACTACCGTTACTAATCGCTCATCCTCAAAGTTTATATATATGTAATCGTTCAGACAAACCTTATGGCGAATAACGGCAAGTATTGCATGCAAAAATTCGCGATTTCGTATTGTACGTGTTAAAGCGTCTAGCGCATCTGCGGCATGTGCAGTAGAATGAGCCCAGCCTTTTCCAGCTACATAGCCTCGTACATCCTGCTCAAGATGCACATATTCCAAAACTTGTTCTGCCACGCTGTAGAGCTGTTCTTCAGATAAGAACGGTTCTTTTTCATGAACGGATAAAATAAGCGGTGGGATTAAAATTGAGAAAGCACGCTTAAAAACAGAGTCTGTTCCTTTTTCACCAATTTTATAAAACAAATAATCAGGACTAAGCGCTTGTAACAATAGTCCGCGTAACTCTTTTTGTCTAAATACTTCTCCTGTAATCCATCGTTCGAGCGTACTGTAAATTAATTCATCCCGCAAATCTGCATCAGTTGAACCGATATAATCCATCATCCATTGTGCGTATGGATAGGCGTCCACATCTTCTGGTACGGCGTAATTGTTCTTTTGGATTTGTTGCAGTTCTTGTTTTAATTCTTGTTCATCCATCATAATACTTTCTAGCCCCTTTTATCATTTTTCTATTTTGCTTTTATACTAACTTATAACCATCCTCTTTATATAATTGCATCCAATTATATAAGAATTATATCAACTATTTGCATGTAACTGCACTACCAAAATAAAATTGGATCTATCTGTAACTTTCCTGAATACGGTAAAATACATATTAAAAAAGATAAGGGTGTCTTGCAGGAAGAACTTTTCCATCATATTTCACCACTTGGATGGGAACATATCAACTTCCTTGGTGAGTATAAGTTTAAATTTAAGCAGCCAACTACTTTAGAATCATTACATATATTCTATTTTTTTGTTAGGTATCTTCTACTGCTTATGTACAAGTCCTATCAACCAGTGTGGTTATTTAGCAAACGTATCAGCCACTAAATTGCTAAATTCTCTTAAGTATTGAAGGTAATTGTCACCTCCATAGTTATATCGTTTGTTATACATCTTTGCGACAACGACATTATATTCAGGAATCACTAAAATCGTTGGCCCTGTTACACCTAGTATTTGATAGGATCCTTTTGGGACTCTTTCACCTATTTCACTTTGCAATGCTGGTGTATTCTGAACAAACCAAAATAATCCGTTTTGTGGTAAATTTGTATTTTTAAAATGAGGAGAATGAACTTGTGTTGTAATTTCAATAACTTCTTTCGGGACGATTTGTTTCCCATTCATATATCCTTTATTTAGGTGAAGGTTTCCCCAATATGCAAACTCTCTAGCGGAGACAAAAAGATTCGATTCTGTCCCATCATCTGATGTACCTATCTTGTTTTCAGCTAGTTTACCTGGATCTATAACTACTTTTACTAAATTGTTATGATCTACTTTTTGCCAAGCTGTTTCTGTAAAACTCGCGGGTATAAAAACTCGTTCTCTCAGTAATTCTGGAAAACTTTTATTATATAGCTTATTAATTAGCTGTGTCATCATTTCGACATTAATACCTCTGTAAGCCCATTCTTCTCCAGGTTCAAATTCTCGGTACATGCTTCCGCTGTCACTCGCATTGAGACCATGTGAATGAGTCACTAAGTGCCTTAAGGTTGTATTACTAAGTAAAGTTTTGTCATACTCTTCAAAGTAATCTACAGCATAATCGTCTAGACTTTTAATTTTCCCTTCATAAAGCGCATAGGCAATCGCAAGTCCTAAGTAACTTTTTCTTGCAGAAGCAACGTTAAACTGTGAAGTTGCTGTAATAGGAGAACTATTTTTTGTATTAGAATGAGTTCCGCTATAATGCTCCAATACAACTTGATTATCTTTCATAATAAAGAGTGCTGCTGCGGAGCTATGGTTTCTTTCTTTTATATTCTCTACCCATGAAATTAAATGCTCGTATTTTTTCATTTTTTATTCCTTTCTTTATTGAATCTTTACCAAAATTCAAATTCGACAAAAAATGAAAAACACCTTTCTTCAGTATTGTGATTTCTAATCATAAAAACTGAATCATTTTCACATCGAAAAAGTAAAAAAGCAGGAGAAAGTCTTCCTGCTTTTTAGTGATACTTTGGATGTTTCATTCAGTTGAACCTTCTTCAATTGAGCCATGATTCATATTCTTTCCATAAAATATTTCATCCATTTCCAATTTTAATTTCTTTGTAATTTCTTGTTGTTCGTCTATAGATAATGTTTCTTGTGTATATCCAAACAAGTAGTTATTTAAGTCGAATTTTTTTAGTTTGCATTTTGTATGAAAAATATGTTCTTGATATACATTCACATCAATCATGTCATACGAATTTTTTATATTCTCTGGAATGTAATTTTGGATGGAACTTATTTCGTGATCAATAAATAATTTATTCCCCGTTATATCTCTTGTAAATCCTCGAACTCGGTAATCGATGGTCATAATATCCGTATCAAATGAGTGAATTAAATAATTTAGCGCCTTAAGAGGTGAGATTTCCCCGCAAGTCGACACATCAATATCGGCTCTAAAAGTGCTGATTCCTTCATCTGGATGATATTCAGGATATGTATGAACTGTTATATGACTTTTATCTAACTGTATAACGACTGATCCTGGAAGAGGGCCGGGTGATTCGCTAAATGATTCAGTTGGTACTTCTACAATTGGACCTTCTGAAACTAAGATTGTTACGCTCGCTCCTTGTGGAACGTAGTCTTGTTTAGCGACATTTAATACGTGTGCACCTATAATGTCAGATACATTTTTTAAAATCTTTGTTAATCTGTCTGCATTATATTGTTCATCTATGTATTCAATATATGCTTCCCGTTCTTCTCTTGTTTTTGTATAGCAGATATCATACATATTAAAACTTAATGATTTTGTAAGGTTATTAAATCCATGTAATTGAATTCGTTGCTCTGGTGTTAACTTCATGATGAATTCCCCCTGTTTTTTTATATTCAATAATGATTAATACCCTTTTATGAAATATAATTCCATCCTATAATTTTTTCATGCATATGTAGGTTAATTATGGTTGTTTTAATTTTAATTCCCAAAATACGGTAAATGAAATTCGTTATTTTTTATGAGCCGTATAATTGGATTTTTATCATTTGAAAAAGCTTGGATTTAATCAAATCCAAGCTTTTTCAATAAATAATGGTTTCAACCGTTATTTATTGAAATCCTTTTTCGTTACTTCACTTCTAATATTTACATCTTTAGAGAATTCAGTATCTTTCTTTAAATTGTTCGGATATTTGTTTTTTCGTTCTCGATTATCATTTCTGTTCGTCATAAATAATCCTCCTTTTGTTAAGGGTTGTACTTATTTTTTTATGAAAGAAACCATTTCATACAGGGTAAATTGTTATCCTTATTCCACTTTTTGCAAAATCTCTTTTGGACAAATTACTTTCTGATTAGCACATACTATTCATTGGAGGTGACAAGTATGGGAAACAATCAAAACCCGTTCACAACAAAAAAGCGTAGTGCCAACGGACAATATGATAAAGAAGCTCATAGCATCGATAGTCATGGGAATTATGTACCTAATACACCAACGAATGATGCAGTTCTTCGTGCTGAAAGAGAAAAAAAATGACTGTTTTGAAGAATAAAATCTTAGAATTAGTACCGGAATCTGTAAAAAAGTTGCTTCAAAAAGAAATGGAAGATGAAAATCGACATCTAATTGATTTCGTTGTAGATGATGTAATTGGTTATGGATTTGAACCAGAACAAGTGGCTCCCTGTATAATGGCAGCTTATTATGTTCACGAATCAACGGCCTATCCAAATGAAATGGAAGAAGAATGGAAGTTGAGATTGGTGTTTCACGCTTCTATTCGTACGGCGATGAAACTTTTGTCTTACGGTAAATACAAAGCAGAGCGATCCGAAAGTGGCTGGATGAGGTATGAAAATGTTTAAGTAACGTTTGCTAAGATCCATTACATTAAGATAATTTCGGCCTAAAAAGTCCGATTGTAACTTCATTAAAGTTATATCGGGCCTTTTAGGCTGCATTAACGGGCAGTAAGACTCCCACCTCGAATGAAAAAACCCACTTATTAAAGTTTCACTTTTGTTATTGTAATCGTCCACAATTGCTGCTACAAGGTACTTTTTTATATGATTCTCCAAATCTACCCTTTGTTGCATACATATATTTTTTATAAATAGATAACCTGTCCAATCAAGAAGCTCTTCATTTAAATAGTATAGTATGTGAGCTACTTTCAGAGATCCAGTTCAAGCATCCATCTACATAGGAATTATGGATTAGTTAGAGAGGAGAGGTCTACAATCGCTTACGTATTCGAACAATGCATGAATATATGTTTGGAAATTTTAATTGCGCCAGATACAGATATAGAACTATCTATAAGTGACTACGACACATGTTCATCAGGAGTTGTAATTGATGGTGATGTAATTATCATTACGTTACCGTTAGTGGCTTGTGTTGTAATTACGCTTCATGATGATTTTAGCATTTCAGTTGAGCTTGTTGATTCGTTAGTTTTTCTTTCTATTCCACCTTCTAATGAGAAATAAACAAAAGTTCGTTAGCTAAAACAGGAACAGAAACGATATTGTTTCTGTTCCTGTTTGCTACTATATAAATTCATTTTAATTTTTCGACATATAAGTCGCGGTTATGCAGAATGAAATAAGACCGCTACTTGCCTGTTCCTTTTGTTTTTAACCTCGCATGTGGCAGGAAAAGGATTTGACCGCTTCTATGCACGGCCAGACACTCTCGTCCTCCCAAAAAAAGAAAGGGGTTTTTATGTCGGCTTTTCAATTGTATTTATATATTAATATTCAATTTCATCATAATCTTTTGGCTGTGGTATTGGTTGCATATTACTCGCATCTTTCGGATCACTATAAATAGCGTTTTCTTCTGTGTTTAATTTTTTGATGTTTAGTTTTTTATTATTATTTAGTTCTTTTTCCATCAGAATCAGCTCCTAAACGTCTTTTCAAATGTAATTATGTCCTATACTACTCTTTTCTACTCTGTAAGAATAATTAAGGGTTGATTGACATATTTACTAATATTTTTATTGACTGTAAAAATACGATAAATGAAATTTGGTGTTGATTTTTTATTGTCCAATTGTTTTATCCCGTACTAACAAACTAGTACATCTAGATTGCGAAAAGCAAAGAAGATTTTGAATAAATCTTTAATTTTCTTCTTTTTAGAAGAAATCAACTAATAACTTAGGAGCGTCATCTTTAAGTCTATAACCTTCACCGATTTGCGTTTTGTTAAGAGTGTTTACTACATGAAAAAGCTTGCATTCATTCGAATCCAAGCTTTTTAATATTCTATATAAGTAATGTTTTTTAACTATGCAAACTTCCTTTCAACCAAGGACGTTGCCGATAAAAGCCAATTGGAATTTGGATAAGACTCGTTTTTTCTTCTGAACCTAGTTTGTAAATTTCATCGCACAAATTGACATCGAATCCAAGAAGCGGGTGCCCTCCGAGTCCTATAGCGGAAGCCGCTAACAATAATTTTTGTACAAGGATGCCCGCTTCCATCTGTTGAATGCGGTATCCTCTATATCCAAGTTCTGTTTTAAGATGTTTTTTATCTCCTACTACATGTAGACAAAGTGGCACTTGGAATATATTTACATTATGGAATGTCATCCCGCTTTGCAGAAAGAAACGATGATCTCCAAGATGTACTTGTCGTAATGCATGAGCATCACTGTCATAATGATAAGCGCCGTTTGGGATCCCTTCAACACCAAATAAACATACGTATAAGGAAACACGGGATGCGAATTCTTCATGCTTTGTATCTAAATCGTTTTGATAGGCAAAAGAAGCAGTTGCTTCATGCAGTAACGTAGTCAATTGATCTTGACTCATTTTCCGAAATGTAAAATCCATTTCCGGTGAAAATCGATTTTGGCAAGCAGCTGTTAAGTCGTATGACATTCGCTTTATACATGGAAGAACTAACGCTTGACCATCACGCATTCTATTTGTTTCACTCTTGATTTTTTGAAACGATCGTGTTGATTCAAGCATAGATGCTTCATTCATTTGAATTAGCATTGGATACTGTGCAATCTTTCGAGATTTAACATAGTGATTATGGTGGATAATTGGTAGTTCCTCACATAATTGAGTAGCAGACACTTCTTTATTCGTAGCATCATTTTCATGATTGAACTGTGGTGCTACAGAATTGACCGATAGAGGGATAACTGCATATACACTCTCCTCTTGTTCCGATAATCCGAGTAAATGATTGATGGCCCGGTCTAGAAATTGAAAATGCACGCTTGGTGTGAACTGAAATCGTTTTGCTACTTCTAGCAATTGTCCGATTAACACACCTGCATCTAATCCTTGCAGACGATAAGAAAAGTTATGATATTTAAAGAAATTTTTCCAAAACATTGTCGATACAAAAATAACACCGAAACAAGCGGATGTGTCACAGCTATTCCCAAGAGTTCGGGTTACATATGAATCAAAATTCCCTTCTCTTAATAATACTAAGCGGTGATGTGCTACATCGTAGTGGTAAATCCCAACAGGTACATTTTCCATCTTTAAATATATATACAATTCATTTGGATATAAGCCTCCGCCCGAGGGAACAAACCTCCGATACGACTGCATAACATTTAATTCTGGTGATGGTGAGGTCGACTGACTGAATTGAGTAAGCCCAAATACGTACCAAAGAAAATGACCGATTTCGCGAAGATTCGGTTCTGTTGATACTTCGAAATTTTCAAGTGTTAATGTAACTTCAGAAGATAACGGAATTCCCGGTAAGTCCCGATAAAGCTTATAAGAAAGTGGTCCGTCTTCCCAGTCCACCTCCCAAGTCGAGGTGGTTGCTTCGTCATTAACATGTAAATTGTTCAAAAATGTCTCTAAACTCACCCTTCTCCCTCCTAATCATTACTTACGCAAACGGATGCGGATGTGGATTGAGTTGTTCAAACGTTAGCGATTGCTTCGTATACCCAAGTTTCATTGGCACGTGTAACACTCTCTCTAAACCTGTTAAGCGCGTAAGATGATGCCCAAATGTCATTGGCAACATTCCTGGAATGAGTACTTTCACACAATGTAATCCATTTCGCATTATTTCTGGTGTCGTCTGATCTACCACAATCACATCGAGGTTTAACTGGTGCAACATATGAAGCATTTCTCTTAAATCATCTGTCAAATCCTCATGTCTCGTTTTCTGCTTGAATGCTTCGGTAAATGTTTGTAACGGTCGATTATTATCTAGCAAAAACCGAAACCGTTCTTCCGCTTCTGGCAAAGCACATACCATAGGATGGTCATGCATTTGCTTCACGAGAGAAGGATTGAGGAACATTTGTACATATTTCTTGTGATTCGCCTCAAGTTTCTTATCAAGTGTTAACATCATACCAGCTAATTCAAATATTGCACTTTTCACCCCTCGTACCGGATCTAAATGCGCCCCAGCTGCACAGAGAATATTCATCCCCTTCTCTTTCCTGTTTTTTGCCAATGCCCAAATGCTTGGAATTCCGTGTTCCATTGTCGAGTTAAATACATGTATATCATATCCCCCTACTGCACGTACACGTTCTATCATCAACTGCAACTCTTGATCAGCGGCAGAAGAAAGATCAAGACGCGGGAGGGAAAGCTTTGCATACCAAGTTAACAGAAATGAATCGCGCTCAATGACTTCTAAAATGCCATAAAAAATCGCTTCCTCTAAACTGCCGCCCAATGCGCAACCATTGGAAGTCTCATAAACAAAGCCATCTTTACTACCTAAACTATAATAAGCAAGTAGTTCTGGAACTAAAATTGGACGTTCTTGTAAAAATGAATAACCCCATACCCAATTCATTGGACGATCTGGATGAAACGGTTTAAACGGAAAGTTAGGTTTCATATATTGTTCCTGCGCGTGTACCCCTACTTCAAGAGGATTTAAAGCTTGATGAGTTAGATTGCGGAACGTATCGTGAATAACTGTACGTTTTCCACGAGGCTCTAGACCGCAATATCGTTCTAATCCTTCTAAAATAGCAGTTAATTCACTCGTTGCATATGAATGAGTCCGGCCAGCCGTTGGTTCGTTTCCGAAGAGAAGCGGAAGATTCACACTTACATCAGCAAATGGAGGCGTAAGATCATACATTTTATCATTTAAAAACCCAGTCTCATGATCTAGATAATCTTTAACTAGTACTTTACTTAGTTCAGATATTGAACGACAACGATAATTATCTAAGTTAACCTTTGGGCTTGATTGTAATGAAATTTCAGCTGAATGTGATAAATCATTAGGCATTTGGCTACAATTTGAGCATAAAGGATGAGGTAGAAAAAAATGATAGGAGCTTTTCAAAGTTTGTAAATTTACGAAAAACATGTGTCCTTCTGATCGTACATAATCATCTTCTAGAATGCACTGCACTTCTCTTAACAGAATATGTGTCATTTGTATTAATCCATTATTTGATGTCCATATGTCCCTGGGGATTTCCTCTTTCGATGATAGGATTTGCATTATTTCCCACATCTCTTTCGAATCACTTCCTGCAAAAGTACGACGTATATCTGCACATTGGGAACATCCTTGTGTACCAGGACGAACGATCGGACCGATTATTCCTTTTCCAAATGAAACGAAAGCTCGCAGCCAAGGGATATCCGTCGATTGAAATACACTTTCTGCCTGTTTATGAAATAAGGGATTCCAAGTATCATGTAAAACGAGAACTAAATCGGTTGTTGCTGGTATATTTAGATCAAAATTGGTGTGCCTTATGATTTCATATTGCACAGCTAATTCTTCATATACACGATTTGCTAATAGTCCCTCTCCAATAATTAAAATGGAAGTACTCACTGGGATTCCTCCTCTCCCAGTAATACTCCAAATAGTCCCGCCAGTTCCTCCTTCCAAACTTCTTCTAGGGATATTTCAAATACGTAGGGCCGCATTCCATTTTGTTTTAATGTCTGTTCAGCAGATTGTAATATTTCTTCTTGTGTTATGTTTTCACAAGAAGAAATAGAAAAATGTAATGGCAGTTTATCTTGTAATAAAACTGATGAAGTCTCTAGTACTTGTGATGCGTGGCAATCATCACAATTTTGCGCTTCTGTAAGTGCCTGTTGTAATGCTTTGCGTAACGCTATTGTTTTATTTAACCCTACACTTCCATACCAGCGATTATTCGTATGAATCCAAATCACAGGGAAGTTAAAAATATCCTCTCCTAAAGCGATTGTAGGTGTTCCTTGCAATGTAGTAAGTGCTTGCAAATAAAAGCTGCAGCGTTCATCCTCTACTACATCTAATTTTAGCGTGAAAACAGAAATTTTTTGTTTTATTTGTCTCTTACGAAATTCTTCATCCAAACATTTTTGTAATCCCCTAGACACACATTCTGCGATCGTATCCCCAGCTCCAAATCCTATAAATTGCTCATGTTCAGAAAGCATTGCACTCGCAATTCGCGATATATAGGCCTCAACTCCGGTTAATCCAGCTTCATACCTTGCTTCCATATGGGTCAAACCTGTACAAATCATATCTGGCAATAATTCAGCAGGGCCTTCTGACAGCGGATCAACTGTTTGAATGCGACATTGAGCCAATGGCAGTTGTTTTAAGTCATCTGCTTCCCAAATATGAAAAATCCCTGCTTCTTTTGATACAAGGGAATTCAAATTCAGAGTAGCTTCATTCCTTTCATTTTCACTTGATCTCTGTTTGTCTCTCGTATTGAAATCTTGAATCCATCTGATTTCCATCTTCTCAGTTACTAAAGGATGAGGTAAAAAGGAATGCCAGTTTCCTTCTAACGTTTCGGAATCCAACAGAAAAAATTGATTTGTTTGCGTATGTTTCGTTATATCTGTAACCTTTTTGAACAGTTCAAATACAATTACATTTGCTAACATTGCTTCCGTTGTAGAAGAAAAAGTGTGTTCCCCTGAAGTTTTAGAAAATACAGACTTGTGTAAACGTCGCCAAGCTGATTCCCAGCAAGCATCATTTTCTGGGTGTACGAGTGGCCCAGCTAATCCGACCCCTTGCTTAGATATAGCAGGGATGAAAATCTTTTTTTCTTCTTTACAAATAGCATGAAGAGTTTTTAATTCCTCTATGTCTTCTCCTTGTGATATATACAAAATCGCCTGAAATGGCTGCACCGCATCTTTCAAACCATGTCTTTTTTCTTTTTGCAAAAAAATTTCTTCAATCGCCACTTCAGGATCTGTTTTTTGTGCATGTGCTATTAATTCTTTTAATCTTCTTTTATTCGTTCGAACGGAATCAGTAATTAGCATCTGAAATTGTGGTAATCCCGATTCAAGTAACGCAGAAACTAGGGAAACAAAAAAAGAACCAGAACCAACAACTAATACTTTCGTTTGGCGATAAGATTGAAAACGATATGCACCTGAAACGCCGAGGTTATCTAAAAATTCAATTTGAGATGCGTATTTTTTTAGAATATGTTCTGATAATTGGTGTGGATGATCTTGACTTATGTCTGTTGCAAATTCATTTTGGTACAGTATTTCTGCTATTTCAAATACTCGCTTTCGATATAACTCAGGTAAGCCATCTGTCAAATTCTCTAATGTATTTTCCCCATTAAACATCGGCACCAGTTTTTCAATCCATTGATTGATTGATTTTCCTTCCATACGGAATGAACTGGCATTATTTCTAAAATACACTTCTCCTTTTGGATTAGAAAGAAAAAAAGTATCTCGTTTCATTTTCAAACGCGTAGAAGAGTTTAATTTTGTCATTGTACTCCTCCTTCACTGTTCATTGCATTAAACTGTCATCATAACAATTTTATGTATCCTATTTTTTCTTATGTCAAACGGAAAAAAGAAGAGTGGTTAATCATACTTAAAGAAAAGTGTCTCTACAATAAAAATCATGTAGAAACACTTTTCTTTAAGTAAAGGTTCAATTAAAAAATTGGGATTAAATAATCCATATTCCGTCCCACCAAAATCCAGCACCACCACAGCCTCCGCAACCACCACAACCGCCACAGCCAAGGCATCCAAAGCATCCAAAGCAACGGAATCCGCCGCAACGTCCGAACCCTCCACAACGACCACCACAACCACCACAGCGGCCACAACCGCCGCAACGACGAGTATAGTCTTCTTCAATATAGTATGGAGAAGGAGTTTGACTATCCCAGTACACAACATTTCCAGTCTGATAATCATTTAAATTTAACGTTTGAAGTTCTTGTTGAAAATTATTCATTTCATAACCTCCATGTATATACTTTGCAAGTCGTAACAAAAAACGACTTGTAACAAAAGAGACGATAGACCAGTTTGAATTGCACTCCCCAACAAAGTATGACCTAGAATTAAGTATTGTGACTTGTTCAAATGCCTAATTTAGAATTATGTAATTTCACGTATGCTCTTCTAGCTTTTATACAAAGAAAAAACACACCCTATGTGTGTTTTCAAATTTATAATTTCATTAACAATGTTTTTATATCATATTGCCCTAAGCACCAATTATATTTATCTTTAACCTGTTTAGGAACCGCAGTTAAATCTACTACTTCTTGAAATCCATGTTTACTATAAAAAGGTTTTAAATGTTCAAATGGAATGCAATATACATTTTGAATTTGAAGTTTCCGAGCTTCTTTAATTAGAAATGCAACGATGCTATTAGCGATTTTCTTTCCTCTATAGTCTTCTAACGTATATATTCCGCCCATTTCAAAGCTATATTCATTGATTTTTACTAATCTTCCTAAGCCAGCCTTTTGGCTATTAAAATATGCAATTGCAATCTCTTCATTTTCTAAATGTGATGGTACAAAATCAACCCTTTCGTATTGAAAATTAACCCATTGTAAATCATCAAGTTTTGCCTTTTCTATATGTAACATTAAATTGGCCTCCATTTGATAATTTTTTATGATTTAAACATAAATTCCCCCAAAGTTTATAGAACACTTTGGGGGAGTATTTTATTCTATATTTCGATTTATTTTATGGTGCGCAGTAACACCCACCTCAACTTTTTTTATTGGCAGAAACGTTCCAATACATGCAATACATGCACAAACTGCAAATACAAATGGTAATGACTTAACGGCTACGAATGATAGTGTTCCGAAAATAATAAGGTCTAATATCGAATCTAAAACAGACAATAACGAAATCGTTGTTGCACGCACATGAGACGGAATTATGTCATTACTAAGCTGCGAGTATATCGGATAACGAATTGCACGTACGAAGCGTAAAATAAAGAACGCTCCTAATACAACCCACAATGTATCTCCAAAAAATGTTGATAATAGTAAACCACTAACAGCTAACCCTCCTGTTACATTCATTAACATTGTACGTGAGAATCTACTAGTAAGCCATCCAATTGATATCGAAGAAAAGTATCCAAGGATAGCAGCTAAAGCATACATAATGCCAATCGCAAATACAGGAAGGCCTGCGTTCGTAAACAATGGTTGGTTAAAAGCGTCATATACTGCACTTGCTGGAATAAAAACAAGCGAGACGTTTAGAAACATAATAAGTAATTGTGGTGCTTTACGAATAACCCGTATTCCTTCAATTATTTGTGAAAAAGATTCTTCTCGGTAAGATGGTCGATTCTTTGGACTTTTGATGAAAAATAGCAAAACAAGTTCTACCAAATGAAATACAATTCCAAGAACAATTAAAAGTGTAAACTGTTCTTCTCGTAAATCTTTTGCAAAATACGAACCGAAAATGACAGCGATTAACATGGAAATAAAGCCTGCTGATTGGATTTTCCCCATTGCTTGATCCATTAAATGTTGCTCATTGTTTTCTTTTAATGATTCATAAATTAGCGCTTCATCTGCACCGGAGAAAAATGTAACTGACAAACCGTTCAATAAACTATAGACACAAAATAACCATAGATTATCTGCAAATAATAAGATAGAAATACTGACAGTTTTTATGATCGATCCTGTCAAAAATGATAACTTTGCACCGAATCGATCCGCATAAACACCTGCTGGGATTTCCCCAATAAGTACTGCCACACTCCAACACATCATAACAATAAAGATATTTGCTGCCGTTAAGCCTTTTTCCATATAAAAAAGAGTCATTACGGGCTGTAAAAAACTAATCGTCCCAAAAAATTGTACCCAAAATAAAATTGAAATATTATGCGTTGCGATTGTTTGTTTCTTCAATTGTTCTCCTACTTTCCGTTATTCATTTTTCATAATGGATTTAGGAAGCAGGAGTGTTATATTACGTTAGTTGATATTCACTCCTCTTCCTACGCTTGAAAATGTTTGTAGTGTTTTTTGCATGTTATTTCCTCCTTCAATGTAGATAGATTTATTATAACAATTTTCTTAATATTAAAGAAACGTTTTTTAAAAAAATGATAAGATTGTAGGAACGTGTAAAGTAGTATATAATAAAATACAATAAATGATTATTTTAGGTATTCCTAAAATAAAGGAGCGATACATATGAACATTACTATTTATTTTGGAAGCCATGAAGATCAAGAAGTACGTACAATGGATTGCCATTTAGATGTCGAAGATGCTGAAGAAATTGCATCTATTTCTTAATATAAATATACATAATATTATGGGGAAGTTCTCTTCCCTATTCTTTATTAAGATGCCTTTTTAAGGCATCTTTTTTGTTTATTTTTGAGGAGAAAACATTTACTTTTTAACGAATAAATAGTACAATATAAATATAAGAACAAATGTTCGTTTTGTATCTCATTCTCCTTTGGGATAGATACTAGGAAGGATGGATTTCATTGGCTCTAAATAAACGCAGAGGAAGAAAAAAGCATACTCCGACTATATCAAATACAGGCTTTATTGGCTCTGTGTTTATCGATACATTAGAACTACAAAAAAAATCGTATTACTTTTCTCGCAAACGACTGCACATTGCGCATCATGTATTAGATGGTCTTGCACAAGCAACAAGTTCTCTTTTCGCTGAACATCATGTTTCTGCTTACTTATCGTGTGTGTATCTACATAAACAAAAGAAAATTGGATTTGTTCTTTCGACGAAACCTTTTAAAGAAGCTGAAGGTGTTGCATATTTTAAAAATTATTTAATTGAAAAGAACTTTTATAACGGAAAGATTGAAGAAGAAAATTATCAAGAAATTTTTAACACTGGTTTTATTGGTGTTGTTTTTGCAGATTTATCAAGCATTGATCGTTTTAATTTTGATTTTGAAATGACTCTTTTATCGAAGTTAATGAAAGACATGATTATTCCAGTTAAAGAGTTATTTTTACGTAATAAAATTCCAGCATACATTTCTACTGTCAATTTGGAAGATCAACAAAAATTAGGATTTGTTTTATCTGTAAAGCCATACGATGAACGTGCTGAAGCTAATTTGTATTTTGAAATGTATTTGAGAGAACGTGGTTTATATATTGGTGATGAAGAAGATGATATTGATAAGATTGTCATTCGAAAAAAAGTTGAGATATTATAGCAAAAAGGATGGTTAATATATAATTAGCCATCCTTTTTGCTTAAACTATTTAAAGTTTTCATTTTCTAATACTACAACATCTTCATTTGTTAATCTTCCAGCTTGTTTTGTATATTCTACAAGCCGGATAATATTATCACAGGCTTGCTTTGCACCGAAAACTAATAATGGCACACCAATAAAATCAATTTTTAATCTTCTCGAAAATAAACCACCGATCGTCATCGCAAATGGTACAGTTGGTGATGTATTAGAAAACACAATTTTTTCGTGGTTTTGATACTTATCTTGTAATAATATACTCAAATTTTTTAAAGCTGGAACCACAACTTTAGATGCACCATGACCGACTGTATAAACAGGATCTCCGTTTTCATCTCGTCCGTGAAAAATAATTTTCCCCATATCGGAAGTTTTTAGTTTATTAAAATAATCAACGTTTAATATTTCGTCTTTTGTAAGTTTCCGATCCGTTGGTAGTTTTTTTAAATGATATGCTGCCGCTAATGAAGTTGTATGTGTCCCGCCATAATCAGTATAAATATAAATCATCATATCATCCTTTAAATTAAAGTACATGATTACTAGTATGACCATTTATTCACGTTCTAATCTAAAAGGAAGGTATATCGGATTTATAAGCGGTGAACAATTTAAGCTGTGTGAGTTTCAACTATGTAAAAGTAACCGGCACTCATTTTTTTCTCTATTTTTTACCGTTACATGAAGTAGGGATATGCTCTGTATGCCTCTAATACATGTCTGTTTTTCCATTAAGAAGTTTGAGTAATTGGTATGTAGATTTTCACTGAAGTTCCTACTCCAACCTTACTCTTTATATGGATTTTTCCTTGATGACGTTCAATAATTTTATAGCTAATCATTAAACCAATACCTGTTCCTTTTTCTTTCGTGCTATAAAAAGGTTCTCCAAGTTTTATAATTCTTTCTTCTGGAATACCAATTCCCTCATCTGAAACACAAATCATGACCTCATTGTCGCTTGTTTTCTTAGCAGTAATTATGATGTCTCCTCCATTTGGCATTGCTTCAATTGAATTTTGTAAAACGTTTATAAATACTTGCTTTAACTGTTTTTCGCAACAATCAATATATAAACAGTTAGGGTCTGATTGGAATGTGATATGAATATTTGTCATAATTGCTTTTGTGTTAATTAACGACACAACATTTTCTAATATAAAAGAAAGATTTTTGTTTTCAAAAGAGGGAATTTCAGGTTTTGCAATTGATAAAAACTCATGAATAATAGATTCAATTCGCTCAATTTCAGAAAGCATCAGTGGGAAGTATTCTGTATCACTTTTCATTTGTAATAATTGTATAAATCCTTTAATAACAGTTAAAGGATTGCGTACTTCATGTGCAACGCCGGCAGCAAGTTGACTGACTGCAGCTAATGTGTCTGATTTATTTAATAGTTCGGCTGTCTTCTTTTGTTCTGTAATATCACGAACAATAACCATAATTTTATCTGTTAAAAGCGGTAAACATCGAGCTTCAAAATAATATTTACTATCGTGCATTGCTAAGGAGTAGTCTACAATTTCTATGGAACTATTTTGTTGTACTTTAACAATTGCGTTGTGTAACTGATCGGCAACATCTGAAGGTAAAACATCTTGAAACTTTTTGCCCATAAATTCTTCAATTGGGACATAAAACTTTGAGGAAGAACCAGCTTTATAATCAACAATTGTTCCATCAAAATTAGTTAAAAAACATAAATCTGGTAGCGCTTTAAAAATCAATTCTAATTCTGACGATTTTTGTGTGAGTTCTTCTTCAATCTTCTTTCGATGCGTAATGTCGATACCAATTGCCCAGTGGCTATATCCAGGGATGGGGAATTCATCTGATAAGTTTGACCATATTATTGTTTTTTGATCCCCGTTTTTACAAGTAAGTGTCATTTCCCAGTCTCGAAAGTTTTTACCACGTGCCGAGAACTCATTTAGCAGTTGAATACGATATTTATCATCAGGATAAAGGTGTTCTAATGCGCGAGGATTGTTTACAATTTCAGCTGTGCTGTAACCTGTTACTAGTTCGCACTCCCGGTTCCATATAACAATATTTCCTTCTTCATCACATGCATCAACCATGGCAGGCATGTTTTGTAAAATGGTATATAATTTTTTAGCAGGTATCGATTGAATCTCCTGAATTTGTTGCAATTTATTCGTTCCGATATTGATCATAAGTGTTGCAAGAGATTGAAAATATATTCTGCAGGAATCAATACGGTTTTGAGGAGAACAAATGATGAAATTTCCAATCGTATGTTCATTAATGATAATTGGAACACGGATTTTTGTATGTAAATGTATATCATTGGATTCTGTGCCGTAATGGAATAATATCTCTTGATTGGAATCAAGAAGCTGATGTGAAATATTTGTTAAAGAATAAAATTGTTCTGCTATTTTTTTTATTTCTTCAATATCAATAAGTTCTGTAAGCCGATACATATCCGCCAACTCCTATATTAATAATTCAAATGTATATATTGTTTTTTAAATTGTGTGTAATTTTTAAATTTACCCAACTTTTCTATTATACGAATTAAAATTATTAAGGTACATAGAAAAATAGAGTTATTCATGAATTTTTTTATTTTTCAACACGGAATCTAGAAAAAAAGGATAAAAACACGCGAAAAAGAACAAATTTTGTCGAAATTCGTTCTTTTTCGCGTGTTTAATCAGTAATAAATTTAAGAGATTGAAGTTGCAAGTACAATTTGGGGTATCGCCATCATTTCAGAAAAACCTAACACTAAGCAAATTGGAATAAGAAAAGAGCCGATTTTGGGTTAATAGACACACGTGATTTAAATTGTCCTTTTTCTTGACATAGACCAGTCACGTGCCACATTCCTTTTTAAATATTTTTTTAAAAGAAGGTTTCCATTCTGACAAATCCTGATAAACAAACGTTATATTGTCACATATTTTATCTGCAACTTCATACATATGTTCTATATCATTAGCCGTAAATAATATATTTCCTTTGCGCCCAGTACTGTCTACAATAGTTGGTATGGTGTCGCCCTCTTTTACTAATAGATCAATTAATACGACCTCGGATATGTTAGCTAATCCTTTATACTTGATTTCTTTTAAGTAACCTGGTTTTGGAATCAAGCTTAAAGACATAGCTTGACATTTGGAAGGTACACATCTAAATTCATCTATAGTCTCAGTAGCTAACGCATCATAATAGTATCCAAATTGAGATATGCCGGTCGTTAGTTCCACCATTTTCCATACGTTACCACCACCTATTCTAACTTGAGACTCTATGATTATTGGCTTATTTTGTTTGTCTATCTTTATTTCTGTATGAGTAATGCCGTTTTCCATTTGTATGTCGTCCAAAAATAGCATGACTTTCTCAATAATTAATTTTTTTTGAGATTCATCTATAGGTGCCGGCATAATAGTATAGTTTATTATAAACGTATCTTCTTTACATATTTCAGCTGATATAGCTAGTATAGAATGTTTTTTGTTATAAGAAATGGTTTCGACTGTATAAACTACGTCACCTTCAATGTACTCTTCCACCAAAACAGGTAGTTGAATCCCACTATCTTTAATAAATACCTCTACGTCATCTCCCGTGTCTAGCTTAGATACTCCTTTACCACCTGCGCCAATCGGGGGCTTTATTATTATACTATCTTTTTTGTTTAAAAATTCATCAATGTCTTTTATGTTATTGCAAACTGTCGAATCTATCGAAAAGTCTTTGCCTGCTAGAATTTCGCGCATCATATCTTTATTGCGGGTTATCATATTAGCATTGTAAGAAGGTCCTTTAACATTAAAAATCTTTGCAATTATGCAAGCCGTATCTAAGGCTATTTCGTTGAAAGATACAACCACATCAAATGGTTTCTCTTTGTATAATTCTTCAGCATAGTATACAGACAAGGGTATGTTTGTTGTGTCTATTTCCTTTTTGTAGTAACACTTTTCTAAGATAGTTCCATCAAAATATATGTGTTTAGCGTAAGACCCTATATATGAGACAGTATACCCACTGTCTAAAGCATCTTGTATAGGCTTTGTCCATCCCCCTATAAATAAAATGTGCGGTGCATATTCATTGTCAGTTTCTTTTGATACCTTATACATCATAATCATCTCCTCTAAAATGAACTCGTATATTCAATGTCGGTCCCTTTTGATACGCCTCGCCTTAACAACGCTATTAAACATAATGTTGTTCCGAAGCCCCCTATAAATAACGTAGTTTGAAGCCCAAATATAGAAACTAAAAATGCACTAGCAAAACTTCCCAATGCCCAGGCTCCCCAATTAAGCGTACGCTGCATGGCATTTACTCTGCCTAGCATGTGATTTGGTGAGACAAGTTGTCGTATCGTTGCAGCGTAAGGGCCAAATACACCTTCTCCCATACCATGTATGATACTTGCAACTACTATACCGTAAACGGTTCCCATATATCCCATTATCGGTATAAAAGCCAGACCGGTAACTGATACAGTAGCGCTATAAATAAGCATTTTTGTATTATTAATTTGGTGACTTTTTTTCATGAGTATCGTATTGCCTATTAAAAATCCCACCGCTGCTGAACCTACAACAAAACCAATTTCAAGTTCAGATAGACCCATTACCTTATAAAGGAATATTACTAAAATGCTATTTAGTATGTATTTAAAAAAACCGTAAACAGCACCGCAAGTTACAATTGGTTCTAATACTGGGTGTTTTTTAAAATATATCAAGCCCTCATATATGTTTTGGTATATGGATTTTATATTTACGTCTTTTAAGGAGCCCGCTGTATGCGGTTTAAACTTTGAAATAAATAATACAAACACAAAACAAACAAAATATGTTACTGCGTCAACGGTGAAAGAGCCTGTTAATCCAACTAGAGTAATAACGATTCCTGCTAGCATAGGACCAATTACTATAGAAAGAGACTCCGAAAGTGCCAGCCCCGCATTTCCTTTTTTAAAGTTGTCTCTATCTGTTAATATTTCCGGTAAGAAAGAAGGAATTGCAATGTTGTAAAACGTGGTAAATATTCCATTTAAAAACATAAGAAACACCAATAAAGGGAACGTTATTATATTTGTTACAGTCAGTATGAATACTGATAAAAATAAAACACCTTGACATATACTACAAATTAACAAAACATTTTTTCTATGAAGGATATCTATTAAAGCACCGGCTACTAATCCGAAAATTAGGTAGGGTATAAATATAATCCCACGAAGCATGGCAGCATTTGCCTCACTTGTTTGTAGCACCTCTAATGCAAAAAGAGGCAAAGCTACTATTGTAAACTGAGTACCTAACAAACTTATAGACTGTCCTAACCAAAGCTTGTGAAAATTAAAATGTTTGCTATTTTTCATAATACCCCCCCACTGATTAAAGTTTCACTTTATCAAGAATTTGATGTAGCTCGGCGCAGTTGAGTTCGGCTAAAGATGCTATATGCTGATCAGACATGTTGTAACTCCTTCCCATTGTTTGTAAAGCCACGTTCAAGTTCCAGCAGTTGCGTTTTCATTTCCATTCCGCCGCGATAGCCCGTCAGCGATCCATTTTTGCCGATAACACGATGGCATGGAACAGTAATGAGGATCGGATTCGTTCCAATGGCCCTCCCAATTGCCCGAACCGCAGTCGGTTTTTGAATTTGTTGGGCAATATCTGAGTAGGATCGAGTTTGACCGTACGGAATATCACATAGTGCCTTCCATACGGATTCCTGAAAAGGTGTGCCGTGATAAAAGATTGGAATGGTGAACCGATTGAGCTTGCCTTGAAAATAACGAACAAGTTCATCTGCAAAAGGTTGCAATTTTTCGTCATCTCGAATCATGTCGTTTCCAGGCAAGTAATGATTTGCCCATTTCACCAATTCTTCGAATGGTTGATTTTGCGATCCGACAAAACATAAGCCCTTTTTTGTTGCGGCAATGTACATCTTCCAATTTTCATAAGACAACAAGGACCAATAAAGAGAACTGCTCTTTTTAGGTGTCATTTGAAAACGCCTCCTTCAAGTGTTGTTTTTGCTGTCTACGGTAAGCTTCCGGTGTTTGTCCGGTTTTCCTCTTAAACAGCGTGATAAAATATGGCGTATTGGAAAGTCCGACAGACTCACCAACTTCAGAAACTGTGTCATCAAAAGTAGTCAATAATTTTTTCGCCTTTTCTATTCGAACATGCTGGATGTAGTCCACCGGGGTTATGCCTTTGATTTTTTTAAAGGTTCTATGCAAGTGATAAGGGGTTCCGTGACTTAGAAGCGCAAGGACTTTAAGCGTCAACTTTTCATCGCAGTGGCTATCCACATATTCAGTTATAAAAGCAATCCACTCCTCATCGGGAAGTCTTTGCCTGGTTGGCTTACACCGTTTGCAGGGACGAAAGTGTGCAGCTAGCGCTTGATCAGCATTTTCAAAAAAGCCAATGTTTTCTCTTTTGGGTACTCTTGATTTGCAAGAAGGGCGACAAAAAATTCCTGTTGTTTTCACTGCATAAAAAAATTGTCCGTCATAAGAAGCATTATTATTGACAACAGCCTGCCATTGTTCATCAGAAACAGGGACGGATAGAATTGGCTTGCCAGAGTCTGGTTGTGGATTAGTTCGGTTCGAATTCGTTTTCCAATCGTATGTCATTTTGAATCACCTCTAGCTTCAGTATAAACCTGGAAACCCTGAAAACAAGTTATTGTAAGCATTTTGAAATGTAACAGCAAGATAACGAAATTACAATGACGAGTTGTTATGTAATCATACGTAGTCTGATTCATATGATTGGAGAAAATGAAAAGTTGGCTTATTTTGTTTTCTCATGTAATCACCTCCACAGAAAACTAGTATAAACCCAAAATTCATCATTTGTACGGATTTGGGAATATAAGAGCAAGATTACAAAATCAAATAAAAGAAATTATTTGGAATCCTATGCAACGTTTTATTTATGGAGAACCCTATATTGATGTATCGTTTTCTACCATAGTTAAATACCAGGAGGATACGGATGAAAAATACAATTAGGACATAAATGTTTGAAGGATTGCATTCAACAAGTTTACATTCCTTACGCCTTTTAAATAATAAAGAGCCAAATTACTCTTAACAGAGAAAAAATTTGGCTCTTTATTATTCCAATTTGCTTAGCGTGAGGTTTTTCCGAAATACTGGCGGTGTCCCAATTTTTGTTCATGCCTTCTTTACCTTTTTATTTGTAGTCTAAATAGTAAAATTAGTTCATCCAATAACATAGCGGCGAAGAGCATGAGCCACACCATGATCATCATTTGACAGTGTTTTGTAGCGACAAATTGTTTGAATCTCTTCCACAGCATTTCCCATTGCAATTGATATATTTGCCTTTTCCATCATAGACATATCATTTAAACCATCACCAATTGCGACGGTATGTTCTTTTAATATCCCTAACTGATTTGCTAGTGTATATAACCCATTCCCTTTTTGAGCATGAATATGATTTATTTCAAGATTGTGCCAGTAAGATGCTGTGATCGATAGCTCTTCGTTATTTATAAATTGCGTTTTTAATAACTTTAATTTTTCCTTTTGATACGAGAATGGGAGAATTTTATGAATGTGAATTGGTGCTGAAAATAGCGATTTACAGCTTTCAATTGGTTTCGTTTCAGTATGCTGTAAATATAATGCTGCTATTTGTTTCAGTTCTTCTTCATCAGCGTGTAGATCCGAGTTTATAATAAAATTCATCTCAAGTTCAATTGTTTTTTCTCCGTATTCTGGGATATATACCCCTTGATCTGTATACAATTGATAAAATATATTTTTTTCCTCTAAATAATTAACAATCTCTTCTGCATGTTTATTTGCAATTGGATATCGCTGTAACATTACATCATCTAAATACAAAATTGCACCGTTTTCTGCAATGATTGGACATTTTAAATTTGTTTCATGAAGAAGTTTTTTAACATCTGTCATAGAGCGTCCAGTACAAATCGCAACGACATGTCCTTTTTCCTGACACTCCTTAATAGCTGCCGCATTTTCCTCACTAATTACCTTCTTTGATGTAAGAAGAGTGCCGTCTAAATCAATTGCAATAAGTTTCATTACTATTCCCTACTTTCGTTTCTATATATGTGATAAATGATATCGTTCTCGTACGCAACACCATAGTTATAATGTATGAAACGCATTTCAGGTCAAGAGAAAACATTTAGTATGCAAAATTTTTATATTCTTTACATATAAAAGGTATGAAAATGATTGTTATTATCAATAATATACATAAGAAAAGGGTAACCTAGATTGCGGTTACCCTTTGAGACTTAAACTTCTGGTATAAATGTTTTGCAATCTGTTTCTTTACTGTCATTTGCTTGTTTCCCTGTATGACTAACTACATAAATAGATTCAGCATTGCACTTATTTCCATTTCTCCAATATTGGCAATTATTCACTTCACAAAGAACATCTTGAGCCATAGTATGACACCTCCTTTTTTGTTTAGTATGAACAGTATTGAGAGGTGTCATACTATTTCGGATCCATTCGCCTAGAAAGATAATGGTAATTCTTCTAATGATCTCGTCAAATAATTACCACTCCATTTTATGTCTTCTCTTCTTCCGTTTATTTTAAGATTAGGCATACGATGTAATAAAGTAGGAATTGCAATTTTTGCTTCTAAACGAGCAAGAGATGCACCAAGGCAGAAATGAATGCCATGACCAAAGGCGATATGACAGTTATTTTTTCTTGTAATATCAAAAGTATGAGCGTTTGGAAATATTTTTTCATCGCGGTTAGCAGAGGCTAAGGAAATAATCACCTCATTTTTCGGCTCTATCTTTTGACCATGCAATGTAAATGATTCCGATGCCCAGCGCATAGTCGTTATTTCAACTGGACTGTAAAATCGTAATGACTCCTCAATTGCCGAGTCAATCAAATCTGGATTTTGATGTAGAAGTAGCAATTGATCAGGATGTTCAAGCAATGCTAGAGTCATATTGGTGATTAAATTGACAGTTGTTTCGTGTCCAGCGACGATAAGCAGCATAATCATTGAATTTAATTCCTGAACACTTAATTTTGTTCCTTCACTTTCTGCTTGTATTAATGCACTGACTAAATCGTCTGAAGGATTTTCTCGTTTTTTATCTACTAAATCTCGTAAATAATCAATGAATTCACCTAACTTTTTATCAGTTTCTCGAATAGCTTCTAGTGTATCTGGAGAATCAATAACCGTATGTGACCAAACTCTAAATTTATCTCGATCTTCTTGAGGGATACCAAGCATCTCGCTAATCACAATAATTGGAAGTGGAAAAGCATAATCATTTACGAGGTTTATAGTGTGCTGATGTTCTATTTTGTCTAATAAAGTATCAGCAATGGATTGAATGTTATCTTTCAGCTGTAAAATCATCTGCGGGGTAAACGCTTTTTGAACAAGGGATCGTAGGCGACTATGGTCAGGTGGATCAGATCTCAACATATGTTTTCTCAAATACTCTCCATTTTCTAGTGTAAAATAGGCCTCAAATTCTTCTTTACTAAATACATTTTTAGCATCCTTCAGTAAACGTGTATCTTTTAATAAACTTACTGCATCTTCATATCTTGTAATAAGCCAGGCGTTAGGATATACCTGATAAACAGGATGAGATGCACGTAACTCTTTGTAAATGTCATATGCTTCATGTTTAAACGCAGCCGAAGTTAATTGGATCTCAGGTAATGTGTTACGATTCATTTCATTATTAGAAGACATACCGCTAACCTCCGTCTTTAGAAATATTTGGTGACCACAAGCACCTAATGACCATTATAACGCGTTTAAATTTTAAGAAAGTTGAGAAAATTACAACTAAACAACTTATTGTTATACCTTCAATCTAAAAAAGCCCGTTATACATGAGGCCACTGAAAAACTCACGTTTTTTCAGCTCAAAAACCGGATGTGAAATTAGAAAGGCGACTTTTCGTTCAAAATGGAACGAAAAGTCGCCTTTCTTTCTATTCTTTTTTTACTTTTCTTCCTTTTTTTCCTTCATTAAGGTCATAATTCGTTTTAAATTGACGGCAAATATAGCCATCGCACCTTGCATTCGCATACCAATGAGACCCGAGGAAGATGCTACATCATACCCGTGTCTGTGCTTCAGTTCACTATTTTTCG
>NZ_KB910932.1 GCF_000383235.1 Bacillus sp. 123MFChir2
TTACTCATATCTTCTTGAATTTCTGTAATTAACTTTCCAATCTCATTTGAAGATGAGCTCGATTGTTCTGCTAATTTACGTACTTCATCTGCAACGATAGCAAAGCCTCTGCCATGTTCTCCTGCCCTTGCTGCTTCAATTGCAGCGTTCAATGCTAATAAATTTGTTTGATTTGCGATATTTTGAATGACCTCTAATATATCCCAAATTTGCTTCGATTTATTATCTAACAATTGGATGATTGCATCAGATTCTGCAACTGACTGATGAATCGATTGCATTTGATTTACTGTTTGCACAACAAGCTTATCACCATCTTCTGCTTTTTGACGTGTATATGCAGATGAAGTTGCGATAACAGATGAAGTATCTGCCACACGTTGAATTCCGTCTGTCACTTCTAGTAGCAACATCGCACCTTGTTCAACACCTTTTGTTTGTGTAACTGCACCACTTGACACTTGATCAATTGCCATTGTTATTTGTTTAGTAGCTTCACTTGCTTGTCTTACACTTGCCGTTAATTCTTCTGATGCAGCAGCTACATGTCCCGCTGAAGAATTAATTCTTGAGATTAACTCGCGAAGCGACTCAGCCATTTCGTTAAATCCTTTTCCAAGCTGACCAATTTCATCGTTTGAACGAATTTCAATTGTTTCTGTTAAATCACCTTTACTAATTTTATGAGAAGAAACGACCAGTTGTTTTAAAGGTTTCGTAATAGAAAGAGTGATAAAATAAATAATTACTCCCCCTATAATAAGAGCGATTATTGCAATAATTAATGTATTGTAAAATATAGGATTTGCCGCAGTAGCGACTTCATTTGTGTACATCGTACCGCCAATTTTCCAACCCGTTTTCGTATTTGTCGCAAAAACCATTTTCTTCTCTGAACCACCATTTGAATATGTGAACGTACCATGCTTTTCTTGATACATAGGTTTCGCCCAAATATCTGGTGCTTTCGTACCTGATTTTTCTTGTGGATGAGCTATAATATTTTGACTTTGATCTAAAATAAATGCATAGCCTTCTTTACCGATATTGATCATTTTTGTTGTTTTTAATAAACTTTCAAGCTTTAAATCAATTGCAATAACACCACTACCATCATCTAATTTTTTAGAGATTGTAACAACAATATTCCCGGTAATTCCGTCTTTATATGGGGATGTTATTACAACTCCACCGTTTTGCTTCATTGCATCGATGTACCATGGACGCTCCTTCGGATTAAAATCTGCCGGCATTTGTTCGTTTGGTTCTTGAATATATGCCCCATTATCAGTTCCTACATAAGTGTATATAATCTCAGGATGCAAATTCGCATACTCTATAAATATTTTCCTAATACTTTCTCCATTTTCAGTCTCATGCATATTACGCTGAATTACTTTAGAAAAATGTGTAACGTCATGATACTTTGCATCGATCATTTGATTAATTAAACTATCTAGCACTTTAATATTTTGACTTGCACTACTTGTAATTTGACTATCAAAATTCTTTTTTGCATTTTGATAAGACATAGTACCAATTACAGACACAGCAGAGATTAAAATAACCAAAAATGAAAATAGGAGTTTTTTTCCTACATTCATATGCTGAAATGATTTAAACAACTTTGACATATAGCTCACCCCTTTATGTTCTATCAAAGATGATACTTTGATAGAACATATAGTAAACAAAATACGAATTCGTTAGATGTAAGACATTTTAAAATTATTATATTACAAATTCTATATAACTAAATTATTTTTGTCTATATACAAAATGTTACATTTCAATGTTCTAATATAAAATTTCAAATACATAAAAAAACTCCAAAAGCGTATATGCCCTGGAGTTTTCTTTTTTACTTTTTCTTCTTTATTTGTTTTGTTATGCTCTTCCACTTATTTCGCTCTGCACGAGCCAAAAGAGCATCCTGCTTTCTCATTGCATAAGCAATTTCTCTTTGTAATTTTTTATAATTGAATAATCGAGCTTTCTCCAATGTTCCCTCATCAATCGCAGCCCGAATTGCACAACCAGGTTCATTTTCATGTTGACAATCTCGAAAGCGACATTTTTGAGCAATTTCTTCAATATCAGAAAAAGTTGCGTGCATTGCGCCGCTTCCTTCCCAAAGTTGAAGTTCTCTCATTCCCGGTGTATCAATAACAAGTGCACCCGTTGGTAATTGAAACAATTCCCGATGTGTTGTCGTATGCTTTCCTTTACTATCACTCTCACGAATTCCACCTGTTTTGGCCACTTCATTTCCCATTAAAGCATTCAGTAACGTAGATTTCCCTGCTCCCGAAGAGCCAATGAGCGCAATCGTTTTTCCTCGTTGTAAAAATTGTTGCAATCTGTCCATCCCTGTTTGCTGCAAACTATCAACTGCAAAAATAGGTACTCCAATTGCAACCGTCTCTGTTTCCATGATTTTCTGCTCTACATTTGCACATAAATCACTCTTTGTTAAAATAACGACAGGCATCGCTCCGCTCTCATATGCTAACAATAAATAACGCTCAATTCGCCTTACATTAAAATCAGCATTTAAAGCATTAACTAAAAAGAGATAATCCACATTTGCTGCAACAATTTGTTCCACTGTTTTCTCTCCAGCTACTTTTCTAGAGAAAGAGCTTTTTCTTGGAAGCACAGTATGAATCATTGCTTTCTTTTCTTCTGGCAATTTCGTTATACTTACCCAATCACCTACTGCAGGATAATTACCCTTCTCAATTGCCTCAAAACGAAATTTCCCTGTTAATTCCGCTACATATTCACCATCTTCACATATAATCCGATACGTATGTTTATGCTCTAACAAAACACGTCCTACCGCATATTGCTCCGATAATTGATCTTCAAAATGTAAATCCCATCCAAATTCCATTAAATTATTATGATTCAATCTCGAATCCTCCCTAAAATGTTTACTGCGGAAGGATATAACGAATCTTTATAAAGATTCGTCCGTTCCTTCCTTATTTGTATTAACTGTATACATCTTATAAACAATTGCCATAATACATCACTCCGTTCTTAATAGACTTAATTTTATTATATGAAATTTCAAATAAAATATCCACTACATATGACGGAATTATCAGACTAAATCCCACTTAACAAAAATATTTTTAAGACAAACTTTCTCAATATACACATATACATTTTAAAAAGGAGTAAGTAGGTCAAAAACAGAATGATATTTACTAAAAGGAGTGGATTTGATGGATATGTATTCGTGGCTAACGGCTCTTCTCGTTGGTGGAATTACCGGTTTTGTTGCCCATCTTATCAATCATCAAGGCAAATTATTGCTTCCACGCCGATTAAAAACATTTTTTCATCTTGGCTTTTTAGCTGATATTATCACAGGTAGCCTCGCTGCACTACTTGGCCTTGTTTTATTCGATGCAACAACTTTAAAAGAAATCATTAAAGTTGCAATCGTCACTGCAATTTCTGGGCAAACATTTTTACTCCATCAAGCGCTTGGAGGAGAACAAGCAAAGAATATACAAGTGAATAAAGCAAACGAAAAAATACAAGAAATTGACAAATTATTAAAGCGTTAACTGTACTATAACTTGTGATTTGCTGATATAATGAAAAATAAAAATTCTGAATGAAAGCGTCTGTCAGAAGAAAGGGTGTTTCTTATGACAAACAAAAAGATAGAAAATTTCTTAACAGACTCTGAAAAAGAGGAGTTGATAGAAAATTACAAATGTTTACAAGAAGCCCGCACAAAGCGAGAAGCAAACTATTTTGGCGAAGCAGTAAACGATTTGTTAGATAAAGCAAAGCAACGTATTATTCAAGAAGCCGGCATTAAAGATGAAAATGCTGCAACAATCCAATCCAAGCGAAAAGCACTGTTTTAGTATGTATAAACAGTGCTTTGTTTTTAAGTTACCTGTTTGAAATAAGAAATAAGCGAAAAATAATGGTACTGTTTTTGATATATGTAATAACTGGTTATAACGACTAAAAATTGTTTGTTTATGAGATTCTTGTTGTAACGTTTGTAAATGAGGAAGTTTAAAATATATGAGTATCCCTAATATAGCGGAACAAATTCCCATTATAAAAAACGGAGTAGAGTAATGTATAGTTGCAAGATAAGTACCCTTTCTATTTATACATAAAAGCAAGGTATCGGCATTTATCTTATTCATCTTCTAAAATAGATTGAATCGTTTGTAAATCTCTTTTGAGTAAAGAAACTTCATTTACTTTTACATTTTCTTTTATTTGCTCTATGTGTTTTCCTCCTGGAATGACAAGATCAATCCCGTCTTGTGCAAGCAACCATGCTAACGCTAAATTCGGCAAAGTCGTACTTTTTTCAGTTGCAAATTCCTTTAGTTTTTCTACTTTCGCAAAATTCTTCTTGTATACAGCATTTTCAAATAAAGAAATACTTCTTCTCCAGTCTCCCTCACTCAATTGCAAATCTTCAGGATATTTCCCACCTAAAATTCCAAAGGCAAGTGGTCCATATGGAATAAATGAAATATTTTGTTCTATACAATACGGAATTAATTCTTTTTCCGCAGTTCGGTCTAACAAGTTATATGGTGATTGCAAAACCGCAATATCCCCATGCTGATTTGCTTCTTTTAACTGCTTAATATTTACATTTGAAATACCAATCGCTCCTATTTTTCCTTCTTCTTTTAAACGCACTAGTTCCCCCACTGACTCTGAAAATGGAGTTTCGGGATCTGAAAAGTGCAAATAATATAAATCTATATAATCTGTCTGTAACCGTTGTAAACTATTTTCTACAGCGGCTCTTATGTAACTAGGTTCATTGTTTATACGAGTAGTAGCTCCTGATAACTTTTGAATTCCACCTTTCGTAGCAAGTACAATATCCTTTCGTTTATTTCGTAACCCTTCTCCTAATAACTCTTCTGAACGCCCAAATCCGTATACATCTGCTGTATCAAAAAAGGTAACTCCTTGATTCAAAGCTTCTTCTATCATTTGCGTTCCTTCTTTTTCATCAATATTTGCAAATAAGTTATAGCCTCCAACCGCATTTGTTCCAAAACCAATTTGTGAAACTTCCAATTTCGCCTTCTGTAAAGTTACTAATTTCATTTTTCCATCCCCTTTATATTTCTATTGTTCGAATATATTCGAACAATAGAAATATATCATAGTGTATGTTATATTGCAAATAGAATACACCTTCTCATGCAATAAGAAACTCTCACCAATTGAACTTATCTTATTTCATTTTTAATATTGCGATGTGGAGTTTTTTATCCATAAATAGAACAGAAAATACGTTATGAAAAGCAGGTGAAAAAATGCGAACTCTATATCATCCAAATCGTGAGGAAATTCAACTTTCCTCTGTGTTATATGCACTTAGTGATCAAATCCGATTACAAATTGTAAACGATTTACTGACATGCGGCGAACAATCTTGCGGTGCTTTAAACATCCCTATTGCAAAATCTACACTCTCTCATCACTTTAAAGTATTACGAGAGTCCGGTGTTATGTATACGAGAATCGAAGGAACACAGCGTTTCATTTCTATTCGAACAGACGACTTAGACAAGAGATTTCCAGGGCTATTAGACGCTATCTTACAAGCAACAGAACCTTATTAATAATAAAAAAGAGCATCCTTTATTAAGATGCTCTTTTTCGCTATTAATATGAAAATGTAATTGTTAACAATGAATAACCATTTTGCGCCTGGTAAGGAGTTACCTGATATGATACTCGTTTCGCTCCTTTTGGCCAAGCAACTTCATTCAGTACTTTTTTAACATCATTCATCGTGTTATTAACTGTTTGATGATAACGTAATTCTACCTTTTCTTGTTTCGTTGTAAATTTTTGCTGTAATTTTTGTTTTAACTGGCTATAATTTTCAGCTCCAAATTCTGCCGCTAAATAAACAAGATTTGTATCCTTTAAGATTTGTTGATAAACAGGCGCTTTCTTATTTCCTGCTTTAATTTTATTTGTTAACTCATTATAATAACTTGTATTTGCAACTGGATATTTACTACGATCCCATTGATGATCTTTACTCATTTGTTCATCGGACATGTTAAAATAAGAGTACGTAACACGGCCTTGTTTATCCGGAATTGGATCATCGAATGTCGTATCGAGGTGATACCATTTTCCATCAATATTTACAAGGTTCCATGCATGACACTGCCCATTTCCAGTTCCCGTTACGATCTGAGATTGAATCCCCGCTTCTTTTAATAATTGATAGGTTAATAGTGCATATCCTTGACAAACTGCCGAGTGTTTTGCTAGTGCATCATATGCAGTGTAAGAACGAAGTGATGTGTCATATGAAACATTTTTCACTACATAGTCATGAACAGCTTTTACTTTTTCATTTTGATCCATTCCAGCTGTAATGATTGAATTTACAATTGATTTTGCCTGCTTCATCACGTACTGTGATTGCTCTTTCGTTTCTCGGTATGAAATATTCACTGTAAATGAATAATTCCCTGGTACACCACGAATCGAAAATTTTGTACCACTTACATTATATTTTAAATATTGATCTTTTTCTAATGTCTGGTTATAAGCTTGCACCAGTGTATTCAAAACTTCTTTTATGTTTGAATTCTTTGTCTTATAGGCAATCGTAATATTTGTTTCATGATTATTTAAGTGCTGTTGTAATTCTTGTTGAAATGCTGCAATTAGTTTCGCATCACTTACAGAACCATTATCTGTTACTTGTTTTGTAGCAGCATATGAAACTGAAGGCATATGAAGAGTTCCACTTATAATAGACGAACAAAGTGCTATAGTTGTTATACATTTAATAGATTTCTTCATTTCATCACATCCTCATAATATTAAATTAAATTACATTTACTCTATATATAAATATACATTAATTCTATTGAAAAAGAAAATACATTTTTTTATATTTCGACGCATTTCCGAAAGAAATCCACACACAAATAATGCTAGACAGTCCGAACCCATTACCCATTAATACCACCTAAAATGTATTTGCTTAATCGTAATTCAAACAACAGTGAACTATTAATTTGAATTTATATAATACATCTATAAGAATCCATTTTAGTTTTTCGACATATGAGATTACAGTTATGCAGAAGAGCCCGCACTTGCTTCCTCCCTTTGTTTAAACCTTGCATGTGGCAAGAAAGGGGACTAACCGCTTCTATGCATGGCCAGATGCTCTCGCCCACCGAAAAAGAATCGTTTTTTAAAATTTGGATTTATATTACTTCATTACTCAATAAAAATTTAAAAAGCAATTTCCATTCACACATGAAACTGCTTCTTCTTCACTTATAAGCTTTGTAAAATACAACAAGCATTTTCAAAACGGCGTTGCTTTATATCTTCATTTGCAATACAGAAATATAACATTCCCATATCTCCCCACATCATGTTCAAATGTTGCTCATCAGAATCTACTTGAAATAATAATGTCATCTCACTGTGATGCACATTCATATATTCTTGTGCTTCCTCAAACACTTCTGTTTGAACGGAAAATGGTGTACCCAAAATTTGATGATTGTCATAGTAATCTGGGATTAATTCTTCTAATAGTTGTAAGAAACGATCTGAATCGTCCTCGTTTTCAATAAACAACTCAGGAAGTTTTTGCACCTTTTCAAATGTAATTTTACACTGAGAATATTGACCATTCATTTGATCGGTTTTTTGTAACTCCTCTGTTGCTCCTTCATAATATAAAACACGCCATCCTTCTTTTATGTTCGTATTTCCATACACTTCATAAAAGTCATCCTGCTCGTCATCAGCAAAATAAAAGAAATATAACATGCCCTTTTCAGGCAAATCATTTTTTATACCTACAGCTTGAATTTCAGCTAAATGAAACTGGGCAACAAAGTGAAGAGGCCGCCCTTTATAAGTAGGATATGCCAACTCTGCTGGTAAATCAGGTGATCCTCCCATTTTTGAACACCCTATCGGCAATACCTCTTCTTGTGTTGGCACTACTTTTATACATTCAAATGCTGCCATTAACAATTCATGTTTTATATGATTCAGTTGATACTTTTCAATTAATTCTTCAATATGTTTCGTCATACAAACTCCTTCTTCTACACGATTATCTCCATCATATCACAAATTGTAATTAAGCTTCTTTTGTTTTTTCTTTGTCTCTATCTCACTGCCCATTATGAAAAAGGGCTTGTTCAATATAATCGAAATGCCTTCCTAACACATAATATACAGTGTTCCTACAAACATGCAAACTTATCATCCTTTGTAAGACATCCTCATGATTCCCACTTTGTTTACCCAAAATTTTTATAGCTAGGAGGAAATTAATATGGGTTATGGATATGGCGGTTGTGGATATGGTTACGGCGGTGGAGGATATGGCGGTTGTGGATTTGGCGGCTTTGCTTTATTAATCGTTTTATTTATCCTTCTTATCATCATTGGAGCGAGCTGCACCGGCGGCTTTTTCTGCTAAGTAATCTTTAACAACTATTGTAAAAAAGCACGCATTTGTCGTGCTTTTTTATTTTCATTAACTTTATAAATTATACATGGATGGGCGGTACTTTTATGAAAATAGATGGTGTCTTTGAAGGAGGCGGCGTTCGGGGAATTGCACATGTTGGAGCAATTTGTGCATTAGAAGAAAACGGTTATACATGGGAACGAGTTGCTGGTACATCAGCTGGTGCTATAATAGCAGCACTCCTCGCATGCGGCTATACAGGAAAAGAATTAAAAACCATTATAAATAACGCTGATTATACAAACTTCCTAACAAAAACATGGTTAGATAAAATCCCCCTGATTGGAAAAGGAGTAAATGTGTGGTTTAAAATGGGCATATATAAAAATGATTTCATAGAACAATGGTTAGAAGATTTATTATCCAAAAAGGGAGTTTCTTGTTTTAGTGACTTACCTAACCCCGATAGTTTAAAAATCATTGCTTCTGATATCAGCAATGGTAACATGGTAATTTTCCCCGACGACTTACCGCATTATGGATTTTCAAATAAAAAATTCTCTATTGCAAAAGCAGCAAGAATGAGCAGTACGATTCCTTTCTTTTTTCAACCTGTAAAATGGAAAACTCCTAAGTGGAAGCAATCTTGTTATATGCTTGACGGGGGCATTCTCAGTAATTATCCGATATGGATTTTCGACACACCAAACATTCCACGCTGGCCTACTTTTGGATTTCATTTCATAAAAGACGAAATTCAAGCAGAACCTATGCATTATGAAGAACCTGTTTCCATGTTTAAAGGATTATTTAAAACAATGATGCAAGCCCACGATTTACGCTATCTCAATACAGAAGCAAGGGCACGCACAATTAAAATCCCTACTGGAAATATTACAAGTACAAACTTCAATTTAAGTGATGAAGAAAAAGAATGGCTTTTTTATTCTGGCTACCAGGCAGCTGAAAAGTTTCTAATCTCTTGGAATTTCAATCAATATATATACCGATACCGTCGTGACTCTTCCGCTTCACATAACCAAAACAAACAATAAAATTGTTAACTCAACTTCTTTTTTCTTTCAAAACTTACTTATACATGTTCAAACTTTTTTCTTACACAAAAAGTAATTGCTTTTGTCCTTAATGAAACGGGCTGCTCATCCCTTACAATCCGATACTCTAGCGGTTTTACTACTACATGTAATTCTTCCCACCCTTTATACACCCTGCGCAGCATACAAAGTATTTCTTCTGTTGAAAGATTTACTTCAAATAAAGGATCCAATCTTACATTTGTATCCATATCCATTTCTTCCACACTAGAATTTATTACAATATAATTAACTCCGTTATGTTCCGTCCCTATTTCCATATGATTCAATACTTTTTCCAGCTCACTTTTAGAGGGTACATGCTCTAAACTAGATATTGCCACAATATAATCGTATTCATTTGCTGTGATAGAATAATCTTCAATCGTACTTTCTACAGTTTGAATCCGATCTGCAACGTTAAATTCATAACTATATCGCTGTAACCGTTGCAATGCGAATGAAAGCATGTCTACACATATTACCTTTCCTGCTTTCATTCTTTGCGCAATCGGTATACTATTTCTGCCAACCCCACAGCCTAAATCTAATGCCGTAACACTTTGTTGGTCTTGAAATACATTCATTATCTCAATAACACCCAAAACTGGCTTATGTAACCATGATCCTTCTTCAAATAACTTATGATTAGCATAGCAATGTTCGTGATACTCTTTTTCTTTCTGTCTTATATGTTGAATTCGGCTCATTTTCCTCTCCCCTTTGGCATCTATTCTTCTATGGATAGTTAATATCTCCGTCAAAATTCAACTTCTCTTCGTACAAAAAAATTTACTCATGGTTTCTAATTCATTTTCACTAAAAAAACAAATATCAAATCCTACTAAGTAATATCATGGAGAGGACTTTCATAACACCTTTTATCATGGTATTGGGTTTAACATCCAAGCTAACATAAATGAGAAAAAGATAAATATAAGCATAAACGCATATAAACTAAACGCCCATATCGCACGTTTCCAACTCTTTTACTTTGTAATCATTCCTATTACGGAACACACTAATCCAACTTGGATCATCACATATGCATATTCTCCTATAAATACATCTTCTAACATCATAGTAATATTTATATATAATAAAGTCATTAACGCTAACAACAAGGAAAATGTTCCTAACCACGTTTCTTGTTTATATATACCTGGTTTTCGTTTTCTTAAGAATGCCAATTCCATCCCCCTTTCACATATAACACGTTCTTACATCACGAAAAGTTGCAGAAAATACAAAAATTTTATGCGTAATCTTCCAAATAATAACTATTTATTATAATATCAAAAAATATTTACGTAAGGAAAAGTGCTACTTTCGTTAATAAGGGCTGTACAGACAATTGTTTCCTTTACCTTTCATCATAGGAGCCTTACTACAAACAAATAAAAAACGGTAGCCATAATAGCTACCGTCCTGTTACGGATATTGCAATCCCTCTGCTTCTTCCTCCGTAATAACAATATAACGTTCTCCAGTTCTTAATCCTAACAGTTCTGCTTTTTCAATTGCTTCTTGTTTTGTTTCTGCATAAGCAGCTAAATATTTGGTTCCATTTATCACTTGGCAAATGACATAGTGTTTCATTTTCTTTCTCCTTTTATATATAAATCCAACTTGACTTTCCAACACACAAGTTGCCGCCATGCTGAACAAAAAATAACCTGCTACTCTTTCTCTCTTTGTTTGAACTTCGCACGTGAAAGAAAAAAGGTCCTGACATGGCCAGATGCTCAGGGCCATCTAAAAAGAAAGGGGATATGTCAGGTTCTAAATTTGGATTTATATATTATCGTATTTATTGTTTTATTTCTTGTATAATTCGTGCAAGTTTTTCAATTCCTCTTTCAATGTCGTGCAGCGATGCATAGGAGTAGGAAATTCGTAAATGTTGATTAGCATGCCGATCATACAAATTTCCTGGATTAAGTAAAATCCCTGCTTGTAAAGCCTTATAAAATAGTTCCTGCATAGAAAACCTCAAATTTATATGTAACCAAATGTAAAAACCACCTTCTGGTACATTCCACGTTGCAATATGTGCAAAATGTGTTTCCAATGCATGCAATGTAATATCCCTACGCATTTGTAATTGTCGGCGAATACGCTCTAAATGTTCTTCGTACAATCCGCTTAAAAACCACTGAGCAGCAACTCGTTGTGACAAAGAACTTGATCCATAATCTGTTTGCATTTTAATATCTGCTAATCGATTAATAACGGCCTCTGGTCCTACAATCCAACCAATTCTCAAACCTGGACTAATTGTCTTAGACATACTTCCTATGTAAAGGACACTCCCACTTTTATCATATGCTTTTAATGGCTTTGAAGATGGCAAGTCGAACCACAAGTCTTGATACACCCCATCTTCTACTATAGGTAGTCCACTTTCATTACAAGTTTCTACAAGAACCTTTCTTCTCTCTTGACTCATCAAAGTCCCAGTTGGATTATGAAAAGAAGGAATGGTATAAAGAAGTGAACCATCAAATTGCTTTTTATATTTTGAGATAAGTGTTGGTTGTATTCCATCCTGATCCATTGGAATACCAATTAAGCGTATCCCTGCTGACTGAAAAATGTTAAGAGAATATAAGTAAGAAGGTTTTTCTACTAAAATTGTTGCTCCTTTTTGTAATAGCCCCATAGAAATTAACTGTAAAGCTTGAATGCCACCTGAAACAACTAAAATAGTTGAAGAAGATGCTTGTATACCTAATGTTTGTAAGTACTTTGTTATCTGCTCACGTAGTAAAATATCTCCTTTTGGTTCTTCATATCCTAAAGGTATATCCTGCCCTGAAAGCATACTCATAATATGTTTGGTCTTCTCTTGCGGCAAAAGTTCTGACGAAAGTTCACCTGTCCCTAATCGAATGATATTTGGATCAAACTCTGCGCGGTTAATTTCTCGAATTATAGGTAAATTAGGATAATGCATGCTAGTATCAACATAGGAATTCCAATCTAGAGGTTCCGAAGAAGTTAATAACCCCCATGTATTATTTATTACTCTCGTTCCTTGTCTTCCTTTTCCTTCAACTAATCCTTGAGCAGCTAATTCATCTAGCGCAGTGACAATTGTACTTCTATTAACTTTAAATGCATCAGCTAACGCTCGTTGAGACGGTAATTTCGTCCCGATTGTCCATTCTCCATTTGCAATTTTCTCTTTTATATAATCTTCAATTTGCTTATATAAAGGAATTGGAGATAAAACATTTGGTTGCCAATCAAACCGTTCCATAACACCACTCCAATTATGTTTTTACAATTGTAGTATACACTTTGGTTGGGCTGCTATCCATCCATATGGATGGATACAATTGATATTTCACTTTTTATACTAGACACCAATAGATAATTATTACACGCAAAAACATACTTTTACGTAGGAGGCGAAAAAAATGAGTGAAGCATTTCTTCACGGCATCATTCTTGCATTTGGACTTATAATTCCTTTAGGCGTTCAAAATGTGTTTGTGTTTAATCAAGGTGCCAGTCAATCTACATTATTAAAGGCTGCTCCAGTTGTTATAACGGCGGCAATCTGTGATACTATTTTAATTTTAGTTGCTGTGCAGGGCGTATCCCTTGTTCTATTAACATTTTCCTGGTTAACAACGGCGCTCTACACAATAGGATTTTTCTTTCTTCTTTACATGGGGTGGGCGATATGGAAAAGTGAACCGACCGCGTCCCAAAATGAAGAGCAAACAATTACAATAAAAAAACAAATTGTATTTGCAGCTTCTGTCTCTTTATTAAATCCACATGCTATTTTAGATACCATTGGCGTGATTGGAACAAATTCCATTCAATACATAGGGGCTGAAAAATGGGCATTTACCCTGGCAACAATTTTCGTTTCTTGTCTATGGTTTATCGGATTAGCTATCGCGGGACGAATGCTAGGGAAAGTGGATTCATCCGGAAAACAAATACAACTATTAAATAAAATTTCCGGTGTTATTATTTGGACAGTTGCATTTTATATGCTTTTCCAACTCATATAAACTCCATGTAAAAAAAACCATGAAAACATTATTTTATAGCATGTTTTCATGGTTTTATTCTTCAAAAAACATTACAAATCACTTACATATTTTTATTCTCACGAACTATCTACTCTCAACTTCCACTGAAACAATTCGTTCTATCTCTTTTAAAGAACTATACAAATCCGTTGTATATAGCTTTTCAGGAGCTGATATCATCATTTCTAATTGTTGATGCCCTTTATCTATATCTTTAACTTTCACACGTTTCACTTGCAAGTTTAATTCCTTAATTTGTTTAAAAATCCGATTAAGCTCTTGATGTTTATTAACGATTATTTTTACTGCTAAATCCCTTTGTCTTAAAGAATAAGGGCCTGCTAATTTTACAAGATACGGAAATACATTAATCGCCAAAATAATTAAGATCATTGCTACAGTTGCTTCCGCGTAAAAACCAGCACCAATTGCAATTCCTAATCCTGATGCCGCCCAAACCATAGAAGCAGTTGTTAATCCAGAAATCACATCGTTATTTCTCCGTAAAATAACACCTGCCCCGAGAAAACCAACCCCACTAACAATTTGCGCTGCAAGACGCATAGGATCCATGTTCGTATGCCCCGGTGAAGAGTATACATTTACCGATTCAATAGAAACAATTGTAATTAAACAACTTGCTACTGAAATCACCATACTCGTTTTCACACCAAGTGGTTTATTTTTCAGCTGTCTATCAATTCCAATTAATAGTCCAAGAAAAAGCGCAAGGCCTAATTTGAGTAAAAATTCAAATGTCATGTTCATTTCCCCTTACATTTTTAATTGTTATTTTTTTATAATAAAGTAATAACTATAACTGTTTTATACTTTCATTACTAGGCCTTTTTCTTCCCTTCTAACTTATTTTGTCAAAAATATATATCGAACTTTTTTCACGGGCGGTGTTTGATAACTTCCGTTCAAAATACGAAAATTCGGTTGATAGTAACGCATAACTAAATTGAAGTTTCCTTTTGGAACTGGTAACCAATTTGATTCCTCCCCTTTATTACTAACAATGGATAACCATAAATATATAGATACAAATTGAAAAACTAACATAAAAACCCTTTTCTTTTTATGTGGGCGAGAGCAACTGGCCATGCATAGAGGCGGTCAGTTCCTTTTCCTGCCACATGCAAAGTTTAAAACAAAGATAGACAGCAAGTAGCGGCCATGTTTTGTTCTGCATAGCAGCGACTTAGATGTTAAAAAGTCAACTTGTATTTATATATAAACTTGTAGGCCTATACTATAAGCTAAATTTTCAATAGAGAACATGGTCCCCCTCCTAAATAAACTAGTTTTATACCCATTATTCTTTCCGTATTCCATACCTTTATAAATATATTACTTATGATGTATAAATAATCATGACCACACTGTATTTTCTAAAGTTCGTATATAATGGAGCATTACTTATGATCATAACAAATAAAAAAGGTTAGCAAAAAGCCAACCTTTTTTATTACTTATTAGATTCTGATTTCTCAGCAATTCCAAGATGATCATTCAATTGTTTTGATATTTCTTTTACATTTTTCTCATCTGGTTGATAATAATAAATACCTTTAATACGTTTGTCTGTACCTTGTACTTGTATTTTTTCTAACTTCAAGTCAGTTCCTGCCACATTTTTCGTAATTGCCATCATATCATTGAATGTTAAGTTTGTTTTCAAATTTTGATCCACTGCATCTAATAATGAACTAAGTTTTGTAATGGCATTAACTGATACTGCTTTTTTGATAATTGTTTCGATTACAAGTTGCTGTCTTTGACCACGCATTGCATCGCTATCAATTTTCCGTGTTCTCGCCAATGCAAGTGCTTGTTCTCCATTTAAATGTTGGTATCCTTTTTCAAGGTGGATCGCACCAGCTTGGTCTTTACTATCTTGTTCCGTAAAAGTAACCGGGACATCAATATCAATCCCACCAAGTGAATCTACTATTTTAATAAATGATTCAAAATTAAATTTCACATAATAATCAACAGGTACATTTAAAAAGCGTTCAACCGTCTCACGTGTACTTTTCACCCCGCCAAAAACGTGCGCGTGCGTAATTTTATCTAATTTCTTTTTTGACGGTATATATACACGCGAATCACGAGGAATGCTCACTAACTTTACCGATTTATCATTTTTATTAATCGTTGCCAATAATAACGCATCCGTACGCACCGCTTCACCATATTGGCTTTTTCTTTTCTCACTTTCATCTACACCCATAATTAAAATAGAAATATTATCTTTTAACGGCGCCACCTCTGTATCACGTTTATCAGATTTATCTATTTCTGCATAAGAATTACTAACAACTGCTTTTGCTTTGCTATATATAAAGGAACTGTAGCTTATTCCTCCAATGACAAGAAATAGCACAGAAATCATCAAAAACCATAAAAAAACTCTTTTTTTGGAGCGCTTCTTTTTCTTTTCACTTCTACTTGTTGCTTCCATCTCCATTTCACTTCCCCCTTCAAAACATCTTCTATTAGTTTAATTGAAATGTAACATCTATAGAATCTAATTACATTTCACTAACCTTACATTTTCGTAATAATTTCCAATGCATAAATAATAGCTTTTTGCTACAAAAAAATCACAATATATCATTGTAATATAATCATATTATAATATAAAAACAAATATTTTTTAAAATCATAAATAAATATTCTCTCATTGACATGATTTTCGCCATTCTTTTAGAAAGGCATTTCCTACATTACCTTTTTCCTATACAAAAAAACTAGCCTTCAAACATTTGAAGGCTAGTTTTTTTAACTTACTTTAAAGCCGCCACCTAATACATCTCTTACATCATGAATAACAACAAATGCATTTCTATCTTTTCGGCTTACAACTTGTTTTAATTGAACGAGTTCTTGTTTATTAATAACAACATATAAGACTTCCTTATTATTCCCTGTATAACCGCCTCGTCCTTCTAATACCGTTACACCACGTGTCATATTTTGCATAATGGACTCTCGAATAGTATCCGGATCATTTGAAATAATTGTCACTGCTGTTTTTGTATCTAATCCTTCCACAATAAAGTCAATAACCTTCGCACCGATAAAGACCGCTACAAGTGTATACATTGCTTTTTCTTGTCCAATAATAAATACCGAGCCAGCAATAACAACGATATCAATAATGAGTACACCTTTCCCAACACTCCAGCCTAAATATTGATTTGCTAACCTAGCAATAATAGCTGAACCACCTGATGTACCACCTGCACGAAACATAAATCCTAAACCAATACCAACAAAAACTCCTGCAAACAGAGCAGCTAATAATGTATCATGATTTACCGGGCTTGCCACACCTTCTGTGATATATAAAAAAAGAGAAGTAGCTATAATACCAAGAATTGTATATACCATCGTTTTCTTATCAAAAAATTTATAACCAATTGCAAGTAAAATAGCATTCATTATAAGGTTTACAGCACCAGGAGACCAGTCAAACAAATAATAAGTAATTACCGTAAGACCGATAATTCCTCCTTCTGATAATCGGTTCGGGATAGCAAAAAAGTTAATTCCAATCGCGAATAATAACGATCCAACTACAATAAGTATAATCTCTTTCATACGTTCATTCATTACGTTTTCCTCCCGTCTATTCCTATATAAATCCAAATTTTTTTACATATAGATTGCTGCTATGAAAAAAGGAACCTGCACTTGTTTGCTCTTTTTGGTTTTTACTGCGCATGTGGCAGAAATAGTCCTTGACCGATTCTATGCATGGCCAGTTGCTCTCGCCCACATAAAAAGAAAAGGGTTTTTATGTTAGTTTTTCAATTTTCATCTATATATCCTAGGAATTTAAATTGTCTCTCTCCATTTCTCCGCATGTTTCTCGATCATTTCTATTAGCTTCTTCATCGCTGGAGTCAACCATTTATTTTTATGGTACGCTAGTTCAGTTGTAACAAAATCCTCACTATGCATCCATGGCAGGGCAATTAACTTTCCACGCTCAATTTCTTCTTTAACTGTAATAAGCGGTAAATACGATAATCCTAACCCGCACATAACAGTTTGTTTAATTGCCTCTATACTCCAAAAATGGATACGTGAACAACTAATCCCTTCTTCTTTTAGCCATTTTTCTAGTAAGTCTCGATAACTTCCTGGCTCAGTAAGCAATAACATTTCTCCTTCTAAATCAGCAGGAGTAACAATTTTTTGCTTCGTTAGCGGGTGCCCTGGCGGAGCAACAAGCACAATGGTTTCTCTAACAAGCGAACGAGTGATAATGTCTACACCGAGTTTTTCTGGATTTGTAAATAAAGCAAAATCAAATTTCCCTGACTTTAATTCATTATGTAACTCCTGACTCTCTGATGGCTGTAAAATGATATGGACTTGCGGATACTTCTTTTTAAATTCATATAAAATAACAGGTAATCGATATATCATTAAAGACTCATTTGCCCCAATACGTATCGTTCCTGATGGTTCACCGTTCATTTGAGATGATTCCAATGCTTCATTCGATAATGCTAATATTTTTTGCGCATAAGAAAGCATATGCTTTCCTACTTCAGTTAAAACTATCTTTTTACCGAGGCGATCAAACAATGGACTTCCAATTGCTTCTTCCAGCGATTGAATGTGATTTGTGATTGTTGATTGTGTATATCCGAGCCTCTCTCCAGCCCGTGTAAACCCTCCGCTCTCTGCTACAATAATAAAAGTTTTCAAATAACGCAGCTCCATAATAATGCCTCCTGTTGTACAATCATTATTTCATCCTCAATAGCATAAATTACGGTTTATGTACGTATAAAGATTACAAGATTTTCGTACCATCAATTTATTGTTATAAATACATTATTATGAAAAGTAATATTAAAAATATATATCAAATAAAGTCTTTTCTAAAACATTTACGAAGCTAACTATTCTGAAATAGTTAGCTTCAAAGGTAAACTTTATACAGTCTTAATTTTTCAAATCTAAATTAAAAACAAAAAAAAACGATAATAGTCTTATACACTCACCTAATCGCTATTATATATTTTTAATAAGAATAAATAAAATGAATTATTTTAATAGAAACCATTAGAAAAAATGATGGATAGATTGAGCCCTATACTTTTCAGCATAATTCCACGAAAATTACATCAAAAATTCAGGATATTCTCATTCATACTCACTCCATCAGTAATTATCAGTTCCAAGTGTATTTAACTTTCCAATATATCTAAATTACCATATATACCCAAATTAAAAACCGATATAAAAACCTCTTTCCTTTTAGGGGAGAAGACGAGAGCATCTGGCCGTGCATAGAAGCAGTCAGGGCCTTTTCCTGCCACATGCAATGTTTTCGCAAGCGAGTACAGGTCGTGTTGCAGTCTGCATAACAGCAACTTATATGTCGAAAGATTAAAATTGATTTATATATTTCTATTTTAGAAAGTTACCTTTACAAACTATACAATCATCTGGTATTATTACCTGGTACTTAATATTAGTTATACTAGTCTAGTAAACATTAAAAATAACTTAATTTATATAATTCCATGATTATGTTCTGACCATAATCAGCGCCTAAGCTTACTTGTGAAAACAACATTCTAGTAGAATTTACTTTCTTTTTACTACGATAGATTTGAAAGGGGCATACTTTTGCAAACAAAAAAAGATTTTGAGAAAAAAACGATTATATTCATTCATGGATTAGTTGGAAATCGTCGTGCATTTAAAAAAGAGTGTAAACTATTTTCATCATCTTATAACATCATCACGTATGATTTACTTGGCCATGGTGATGATAAAGGACAAGCCATTGATTTTTCTTTAGATCGACTAGTAGATCAATTGTCAGATTTATATGAAAAAGAAGGGATCCAGCAAGCTCACATTTGCGCCCTAAGCTATGGTTGCTATATTGCCACTTTATTTGCTCATAAGTACCCAGAAAAAGTATTAAGTCTTTGTCATATTGGCGGTCATTACAATAACCCATCTAAGTTGTTTAATGTCTTTCAAAAATTTTGGGACAAACGAAATCATGAATACTCTTCTTGGCTTTATCAATATGCAAATACTATATTTCCAAGTGGCATTCTAAAAGCAAACCCCTTTGCGATCGTTTCCAAAAACATTTACTATCGATTTGGATTACAATTACACTCATCTATTATTCGAGAGTCACTAAGACATCGTTTGGAATTCGATTTAAAATCCCGATTACGAGAACTTACACAACCAATTTTATGGGTAATGGGAGAACATGATCATCTATATAAATCTTGTTTATTTGATTTAAAATCCATTCTTCCAAATGTTTCATATAAAGAAATCCCATTAGCTGGTCATGCTGCAAATATCTTTCGACCAAATTATTTTCACAATTTATACTCTCAATTTTTACAAAATACACCATCATAATATAAAAAGAGAGTCGCATACTAACGTGACTCTCTTCTCATTTGGAAACTCTATTTAAGTCCTACCTCAACCGTTTGTTTTTAATGTCAATTTTCTATTCGTTTACTTATTTATACTCTTCACTACAAGCGAAGTATAGGCCTCTTCTCCCGCTTTCGTCAAATGAACTCCATCTGGTTCAAAATATTCCTTCTTTCCAGCACTTGCTGAATACCAATCAACAAGCATAATATTTGAGAATTTTGACGCTGTTTCCTTTAACTTGTTATTCACCAATGATTCCCATGGACGCGGCACTCTTGTATTTACCAACATAACTTTACGTTCATTACCTATTGATTGCATTAATGATGTTATTTGCCCAGTAGTAAATGCTCCGTTCGTACCCAATCCAATAATAACAGACTGACCTAAAGTACCCTCTTTTTTCATTCTTTCTACCGCAGCAGTCGCTTCAGACATTTGCCTACCAATCTTCGCATCAATATTAATATTAGGAAAAGCTTTTTTAAAATGAGGAGTGACGTCGATCATAATTGAATCTCCAATAGCTGTAATTGTCTCAGATTCTTTAGACTCCGTAGAATGACCTTCCTCTGTGTCTTCGGTTGGTTTTTCACCTGGCTCTTCCCAAGTAACATCTGGATGGTTAGGTTGATCTTTTCGCTCCGTTTGTACCGACTCTACTTTATTACTAGTATTCTCTTTTGCTTTACCTGCTGTTGATAAACCAAAACTAGCTGTAACCGTAACAAATATTGCAAACGCTAAAACGAACTTACCACCTAACGCTAAGTTTCTTAATCTAACGTTACGCAATTGAAAATTCTTCAATGCGCCTTTGCGAATTGGATTTTCGATAAATTTCCACGAAATTTGCGCCATAAACAAAATTAGAAAAAATTGAAAAATAGCTCTTGTAAGCTGAAATTCCCCAGCACTTCCTTGCGGGTTTGTTAGTGTGATAATCGGATAATGCCAAAGATATATCCCATAAGAACGAACACCAATCCAGCGTAAAGGTCTAAACCTTAAAAAAGTACTAATACGGCTAGCTGGGTGAGCAAGATTCGCTACTAGTATTGCAGTAGCAATCGATAAAAGGAACATTCCTCCGCGGTATAAGAATGAATCATATTGATTCGTTTTCCAAAACATAACGAGAATAACAATAAGAGCTATTCCTCCAATTACATCAAGAACGAATCGAGCCTTTGGAAGAATTTTATGAGCCAATCTACTGCTTGGCCAAATGAAAGCAAGTGCTGCACCAATTAGTAAGGAAAACGCTCTTGTATCAGTACCATAATAAACCCTACTTGGATCAGCGCCTGGTTCATATATCATCGCCATCGCGACAGCTGAAGCAATTGCTCCAATAAAAATATATAGAGTCAAACGTGATTGTTTTTTTACACAGGAAAGTCCTAAACCGATGATAAGTGGCCAAACTACATAAAACTGTTCCTCAACAGCTAATGACCAAAAATGATTTAGCGGCGAAACTGTACCGAAACTTTCAAAATATGACAATTTGTGATAAATATACCACCAGTTACTAAAATAAAATAAAGCTGCTACCGAATCTCCACGCATTTTCCAAAGTAATGAGCTATGAGAAATGGTAATCCACGCTAAGGTTATAACGAGCATGACTAGCATTCCTGGAAGCAATCTTCTCACCCGGCGCAACCAGAAATTTTTCAAGTTAATGCGCCTTTTTTCCTTCCATTCAACAACAAGAATATCCGTAATTAAATAACCTGAAAGTACAAAAAATACAGTAACACCTAAAAACCCTCCAGGTAACCAGTTAAAATTGATATGATATAGAACAACAGCTAGTATGGCTAGCCCTCTTAAACTATCTAATCCAACCATATAACGGCTATTTTTCTTTACTGGTGTGGGCATTCATAGTCACCCCCATCTTTCTCTAAAAAATATGTAAATGTTTACATTACGAAATTCTACTAATTTACACTTACCAAGTATAAACGAAATTCATAATAAAAGGTTTACAAAAATAGTACATTATTATATATAAAAATATCCATCTTATATAATAACGCACACAGCACATAAAATTTTACCATATCATCCATTATTATAAAATTGTTTAGGCAAATAAAATTGGACAATTTATGATACTTCTTTCCTCTTAAACACAATGGTAAATAATGGAATATATTATTAAACCCTTTAAATAATCCTTAACAAATAAAAATAGTCTAAATCAAATTACATGACTTAGACTATTTTTGTATAAACAATACCTTACTGATTTATTTCACTATACTTCTTTTTTACAATTAAAATAAATTGCAATCCAATCGCTACTACTAATATACTTGCGTAATTCGAGGTTCTTTTTCACTCGTGTTTTTATCATTGGCTTCCTAACCTATGAAAGATGCTATTGTCTTTACTTATGATTGACAATATTGTTGAATTTGCTTTACACAGAGTTCTCTCATATTCATATTATAATTTTTATACCATTCCATCGTACTGTCTAATGCCTGTTGAAGAGACCACCTTGGACTCCAATTCAGTTTGAATTTTGCTTTACTAGTATCAAGATTCAATAATGTTGCTTCATGGAACTCTTCCTCTTGTGCATTTGATATTTCCCAACTACCAGAACCCCAACTCTTTATGATCCCAATAACAACTTCTTGTACTGGGACAATGCTGCTTAGTTTGGGGCCGAAGTTCCATGCTCCCGAAAAACTAATTCCCTCTGTTAAAATCTTTTCCGTTAAAAGCAAATAACCACTTAACGGTTCCAAAACATGTTGCCAAGGGCGCACTGCATGAGGGTTTCTTATTATAATTTTTTGATTCGCTTCCAACGCACGTATACAATCAGGAATGATTCTATCTACAGACCAATCGCCTCCACCAATTACATTGCCTGCTCTAACACTGGCAATAACTTTCTGATGACGCTCATATTTTTTCTCTCGAAAGTAAGAATTTCGATAAGAAGAAATTAAAAGTTCACAACAGCCTTTACTAGAACTATATGGATCATGCCCACCCATAGAATCATTTTCTCGGTATCCCCAAACCCATTCTTTATTTTCATAGCATTTATCACTAGTAACCATAATACATACTTTAACCGATTCATGTGTTCTAACTGCTTCTAATATATTTAGCGTTCCCATAACATTTACGTCGTACGTATATTTTGGATGATGATATGAATAGTTAACAAGTGATTGCGCAGCCATATGAAATACAATTTCGGGTTTATATTTACTAAATACATCATTTAATTTATTAAAATCTCTAATATCTCCCCGTAAGTCAATTATGTCTCTTTGGAGATCTGTTACAACAAAATTATCCTTTTTATTTTTAGGGTCCAAGGAGTATCCAATAACGGTCGCACCCAGTTCCCTCAACCATATCGATAACCAAGAACCTTTGAAGCCTGTATGTCCTGTAATGAGAACCCTTTTTCCATGAAATACATTATTAAAATTATGATTTAACAAACGGTTCACACCTTTAAACTATAAATTTGGATATAAATGAATGTTATGTTTATACCATCTAATTGTTCTAATTATTCCTTCTTCAACACTTATTTTCGGTTCCCAGAAAAGCATTTTTTTAACTTTATTAATATTCGGCTTAGGAACCCACCTCTCATTTTCTCTATAAGGAAGCGCACCATAATTTGGTTTTCCATCTGTCTGTAAGTGCCTAAAAAGTAATTCTACATAATACTTTAATTGATGCACCTCACCACTCCCAATATTAAAAATATCGTTCTGCACAGAATCATTCTCAATTGCTAGAATACAAGCGTCCACAATATTATCGATATAACAATAATCTCTCAATTGATTACAAAGAGTTAAATCCACATTCCTGCTTTGCAATGTTTGTAAAATGATGTGAGCAAAAAGTTTATTTGGTGCTTCCATTTCTCCAAATATGCCAAAAGGTCTAAGGGTTATTATGTTAATATTATTTTCACGAGCAATTTGATGAGCTATTATTGTAGCCGCCGCTTTACTGCTTCCGTATATATCTACAGGAGTTAATACCATGTTTTCATCAATCCATTCACTCTTATCTCCATATTCTGAACTACTTCCTAAATTAATAATTTTTTTACAATCTACTAACTTAGCAGCTTCAATAACATTTATAGTCCCTATAACATTCGTTTCAATTGCACTCATATAGTCTTTATGAGTCGGATTCACACCGTATGCAGCAAAATGAAAAATATAATCCGGATGAAATTTTTTTATTATATTTTGAACTTGCGTTTTATTTCGTATATCTGCCTTATACACTTCCACACTACTTAATGCATTATTAAGCCGCCATGAATTTGATGATTCTCTTGTCAAAATACCTACATTTGCCTGAAGGTTTAATAACCTCTGTATTAAATGGGAACCAATAAATCCATATCCACCAGTAACAAGTACCTTACAATCTTTAAAAAGGATATTCATTATTATTTTCTTACACCCTTTTTTATAGTTTTTATATGAGCTAACGTCATATTTTAAAATTTCAATTGTAGTTTAAATTTAGTAGGGAAGTATACTGATAATAGTTTTTCACTGAAAATTTATGCAATGCTTCAACATATAATGGGGTGAGGTGCATTATAAGACTACTGTAGAGTATATGGCATGTGTTTCTTATGCTTTCGATGTAAGGAACGTAAATTTCTTTTAAAATTAATGGGTCAATTTTAAGATGTTCATGCTTCCATAAATCAAACTCATTCATATTAAAAATTTGCATGCTTCCAAAATGAAAGGCAATTAATTCATCGTTATTTACAAAAATCTTTTTGTTTTCCATCCTTATCGTATCTTGATTATTTAAAATTACATTCCACGGGGCTGCATTAATCCCTTTTTGATTTATGATTTTAATATTAGAGTATATATTAGGAATATGGTTTAAATATTTTTGGTCTCCCCATCTATTAAATTCAACATCATACTTATCTTCGCAATACTCAAGACACTTATCTCTCCACCATTCTAAAATTTCCTTACCATTTTTATCATTTTTAAATCCAATTAAACCGGCTTGATACATACCATGTATATTTTCAAGTTCTGTTGTGCCCCTTTGCGGGCATAGAAAAACGGAATATTTCCACCATTCACGCAAAATTATGTTAGGGTTAGAAAAAAAGTACATATCTGCATCACAATATATAATGTGATCCACTTCGGGGTAATGTTGCAATATATGAAGACATAATGGGGCTTTTAACGTCCAGCAATACTCTTTCAAGCTTCTTTTATTTTTTACATTTAGGAATTCTTGATTTTCTACCTCCTTAACATGAATAAGAATAGCATGTTTTAACTGCAACTTTATTAAAGCTTGGTAAGTGAAATCATCCATACAACAAATCCACACATTAAAGTTTTCTACCTGGTTTACTAGTGAATAATAACAGGTTAGCCCTTGAATAATATACTTTTGACTTATAATGAATGAAAAATTCAAGAAATTATCCCACTGATTCATTTTTCTTCTTAAATTTGAATTCTTATATGGGGTCATTGCTTCATTAATATGTTTACTACTTAAAAGTTTATTTGATTCTTCACCAATTTTTAATTTTAATTCACTAAGAATGGAGTGTAGTCGACTTAAATAAGGAGTGTAAATACAATCTAGTATATTATTAGGTATGTCAATTTTCCCTAAAGACCAAAGATCAAATTCATTTTCACTAAAAATTGTAATACATGCAAAATGATAAACAACTAATTGATCCGCTTCAATATATACTTCATTTAAATTTTTAGAAATACTAAAATTATTATTGTAAATACAATTCCATGGGGCTGCGTTTACTCCTAGATTTTTGGATATCTTTACCCTCGGAAAATAAATGGGAATATAATCCAAATATTTTTGATCTCCAAATCTTTCATTGTCAGGATTTGAACTACACCAATCCAAACACTTTTCTTTCCACCATCTTACACTTTTTAATCCGTAAGAATCATTTTTAAAGCCAATTAACCCTGCTTGATATTTACCATATGCTTGTTCTACCCAATCACGATCCCTCTGCGGACAAAGAAAAACAGAATCCCCTCCCCATTCATCAAATATAACAGCAGGATTAGAGAAAAAACACAAATCACCATCACAGTAAAGAACGGATGGTAATTCAAAATTCACAAGTAAATATTCTATGAAAACAGGCTTCAAAGTCCAACAATACTCATTAACTTTTCTTTCTGCCTTAATACTTTTTAAGCGATTATCCTCCAGTTCTTCTACCCGTATAAGCATGACTTGATTCAAATTCATTTTCTTCAATATTGAATAAGCAACTGAATCAATACAACAAATCCACAATGTACACTCTTTGGTGTTCTCCATTAAAGATTGTTGTAAAGCAATTACTTTTAAAACATATTCTGTTCCTACTATGACGCAAAGATGATTTCCGTGTCTAACGTTCTTATTAGAATCTAATTGAATATTTGTATTCACTGTAGAATGTGTAGACCTATTTTTGGAAGGAAGTTTTCGAGATAGTTGAAAATTTATTTTTTCTTTAGAGGGAATAAATGGACGAGGTACATTCTCTTTTCTATCATTAGAGTTCAATATCTTTTCACTCCTTTGAATTACTTTTTATGAGGATCCCAATTTTCATTTACATCCTTCAAATCTTTTGGTGTATCCACACTAATCCAGAAACCATTATATTCGTAAACTGCTAGTTCGTTATTTTTTATTAAATTGTGCAATGGTTTTTCCTCAAGAATACACGTATCTTCATCACTTAAGTAATTAAATATCGCTTTATTAAATACAAAAAAACCTCCATTTATTAAACTATCAAGTAAGGGTTTTTCCTTAAATTCTGTAGCAATTCCGTTTTCAACCTGCAATAAGCCATACTGACTATTTTTCTTAATGCCAGTCAGTGTTGCAACTTTTCCTTTTTCTTTATGAAATTTTATAAGCCCATTAATATCTATATGTGCTAACCCGTCACCATAAGTTAATAAAAACAGTTCATCCTGCACATGATTTTCAAGCCTCTTCAGCCTTGCTCCAGTCATTGTTTCCATTCCTGTATCAATGAATTTTATATTCCACGATTTTTGTTCCTCAAGCAATTGATACTGATTTTTTTGAAGATCTAAAACAAAATCAGACTCTTTCCAATTATAATTCATGAAATATTCTTTAATTTGTTCCCCTTTATATCCTAACGGCAATATAAATTCCTGATGTCCAAATTTACTATACCAATTCATAATATGCCAAATGAGAGGCTTTCCCTGTACCCGAACTAATGGTTTGGGTACACCTTCTAAAACCCCCTGCATCCTTAGTCCTTTCCCCCCACACAAAATTATAACTTTCATAAAATCTCTCCTGACACGATTGGTTTATACAGTTATTTTAAGATATGCGACCAATGTATAAGCTGTATACACTTATGTACCATAAGGACAAGTTTCACGTTTTCTTTTTATCTGAAACATCTCATGTTTAATTTAATTCATCCCCCCTTACCTTTTGGATATTATCATTACAAATGACGAATTGTACTTAAGTGCGACACCTAAAGAAAAACAAAAAAGCCCACCTCGCTCTATTGGGATTTTTACTTGAAGCTTTGTTAGACTAACTAAATCTTTGTAAACATATCATATACAAAGAAAGATTTTTCTATTTATTTATAGCGAATGTATTATTAACATCATGATAGGAATTTATAACAGTATCCTTTTTCGTATACCTTATGCTTTCTTATCCAAATACACTCTATATAAGGTGCCCTATTGGTATTACTAAAGAAGGTGTTTACATACAGGCACTCTTTAGTTTCAAATCACATAATATAATGTAAATCCACCGAAATTTCCGTAACCATTGCTACCATTTTTTGTTTCCTCACTTAAAGGAGGGCTAAATTATGGGTTTTGGATCTGGTTGTTGTGGCTTCGGTGGCGGATTCGCCTTACTGATTGTGCTATTTATCTTATTAATCATAATCGGTTGTAGTTGTTTTGGAGGTGGATTTGGCTGCTGATGCTAAAAGAATGGCACTCAATTTGAGTGTCTTTTCTTATTGGATTCACCTGCATAACATCTAAAATTCTGCACATACTACAAACAAGCTACCCTTTAAGTGATACACCTTTCCTAATGTATTTGATGTTTCTATTAATCCCAGAGCACTACTTACTTGTTTTTCATTCTGAAACATATCACCTACACAAGGAATGACAACAGGCATTGCACCAGCCGAACCAATTCCTTGAATAATTCTTCCAATCAAAATCCACACATAAGGATTTTCAAACCTCCATGATACCCACCCTGTAATAGTGCCTTCTATAGCTGCTATTAATAAATTTGGGATAATCACTTCCCCCCATTTATCAGATAAATAACCGGCTATAGGGATTAAAATAATAGCAACAACAGAATAAATCGTGATAATAAGAGAAACCTGAAATCACTAATTTTTAATTTTTTTTCGATTAACGGTAGCACTGGATTTAACATTGAATTCCCTAATGTATAATATATGTATCATAAACCTATATAAATCAAGGCACATAATCTACTTCATCTAAATATGAACAACATTATTTCATTAAAAAGGAGAGACATTTACTATATAAAATTAGCGAGTAAATCCAATACCAATCTGTTGTTCAGCCATTGCTACTAAACGTTTTGTAATTTCTCCACCAACAGAACCGTTTGCACGAGCTGTTGTATCTGCACCAAGTTGTACGCCGAATTCTTATGCAATTTCATACTTCATTTGATCAACTGCACTTTCAGCACCTTGTACTAATAATCGATTACGACTTCCGCTATTAGCGCCGTATTATTGATGATATTAGGTATATTCCAAAACATTTCACTTTCTAAAACATTACTGATTTCATTACTAATTACAGGAACAGCCTACTTAATAGGAGATTTATTTGTTCTACCTAAGTATGGAAATATGATTGCTACAATTGCAGATTTCGGGTTAAATTTTTTAGGAATCTGGGTATTGGCTTATCTTCTTACAGAGGCTGATTTCATTCGCAACATTTTCGCATCCTCATTTTGGGCGGTACTTCTTATCGGTGTGATAGAAGTATTTTTTCACATTTATATGAAAAAAGTGGTTTTACATAAAAATAATGATCTACGAGAATCAACTAACATACATCAGGATAGATATGCTATGGAGATCTCACATGAATATTTAGTTCTGAAATAGAAAAAGTAAGATCCATTCAAAATGAAAATGATACAAAGAATAAAATGAAATAAAAAAAGTGGCTTCTGCCACTTTTTTTATTAAGCTTGTTCAGTATTTTTAACATGTAATGGTGGAGGAACTATCCAGCCTTTTTTCTTACTTAGACGTAGTAAAGTTGCTCCAGCTTGTGCCTTTTTCATATGAAATTGTCCAAAAAGCATTCCCACATCTTCTCGAAGGCATTTTCCCATTACTTGACTACAAATTACTAATCCTGCGGCTAGACCTGTAGAAACAGCTGCTGCAATTTCAACATCATTGATGCGTGCTCCAGGAGGGATATCTTCGATAGATGCAACCGGTCTTTCTGGAGGTGCTGGTGGTAAAGCTACTCCATTTACCTTTAAAAGAGCTTTTAGTTCTTCTATTTCAGAAGTCATATCATTCTCAATTAGATTTTCTAAGAACTTCTTTAAATCTTCATCACCCGTGTGGTTAATGTAAACCTGGTGGCCAGCAACTGCTCCTTGTGCTGCAAGCAAATAACTCCAAATATCAAATATTTCTCCATAATGTAAAGGTTCATTTTGAGGATTTCCACTTAATACACCCATTTTAAGATGCCTCCCTTTTATAAATATTATAGTCAGTATGCTTTTCAATACTGAAAATAAACTTTTTAGTATATTTGTTCCTATAAAAGACTTTTTAATATTCATGGGAAACACCTTCCCCACAAGATATGTGCTTGTAATCTAGAAAAGAAGTTTTTCAAATAAAATACCCAAAGATTATTTATTTACAATAATCAAGAATCTTTGAGTACAAATGCATTTTATGAGAGTTTATTTTATAAATTGAATACAGACCATATAGAAGAGCTAGATGTGTTAACTACTGTAACCTGCTATACTTCCAATAATCAATCATATCGTTTGCCCTAATCTTTTCTATTTTAGGATGAAGTTAACGAGTAACTCCACCACCCAATTGTTGTTCAGCCATTGCTACTAAGCGTTTAGTGATTTCACCACCAACAGAACCGTTTGCACGAGCTGTTGTATCTGCACTAAGTTGTACGCCGAATTCTTGCGCGATTTCATATTTCATTTGATCAAGTGCACTTTCAGCACCTTGAACCAATAATTCATTACGATTTCCGCTATTATTATTTGCCATATTGTATCACCTCCTATGTTTTTAATATGCTACTAATCCTAAAAAATTAATTATTCCTTTTTATGGTATTTTATTCCACCTGAATTTGAGTATACGTTTTATTTTTCTACTTAAAATATGGCTGAGAAAGCCAAGAAGAGGCACTTTTCTAACACCATTTCATAAAAAGGTTTGTTTGAAATAATTTTGTTATTCCTCCTTCTCTTCTCCTCTTCTCTTATTTGAATTCATATGAAAAAGGAGTGATAAGTAAATAGAATCTAATACAAAAGGTGTTCATGAAGTGAATGAGTTACATGAAATGTTAACATTTAAAAATGTATGTATGACAAAATCAGCTGTTATGGCTGGCGTAGCTCAAGATCCGGCTCTACAAAGTTTATTACAACAAGATGTGAACATGGCTATGAAACATTGCCAAGACTTAAAAAACTTACTATCTTAATAACAAAAAGGTGTAATAAATGAATGAATCTATACAAAACATTACAGGTATGGGACCTATGACAGATCAGATTATCGCAACGGATTTATTACTTGGATCTAAAACAGCTGTAAGAAATTATGCTTATGCGATTACAGAAGTTACTTCTGATCAAACTCGTGAAGTATTACGTCAACATTTACAAGATGCAATTGATACACATAAGCAAGTAAGTCAATATATGATTGATAAAGGATATTATCATCCAACTAATGTACAAGAACAACTACAAGTAGATTTAATGACTACACAAACAGCTCTAAATGTAGCACAAAATCAACAACACCCTCTTTAAAAACTAAAAAATATACGGAATTCTATCTGCTACATAAGAACATACCCTGCTTTTTACCAAAAGCAGGGTATGTTCTTTATTAATTATCTATTTTAAATACAGCATTAGAGTATAAAAAAATATACAGGAATAAATTACCTTAATTTAGGGGATTTTATAATTGTTGTTTATCTAAAAAAAGAGAGGTATTTTCTATGTATTATTACAAAGAAGAATTGATTAATATTATTAAGCCAGACAAACCAGATCCCGCCGCTGCAAAGGTCTTACAAGAAATACTTGGTGGCCATTTTGGTGAAATGCGTACGATGATGCAATATTTTTTTCAAAGTTCAAACTTTAGAGGAAAAGCGAAGCAATATCGTGATTTACTTCGAGGGGTTTTTCTTGAGGAAATTAGTCATGTAGAGCTTGTTCAAAATACAATTAATCAATTACTAAATGGAGCTGGTGAACCTACGCCAGGTAATGCTGGTAAGGATAGAGCACCGCTTGATGAGGCGGTTAAACATGCAAATCCTCACCATTTTATTGTAGGCGCTCAAAGCTCATTGCCAGTAGATGCAGCCGGTAACCCCTGGAACGGCTCTTGGGTATACAGTCATGGAAATCTAATAAGTGATCTAATGGATAACCTAGTTCTTGAATCAACTGGAGTACTTCAAAAGACAAGGATTTATGAAATGAGCTCAAATCAAACTTTTCGTGAAACACTTGCCTTTTTAATTGTGCGTGATAATGCACATCAAAATGCATTTGCAAAAGCATTAGAAACTTTAGGCGTTGAATGGGGAAAACTCTTCCCAGTACCAAACTACGATATCAATAAATATCCTGAGTGTAGAAAGTACGTAGAAATGGGATTTCATAATACTCAATTTAATTTCAGGTTAGATGAAACAAGAATCGGAGAGATCTTTCAGGGTGAATCACCAAGTAGAAACAAAGGAGTCTTAAGTGTAACGGAGCCACCAAAAGGTTTTCCTGTTCCAGAACTTCCTGAAATGCCAAATGAGCATAGTCCGGGATTAAGGGATATGGAGCTTTGAGATTATTGTGACCAACCATTTATAAAGGGTTGGTCATAAATCTAAATTAGAAAATCTTTATAAGGTGGATTAAAGTCATGCAGGAGCTTTCCTGTATCGCAAAATCTTTTTGTCCAAAGTCAATTTCACAAGCGGATTCATTTTTAAGCATTTGTTGTACTTTTGTTTCAATAAGGACTGATACAAAATACTTACCACTCGTTTACATCGAATTATTGCATACAAGATAAGTCCTTTTAATTCATGAATTTTGGAAAAGCGAACTAGAACAAATTTGGATAATTTCATTTTGTTATCTATAATGGCAATGTTTCCGTTCATTTTCGGTCGTGTAAGATTAAACTTTATTCTATTTAGACTTGAATCGAAGAATAGCATTTGCGAGGTTTTTCGATGTTGATTGAAATGTAACACTATCAACTTCTTTTAATCAAATTGTATCCGCTTGCTTCTTTAATTGAGTCAGCGCAGCAGGACATGTATTAATGATTTTAAATATATATTTACATTTAAAATTTATTCAATATTTACTTTTCAAAGTAAAAAAGATAAGATCATCGGAATTGAATCTTATCTTTAGTATAAAAAATAATTAAAACGGATTAATGAGAAAGGACGAATTTTTAAGGTTTCAAAATAACTTTTATACAATTATCCTCACGATTATTAAAAATCTGATAACCAAAACTCGCTTCTTCAAGAGGGAGTTTGTGCGTAATGATTTCCTTTGGATCAAATTCATTTTTTGTTATTTTTTCAAACAGTTCAGGCATAAAATGAATGACCGGAGCTTGTCCCATTCTAAGGTTAATATTCCTACTCCAAAATGCACCTAGTGGAAATGCATTATAGTTGCCGCCATAAACACCTGTCATTTGAACCGTTCCATATTTTCGGACGGCTTTTGTAGCAATTTGTATAGGACCAAGGGTTCCTCCTTGTAATTTTAATTTTTGTTCAACAAACTCCAAAGGCGATTTTTTCCCGTCCATACCTACACAATCGATGACAACATCCGCTCCACCATGCGTGATTTCTTTTAAATGTTCTCCCATATCCGGGTATTTTGTAAACTCAAATACCTCAACATTATTAATCTTTTTTGCATAATTTATTCGATAATCCAAATAATCAACTGCAATTACACGCTTGGCACCCTTCATCCAAGCAAATTTTTGTGTCATTAATCCAACAGGTCCACAACCAAGCACGATAACAGTATCGCCTGATTTTACACCTGCATTTATTACACTCCAATATGCTGTCGGTAAAACATCGGATAAAAAAAGTAATGACTCATCCTCAAGCTCGCATGACTCTGGTATAACAAAGGGAGTGAAGTTACCAAAAGGAACTTTTAAATATTCAGCTTGACCACCTGGATGGTTACCAAATTTCTCTGTATAACCAAAGTAGCCACCAGAATCATAATGAGGATTTGAGTTATCACATTGACTTTCCATTTCATGTTGGCAATAAAAACAATGCCCACAAGCAACATTAAAAGGGATGACAACACGATCTCCTTTTTTTACTTTAGTGACATCAGGACCCACCTCTTCCACAATCCCCATTGGTTCATGACCGATAATGTATCCTGGTGGTAAAGGCATATTACCTTGGTATAAATGTAAATCGGATCCACAAATAGCAGTTGAAGTAATTTTTACAAGAATATCATCTTTTTTTTCTAATCTTGCATCATCAACTTGTTTAACCTGTACTTGATTTGGCCCTTGATAGGTTACAGCTTTCATATTCACATGCCTCCTTTTTTAACATTTCTTCAAAATATCTTTCATATTTATGATACAAAAATTATTTTCTAAGTTATTAAAGAGAGTCAGGAGGAATGCATGACCTTGTTATGAAACGTTTTCATAATGCCTTCTCTTCCCTATGTCTTTTAGCTATATTTTAAGACGAAAATCAATATTTATGCATGTTAAAGCGAATTAAATTTTCATATAAAGGAAGAACAAATCGTCTCTTCTTTTAAAAATATTTAATTTATTAATAAATTAAATATTTCTACTGTAAATTAAGAAAAAATTAGACGTTTAGTGTTTTATATAAGGATTACTGTTAAATATATCTTCCGTAATCAGGAATAGCTACTTTATCAAAATTCTTCACTAAACGACGCAATTCATTTCTTAATTCTTCCCCAGTCATAGGTAGACCGTGCCCTGTCACTACAAATTTAGGATTTAACTTCTCAAGTGTTTTTACAGACTCCCAGGCGCTCTCCCAATCGGTCGTAAGATATCTCGGTGGACCATTTAGTTCTTTTTGTTGAGTCAATACTTTATACAACGAATCTTGTCTGACAGTAACAAAAGCATCTCCAGCTATTAAGAAATGGTCTCTCTTTCGAAACAAAGATACATGCCCACGAGTATGTCCAGGAGTGTGTATCCAACTCCATTCAGGCATATAGGGAACACTGCCATCCAGTGGTAATTCATGTATGTATTCCCCTAAATCAATCCCCTGATTTGGAAACAACGGGGAAATTTTTGCTATAACTCCACCTTCTACGGTTCCATCTGGATTTGGATAATCTTGTTCACCATTTAAGTAGGGTATCTCTAGCTTATGCGCATAAACCGGAACATTCCATTGCTTAACTAATTCAATTACAGAACCAACATGATCAAAGTGACCATGAGTCAATATAATCGCTTTTGGTTTACTATGCTTACCAAACTTCTCTTCTGCCAATTCTGTGATAAGATCCACTGATTTGGGCATTCCTGTATCAATTAAAACCCATTCATTTTGTTTTGTAGGATTACCAACGAAACATACATTTACAATTTTTATACATAAACAATAAATATATGGCGCAACTTCCAGACTACTTCCACTACTAAGTGAAGTTAAAGGTAAAATTGTATCATCTAAATTACTTTTTAAGTTTTGATTCATCTTCTCATTCATAAGAGCAAACCCCTTTTTCGATTATGCTCTTTAGTATGTAGAGTTACTAAAAAATTATTATCCTTATAAAATTCTGTATCCTTTCATACAGCGTGATTAAGTTTCCTACCAAACCTCACTTTACAAAAAAGGAAATTATCTTTAAATAATTATTTATATTACTTCGTTCTAATCACTTAATCGTAATGGTTCGTATCAAGAGAAAAAATAGCAACAGGAAACTTCCAATTAAATTCCAAAAACATTGATTTATTATAATGATCCTAAAAACATAAATTATAATCTAGTCAGTCACCTATTCTTCAAGTGATTAATACGCTATATATCATTGCTCTTGGAGGGAATAAAGTATGATTACACTTTACGATAAAAACTCTCTACAAAGGGACATTACTACTCTTCCAGCTTGGCAACAAAATGTATTCCATTCTTTCATTTTAAAAATGACTGACAAAGGTAGGCCTTTTCCTTGTATCCCTGCACAACATGGTTTTACATTCAATCACCTTAGATATGGATTTATAGATGATCCTAGAACACCAAATGCTAGCGAACAATTCGCAAAGTTACTCAAGGAATATACAGAATGTTCTAAGAAAACAGGTAAATACACCTCTCTTATTCTTTTTATCGAAACACCAACAGAGCTTGTTGAAAAAGCTACAGTTCAAAACTTTGAACATATTTATTGGTCGCTTCTTAATCAAACTAGCATATTAGACGAGAAAGAATGGCCCAAGCATATCCCTAATGATCCTTTGGAAAATACATGGGAGTTTTGTTTCCATAATGAATCGTATTTTGTTTATTGTGCTACTCCTGCCCATGTTAAGAGACAGAGCAGACATTTCCCCTGTATGATGCTTGCTATAACTCCTCGATGGGTGTTACAAGAAATTATGAAATCTCAAAAATATAGTCAAAAACTAAGAAGCTTGATACGCCAACGTTTAACTACCTATGACAAAGCTCCCATTCACCCCTCTCTTAAAAGCTATGGCCAGCAAGAAAATTATGAATGGCAGCAATATTTTTTGCGTGATGACGAAACAATCCCATCAAAGTGCCCATTTTTCCGAATCATAAATTTTTTGCAAAAAAAATAAATCATAACCACAAATCCCTTGATTAGGTTTATGAATTGCTACATTCGTTTTAAATTAGGTAATTACTCAATATTTCGAGCTCCTGTAAACTGCAAGAATTATATGCTTAATATCAAGACATTTATTATTTAGTTGTACAAACATTGACTACTGAATAGATTAAGTAATAGATAAAGATTTAGTGGGAGGAGCTTGTTATAAGTGGGCATATTTTTAAGCTACGTTTTCTTAGGGTTATCATTATCTGCTCCAATCGGGCCGATTAACGCTGCACAATTAGAAAAAGGTATTAGAAGTGGGTTTTTTCACGCATGGATTCTTGGCATAGGTGCCTTAATAGCAGATATTTTCTATATGATACTTATTTATTTAGGTGTCATTCATTTTCTTGAAGAAAATATTATCAAACTCTTCCTATGGTGTTTCGGAGCTTTTATTTTGATTTATACAGGTATAGAAAGTTTGAGGGGTGCTAATGAAATTAGTATCACAAGATCTCAAAATAATGATTCCATTATTAAAACCTTTTTTTCTGGCTTCTTTATGTCCTTATCTAACCCACTAACCATTTTATTTTGGCTTGGGATTTTCGGATCTATATTAGCCAAGGCTGCTTCCTCTTATAATAAAGAACAGCTTTTGTTATACAGCATAGGCATCATTTTAGGTATACTTTTATGGGATCTTACCATAGCAAGTACTTCTAGTATTTTCCGTAAAATGTTAGATGCACGTTTGTTATCTATAATTACAGTCATATCTGGAATTTCACTTATTATTTATGGCATATACTTTGGTTTTCAAGCATTTCAAATTATTTTCTAATAAATTGAGACTTCCATCAGCGGGGGTTCTTTAGCCTCCACTGATGGAAATCCCACCCAACCGGACTTTTCCGGGCATTTGTCCTCCTACCAATTTCCTTCGTTTTTCTTTAAATTTTGAGGTGGGAGTCTTACTGCCTACGAATAGCGGGATAAGTAACTAATTGTATGTGAATCGTTTAAAGAATAAAGAATCGATACATATGTAAGCTACTCGCATTTAATTATGAATATAACCTAATATAATTATTACTTTGAAAAAGAAGACGACTAAATCTACACTGCTGTATAATTCAACATCTTATCATTTCATGCAAACTACACAATTCCTTTTCTCTTCCATAAAAAATGCATGAAGATTGTCGCTCCTATGATAATAGCTAGGAACAGAAAACTGACCATAAAGCCTAACCGGATTGTTTTTTGAAATATTGTTCCACTTATAGCCAATACAATAACAGTTAGAGCTATGATGCTTTTGAACCGTCCCCATCCTTTAGGATTCATTAACTTCTTAAAAGATAGGAGAATTAAAATCCAAGTATACAACAACATCAAACCAGCCGCTGTTGTTATGTACTCATATATACTTTTTGGAAGCAATAAAGCTGTAATAATTGAAGCTCCTAGCCCAATTACGATAAGTATGAAAGCAGGTAAAGAGATATTCCTCTTCCCCTTTTTGGAAAATATAGCTGGTGCATCTCCTTCTTCAGCTAGATTTATTAATACACTATTTACCGCAAACAAAGAACCAACCAATGTTGAAAATCCAGCTAAAATTAAAATGATATTAAAAATGAAAGGAATATACGGTAAATTATAGTCCTGTAAAGCTATTACAAAAGGGCTCTCTTTCATATTAAATTGATTAATTGGCACCATTATTATAGCCAATCCTATAGATAACATATAAACAATTGTCAAAAGGAACAACATTACCTGTCCTGATTTAGTTGCATCTTTAGGATCCTTAAGTCTCGTTGCCATTAGCCCCATAATTTCGACACCTCCAAATGCATAAAAAGCATAAATCAGCGCTGACCAAGAACCTAGCACACCTTTTGGAAAGAATTCCTTTATATTTTTAGGAAATTGTGGCCTATGAATTCCGCCATGAATGAATCCAAAGATAAGCATAATTGCTATTATTATAAATCCTACAATAGCTACCACCTTGATTATTGCAATCCAATTTTCCAAACGTTCAAAAGCTTTAGTACCAATAAAAATGACCATTAAAGCCGCTATTCCATAAATAGAAATAAATATCCAAAGTGGAATATTAGGAAACCAATATCGCGAAAATATTCCTAATGCACTTAGTTGACTACCCATGATTAATAGTTCGGAAGACCAATATGTCCATCCGTGTGAAAATCCAGCCCAATGTCCAAATGCTTTTCTGGAGTATGTACGAAAAGAACCTTTTTGCGGATCTGCTATTGTCATTTTTGCTAAAGCTTCAAATACAGTATAGGTAGTAAACCCTGCTAAGATAAGCACGAGTACAATTGAAGGTCCACCTAGTTTAATTGCTATACTTGACCCTAGAAAAAAACCCGTCCCTATTGTACATCCAATGCCAATAAGAGATAGCTGCCACCATGTTAAATCTTTCTGCTCTTTCACTCCATTCTCACTATCATGACAAGCCATTTTTTATCCTCCTCGAAAATACCTACTCATTCTCCCCTTATATTTCATAAACATCGCACCCTTTATACAAACTCCTCAATATTCAAATTTATCCAATATAATCTTATCTTTATCTAAATATTTTTTTGAAAGTTTTCTAATGACTTCTTCAATATCATGAGCCTTAATATTATGATTTACTACTAATTCAGTACCTACTAAAATTTCAACTGTATATACTGCTTCATATTTCATTCATTTCACTCCTTACTATTTCAATTAATAAACATTTTTGTCCTATATTCATTCTAACTTTATAAATTGTACAAAATTAGCTTTGACACATATATTAAGTTCTCCATGGCTATATCTCTTATCTAGACTTTTGCCTCATCCTAATTTAAAGGTTGCTTTAAATTAAACTCTTTGTTACGAAAAAGACATACATAGCAAGTAAGTAATCAACGGAGTTAAATTAAAGCACATTTAATGTGGCGTTATAAACTGATGTTTATTTCTAACACCTATATATTGTTGTAACAGAGTTGGCATTATTCTATGTGAAATATTCTAGCTTTGCATTGGGAAAGAACTTCTCCATATAAGAATAAAGATAATTTTTTATATCTTCCTCTTCTTCTTTTTGATAAATGTATTTTCCAATTCCGTATTTTCCCCATTTATATCTTCTTTTCTCTTCATCTAATTCCAATTTCGTCATTGGGTAATTTTTTTCAATCACTCTCTTCGCAGGCTTTGTAAAACGATGTTGAATAAATTCAAACGTGATATCCTCACGTGCATCACGGGGTAATTCAGCATCAATGCGCTCAAACATCTGATAGTATCCATCTTTCCAACCTTCATGAAGATAAATAGGAGCAACAATGAATCCAAGGGGATATCCTGCTCTTGCCACTTTTCCAGCTGCCTCAATCCTTTTAGCTAATGGAGAAGTTCCTGGCTCAAAATTTTTAATAACATAATCAGCGTTTACACTAAACCGAAATCTTGTTTTTCCATTATGTTTTGCATCAAGTAAATGATCTACATGATGAAATTTTGTAACGAACCTCAATTTTCCATATTCAGATTCTCCAAAATGCTCAATTGCACGTTTGAGGGTATGAGTCAAATGATCTATTCCCACAATATCGGATGTACAGGAGGCTTCAAACCTTGTCAGTTCAGGTGCACGTGCCTCTATATATTTGTCAGCAGCTTCTAGAATTTCGTCGACATTTACATAGGTACGGATATATGGCTTACTCCCCATTGTTGTTTGTAAATAACAATAATGACAATGCCCCATACAGCCTGTTGCAAACGGAATAGCATACTCTGCTGAAGGCTTTGAGGTATCAAATTTTAGTGTTTTTCTAACGCCCACGACAAGGGTAGATTTTGCTACTCGATATTTTTGAAAATCGTTTTCTCCTGGGAGATCTCTCACTTGATTATGAGAAGTAGTATGCCGAATTTCAACATCCATCTTTGCAAATTTTTCATGAAGCTCTCTCCCTAATGGATAATCCAGTGCTTTGGGTTCAAAGTATACAAGTTTAGGCAGAAATGGATTATTCATTCTAGCATCCCTTCTGAAGCATCTCCATAATAGTAGTTGTAAGCTTGGTTTGCCTCTTCTTCTGTAGAATAAACAGCCATTTCATGTGAAAGTGGATAATAAGTTTCATAAAGAAACAATGCTAATTCATTAGGAGTATTAGGGTTATTTACAACAGCTGCGGCTTGTATATTTGCTACATCCTGAGTGTGGGGGTTGCGATAAAAAACATAGACAATATCTCCAGCACGATAAGTTTTACTTTCGTTAGACAATTCCATTCCATCACCTTTTCTTTTTATAAAATTTACTGCATAAAGTTATTCATTAATAAAACTTTCCCTTTAAGGTTTAGAATTATGTCATCTTTATTATAGAAAAATTAAATGAAGTCAATTAATTTTGGATTAAAGTCAATATTTTGGACGCAAAAAAGTTAAATCTAAGCTACTTTTTTAGTTAGATCTTCTATCGCTTGTGTTTAGTGCAAAATAAAAGTGGTTCTTACGCTAATTTGGAGAAAGTTGATATAACACTTTAGAAATGTAATCCTTGTTTTTTACAATAGGTAATTAGAGTTTACATAATTTAACAAATAGCTTGTTAATCTAAATTTAAATAAACGCTTACTGAGGATGGTCTTCCCTTATCAGGTAGTCCTTTTCATTAAGCAGCCATACCTTTCTGAATATCACATACATATTGACCTATATTTTTAATATCTTTATAACTAATCTAATAGGTATAAAAAAGAGGATATATGCTCAAACATAGAACATAATATCCTCTTATTAGTTTAGTCTATTTAATAAAATTGCCATATTTTTTATCATATATTTCGTAACAAAATTGTATTAGTCTGCAACTTTTTATAACTATACAACAATTCATTCTTTTGCTTACTGACTTTTTTATATTTAAACAATGTGATTTATTCTTATCGCTTCTTTTTCCTAACTTGACATTTTATCAAAATAATAACCAAAAACTTATTATTTCCTTTTAAGTCTTTTCTAGTCTAATTAATTTTTCCTCAACACACTTTTATCCAGTAAAGAACCTTTTTGTTCAGTAAAGGACTTTTTTATTTTTTGACAATCTCACTTCTCAAACACAAAATTAATCTTATTCCCTTTCCACTCTAACTTTGCGTCAAATGTTTTATCGTTCTTCTTAAAACCTTTCATTAATTCTGTTTGTTCACCTTTTAGTAGCTTGTTCATGTTCTTTTGCGAAATCGTTTTTCCTAATATCTTTTTAGAGATTGTGAAATCACATTTCGTTGTATTATAGTTTGAACATCCATAAAAAGTAGATTTATCAATTACATCTCCATCACACTTTTTACATTGCCCTACTTTTTTACCGACTGTAAATTTTGAATTGGATCGCTCAATAGACTCAACATGTAACCCAGTAAAATCCCATTTCTCAGACATTTCAATTGCATCTTCAATAATTTTTGCTGAGAGCTTTTTCGTTTGTTCCATAAATGTAGCTGGCGAAGCTGTCCCTTCCCCTATTTCTGCAAGGCGCTGCTCCCATTTTGCTGTCATTTCTGGTGAAGCTAATATTTTATCACCAATTGCAGTTATGAGTACTTTTCCTTTATCAGTCGCATACACTTGGTTTTTCTTTACTTCGATATACTTTCTGTCTTTCAGCATTGTAATAATACCAGCCCGTGTTGCTTCTGTGCCTAAACCTTCTGTCTTTTTTAATACTTTTTCCAGTTCTTCGTTCTCTAAATACTTTCCAGCTGTTTTCATTAATGTAATAAGCTGACCTTCTGTATATCGTTTTGGCGGCTGAGTTTTTCCTTCTTTCACTTTCACCTTTACAACTTTACCTTGTTCCCCTTCCTTCACAATAGGAAGGATTGTTTCTTCATCTTTATCATCTTGAAAAATGACTTTACGCCATCCTTCTTGAATTTGCTGCTTTCCTTTGGATACGAATTCAGCACGGCCATCAACAAGTGTTGTAATAGTCGTGTAATCAAAAATTGCCGCTTCATAATGCGCTGCAATCAATCTTCTTACAATCATATCGTAAATTTTTCTTTCATCGCCTGATAATTTATTTGGATTCGTTACTTGTTCTGTTGGAATGAATAGGAATAGGTAACTTTCTACTTCGGCATTCCCCGTTAAGTTTACTCGTTTTCCCCTCCTCCACACCGTACATGAGAGTTTCCCCTCATACGGCGTTCCATCAAATACTCAATAGTTTAATTGGTTCAAGATGACAATGTCTTCGAAGTTTATTTAGCTTATTTAGGGCTTTTTTATCTTCAATGATATGTTTATATTTCTCAATCGTTTCGGTTGTTGTTGCGTGTATCAATTTATGCACATGCTTATGGACAATGCGTAGGTTTCGATAATCATCTTTTCCGCCCATATTTCTTGACAGTACATGATGACAGTGTAATTCTTCTATGGTTAACTGTTTTTCTGTTACTTCACATTTCATTTGTGTCATGGAAGCTCTTGAAATTCGATTATCATTGTATTCAGCACTTTCGTATGGATTATACATTTTAGCTAGTTGAATAATATCACCTCTTGTTTGACTCTTAAGACTCTTCGATGATTTTATTCGTCCTTCTTTTGTATAATCACAAATATCTTGACTGAAGTTCATTACTTTTTTATGCTGAACGTAGTGAATCGGATAGATACACACATTGTGGATCTTCCATGTTTTCGATGCACATTTCCCATAGAATTTCTTGTACACTGGTGACTTGTCGGTGTCAATTGGTATCAAGAATCTCCCTACTTGCCTTAGCTTATGATACATAAATAGTGTCAGCGTGAAGTTTAATCTTGCAAAATCTAAATTGCAGTAGGTGGCACAACTGTAGTATTCATGCCAACCTAAAATCATACTGTTTAGTTTTGTGACATGGGATGATTGAATGTTTTCGTGAATAATCTTGACTTGCTCTTTTACTTCCTTTTTCATTCGCTCTAACGCTTTGTCTGCAATATGCGACTGAGCCACATATCCTCCAAAGGTTTTTCCCTTCTTTACAGCTTTGATTTTTACTCCTAAAAAGTCAGAGTAGCTTTTCCGCAAATTGATGATTTTCGATTTTTCTTCACTAATATCCAACTTCAATCTAATGTTTAACCAATCTTTTACTGCACTTAATATTCTTTTGGCACTGTTGTAGTCTCGGCACATAATTTTAAAATCATCCGCGTACCTCACAATATACATCTGTTTAAGATTTGTTTTCTTTTGTTGATTGTACTGGCTTTGGTGCGATTTGTACGTCCTTTGTGTTTCGAATGTTTCCCATTGTGAAGAAATCCACCAATCTAATTCATTTAGTACTATATTAGAAAGGAGTGGTGAGAGAATTCCTCCCTGTGGTGTTCCTTTATTTGGAATACCTTCTCCTTGAATAGGTGCTTTTAACATAGCTTTAATGATACTAATTAATTTCCTATCTTGAATACCTAATGCATACATTTGTTTAATTAGTTTTGTATGGTTCACATTATCGAAGAAGCCTTTGATATCAATATCAACTGTGCAATAAAATTTCCCAATATTTATAAGGGTCATCATACGTGATATTGCGTGTTTGGTGCTTCTATTCGGACGGAAACCGTAGCTATGTGGATGGAACTTCGCTTCACATATAGGTTTCTAACACTTGTTTAATGCATTGCTGTACAAGTCTATCAATGATTGTGGGTATTCCTAATGATCTTGTTTTACCATTTGCTTTCGGAATATGAACTCTTCTTACAGTATCAGGCTTGTAATGATTGAACTTATCCTTTACTGCTTGGATGTAGGATTCCAACGATTTATCTTTCATATCCTTTATTGTGATTTTATCTACGCCAGCCGTTTGACTCCCTGTATTACTTTTGATTGTTCGATATGCCAATCGAATATTATTTTCACTTGCGATGATTTTCATTAGATTACGAAACGAATTTTTATTTTGTGACTTTTTGTATAAGTCATCAAATGTTTGTGTCATATCATAATAGTCATTGTATCTAAATTTGTTCGTCACTCTGTTGGGACAACTCCTTTACGTGAATTGTTTTCCCTTTCTTACCCGAAAAACAGAGTTGATTTTGAATCAATTAATCTTTTCATATTTGACTTGTGCCTATCCCTCCACCACTTATTATCATGGTTTCATCGGTACTGTGGCACTACTTTCACCAAGATGAAGTAGCTTATGATACCCGAAGGCTTTTCGTCTACAACCGTCCTCGACTATGAGTTTTTCTGTTAAACAGATACAGTTCTTGGTTTCCCACGTTCCAAAGATTCCCGTTGATGTAATACTTAGGTGCTTCCTTTGAGCCTGTTAGCTTGATACCGTCATTAGCTCGGTATAGAGACTTTCATAACGCAAAATCTTACTCATCTCCACTAACTTACCAGATTCGATAATACCCTATCATCCCAGATAAGATAACCACTTATAGACCCGTACATTCGGAAGTTCGTCAATACATTCGTACATTCTCACCATATATTACAACCACCCGACTACTCTAAATGGCAGTTCTGATTCCTGCTCATTTTCGCCGACTTCACCCCGCTTTAAACAGTTCCACAACAGTCTGCTTTCCTGCTTAGGGGAGTATCAGTGTGAGGGTTTCAGCACAGCATGACGGCTTTCATTCCCCTCAAGGATTCTTTAGTTTTCTAATAAATCTTCCCAACTAATATTTCTATTAGGATTTCAGATTAACGTGTCGCACTTGCATAATGATCTGTAACCTTCTTTTCATTTACATAGCGCTTATTATTCATAATAGAAGGAATTGGAGCTGGCAATACATCTTTATATTCTTCAAACTGACTTAATTTCTGTAAAATATCAGGAAACGTGGCAGCTTCGCCTTCCGTTACATAGTTTGAGTCCGAACGCGGATACGAGACAATTCCTTTTTGATATAAAGCTTGTGTTATATCAAGTGTTTTCTTTGGCGAAAATTTAAATGCTTTATTCACCGTTGCTTGTAAGGATGACAAGTTAAATAAAAATGGCGGCTGAAACTCTTTCCGCTCTGTTTTCATTTCTTTCACTTCAGCCGGTTTATTTTGACAAAATGCAGCAATTTTATTTGCCATATTTGGATCTTTTAAGCGAGATTCATTATCTTGTTCCCACTTACCATCATATTTTTTTCCTTCTATATGAAAGGTTGCAAATACTTCCCAAAATGACTCTGATTTAAAGTCTTCAATTTCTTTCTCTCGTTTCACAATTAATGCAAGTGTTGGGGTTTGCACACGCCCAGCGGAGAAAACATCATTCATTCCTTTTTTCTTTAGTAAAATGCTAAAAACACGGGAAGCATTCATCCCAACGACCCAGTCAGCACATGAACGCGTATATGCTTCGTAGTATGTATTGATTGTATCTGCTTCATCAAGTAAGTTTTTAAATCCTTGATAGATTGCTTGCTTCGTTAAAGAGGAAATCCAAAGACGTTTCATCGGCTTTTGCACATTACAAAGATGAATGATATTCCGTACAATTAATTCCCCTTCGCGCCCAGCATCTCCCGCATGAATAATTTCCGTCACTTGCGGATTATGTAACAGTTGTTTCACAACATTAAATTGCTTATACTTTGACTTTGTTACTTCAAACTGAAAACGTTCCGGAATCATCGGCAACGTATCTAATGACCATTTTTTCCACTCTGCATGATAATGTTCCGGATTACATAACTGTGTTAAATGACCAATTGCCCATGTACAATAAGCACCGTTTGGAAACAGTTCGTTCGCTTCTACTTCTAAATAGCCATCTTTCCGCCTGTATTTAAACTGAGAAACAAGCGCCAAACCTTGATCTGGTTTCTCGGCAATAATTAATTTCATTTTAAAACTCCCTATCTAAATTCCAGTATAGCTTCAATAATATCTCTTCATTTTTCATATAAACCTTTAAAGAATTCACAAATTTTCACATATAAGTATAACCTATAATTCTGTATACTCTAGACTTCTAATATTATACGCTTAATTTTAGTACCTTCACAATAAGAACTCATTATATAACATATTACATAAAATTCTAAAACAACATGAAGAAAGACGCCACAAATTAGGCGCCTTCGTTTCTTCTTATTTTGCAACAATCTGTCTATCTTTCACGTTCGGATTATGGACTCTCATGAAATCCTCAATCTCTTCAACCGTTCTTATTATGTCTTTTGACAAGTTTTCATATCCATTTTCGGTAACAAGAATGTCATCTTCGATACGAATTCCAATCGCTTCTTCCTCAATATATAATCCAGGTTCCACTAATCTTTTTCGATTTCCAATAAAAAATGATTGCTTCATAACAATCCCCTTTAAACTGACTACCCAGTTTAGTTCATTGTATTATTGTTGTAATTTTCCGTCAATTAACCGGTTTATTTTATTAAGCTCTACTTACTTTTAACATAAATACAAGCATCATCTATATTACATAAACAACGTATGGTGAAATTCACAGGTATCAGTGATATATATCACTACGTAAACTCAAATTTATTGATATTTTTAATCTAGATACAAAATTTAATTTTATGGAGGCATTCATATGGAACATGTATTTACTGAGACTTCTGTAATTGGTGATATTGTTACGAAATTCCCAAAAGCAAGCGACCTTTTTAAATCATATAGAATAGATTTTTGTTGTGGAGGTAACAGACCACTTATCGATGCAATTCATGAGAGAAATTTATCGGTAGAAGAGGTTATTACAAAATTAAATACTCTTTATCATGAAACAAAAGCATTAAATGAATCAAAAATTGACTGGACAATCGCCTCTTATAGTGAATTAATTAACTATATTGTGAATAAACATCATCGCTATTTAAATGAAGAATTGCCACAGTTAAGTCCATATGTGACAAAAGTATTCCGTGTTCATGGGTCAAAACAGCCTCATTTAGCTCAAATTCACAAGCTATTCAATGAACTAAAAACAGAATTAGAACAGCATATTATTAAAGAAGAAACAGAAGATTTCCCGTTGATTTTAGCATTTGAGCAAAATCCAACTGATGAAAATTATACAAAATTGCGCAAAGTGGTAGAACAACTGGAAAGTGAGCATAGTCATGCTGGTGATATTATAAAAGAACTTCGTAACATTACGAATGACTTTACTCCTCCAGAAGGAGCTTGCGGTACTTATCGTCTTGTCTATCAACGACTTGCATCTCTTGAATCCGATCTATTCCAGCATATTCATTTAGAAAATAATATTTTGTTCCCACGTGCAATTGCACAGGTTTAATTACAAAAGGTGAGTCTATAGATATCAAATTAAGGCTCAAAACCAACATTTTTGATCTTGAATAAACAAAAATTTCTTAAATAGATACCGCTTATACGTAAAAAATAGAACATAAGCACTTTTTGCTCATGTTCTATTTCTTATGTATTTTTCTATTATTGATGAAAGTTTCACTTTATCAGTAATATGACTTTGATCACTGCTTTATTTTTAAAAATGGTATAAATTAAATATAGAAATTTGTCTGGAATTATTAAGGAGTTGTATATATGAAAGCAAAAATGATAAAAAGGCATTTACAGGAAGTCACTCTCTTTAAAGAACTTTCAGAAGAAGAACTTCAGCCTATTGTAGATATTTCACAATTACGAACTTACAAGGAAAAATCATTTGTATTTATGCAAGGAGACGAACTTGATCGCGTGTTTTTTATCCACTCCGGTAAAGTGAAAATTCAAAAAACAGATGCAACCGGAAAAGAACAAATTGTTTCTGTGCTTCAAGCTGGAGAAATGTTTCCTCACGCTGGCTTTTTCCAAAAAGGTAACTTCCCAGCACATGCTGAAATACTTGAGACTGCACAATTGATCGTTACTCCAATCGCTGACTTCGAGAACATTTTAATTCAGCATCCTGAATTATGTATTAAAATGTTTAAGGTTCTAGGAGAAAAAATTGTGGATCTTCAGAACAGATTAGAAGAACAAATTCTTCACGATACTTACGAACAAATTATTATGTTATTGCTTCGTTTATGTAAGTCAAATGGTGTAGAAATGAATGGTACATATACTTTAACGACCCAGTTTACGAATCGGGAACTCGCCAATATGATTGGAACGTCAAGAGAAACGATTAGTCGCACTATTAATCAGTTAAAAAGAAAAAAATTAATTGCTGCTGATGAAAACGGTTGTTTCATTATTATTCCAGACGAATTAAAAGCAGAAATCTGTGACCCCTACTAAAAACAAATTGTAACTACTCAGTCACTCTATGAAAAACCGATAGAAAAGCATTTTTTTAAGTGGCCCTGAGGGACTGGCTATGTATAGTAGCGGTCAGGGCCTTTTCCTGCCACGCGCAAAGTTTGAAAACAAAGAAAGGCAGCGAAGTGTAGATTCATTTTGATCTTCATGGCAGCAATTATAGGGAAGCGTATTTTCGCTAGAATTATACTTCTTACTAAACTTCGAAATGAAATGTATGGTTGCGTAGTTACAACACATTAAAAAATGCTACCTCAAAATAAAGAAGTAGCATTTTTTGTATGAATTGTAAACCATAATCAATGTTTTTATCATGTACCACAATACGTTTGATAAGGACAGGATGATGGTTCAGGTAGCGCCGCATACTCCTCCTGTTCAGGGGTGTGTGCGTAAGGGTTTGAAAGGACATTCAGAAGGCGCTCCATCACACTGTAATCCTCATGCTTCACAGCAGCTTCTAATGCTTCCTCTACCCTGTGATTCCGAGGGATTATCGCAGGATTATTTTTCCGCATCAATAAATGTGAAGAGTCTTTTGATTCTTCCTGTCTACCTAGTCTTTTCTGCCACCGTTCATGCCACTCGGCAAACTCTGGCGTTCCAAACAAGTCCACACCCTCTAGCTTATCAAAAGTTAACGCACAGAAGGTATTCGTATAGTCCGCGCGATACTTCTCCATAATAGTAAGGAGATCTTCAATAAGGGATTTATCCTGCGCTTCTTCGTTAAATATCCCTAATTTTGCTCTCATTCCAGCGAGCCAATTTGATTGATATAACTCATTAAAATTTAAAATTGCATTTTGAGCCATTTCCATTGATTTTGCATAATCACTATGCAATAGCGGTAATAATGTTTCAGCTAATCTTGCAAGATTCCATCCACCAATATATGGCTGATTTCCATAAGCATAACGCCCTTGTATATCAATAGAGCTGAATACTGTTTCTGGATCATAAGTATCCATGAAAGCACAAGGACCGTAATCAATTGTTTCCCCGCTTATCGTCATATTATCAGTATTCATTACTCCGTGAATAAAACCAACTAGTTGCCATTTCGCAATCAACGAAGCTTGACGCTTAATTACTTCCTCAAGCAGGAAAAGATAGCGATTTTCTGCCGTCTCACCGCCGGGATAATGTCGCTGTAAAGTATAGTCAGCTAATATTTGGAGCTCTTCAACAGTCCCCCACTGAGCAGCATACTGAAAAGTGCCAACGCGCAGGTGACTTGCAGCGACACGAGTTAAAATTGCACCAGGTAGTTCCGTTTCACGAATGATTGACTCCCCGGTTGTCACCACCGCAAGACTACGGGTAGTAGCAATACCAAGCGCATGCATTGCTTCACTAATAATATATTCACGTAACATTGGTCCTAATGCCGCTCGTCCATCTCCTCTGCGGGAGTATGGCGTACGGCCAGAACCTTTCAGATGGATATCAAACCTTTCATCTAAAGGCGTTATTTGCTCGCCAAGTAGTAAAGCCCTGCCGTCACCTAACCTGTTAAAATGCCCGAATTGATGCCCTGCATATGCTTGAGCAAGAGGCAACGCACCTTCTGGAATACTGTTTCCTGCAAATACCGCTACTCCCTCACCACCCTCTAACTCCTGAATGTTCAATCCTAGAGATGTCGCTAATGGGTGATTGAGAATAGCCAATTTTGGTGCACGTACAGGAGTTGGACTCAAGCTAGAAAAAAACGATTTTGGTAGACGGGCATAACTATTATCAAAGTTCCATCCTGCTTCTATTCTTTCTTTCTTCGTCATCGTATCACCGTCTCTTCTTTTATCTTTTTATATTAGACAAAATTCAAATGGAATGATAATTATGTATTTCTACACCAATACAAAGCAATCTCCTATAATGTCTACTTCTTCCATTTTATTATACCCTTTCTACAGAAATAAGGAGAAAACAAATCATGTTTTATTCTGCATTACCCTACTATATATAAATTTAAATAAGTTTATGTTTTTATAAATAGATTTGGATATTGAAGTACACCTCTATAAAAAAAACATACAACCTTACCAACAATTACAAGGTTGTATGTTTTTAATATTATTTACATGTATTCAGGAGCAATCTGGTCCTATTTGTATATTCCCTCTTATTGGTTCTCCTATTTGTACAATTTCTTCATTTTGTGCAATCTTAGCACCTTCATATAATTTATCCGCATAATTTTTAAGGTCCTGCCAATTATCCTTCGCTGTATTCAGATCTGCTCTTATAATCTCATCAAACAGGTCTATACTAATATTGTTAACACTGTCAATCAATGATTTATATTTTTTCTCCACTGTCCCCCACCTAGTCTTTATATTTTCAAGAGAAGTAACAGCTGTACCAACTGTTGCAGCCATATGTTCCGTTTTATTTTTGGCATCAGTCAAAATAACTAATTCTGCCTCTGCTCCAGAAATTCTGGACTTTAATTGTTCTATTTCTTGTTGTGCAGATGCGATATTCTTGTCAGCAGTGACAATCAATGGTATACCAATTGGAGGCATAAATACAGATAAAGCTATATAGCCACCACGTTTATCATAGTTTTCTTTAATTGTATTATTACAATAATCGATTTGTTGTTTTAGAACCGGAATACCGGCGTTCGTACTTTCTAAAATATTCTCCAATTGATTGAAATCTTCTTTGAAATTTCTTGTATTTTCTGCCATTTCACCTTGGAACCTTTTCAAATTTTCTAACAGTACATCTAATTCTTGACTATTTTTCAAAATACTATTATACAATTTTTCTAGTTCATATTTTAATTTCCCTGTATCTTTTTGATCTAGAGCAGTTAGTAAAAGATTATAACTTGCTTGAAACGTATCATTATAACTTACAATATTCTGATTCGCTCTCATAATATGAGGTTTTAAATCCCCTGACCAAAATCCGGCATTCGCTTTTGCATCCCATTGATGCTTAATCATGTTTGCTCGTAAATCACCATTTATAGAACTTATTTTACTTAAATCTGTCTGTTGTTGTTGAAAGATTGTTTGGGCATATGAATCCATTGTAAGGATACTTGCCGCCATTTTCTCCATTACTTCTTTATAGTTATCAGGACCAAGAGAATAGCTCTTAATCTCTTCTTGTTGTTGGGACACAGTTTGTTCTGCTGCCAAAGTATGAAGTGGAATTACATTACTCGCTGCCATTCCCGTAATGATTGTTGACAAAATAATTTTCTTATATAAATTCTTATTCATCTTTTTCACCTACTCTTTCACATGCATCACATATTTTATTAAATTCATAAGCTTCTATTCTTTACTTCAAATGAATTACGATTATTGCAAATAAAACAACATATTAAAATAGAGATTCTCGTACTTTCTTATTCTATAATCTTTATTAAGTTTCATAACTATGTAGGAAGTCTCCTGCTCAAACTTGAACAGGAGACTCAGTATATATAGATGCAAATTGAAAAACTAACATAAAAACCTTTTCTTTTTCGGTGGGCGAGAGCAACTGGCCATGCATAGAGGCGGTCAGGACCTTTTCCTGCCACGTGCAAAGTTTAAAACAAAGATGGCCATGTTTTGTTCTGCATAGCAGCGACTTAGATGTTAAAAAGTCAACTTGTATTTATATATTATATTTTCCATTACTTCGGCAATTTCTTGAAGTAATATTATTATTTCAAGAAAGAAATCTCACTACTCTGAATATTTTCAGCATACTTTCTAATCTGCTCCCAATGATCCTTCGCTGTATCCAGATCTGCTGTTATATCCATAGCAAGGAATTCTGGGTCAACGGCTTTAGCACTCTTAATCAATGCGTCGTATTTGTTCCCCATTCCATCCCACGCAGTCTTTATATTTTCAAGAGAAACAATAGCTTTATCAATTGTATCTGTTAAATTTTTAATATCACTTTGCACTATCGTTAACCTAGCTGACTGTAGTTTCGCCATTGAAATACTTTGTGTTAGCTTTATAATTTCTTCTTGTGCCTTGATTATCTGCTGCTGCGATGAAACAACTCCGAATATCGAGCCTCCTAATCCAGCTGCACCAATAGGCGCAAAAGGTGAAAGAATTAAGTATACACTAAAAGCAGTTGCAACCGACGATCCAATATAAATTTTGTTATTTTCATCAATTAATGCTTTATTTGCTTCGATTTGTTGCTGAAACAGTGGAATTCCAGCTTCTTGACCAGTTAAAATATTTACGATATTTTCAGCATTCCCTTTTAAATTTTGTGTATCTTTTTCTAATTTGCCGCGAAAGCTTTTCAAATCATCCACTAATTTGGTCACTTGATCTTTATTCTGTGAAATTTCACCATTCAACTTTGTAAGCAAAGCTGTTAGTTTGACTGGATCATTTTTATATTGTAATAAATAACGAGAATAATTTTGGAATTTTGTATCATAACTGATAATATTTTGATTCGTCGTAATTATTCCTGATTTCAAATTATTCAACCAGTATGTTGCATTTTCTCTAGTAAGATTTTGGTTGGCTTTAATGTCTGTTTTTAAATTATCGTCAACTGAAGGTAAACCATCCAAATTAATATCTGCTTGTTTAAGTATAGTTAAAGCATACAGGTCCATTACCAACATATTGGATTTAGTGTCCCTCATCGCATGATCAAGCCCTGTTGGTCCAAGGTAATAACTAGGGTATTTAAGGTCTTGATTTGCATAAATAGGTGCTGGTTCCTCTGCCGAGGCATATGATGGCATAATGCCACCCGCTACGATTGTTGCTATTAATGTAGATAAAGCCATTACTTTATAAGGTTTTTTCATCACATTTTTCTCTCCTTACATTATATTATTAAGAATTATTGTTCTTCATTCTACAAATTTCATCCTGTTACTTTTATTTTTGTAACACTCTCTTGATATTCCGTTGTTTGTTTTTTCAATTCATCCGTAAACTGTTTAAGCTCTTTTAATCGTGCTTGTAATGAATTAGAATCTATTTTCGCATCAGTATTAAGACTTGTCCCCGTTTCAATCATTATGTTATTAAAGGTGTCCCAACTACTTACTAGATTGTCAAAACTCTGAGTTTGCTTTTTAACTGTTCTTGTAAAGTTATTTAATTGCTGCTCAATAAGTGTCATTTGAGTTGCTTGCACTTCAATATTCGATAAATTTTGTACCAATTGAACTAGTTTCTGTTGCTTCTGAGCAATATCTTTATTCAGTTCTGTTACTTTATCATTTTTGAGTTGTCCATATTGGTTATAAATCGCTTCCAAATTAGACACGTCTACAGTTTTCTCCTTAACTCCGTCTTTCAAAATATTAATAACCGACTTTGTAATATTTAAAGAACCGTCTAGATTTTCTTTTGGTAGAGCTAGAAGTTTTTCAAAATCTTCTTGAATGCCTGCATTAAGTTGTCCCATTTCTGCTCTTAATTTTTCAATGTCTCCGTCTGAACTCTTATAAGATTCAAACGCTCTGCTAACTTTACTAGAAAAATTATTACTATCTTCAACCAGTTCGTTTTTAAAATAATTTAAGTCTTCTGAATTTACCTTCATATTATACTGAATTTTTTGCACGTCACCTTGAAGTAAATTAAAAATACGTACAAATAATGCTTTTGCTTCCGAATCTTCATTCATTTTTCCAGCTAGTTCAACTAATTTATTGTAATAATTTGTAAATCTTATTCCGAAACTCTGTATGTCTTGATTTACAACGGATAATTTGTGGTTATTTACATCCAGGCAGTCTCGAACATGGTTTCTTACAGTACCTTGATCAGTTGTTATTCCATATATAGTATTTACATCAAGATCTGGTTGCTGTAATATGATTAGCCCATATCCTTGAATTAATGGCGTCTGTGATCCTAATTTCGTAATCGAATTTGATAACCTATCCATAGCGGGTTCAAGTATACTACTTGGTTGTAAATAAGTTGTATTACTTTCTGCAAAAGTATTTACAGGTAAGAAACAACTTGTAGATACTGCTGTAACTAATAACCCTGCGACTAACGTTTTTTTCATAGTAATTCCTCCTATCAATTGGTGTTTTCTGATAAAAGAGTTAGACTAATTTTTAAATGTTTGATTTTTATTTCTATGAAAACTAGTCTCGAAACTTTTTATCGTTATAGTTTGTTACAAAGATGTTAATTGTGGGAATCTGATCACAGATTATAAATACTTGTACCTAATGCCCTACTATAGCCTTATTCCCTAAGAAGTCACATAAAAAATACGTCGAAGTTAGACCTTGCTTATGTATCTCATACAATGTAACGATCTTATGCCCTTATTAAAACATTATGTTTTTACCAAGTAAATCATAAAATTTTGTTCATCGCCAAACAATAACCGAATATTCTCATAACATAATTTAAAAATAATTATATTAATAAAAATTTAGTAAACCTATTTATTATGGGAGTTATTAATTTTCATTTGATATTTCTATTTAAAATTATAATTATTATAATTTAATAAAGGTTTTTATTTCCATAAAAATGTTTTTGATATAACAAAATACTATTCTATTTAAGCGTTCCCTATATTTGGGTATGTAAAATTGCATGAAAATAGGGAGTAATTTGTACTGTAATAAGCTATTCTTTCACAGAATAATTATTTATATTATTATTTTGAAAGCAACGAATATATAAACTTAGCACTAAAGGAACTAGCTTATTATGAAGAACCCTCTCACCATTTTGATAACCCGTTAATACAAAATAAAGCGAAACTATGAAAATACAAAAAACCCCGAACCATAGACTTTTAAGCGTCCACGACTCGAGGTATAGTTCAATTAGAAAAAAATTTCGTTTATAATTTTCAAATCATACAATACTTATTTTAAATCATCTATCGAAAATGCACCTGGCAACAATTGTTCAACTGTTACTTCTTTTTCATCACCTTTTTGGTTCGTTAATAATACCGGCATTTGCGGATCGCAAAATTCCGCAATCACTTGTCTGCAAGCTCCGCATGGTGAAATTGGTCCATCAGTATTACCTGTTACGACCAAATAACTGAAATTACGTTCCCCTTCTGACACTGCTTTAAAGATTGCTGTTCTTTCGGCACAATTACATAAACCGTAAGATGCATTTTCTATGTTACATCCTGTATAAATTTTACCATCTTTCGTAACGAGTGCCGCTCCAACAGGAAACTTTGAATACGGAATATAAGCTTTTGACAACATTTTATTTGCTTCTTCAATATATTTTTGTTTATTCATATCAATTCCTCCTCAAAGTAAGTGTGATTATTAAGTATTAATCAGTGATAACAGTATAGATTAATTTTGGAGCTTCCGCCTTTTCTGATATAGAGATATTTTCATAAATTTTTGCTTTTACCTCTTCAACGTCCTCGCGATTTGCATAAATTGTTACTAATGGCTCTCCCTCTTTTACCGCATCGCCAACTTTTTTACGTAACATTAAACCAACAGCTAAGTCTATTTCATCTTCTTTCGTAGCTCGGCCTGCTCCTAGAAGCATCGCAGCAATACCAATTTCATCAGCAACAATGTTAGACACAACTCCTGAAGTTTTAGCAGGTACATCAATTACATATTTCGCTTGTGGTAATTTTTCTGGCTGATCAACAATAGAACTGTCTCCGCCCTGATTATGTAAAAATTGTTTGAACTTCTCAATTGCTTTACCATTTTTCATAACTTCTTTCAACATTTCACGTGCTTCTTCTAACGTATTTGCTTTTTTAGCAAGTACAACCATTTGGCTTCCTAATACAAGCACCAACTCTGTTAAATCTTCTGGGCCTTCTCCTTTTAATGTATCAATTGCCTCTTTCACTTCAAGAGCATTACCAATTGCAAACCCAAGTGGTTGTGACATATCAGAAATAACAGCCATTGTTTGACGACCAACATTATTTCCGATTCGCACCATTGCATGAGCTAATTCGATTGCATCTTCTTCTGTTTTCATAAATGCACCTGCACCTGTTTTTACGTCAAGAACAATTGCATCAGCACCTGCTGCAATTTTTTTACTCATAATGGAACTTGCGATTAATGGAATTGAGTTTACCGTTCCTGTCACATCACGCAAAGCATAAATCTTTTTATCAGCAGGTGTTAAATTTCCAGTTTGTCCAATGACTGCAACTTTATCCCGGTTTACGATGTCAATGAATTGTTCTTTCGTAATTTCAACATGGAAACCTTCTACTGCTTCTAATTTATCAATCGTTCCACCCGTATGTCCTAAACCGCGCCCAGACATTTTTGCAACTGGTACATCTAAAGCCGCCACTAACGGTCCTAAAACTAATGTTGTTGTATCACCGACACCGCCAGTTGAATGTTTATCTACTTTAATTCCTTCAATCTCTGACAAATCAATTGTTTCCCCAGATTCAACCATTGCCATCGTTAAGTCTGCACGTTCACGGTCAGTCATATCTTGGAAAAAGATAGCCATCGCAAGTGCACTTGCTTGATAATCAGGGATTGTTCCATCTGTATATCCTTTAATAAAAAATTGAATTTCTTCTGTTGTTAGTTCTTTACCGTCACGTTTTTTCGCAATGATATCTACCATTCTCATCCTGATCACCAATCCTTTTTATTTTTAGTGAATAAAAATTAGTTCTTTTAAACTCTTAATATATTAAGCCAACAATAGCCGCTGATAAAAAGCTTACTAATGTTGCTCCAAATAGTAATTTCAAACCAAATCTTGCGACAACATTCCCTTGTTTTTCATGTAAACTTTTAACAGCATCAGCAGCGTACTTTAATAATTGGCCAAATCCATCTGCAATCCCACTTATTAGGATGTTCCCTGCGCTCGTATTTAAAAGCAAAAACCCTAGCATACATTACAGAACAATCATTAGTTACAATAAGACGGAATTTTACTTTACTTCGATTATTACTAGCAAGCCAGGCGATACCTAAAATAGTAACGAGGCCTAGAATACCGACTAAGTACTTCATTACATTCTCCCGCCTTTTTGTATTCGCTTACATTTTTTTTAGGTGTTAAAGCAATAGATACACTATGTCTTCCATTCATGTATCTATTGCTTGCAACTTTTTATAAATTAATAATTACTTGAACCACCGTTTGTTTCATTTAGCACAATTGCCACACTAGCACTTGCTCCAATTCTAGAAGCGCCAGCTTTCACCATTTTCTCCGCATCTTCTCTTGTACGAACTCCACCAGATGCTTTCACGCCAACGTTTTCTCCAACAGTTTTGCGCATTAATGCAATATCTTCTGCAGTTGCTCCGCCAGTTGAGAATCCAGTTGAAGTTTTTACAAAATCAGCACCAGCTTTAACAGCTAATTGACATGCACGAACTTTTTCTTCATCCGTTAATAAGCAAGTTTCAATGATAACTTTTACAAGTGCTTTTCCATTTGCAGCTTGTACAACTTCATAAATATCTTTTTCAACGAATTCAGTATCGCCATCTTTTAAAGCGCCAACATTGATTACCATATCAACTTCAGTTGCACCTTTTGCAATTACATCTTTTGTTTCAAATACTTTTGTTTCAGTTGTATTCGCACCTAAAGGGAAACCAATTACTGTGCAAACATCTACATCATGTCCTGCTAATTCTTCAGCTGCTAATTTCACCCATGTAGGATTAATACAAACCGAAGCGAAATTGTATTTTTTTGCCTCTTCTAAAACTTTCATAACGTCTTCTTTTTTAGTGTCCGGTTTCAAAACTGTATGATCAATTAACTTTGCAATGTTCATTCTATTCACTCCTCATATCTTTTAACACCTTCATTCTAACTCTATATTGAACAATTGTAAACGAACTTTTGAAATTTTGTTCAATATTTTTAAAAAAGGAATTTATCTCCTCTAAAAAGAATCTTAATTTGTAGTATAAAATGGAGAATAAAGGATGTGAGTCATTTACTAAAATCGAAACCATTTATACTAGCATTACTAATATGTATGGCACTATCTATACTTGTCTTTCAAAAAAGGAAATGAAACGAAAAGTATTCCTTATAAATACTATACGAGGTACTATACACTTATTTACTCATACTAAAAAAAATCATGTATCCAATAAAAAGACTCTCTCAAAATACTACTTTTGAGAGAGTCTTCTATTTCTAATCTTTTTAATAATGTAACAACTCTTTTGCAGTATGCTGATCGATAATTAATACATTCGCATACCCTCCACTTAACGCACCATCAATTGCCTTTACTTTTCTAGTCCCTCCTGCAACTAGAATGGAACGCTCTTTAAAGCGCAGTTTCTCTAAATCAATGCCAATTGTGCGCTTATTTATTTCTTTGCTACAAATTTTACCATCTCCATCAAAGAAACGTGAACAAATGTCACCAACTGCTTTTTCTTTTAATATGTTCATCTCATCTTCGTTTAAGTAGCCTAATCGGAATAATAAAGCCTCGTCCCTAACAGTTCCAACAGTAAAAATAGCTATATTAGCTTGTTTTCCCATTTCAATAATATGGTGGATATGTCTATCCTGTTCCACTAATTCCTTCGTAACTGCGTTATCAAATATAACTGGAAGTGGTAGGTTTCGTGGTGTTGTTTGAAAGGCATCTGCAAATAAAGCAATCGTTTCATTTGCATACGTATTAACACTTGAATGGCTAATGCCTCCTTTTAATTGAACAACCTCTACCCCTTTTACATGCTGTGGCACGATTTTTCTTGCGATTTCATACATAGTAGTTCCCCAGCTCACACCGACAATATCACCATTAGTTACATTATTTTCCATATATTCAGCAGCATACTTACTAATATACTCTGTAATGGCCGTGTACTCTGGTACAGGGGAAAATACGACATGCGCTTCTAATAAATTATATTTTTCTTTAAGTAGGTTACCCACATTATCTAAATCAGCAAATGGATCTGCTATATGAATTTGAACAAACCCTTTTTCTTTCGCATATTTTAACAACCTTGAAATAGTCGGCCTTGAAATATTTAATTTATTTGCAATTTCTTGTTGACTATAATCGGATTGATAATATAATCTTGCAACTTCCACGCTCAACTGTTGTTTTTCTTTATCCATATTCGTTATTTCTAGACCCCTTCCAAACTTATTTTATCTTAATGGCATCATACCATTTCATGTTGTAAAATTCGACTATCTAAATTGGAGATAAAAGTATTTCAGTTAATAAATTAATTTTTAGATATTTAATTTTCAAAATAAAAAACATACAATTGTATGTTTCCATCACATTACTAAAATGTCTTTGAAAGTGGATGCAATGGATGAACTGTTGCTTGAAGTATCTCATCAGAGACAGCAGGATTATGACTCACTAACTCTTTAGCTGCCTCAATGCTCTCCATGCCACCAGTATCATCCATGAAAGGACCTCCAGCTATCACTTTTTCCGTTCTATGCTGGGTCCAATATACTTTATGTTCTTCTAAATTCTGTTCCCAAATGTGTTTTCCTTTCTCCCAATTTTCACCTTGTGTCAACAAAATAACAAAATATTTCATTTTCACAGGCTCTTTTTTAAATATTCATCTATATAAATACAAGTTGACTTTTTAACATCTAAGTCGCTGCTATGCAGAACAAAACATGGCCGCTACTTGCTGTCTATCTTTGTTTTAAACTTTGCACGTGGCAGAAATAGGCCCTGACCGATTTCTATGCATGGCCAGTTGCTCTCGCCCACCGAAAAAGAAAAGGGCTTTTATGTTAGTTTTTCAATTTGCATCTATATAAAAACAATCGTACACAAACCTTACAACTCAACTTGTTCCAAACTCTCTAGTTCTTTCTTCAATTTCGCTTTATCTAAATTCTCACCAATAATTACAAGATTTGTAGGAAACCCAAAATCTTGCTCCAATAAAGATGGTACACCAAATGAATATTGCAGCAAGGTTGGGTATTTATCACCTTGAAATTTCACAAACCCTTTGACGCGATAAATTCCCTCAGGTAAATTAGAAAGCCACTCATACAACTTGCCCTGATCAATTGATTTTGTAAATGGATAAGTCATAGTTTGAATATGTAAATGCTGTTTCACATGTAACTTTTCATGCTTTTGATCACTTGTTAGCTTTATATCTTTAAAATCCTCTAAAGACATATTACAATACTGTGTTTCATATAATTTTGCATGTTTATTTATTAACGCTACTTCCCCAACAATCTGTTTCTTCTCTTCGCCCTTAAGCAAATCTGATTTATTGATGAGAATATGACTTCCAAACTTTATTTGTTCGTTTAAAAGTTGTTGTACGCTTTTACTTAATGTTTCCCGATTTAACCACCGGTTTGCATCTAATACAACAATAATGGACTTCACTTCAATATAAGGAGCTAAAATTGGTGAGAGACAAGCGTCTAATACTTCAATCGGATGCGCAACTCCAGTTGTTTCTATATAAACTACATCAGGTCTTTCCTCCTGATATAATGAGTGCAGCTGAATTTCTAATTCATCTTTCATCGTACAGCAAATACAGCCTTTTAAAAGTTCTCTTAAAATATTTTCTCGTCCTACAATATCTGTATCTACGGAGTATTCACCTATTTCATTCATTAATACTGCCACTTTTCGATTTCTCTTCTTTTCCGCTAATAAAAGATTTTGAAGTAGCGTTGATTTTCCGCTCCCTAAAAAACCACCTAAAATATGAATTTCTACTTTGTTCATATGATCAACTCTCCATTTCTTTGTTACTACTTATTACATTTAAAACACCGTTAATTAACGAAATTATTAAAACTTAAAAAGATTGCATAATGCCCACAATAACTATACTTTAACATACTAAAAGGCCACTTTTCATAAAGCGACCTTTTTGCTAAAAATTATTGAATCTATTTTTATAGTACGTCATATCCTTGATCTTCAATAGCTTCTTTCATTTTTTCTACATCTACTTTTGCTTCATCATATTCTACATTTACAGTTCCTTCTTGCAAGTTTACTTCTATATTTTGCACTCCTGCTAACTCTGAAAGTGCATTTGTTACTGCCATTTTGCAATGATTACATGTCATTCCTTGTACGTTTAATGTAATTGTCATATTAAATTCCTCCATATTAATTTATATGTTAACGCGTTTCAAACGAAGTGCGTTCGTCACAACAGATACAGAGCTAAATGCCATCGCTGCTCCGGCTACCCATGGCTCTAGTAACCCAAATGCCGCTACGGGAATACCAATTGCGTTATAGAATAAAGCCCAAAACAGGTTTTGACGAATATTTCTCATCGTCTTACGACTTAACTCAATTGCTTTTGGTATATATGATAAATCACCGCCAACTAAAGTAACGTCTGCAGTTTCAATCGCTACATCTGCACCCGTTCCAATCGCCATACCAATATTAGATTTCGCAAGAGCCGGTGCATCGTTAATACCATCACCCACCATTGCAACATGCTTTCCTTGTTTTTGTAAATCCTCTACAAGTTTAGCTTTAGCTCCTGGTAATACTTCCGCAAATACATGGTCAATACCAACTTGCTTTGCAATCGCTTCAGCAGTGCGTGTATTATCACCTGTTACCATGTATACTTCAATTCCCATTTGCTTCAGTGTTTGAATTGCAGTCTTTGAACTTTCTTTTACTGTGTCAGCAACAGCGATTATTCCAGCAAGTTCCCCATCAATTGCGACAAGCATCGCTGTTTTACCTTGAAGCTCTAATTCTTTCATCGTTTCTTCATGCTGTGAAATTTCTACTAATTGTTCATTCATCAACTTGCGCGTTCCTACAAGAACCTTTTTATCTTCAACGTTCGCTTCAATGCCATGCCCCGGAATGGCTGAAAAATGCTGTAGCTCCTTCAATTCTATCTCATTTTGTTTTCCATACTCAACAATAGCATGAGCTAATGGATGCTCGGAAGCACTTTCAGCTGAAATCGCACAATGAACCATGCCTTCTTGAAATTGTAACACGTCAGTAACTTCTGGTTTCCCTTTTGTTACGGTTCCTGTTTTATCTAATAACACTGCATTTACCTTATGTGTTCCTTCTAGGTATTCACCTCCTTTAAAAAGAATACCTTTTTCTGCTCCTTTTCCTGTACCAACCATAATCGAAGTTGGTGTAGCAAGCCCTAATGCACATGGACATGCGATTACTAAAATCGCAATTCCTACTTCCAATGCTTTTGACAAATCTCCTGGTGCAATAAAAATATACCATACTAAGAATGCTACGATAGCAATTCCTACAACGATTGGAACAAAAACACCTGAAATAACATCCGCTAATCGTTGAATTGGGGCCTTAGATCCTTGCGCTTCTTCAACAATTTTAACAATGCCGGCCAACGCTGTGTCCTTTCCAACCTTTTCAGCTTGAATCATGAGCACTCCATTTGCATTAATAGTTGCTCCAATAACCGGATCTCCTTCTTTTTTGTCTACTGGAATAGACTCTCCAGTAATCATAGATTCATCGACAGAGGATACCCCCGAAATGACAATACCATCTACGGATATTTTCTCTCCTGGCTTTACAATAATCTTATCTCCAATAACAACCTCTTCAAGCGGTACTCTTACTTCTTGACCATTTCGCACAACAACCGCATCTTTCGCCTGTAAACTAAGCAATTTAGAAATTGCTTCCGTTGTCCGTCCTTTGGCCATTGTTTCAAAATATTTCCCGACTAAAATTAACGTAATTAACACTGCACTTGTTTCAAAATATAAATCAGGCTCATATTCAGGATTCCCTACTGTTTTCAACGCTTCATATAGGCTGTAGAAGTAAGCGGCTGATGTTCCTAAAGCAACTAACACGTCCATATTGGCACTTTTATTTCGAAGAGCACGATAAGCACCTACATAGAAATGTCCTCCAATATAAAACTGAACTGGCGTTGCTAATAAAATTTGAACCCATGGATTCATAAGAATATGCGGCAATGGTAATCCCGTATCGAACGGCATATGTCCAACCATTGTATAAAGTAAAGGTAAGGACAAAAGAATCGAAATGATAAGTTGACGCTTTTTCTCCTTAATCATTTCTTCTTTTCTTTCTGAACGCTCTGCACTTTCGTTGCGTATTTGTCCTTTATATCCAATTTTCTTTATCTTTTCTATAATACTTTCTGTAGAAACTAAACCTTCGCTATATTCTACAACAGCGCTATTAGTAGCTAAATTAACAGTAGCGTGTGAAACGCCTTCCATTTTATTTAATACTTTTTCAATTCGAGTGGCACAAGCTGCACATGCCATTCCTTCAATATCAAAGGTAACTTTTTCTGCTGATACACTATACCCTAACTTCCCAATTTTCTCTTTTATATTAGAAAGTTCTTGCTGAGACGGATCGTATTTAATACTTACTTTCTCCATCGGCAAGTTTACGTTAGCTTCTACCCCATCCATTTTATTTAGCACTTTTTCAATTCGAGTGGCACAAGCTGCACATGTCATTCCTGTTATTCCAAGCGTAACATGTTTTTGATTTTCCATCTTATCCCCCTCCTATTTTGAAAACTGCTTAATAACATTCATTAATTCTTGAATCGATTCGTCCCCATTTCCCTCATGAACTGCCTTTGCAACGCAATGCTTTGTATGGCGCTCCAATAAAGAAAAACCGACCTTATTTAACGCTGCATTAATCGCTGAAATTTGAATTAATATATCAACACAATAACGGTTATCTTCAACCATTTTTTGAACACCACGCACTTGCCCTTCAATACGTTTTAAACGTTTTATCACGCTTTGAATTTCCTCTTCTGTTCGAGGAACCATCTTTTGATCTATATGATTTCCTTCGCAATGATCCATTACTATCACCTCATGAATTATAATTATTAATCTTTATATACATCATACGGGTAGGGGGTATAAAAGGCAATTGGTTATAAGTACATTTTTTGAATTTTTTTCAAAATTTAAAAACATTTTTCATATAACAAATGAATTCAATATCACTCTGGCATATTGGGATTTGGAACATAATCTTTATATTTCACTTCTGTTACCATCCCGGCAGATACATGGTGCAAATCATGACAATGGAGCATCCATTCACCTGGATTATTTGCCACAAATGCTACTTCATACTCTTCTCCTTGTTTCAAATTTAATGGCCATGTTACTTCCATCATTATCGGCTAAATTAAGAATTGCTACCAGAAAAAACCTTCCTAAAATCTCAGGTTGGAGAAATGACATCCCCTGTCGGTACATCTCTTCCATCTTCTATACGAATTCCCCCCTTTGGCATCGCTGGTCCATCTATATCACGAAAATATAATGGTAATCCTTCAGAAAGAAACATACTCGTCTTAGCTGGATCTTGCCGTTGATGATGAATGTGTAAATGCGGTTCACTCGAATTTCCAGAGTTGCCAACACGAGCAATTACAGCTCCTTCTTCTATGTGTTGTCCTATCTTCACTTTAACAGATCCCTGTTTTAGGTGAGCAAGGACAAGATATGTTCCCGTCTCATCTAAGCGTATATAAATATGATTACCCGCCATAGACTTAAAATTATCATTTTCTGATGTTAAATCTGCTTCTGAATCCTCTACAGATATAACCGTTCCTGATGCAGGAGCTATTACCTCCACTCCATATATGTCATAATCCTCTAGTTGCGAATTTGTTATCCCTTTTTGCGGAGCAATAAAATCATACGCCCATCGTTGATTTGGTTCGATAGCATGGTAATTTGTTTGAAGTCGATCTCCTCCCCAACCTACCCGAACAGTTTCACGAAACGGAAGTCGAATTGTTACTTTCGGTGTAGCTGAATTAGCATTTGCTGGATAAGCGATTTGTCCTATTCCAACAAACCAACATACCGGCCACGCAGCTGCTATGGATAAAATAAAAATCGTAACGGTTGTTTTATGTATTTTACTTTTAGAAAGCAATTTACCTACCATTACACATAACGTAATCATTACACTAATGAAACCGACAATACTAAAAGCTTGCATTCCCCACCAAGCTAAAGTAGACACAATACCGGGAACTAAATAAACAGAACCCCAACCTACTACTAAGATTGTAATAAACATGATTATTATCCATTTCTTCCACATCGTATTCCCTCCATTTGTAATATCTCATATTAAGATCGTACAAAATAATAATTACGACATTTGAAAGAAATACTTACAACTTTCTTACGGTTTTATTGAATATTGCGGCAAAATGATTGTGAACACTGTTTCAGCGTCATCACTGCATACTGTAATATCACCTTTATGTATATTGGCAATGCTCTTAGCAATAGCAAGTCCCATTCCTTTCCCACCCGTATGAACACTTCGTGACTTTTCTCCTCGATAAAATTTTTCAAATATATATGGGATATCTTCTTGTAAAATTCTCTTCCCGTAATTTTTAATATTCACCTTAACATTTCTATCTTCTTGAAAAATTTGCACATCAATTTTCTTTCCAGATTTCCCATAAAAAATGCTGTTGCTAATTACATTTTGCATCAACCTTACTAGCAAACTGATATCTGCTTCTATTTGTAAGTCTTCACTACACTCTATATGAAAATTCATTTGCACTGCTTCTAATTGTGGAATAAAATCTACCATAACTTGTTCTACTAATTGTTTTACCCCTACTATTTCTTTATGTAACTTAATTTCTCTATAATTAATTTGACTATATTCAAGTAAATCATCTATTTGATTTTTCAACTCATAGCTTTTACGTTTTACAACTTCTACATATTGCTGGCGATTCTCTTTGTTCGTATCAAGGTTACGTTCTATTAAATCAACATAACCAATTAACGATGTTACCGGTGTCCGCAGATCATGAGAAATATTCCCAATCATCTCATTTTTCATCTTTTGTGCGAACTTCTCTTTTTCAATTGACGCCTTCAAACTGTTTGTCATTTTATTAATATTTATTGCTAGTTGTCCTATTTCATCGTTTTTCAGTGTTTGTATCTGTACGTCTAAATTTCCTTTGCTAATTTCTTTTACATTTTGATTAATTTCTTCTAATCTCGTTATCATATTCTTTGATAATAAAAAGAAAAAGAATGAAGTGAAGATAAGAAAAATAACAAAATAAATAAAAGAATATTTCTCCTCTAATTCTGCTATATTTCCATATACATGGCTAATAGCATTTTGAAAGAAGACAATACTTAAAGTCGCTAATACAATACTGCATATAAAAATGAAAAAAAGCCTCATTCTTAATCCTTGAAACAATTTAGCTTTCAATTTTATATCCTACTCCCCATACATTTTGGATAAATTTTGATTCTTTCGGATTCGCTTCTATCTTCCCTCTTAATCTTGCTAGATGAACCATAACAGTATTATTGCTTTCGTAGGCTGTTTCTCGCCAAACGCTTTCATATATCTCTTCTAGCGTAAATACGCGGTTTAGATGTGTTACCATCAGATGCAAGATCTCACGTAAGATTAATATGTTCTCCATATAACATTACCTTTCTAGAGGCCTCATCTATTTCTAATCCCCTAATTTGTATTTTCTTCTCATGAACTTGTTTTGAAGGGTGATTTAAATACATATATCTTCTTAACTGTGCTTTCACTCGTGCTATCAGCTCAATTACACTAAATGGCTTCTCAATATAATCATCTGCACCTGTGCTTAATCCGATGACTTTATCTACATCTGTTGTTTTCGCACTTAAAAACATAATAGGAATATTATAATCCTCTCGTATTCTCCTGCACACTTCAATTCCATCTATAACCGGCATCATAATATCAAGAATAACCAGTTCAATATCGTTATCTAAAAACAGGTGTATTGCTTGTTCTCCGTTGTAAGCCTTTACAACTTTGTAACCTTCTTGCTGCAAGTACACTTCAATCATTTGAACAATATCCTTATCATCATCTACGACTAATATAGATTGTTGTTTCATACTCCATCCTCTTTTTGTTTATTTTCGAAATATATTCCATATCCTCATAGTATCATGTTCACAACGTAAAAACTTCGAAATATTCTAGACATTAAACTATATATAAATCAATTTTAATCTTTCAGCATATAAGTTGCTGTTATGCAGAGTGCAACACGACCTGTACTCGCTTGCGCCCTTTGTTTTAAAACATCGCATGTGGTAGGAAAAGGCCCTGACCGCTTCTATGCACGGCCAGATGCTCTCGTCCTCCCCTAAAAGGAAAGTTCTTTTAACTTGTATATATAAGAAAAAAGCTAAGGCTTATCGAAAGCGCTTAGCTACTTGACCTCTTATCTATTTCTCCTTTTCACTTATATAAGCATGCTTATACGTATAAACACCGCCAAATTGATGTTTTTCAATACCTTTTACATATTCCTTTTGAACGTATGCTGAACCTGTATGGTAAAGCGGTGCAATAGCAGCGTCTTCTAATAAGATTCTCTCTGCTTCTTGCATAGCTTTCCAGCGTTTTTGCTCATCCAATACAAAATCATTTTTCGCACTATGTATAAGCTTATCATACCCCTTATTTGAATAACTCATTTTATTATTTAAATTATCTTTCGTAAATAGTTCTAAATAACTGATTGGATCTTTGTAATCTGGAGCCCATACAACCATCGATATATCATACTGCCCCGTTTGTTCAAGTTGTAATTTTTGTTTAAATGGTTGTGTTTTTACATTTATTGTTAATCCTTGTAAGTTCTTTTCCAGTTCTCCTTTTATATATTCTGCCATTTGCTTCGCTTGGTCCTGTTCAAACGTTAAAAATTCAAGTGTAATATGTTCTACACCAAGCTCTTTTTTCGCATCTTCCCAAAGATTCTTTGCCTTTTCAACGTTATATACGGCAAGATCACCGTTTTCTTTTCTGAAATCTTTTCCATTTTTTTCATTTTTATATCCTTCTGGTACAAGCCCTTCAGCTGCTGTTGCACCGTTGTTTAGAAAATGATTTACTACCGCCTCTTTATTTAAAGCCATAGAAAGTGATTGTCGTATTTTTGTGTTTGCTAGTGTAGAATTTTTTTGATTAAAACGCAACATAGCTATAGCAGAATCTTTCGTTGTATAAAAATCACTTTTCTCTTTATATTTATCAACAAACGAAGAATTAATTGGCGTACGATCAATACTACCTGTTTCATATAAATTAACTGCTGTCGCTGTATCTTTTACAATATGAAAATTAATTTCTTCTAGTTTCACTTTATTTTTATCCCAATATGTATCATTTCGCTTCAACTTAAATTCTTGCTCATGTTTCCATTCCGATAATACAAATGGACCATTGTAAGTCAAATGTTCTGGTTCTAATCCATACTTACTTCCTTTTCCCTCAACAAACGATTCGTGCTGTGGTAAATAAATAGGCAGTGTCAGTAAATAAAGGAAATATGGAAGTGGTTTCTCTAACTGTATCTCTAATGTAATATCGTCTATCGCTTTTACACCTAGTTGATCTACAGCTAAAGCTCCTTTGTTTATTGGTTCCGCATTTTTTATATTAAATAACATGTACGCATATTGTGATGCTGTTTCCGGTTTCACTGTACGCTGCCATGAATAGACAAAATCACGAGCTGTTACAGTATTCCCATTCGACCATTTTGCATCTTTACGCAAATGAAATACATATGTTTTTCCATCTGTACTTTTCTCAAAAGATTTTGCAACACCAGGGACTGGGTTATCTTTCTCATCAAGTACATATAATCCTTCAAATATATTTTGCATGACATGCGCTGATGTACCGTTCATAGATTTTGCAGTATCTAAGGACGGAATTTCTTCTGAGATTGTTACATTTAATACTTGTTTTCCACTTACTTCCTTCGATTTACTCGAAGGATTACTACAAGCTGAAATCAATAATGAGGTGGCAAGTATAATTCCTATCAGTAGTCGTTCATGTTGTTTCATAAATCGGCTCCTTTAATGAAATAATAAAGCGCTTTATATTATAACAGAATAATTATCATAAAAGTGTTACATTTCACTGAATTTTCACCTTTCCAAATATATACAAAAACACTATTCTTTCATTAAATGAAAGAATAGTGTTCTCTTATTACTTACATTTTCAATCCTTGTTTGTAACGGCCCGCTTCAAATATAATACGTTCTTCATCTAACGTTTTACACTCACCGTTCCAAACAATATGTTTTCCATTAATAACTACATCTGAAACGTCTTTGCCGCTCGCTGCGTATACAAGATGTGATAACACTTCTTCTGCAGGCTGTAAATGTGGCTTTTTAGATGGATCAATTGTAATAAAGTCAGCACACTTGCCTACTTCTAATGAACCTGTTTGGTTCATCCCAATTACCTCTGCCCCTACTTTTGTCGCTAATGTGAGAAGTGTTTCAACAGGTAATGTTGTCGCGTCTTTATGAACACCTTTTTGCAATAAAGTGGCAATGCGCATTTCCTCAAACATATCTAAATTGTTATTAGAAGCCACACTATCTGTTGCAATTCCGACTTTTATGCCGCTCTCTAACATTGCACGAACGTTCGCGATACCCGATCCTAATTTTAAATTACTAATCGGATTATGAGCAACGCGCACATCATGTTCTGCTAAGAAAGTGCGCTCATTATCATTTAGCACAACACCGTGAGCAATTACAGTCGGTCTTTTAAACAATCCACAATCTGCTACATACTCTACTGGCCGTTTTCCATATTGCGCTTCAATATCTTGAACTTCACGTTCTGTTTCAGAAAGATGAATATGGACCATCGTCTTATTTTCCACTGCAATTCGTGCACACTCTTCTAACATTTCCGTAGAACATGCATATGGACTATGAGGAGCAACCATCGTTGTTAACATACTATCTTTATTGGCATAGCGTTTCACATACTTTTCCGCTTCCTGAATTGCCTTCTTTTCATCCTCTTTCGTTCCGAAGCTAAATAATGTTCGAGAAACAGCTGCTCGCATACCACTTTTACGAACAGCTTCCATAATAGAATCCTGATCTACTCCAATTGGATTAAACATATCAGAAAATGTTGTTGTTCCGCTTTTCACCATTTCTAATAAACCAAGTTCTGTGCTAGCAACAGCAAGCTCTGGTGTAAATTGATTTTCAAGCGGCCAAATTCTCGTTTCAAGCCATGGCTTTAAGAGCATGTCGTCACCTATTCCACGTAAAATGCTCATCAAGACATGCGTATGCGCATTCACCAAACCTGGCAATACCCACTTCCCATGAAGATTAATAATTTGATCTACTTCTTTTCCGCTCGGTAATTCTCCTGATTGTACCTCTATAATTTGATCATCTTCTACAATGATATATCCATTTTTCAACACTTCATTTTTTTCATTTAAAGTCACGATTGTAGCGCTTACATATGCTGTTTTCACGAATATTTCCCCTCTCGACTCTTTTAGAAATAATGATTCTCCACAAATAAGTTACTACCGTTATAGTAACCCATTTAACGATAAGAGTCAAAAGATAAATTAATATGAGATTTATTCCTTTATATGGATACGAATCTTTTGCTTTAAAGCATCGTATTGTATTTCATTTGTATCAGTAAATGCTTCTTCTCTATTAGAAGAAATATCCATATATGTAATCTCTTCTAAAAATTGTGATGCTGTATAATCATATCTTTTACCATTAATTCTGTTATAAAAATGCCATCCTTCAGAAACTTTCGTTTTCATGATCTCTCCTCCAAAGAAATCATTGATTAGTAATGCTGTTACACCACATTGCCCTTTCGCTGGATTGTCTAATGTCCATTTTGTGCTTGTCTCTTTTGACCAAGATTGAAACAAAACCTCTCTCATCTGTTCTATTTCCATATACGTCATACTTAGCATCTCCTAACTGAATTCAAAATATCTAATGAAAATTAATTTACACATCATACCGCAAAAGTGGCAATACACGATTTTTTAAAACAGTAGAAGGTGTTTTTCCTATTAATTTCGCTCCCATTTTTACATAATACCCCTTCGCATTTGGGTCACTATCAATCGTAAAACTCTTTATATTTAACTCAACTGCTTTTTGAACAACGCTTTCCCAAAGAATTCTGCCATAACCTTTTCCTTTGTATGTTGGGTGCAGATATAGAAAATCAAGACTGTCTACTTCTTTTCTCTGAAAGGAAAAAAAGCCGATTATTTCTTGGTTTTCTTCTAAAATGTACACATAGTTATTCTTCATATATTGTTCTGTCATTGTTAAGTCTTCCTTACACGCCAATATAAATTCTTCACTATAATTCCAAGTTGCTTTTGAGGATAGTGCGATGTTACTTAGCTCTTTTGCTTCTTCTAATAATGCTTTTCTAACAATCATGTATTTCTCTCCCTTTTTCTTTTATCCATACAGAAAGAAAAATTCTTTTATTTCTGAATATTAATTGCAATATTATTTTCTCTCTCCGAAAAAAAGACGCCCCATTAGCTTAATAATCTCTACTTTTTAAATGAGTACACCTTTTGTAAAACTCTAACATTACTTGATCATTATCAACTAACTGAGAATAATCATAAACATTTAGCGATATGAATCACTTCTTTAATAACAGAATCAACTTCCGCGTTGTCTTTAATTACAAATAAATGATCTGCTTCACCATTTACTGGATCTGTTACATCTTCATTTAGGGATTCAGCCTGTTGCCGAACAAGCACTTCCTCAAAATTAGAATAAGCACCCCTAAATATATTGGTACTCCGCCTGCTTTGAGTAACTCGTTTATGAAGAACATCATCTGGAATATCAAAATGAACCAAGATACGAACAAACTCATCTTTTTTAAACAACTCTTCAAGCAAATACAATCGTCCATCTCGACTTCGATTTGAGTTGCAAATAATAAGATGTAAATCAGTATGTTCTTTGGCATAATCGACAATTAACTTTGAGAGAGCATGCTTAAGAGTATTAGGTCCTCGTTTTGGTTGTAATTCCTTATAATGAGTGTTTATAAATTCAGCGTGGTTATCTTGGTCCATAACAAAGGAGTTATGTAACTCTTTTTCTAGAGCCCTTGCAAATGTAGTTTTCCCACTATGCGTTTTACCTACTGTTATAATTACTAACCTTTTCATAACTTTAACCTCCATTGTTACAGCATAAGTTATTCCAAAAAACTGCTCCTTTGATTGAAGAAACAATATTGTATCCTCAATCCATTATCAGTAAAATAAAGGCGCCTTATCTGTGTTAAGGCGCCTTTATTTGAAATATAAAAAGTCTTTCATAGTAAGTTCCGTTGTTTTTATTTGCCAAACAAATATTGTAGAAAGTTCTTAGAATCGTTACTCTTGATAATCATCTTGTATTTTCTTTTCTCGGTACACTTTGCTCAAGAAATGATGACATCGCTTGTTTAAAATTCTTTGTTAAACACAACAGCTAATACCACTCACTCCTAATTGTTGAATCTTCATTTGCTACAAACCACTATTTTACATGCTCGTCTAACCAAGAAATCACATCTTGGAACACGTCCTGTCTGTTTACCTCATGAAACATTTCGTGCCTTCCATTCTCATATAAACGGATTGTTACGTCATTGACACCACATTTTTTATACATGTCATACACTTCTTGTACACCTTTGCCCATATTTCCAACTGGATCACGATCTCCTGAAAAAATATAGATAGGTAAATCTTTTGGTGTTTTCTTATACGCCTCCAGCCTGTTCACAGCCAGCACACCGTTAAATAATTCACGGTAAAAACTCGTTGTACAAATAAAGCCACATAATGAGTCCTCTATGTATCTATCAACTTGATTCGTATCAGAAGACAACCAATCAAACTTCGTACGGTTTGGCTTAAAATGCGAATTAAAATTACCAAATGATAAAAAGTTCAGCATTGGGCTTTTCGTTTTTGCGCCGCGAAGTTTCATTTCAACTGTTGCCACTTTATGACCAATAACTCCTAAAAGCCCCGGATTCCCTCCCGTTCCGGAAATAAGGAAGCCATTATATAATTCACCGCGAATTTGCACGGCACGCCTTGATAAGAAAGAACCCATACTATGACCTAATAAGAAAAGTGGACAAGCATGTTCCTCCTGAATAAGCTCTGAAACGAAAATTACGTCAGAGACAGCTTGATCCCATCCTACATTCGGCTCAAAATGCCCATAATCTTCTTCATACTTTACTGTTTTTCCATGTCCGCGATGATCATGAGCATATACCCCATATCCAGCTTTCAATAGCGCTTCAATGCATTCTATATATGCACCAGCATGTTCCGCCATACCATGTGCAATTTGAACAATCCCGCGAGGTTTATTTTCTGGTAACCATTTACGTAAATAAATTTCCGATCCATCCGACGTCATAATAAAGCTTTCTTGTCTATTCATTTTGAACTCCCCCAAATCTCTCATCTATTACTCAATAATATAAATCTACACCCTCACAAAATGAATCACCATTCATATTTCTTACTATAAATTATATGTAAAAGCTTTCCTTATTACAAATCATGATATTTGACTTTCTATTACTTCATTCTTGACGAAACTAAAATAAATATATATAGTTACTTACATAAAGTAACTATATTATTGGAGGTAATCACTATGATTCCATCTCTTTTTTTAGCACATGGGTCACCTATGTTAGCCATTCAAAATACAGACTATACAAGTTTTTTACAAACACTTGGTGAAACATACAAACCAAAAGCAATTGTCATTTTTACAGCTCATTGGGAAAGTGAAATTTTAACTATTTCTTCTTCAGATAATGAATATGGAACGATTTATGACTTTGGTGGTTTTCCACCTGAACTATATGAGATAAAATACGGGGCAAAAGGTTCGTCATCTATTGCAGCTATGTTAGAAGAGAAGTTCAAAAAGCAAGGGATTGCGGTTCAAAAAGATACAACACGCGGATTAGACCATGGCTCGTGGACACTCCTGCACCGTATGTATCCAAAAGCTGATATACCCGTTGTTCAAATCTCAGTAAATCCATTCCTATCTGCAAGAGAACAATATGAAATCGGAAAGGCTCTTCAAGGACTTGGGGAAGAACATATTTTAGTCATCGGAAGCGGTGTTACCGTTCACAATTTACGAATGTTAAAGTGGGAACAAACTACACCTGAACCATGGGCTGTTGAATTTGACGAATGGCTCATTGATCAAATCCAAAACACAAATATAGAAGCCCTATTTAATTGGGAATCGGAAGCTCCACATGCACGTTTAGCTGTGCCAAGAGCAGAACATTTTGTTCCTCTTTTCATTGCAATGGGGAGTGGTAATACAAAGGCTAAAATGATTCATCGAAGCTATGAATTTGGAACTTTAAGTTATCTTTGTTTACAATTTTAATTACTATTTATAAAAATAAAAAACCGAAAGACTCCCCGATAGTTGATTTTGAATATAGTTCACTATCTAAAGTGAAAATAGGATGCTTTAAAAGCATGTATACAGTAGCATTGGATACTTCACCTGCTGACAACAACTTTTACTATCCCATCGTTGTCAGCAGCACCATAATTCCATTAGTTAGACCATGAATGATGACTGGTGCCCAAATTGAATTGGTTCGTTCATACGCCCATGCAAAGACTATACCACTCAAGAAGTTTACAGGCATCGCGTTATAAGTTGGAATGTGGATAATTGTAAAGATTACTGAGCTTAGAAAAATGGCCACTATCATACCTAAGCGCGTACGCAGCCATCGATATAAAAAACCACGATAAAATATTTCCTCATATACTGGTGAAATGACCGCCGCAGAAATAAAGGCAATAAGAACTGTAAAGAAATTTACGTTTTGCTGCATAGCCTCAGTTTTGCTGTTCTCATAAGTATTCCCAATAAAACTAGTAAGTGCCATCACTATTACATCACCAACCATTAATATAATAGTTAGTAAGACAATAACTTTCCAATCCTTCATAGACAATGACCTGATTCCTACTTCACTCCAAGAAAGCTTCTTTGGACGAAGAACGATAAAATATACACCTAAAACTAAAACAATCGCTATTGTTAATCCTATTAAAGTTCCTGAATATAACTCATTATTAAACCACTGAGAATAAATAGGCTTTACTAAGAATTTTATGCCCCCTATAACAAATACAAATTCAAGTAGCATCATTAATAAAAATTCTTTTAATCCCCAATGGTCTTGCTCCTTCCAATTCATGTCATTTTTCTTCATTCACCATTCCTCTTTCTTTGTATTCTATATCTTAACTATAATAGATGACGTAACGTCACTTACAACCTTCATTTTCATGAGGAATTAAATAAATTGATGGATTACAGGAAGACAGGTATCCAAGCGACATAATTTCACTCCCAGAATAAAAAACACCCCTTTAGATATGATTACCTAAAGGGATAAAGCATCGTGACTTTATTTCAACCCTATATTCAAAAACCAAAATACACATATAAAGTCAAAGAAGTCCAGTAATTCACCACTAGACTTCCACTTTATTTCCTAACAGAAACTTCCTTATCAAACCGTACAAATTTACTCTGCACTTTCATTCCAGCTGTTTCGTATACGCGTGGTGCACCTGTAATATTCTCAGAGTCTACATTTAGATGAACTTTAGAAATCCCGTCTTGTTGCAATTGACCAAATGCATGATGTAATAGCGCTAATCCCAATCCTTGTTTACGCCTTGAACGACATACACCTAAGTGAGTAATTTCAGCTTTATTGTCAGTACCCTTTTTACTAAAGATAAAACCAACTACTTCATCTCCATGCATCGCTAGTGACCATAATGTAGGATGGAATCCCTCTCTTTCGGTACGTTTCAAAAACTCTTCAAGTGAAGAAGGATGCGAATTCCAGTGGTCTGCAAAGGCTTCATTAAAAGCTTGATGTAACCCTCCATCATCCACACCTGGTATGTAATGTCGTACAGCAATCTCTTTTGGCCATAGTGGAGATGGAACATTTGATTTTAATTCAATCCCCATCTCCCACCAAATACGGGTTGGAGTAAAACCAGCTTCTGCTAATACTTCTTCCTCATAGTTATTATTTGCTTGTGTTACAATCGTACCGTCCAAGCGAGGAGAATACTCTACGAGCTCCGTAGCTCGCTCTTCAAGCATTGACCATAATGAATATTCAATACCTTGCTGTATGTAATCAGGATTTATTAATACAGCAGAAGGAAATTGTCCTTCATTTCCGGTAAGAATCCCGTATCCGATTATATTTTCTTCTTCATTTATAACAACAGAAGAGCTCTTACTCACATCAATATCTTTCCATGAGTTGATAATATCCTCTTCTGTCGTATCAATTTCACCATAAATAGCTTGATCGTAAATCGTGCATAGCTTTACAATTTGTTGTAAATCTTCTTGTGTTGTTGCTCTAATGAATAGGCCATTCACTAAGTTTCCCATAACTTCTATCCCCCTCTTCAAAAAAAACAAAAAAGTCCGAATATTAATATTATAAAACAAGATACTATTGTTCTTAAAGAGCAATTTCTATTTTCATTCTAATTTCAATACAATCCCCTTCTTTAAATAGCCCATTATTATGACATTGATTTCCCCTCTATTTTTTGATATTTTACTATACATTTCAATTTTGTTACTTTCATTCAAATTCATTTTCATATAAAGTTATAAGTAGAAATGAAACTTCTCGAGTTAACTTCATATAAAAATCCTTAAAGTGTTATATTTTAATATTTTTTAAAACAAACAACTCTACACACTATTTTTATAAGGAAAGGACTACATATGAAAATTCGGAAAAGAACATTACTAAAACGGACTATAGTATTAGCTGTACTCTTTACCCCGATAATCTTATTGATTAACTATGCGCTAAGTTCAGACACGAAAAATGATCAAAATACAGGGGTAAAAAATAAACAAACAGAAAAAGCTAAAGGAAAAGAACAAACAAAAAAACCGAAAGAAGATCCTGAGATTACTCTTACATTCTCGGGTGATACAATGTTTGATTGGCAATTACGACCTGTTATTCAAAGTAAAGGTGCTGATTATCCATTTCAGCATGTAAAACCGGAAATAGAAAAAGCGGACTACTCATTTGTAAATTTAGAATCTGCGTTTACAACTCGCGAGAAAAAATATCCTGGCCAACTGTTTTGGATTAAAAGCGATCCTTCTACGTTAAAAGCTATTAAAAATACAGGCTATGATATTGTTAATATCGGAAATAATCATACACTCGATTATTATCAAGACGGCTTATTGGATACAATTTCGCATGTTGAAAAAATGGGATTTCCGTATATCGGCGCAGGAAAAAATGCAAAAGATGCATATACAGCGAGAGAAGTTACAATTAAGGGAAAAAAATTTAAATTCCTCTCTTTCGTTCGTTTTATGCCTGATGCTGCATGGATAGCTACAGAAAACAAACCAGGAATTGCAAATGGTTACGATTTAAACCTAGTTACAAAAACAATTAAAGAACAAAAGAAAGATGCTGACTATATGATTGTATATATGCATTGGGGAGTCGAAAAAACAAATCGTCCTGCTGCTTATCAAAAAGAATATGTTCAAAAAATAGTAGAAGCAGGTGCAAATGCGATTGTTGGAAGTCATCCGCATTGGTTACAAGGCTTTGAATATTACGACAAAGTTCCTGTTGCATATTCACTTGGAAACTTCCTCTTCCCTGATTATGTTAAGGGACATAGTGCAGAAACTGGAGTTCTAACAATGAAATTTAAAGGAAACGACGTCCGCATGTCATTTAATCCTTACATGATTCGTAATAACCAAATTACGCCGCTTCAAGGTACAGAAAAACAAACCATGCTGCAATATTTACAGTCTATTTCAAACGATGTACAAATTAATCAAAATGGAGATATTATGAATAAACGCGCACAATAATTTTCTTCCTACCTTCCTGACTTTTCTCTTGCGATGATTCAAAACATATACGATACTATATGAAACATATCAATTTAAGGGGATTACATACGATGGAAGAAAAACAATATGAACTTGCAACTTTTGCTGGCGGTTGCTTTTGGTGTATGGTCAAACCATTTGATGAATTGCCTGGTATACACAAAATCCTTTCAGGTTATGCAGGAGGACATGTTGAAAACCCAACATATGAAGATGTAAAATCAGGGGAGTCTGGACATTTAGAAGTCGTTCAAATTACATTTGATCCTACTATATTTCCTTATCAAAATTTATTAAATTTATATTGGCCACAAATTGATCCAACAGATGATGGTGGACAATTTTTCGACCGCGGTCCATCATACCGTACAGCAATTTTTTATCATAATGAAGGACAAAAAGAACTTGCTGAAAAATCGAAGTTAGCATTAGCAGAAAGCGGTATGTTTAAAGACCCAATTGTAACAGAAATCCGCCCAGCTACTCCATTCTATGTGGCTGAAGAATATCATCAACATTTTTATAAAAAAAATCCAGAGAAATATGCACAAGAACGGAAAGAATCTGGTCGGGAAGAATTTATTAAAACAAACTGGCAAAAGAAATAATACAATAAGGAAAAAAGGACACAAAAAGCAGTGTCCTTTTTCTTTCCCTTATTCACAACTTTATCTATTACTTATTTTCTCACTCTCTCAATGAAATCATGTAATTTATCGAGTGAAGTAATATTACAATTACACACTGTACTATCTCGACAAATATAGTTTCCCTTTTTCACAAAAGTACCTGGTACATCACCTTTTATTTCAACAAGAAACATTCCCACTTCTTCATGTTTATGGCACAATGAACAAATGCTTTTTTTGTTTATACTTTGAAATGTACCTTGCACACCTACAAGCTTATTATCTTTACGAGCTAGTATGAACTTTCTGCTTGATCCTTTATCAATCCAACTTAAATAAGATGTCTCTTTCATATTGATTTCTTCCATTTCAGGCAGTTTAAGCTTTTTAACCTTAGGAAATAATTTTTTTAATGTTTGCTCGGACACTTCTTGAAACGGTATGATATATGGCGATAACTTGAGCAAAAATGATTCTGCATCCTCTCTATTTTGAATCGTCAAAATCATATCCATTAATTCTTTTTGTTCATCTGTCAGATCTTCAAACAGATGTAATACTTTTTCTATCGCCAGAGATTTCAGCGCAGCAATAACTCCCTTATCATTCGCAGTTGCATGTCCATTCACTAAAATATAAGCTTGTGATTTTATAAAATTATATTGATCACTTCTAATAAAAGCATTCATTCCTATCACTCCATACAAAATTGTTTATCCCGCATTAACGGGCAGTAAGACCCCCACTGACGGAAGTTTCACTTTATCTATTTTTTATTTTATACAATGAATTTTCTTTATAAAATGCAGAAAATCATTTAGAAACAAACTTTACATACAAAAACACTGAGTATTTTATATGAAAAACTCAGTGCTTTGTATCTTTATTTGGAGTACACGATTTTTTTTATGGTTTCAATGGAGAGAAAATATTCTTCAGCTAATTGACAAATTGAAGTTCCGCTTTTAAAAGCATCTTTAATTTCTTTATTTCGATCATCAAGTTGCTTTCTTCCTCCAGAACGTGTACCCCACTTATGATAAGCATTTTCTTGTTTTGGAATATAAATCGTTTCACCCTGTACATACTTTTGAATTTCTATAATTAACTGTTCAGGTAAAACAGTCGCTGCTTTTACATATTTCATTTCCGCTCGCCCCTTATTTTTTATGTTTCATCTAAATAAGGTGCAAAGCCAAATATAAGAGAAATGATACAAGTCCATTGAGGCGATTGTATGTTTAGATCTCTACCTCATGCAAAGTATCGCCGTTTCCATACTTGGCTTTGCATGAGACGCTGCAGTATCTAGCAATTTCATTGTAATTGCCATACCCACACCCCCTAATATATCTTTTGAATCCCCTCTTATTATATGATAAATTTTTCCTAATTGCATCTTCATGCCCTGTAAACGATTGTATTATTACAAATATCCAAACCATCTATTAAAATTCCCAAACAAACACACTTTGTAAAAATTCTGTAATAATAAATTGATTATTTTACTTTATAAAATACTAAGACAAGTTTATAGTAGAAAAAGATGATTCTTAAGCAACCAGAGTAGGAGGAAGTATTTTGTCTACTTCAAAAGTATTGAAAGGCACTGCCCTGCTAAGCGGTGCAACAATGATTTCACGTATTTTAGGTTTTATTTATTTTTTCCCATTCCAAGCTTTAGTTGGAAGTGAAGGAGTTGCTTTATATTCTTATGCGTACTCCTGGTATGGGATTTTACTAAGCTTTTCAACGGCAGGTATTCCGATCGCCGTTTCCAAATTCGTTGCCAAATATAACGCTTTAGGAGATTATAGTACAAGTAAAAAGTTATACAACTCAAGCTTAAAAGTAATGATGTTTATGGGATTCCTTGGTTTCTTAATTTTATTTTTCGGCGCACCTTACGTATCAGAATTAATTATTCGCTCTAAAACACCTGAACCTGGATTCGTCGAAGATGTAACATTAACAATGCGTGCGCTAAGCTTTGCACTTATTATTGTGCCAGCAATGAGCGTTACGCGTGGTTATTTCCAAGGTTTTCAATATATGAAACCAAGTGCCGTTTCACAAGTTGTGGAACAAATTGCACGTGTTATTTTTATTTTAGTTGGAAGCTTTATCGTTTCTAAACTATTAGGTGGATCAGTCGCATCTTCTGTAGCAGTTGCAACATTTGGAGCTGTTATTGGAGCCATTGCCAGTGTTTCCATGCTCATTATGTACTGGAAAAAATACAATGGACTTCGTGCGCCAGAAGGAGAACGAAAAACACGCTCTTCTTCATTCTCCTTAACAAAGATTTATATGGAACTGCTTCGATATGCGATTCCAATTGTCTTTGTAGGTATTGCCATTCCACTTTATACATTAGTGGATCAATATACAGTTGCTGATGCACTGCGAGCAATAGGCACACCGCTTGATAAAGCAAACGCTGTGTTCGCTTACATTACGAACTATGCTCAAAAATTAATTATGATACCAGCATCACTAGCAACAGGATTTTCACTTTCAATCATCCCGGCAATTACACAGTCATTTACGGGTGGTAAATTAGATGAACTGCAAAACCAAATTGAAAAGATTTTCACAGTCTTATTATTTTTCACAATTCCAGCATCATTTGGACTTGCGAGCATCGCATATGATGCATTTCGCATGGTATATTTCGATCACAATACAGCATTAGACGGTTCACAATATTTAATCTCATATGCACCGTCCGCTGTCATGAGTGCAATCTTCACCGTATCAGCTGCTATTTTACAAGGCATTGATTATCAACGTAAAACAATGATTGCCTTTACTGCCGGTATTCTTTTAAAAGTTGTTGTCAACACACCGCTTTTATACTTACTCGGTGGGCACGGTGCAGTATTAGGAACTATTCTAGGTTACCTCGTTTCTGATGTCATCATGTTATACTGCATTGTGAAATATACAAAGTTTAACATCGTAAAGACTAGTAAAACAATATTGCTTATTACCATTTACTCAGCTGCGATGTCTGCTGTAGTAGTTGGTGCAAAAACGTTATTAAAATGGTTAATTCCTGGTCAATCATACATCGAGTCATTAATAATTGTAGTCGTGTGCGGTTCTCTTGGCGGAATAGTTTACTTTGCGTTTGTATTTACAAGTGGACTTGCTTCTGACATTCTTGGCGATCGTATTAATCGACTACCACTGTTAAAAAAATTAAAACGCTAAATGTTAAAGAGATGTAACTTTCAATATTTTTGTTAAAAACATTGAAAGTTGTCATCTGGCTTTCAGATTACTGACTTTCCATATAATGTTCCACATTATATGACCTAAGAAATAAGGATAGATAAAAGCAGATATAATCGGCTTTATCTATCCTTTTTTAGTACCCTTTAATGAAGAAAAATCATTTTAACATCGCCGCGGGATTTAAGATGAAAATTTTTATTTTTCCCGATATGCTAAACAATGTTCATCGGAAATACGATAATTTCCCCTGCCAGTTAAAGCTGATACTTCCACTAATTTATGACCAAGATTGTCCCATACTGCAACTACATTCAAGGAGACCCATTCAAAATTCCCCCGTGCAAGTCGAAAGGAATAATAGTCATTATTTGTTGTTACCAAGACTTTTTTATAAGTAATCTGCTTTTTTTTCGGTTTTGAATCACCAGAACAAAGTCTAACTTTTCTTCTTTGTTTTATAAATTTTTTCTGCTTCTATTTTTAGTTCGGGTCTCCCCCTCATAATCTCTCCCTCCATACTTATATTTTAAAACTATATTTGCTAAAAGATTAATTTAAAACAACTAAGAGTTGGCACTATGCAATTAGAATTATACTTTTTTCTTTGTTGTGGTAAAACATGAAGTCATTTAGAGGTCTTGTAAATAAATCGTTTCATTTTCACGTACTTTTCCGATCATTTGGTAATAACCATGATGATAATCCAATTAACGGTAACATGCTACATAATATCATAATAAAGTTAAGACTATATATGTCTGCTAATTTCCCAAGTACAACTGCTCCTAATGCACCAAGTCCGAATGCAAGTCCTACAATTAATCCGGATACCATACCAACCTTCCCTGGAACAAGCTCCTGAGCATACACAACAATTACACTAAAGCTACTCGAACTAATAAATCCAATGCATAGAAACAATGGAACAACCCATACGAGCGAAACGTGCGGCAATAACAGCGCTAAAGGTGCCGAACCAAGCATGGAAAAAACAATAATATTTCGCTTTCCAAATCGATCTGCTAACGGCCCGCCAAAGAACGTTCCAAGTACGCCAGCAATCATGAAAGCAAATACGTAAAATTGTGCATTTTTAATAGATAATCCGTAATGCTCGATTAAATAAAACTGATAAAAGTTTCCAATACCTGCTCCGTACCATGAGCGAACAAACGTTAAAAATACAAGTAAAACAATAACAAACTTAATTCGGCTGCTTATTACTAAACTGTCAGCTTCTAGCGCAGCACGTTTCTTCCTTCTTACAGCCCCGCTTACTAACTCTCCTTTATACCACGTTGAAACAAAGTATAATAAAATAATTCCAACCATCGCAAAGCCTGTAAACCATACAGTTCCAATTTGTCCAAGCGGTACAAATACAAGTGCCGTAAAAATTGGCGCAAGCGAATTCCCTGTATTTCCTCCTACTTGATAAATGGATTGTGCTAAACCACGCTTTGCTCCTGCTGCCATATAAGCAACACGTGCGCCTTCAGGATGAAATACAGCGGATCCAAGTCCAATAAATAAAACGGATAAAATAACAATAAATAAGTTCGGCGCAAACGCAAGTCCAATCATCCCAAGCATGCTTGAAAACATTCCTAATGGCAGTAAAAACGGGGAAGGCTTCTTATCCGAATACATCCCAAACACCGGCTGCATAATGGAAGATGTCATATTCAAAGCAAAGGCAATCCAGCCCACCTGCATATAGGATAAATTCATCGACTTTTCTAAAATAGGAAACAACGCCGGTACAACCGCCTGCATCGAATCATTAAGAAAGTGCCCTAAACTAATCGCAAATAAAATACGGTAAATCGTTGGTGTATTCATCGCATTCGGCTTTGCTATTGTCTGCATGCCACACGCTCCTCTCCTCTTGTGCTGATACCAGCTTCTGCATATGTTCCACACACTTTTATTTTTCTGACTTTTTAAACAAAATCTATTCTATACCTCTTCTTCCTTTTTTTCCACTTCTATGCTTACCATATAATAAAACTTTATTTTTATTAAAATTCAGAAAAAACATTTACCATATACATCCATTCATGTATCATAATATAAAATAACAAATAAGGAGCGTTTCTTATGAATCCACTGCTATTAGATTTCCCTTCTGAGTTCTATACGGAAAGACTTCTCATAAGGATGCCAAGACCTGGAGATGGAAAAGTAGTATATAACGCTATCAATGAATCTATCGAAGAATTAAAACCTTGGATGCCTTTTGCTCAAAAAGAACAAACAAAACAAGAGGTAGAAGCAAATATTAGAGATTCTCACGTGAAATTTTTGGCACGTGAAGATTTACGATTACTCGTTTTCCTTAAAGATACAGGGGAGTTTGTCGCCTCTTCAGGGTTACACCGCATTAACTGGGATATTCCGAAATTTGAAATTGGTTATTGGATTCACTCTCATTTTAGCGGGCAAGGTTACATGACAGAAGCTGTTACAGGAATTGTAGATTTTGCTTTTCATAAATTACAAGCAAATCGAATAGAGATTCGCTGTGACTCAAGAAATGTCAAAAGCCGTGCCATACCAGAAAGGTTAGGATTTAAATTAGAAGGTATTTTAGAGAGTAATAGTGTATCAATAGATGGGACTGAATTAAGAGATACATGTATATATGCAACGAAAAGATCATGAAAAGAAGAGCTACTTTCCAGCAGCTCTTCTTTTCCTATTTCATGTGAACTTTTTAGTGTATTGCATACCTTTTATACTTTTCGAAATCACTCATTTTACATTCCACGGTAATCTTCGTACCTTCATTTTCATAGTCTGTCGATAAAACGTTAGCATGCTCGTTAAAATAAGAAATTAGGTGTCCTTGATCATAAGGAATTAACATTTCACACTTTGTATAATCTTTATAAATTTGTGTGCGAATCATATGCACAAGCTCATCAATACCTACTTTTTGTTTCGCAGACAAATATACCCGATCATCTTGTACTTTTGGAATTTCAATATCAATAACGTCTGCTTTATTATAAGCATAAATTGCCTGGATATTTTCCACGCCGATTTTTTTTAACGTTTGATTCGTAATCTCAATCAGATGCTCATAGTTCGGATTTGCATAATCCACAACATGAACCAATAAATCAGCCTCCGCCACTTCTTCTAACGTCGAACGGAACGCTTTCACAAGATGATGCGGCAATTTACTAACGAATCCAACGGTATCTGTTAATAAAAATGATTTGTTATCTGGCAATTGAATATTTCGCACAGCTGTTTCCAGCGTCGCAAACAACATATCTTTTTCAAATACTTGTTTCTCTGCAGATCCGTTAAACATTTCAAGCATCGCATTCATCGTTGTTGATTTCCCAGCATTTGTATACCCTACTAATGCAACAACAGGCACTTCATTTTTCTTACGCTGTTTACGCTGCGTTTGACGCTGTGCAACAAGTGCTTCTAACTCTTTATTTAACGTGGCAATTTGCTCTTCAATCTTACGGCGATCAAGCTCTAACTTCTTTTCCCCCACACCTTTGTTTTTCGTACCAACACCACCGCTTTGTCTTCCTAACGATTCACGGAGGCCAATTAAACGAGGCATCATATATTGTAAATGAGCTACCTCAACCTGTAATTGTGCTTCCTTCGTTTTAGCACGCTGCGCAAAAATATCTAAAATTAAAATCGTACGATCAATCACTTTACAATCTAAATCGGCTTCTAAATTTCGAATTTGTGAAGGCGATAACTCATCATTAAAAATGACCAAATTCGCATCCGCTTCTTTCACGAACGCTGACACTTCTTCAATCTTACCCGTTCCAATATAATGAGATGGATTTACACGATGTAAATTTTGCGTCACTTTCCCTATCACTTCTACATCGCAAGCTTCTGCTAAGTTCACTAACTCTTCCATTGAATATTCGAAATCACTTTCACTATTTAAATTCACTCCGACTAATATTGCTTTTTGTACTATTTGTTCCATATATTTATTCCTCCATTTCGATTACGCGCAAACTAAAAAACACAAGCCGCTGCCTGTGTTTTTAATAAACGGATGAGAGCACAACAAATAAACATAAAAGCATCGCTTCTCGCTTGTTCAATGGTCGTCAAAGCCAGCATCATACAACATAAAAATGTTTGTATACATGCATTGCGTCATTCTGTTTTAAAGGTAAAACAAAAAGAGGGCGTATTCGTCCTCCCCTCTTTTCACATATAAGTTCAATTGGGTTCCTTTAAAGAGACAGACCAATCCCGTTTACTCTGTACACAGACAGAGCCTTTGAGCGCTATTCAATTATTGGCACAAAGTATTGAGACGTAATCTGATTAAGATCAAAGGAGACCCCTCCGTTCATTAAAAGTTATATAAATTTTAGCATAGTTATAGAGCTGACACAAGAATAAACCCCATTTATTAACATAAAGAAAATCGCTATTTTTCTATTTTATTCATCATTTTTTGCACCTGTTTCTCATTTATTGTGTCCAATTTCTGCAACAATAATATGAATAACCACTTTCATTCATACACTTTAAACAAACCAAAAATCCAAAAGTTATTAATAATCTGATAAAATCATTATAAAGTAGCAACCTTTCTTAATACTAGAAAATATGGTTTTCTCAAAAAAACATACAAATCATCAAGCACAATTACTAATGACTCCAAAAATAATCCGTGATTTTGAGAGAATAACATTTTTTTCGCTCACAGATAAAAACGAAATGGCATCTACCGCGCTCCACTTTGATACATACTAAATTATATTATGGGGGAATATGTTTGAAGTATAACAGACTAGGAAAATCTGGTTTAAAAATTAGTGAAATTAGTTTAGGGAGTTACTTAACATTTGGAGAAAATGGGACAGAACAAGATGCTGTACGAACGATTCATAAGGCATTTGATGTAGGAATTAATTCATTTGATACTGCAAACGTGTATCAAAATGGTGAAGCTGAAAGAATTTTAGCATCTGCTTTAAAATCATTCACTAGGGACGAATATGTGTTAGCAACAAAAGCATATTGGCCTACTGGAAAAGGTCCTAACAGCAAAGGGCTATCACGTAAACATGTTATTGAGCAAGTACATACCAGTTTAAAAAGAATGAACCTTGAATACATTGATATTTTTTATTGTCACAGTTACGACTATGAAACTCCAGTAGAAGAAACGCTAAGAGCAATTGATGATTTAATTAAGCAAGGTAAGATACTATATGCTGGGGTAAGTAACTGGAGCTCAGAACAAATTAAGGAAGCAGTACATATCTCTGATAGGCATTTAATAAATCGAATTATTGTGAACCAATGCGAATACAGTTTGCTGAAGCGGGACATAGAGGACAAAATCATCCCTATCTCTGAAAATTTAGGCATATCACAAATCGTTTTTAGTCCCCTTGCTCAAGGTATCTTAACTGGTAAATATAAAAAGCAAATTCCTGAGAAAAGCAGAGCCAACAATCCAAATGTAAATAAGTTCTTTAAAAAACTTTTTACAAAAGAATTACTACTCACGTCACAAAGATTAGAAGAGATATCTAAAACTTGCGACATGTCTTTAACTGAATTAGCAATTGCTTGGGTACTACGGCAAAAAAATGTAGCAAGTGCGTTAACAGGTGCTTCCACTCCTCAACAAATTGTGGAAACCGTAAAAGCTGTTTATAAACAAATCCCTGAAGAAGTTCTAATAGAAATTGAGAATGTACTTTTAAAATGAGGAAGCCATAAAAAGGATTTTTAATGATATGAACTATCTTCAGTGCGCACCTTAGAAAATTATTGAATTATAGTGTTATTTTCATAGGTTATTCTTTCAACAATCCAGCTATATTAAGAGTACTAAAGACTGAACAATCGTGCTACGGTATTTAATTAAATATCGTAGCACGATTGTTCCATAATGACCGTTCCTAAAATATAAAGGACTGTCCCATTAAAATAAGACAGTCCTTTATATTACTATATTATTTTCCTTCCACTATCTCCTGCACCACTATTCCCATCTTTAACAGCTTACATCTTTATTTGTTCGTCTTCCTCTTCCTTTTCTTCTTTCATTTCATGATAGTATGATGGCAGTTCTATACTATGTTCTAAGAAATAATCTTCAATTAATGAAATAATCACTTTCAATGTTTTCACACGCGCATACAACTTATCATTGCCAGGTATAATATGCCACTTTGCGTTTGGTTTGTCTGTTTTTTCAAACATATCTTCCATAGCCTCGACATATTCATCCCATTTTTCTCGATTGCGCCAATCTTCATCTGTAATTTTCCATTTTTTAAGAGGATTTTGCTCTCGTTCTTTAAATCGTGCTAACTGTTCATCCTTACTAATGTGATAGAAAAACTTTGCTACTATGTAACGATCATCCGTTAATAGTTTTTCAAAATCATTAATTTCACTGTATGCCCTAGTCCACTCTTCCTTTGTAGCGAAACCCTCTACGCGTTCAACCAGTACACGACCGTACCATGAGCGATCAAAAATAGTAATTTGACCATATTGCGGAATTTTCCGCCAAAATCGTTGCATATAATGATAGCGTTTTTCATGAGGAGCAGGTGCACCAATTGGATTTACTTGAAATCCGCGCGGATCAAGATGCTCAGTAATTCGCTTAATTGCTCCGCCCTTCCCAGCAGCATCCCAGCCTTCCATAGCCAAAATAACAGCTATTTTTTCTTTTCGTAAAATCTGCTGCAACGCAAGTAAACGCATTTGATATTTTTCCAGCTTCTTATTATATATTTTTTTTGATTCCATTCTTTTCGTTAAATCTATTTTTGCAAGACGATCTTTTTTCACAATAAAATCCTCCTTTTCAAGCAATTAACACTATTTTAACATAATTTTCAGTATTTTACGTATATACATATCGACTATCATCACTCTTATTTAGCTTGTTACTAAGATACAAAGGACCGTCCCACTTCAAGAAAACAGTCCTTTCGATTTTTATGTTATTTTTCTAATTCGATAACAATATCTTTTAATACAAGATCTTCTTTATCACTACCAATTATTTTTAGTATAGAAAATTTATTTCTTCCACTTCCGGTCCCTCCTGCTTCTCCATAGTTATCAGCATTGTGATTACTTAACATAACATGAGGAGTTATCATAAGTTTTGTTGCATTCGGGTTGATTTTTTGAAATGTTTTACTTCCATTCAAAGTAAAAGAACTTTCATCACCTATACTCCCATTTCCTTCTCCGGCATAACTATTCCCTAAATCATCTTTAATTCTCAAATCAATATATATTTCATCCCATCTATTTTTCATGTAATCGGAAACTTCTTGTTTATACGAAACGATAAATGACATCGGTGATATGGATAGCTTCTCAATAGATACCTTTACTCCATCTTGCTCTACACTACTATAAATTAATTTTTCTTTACTTTTCATTGCATTTAAAGTGAAGTCAAAGTTCCAATTCCCTTTTATTTCTTTTTGTGTATTTGAACTTGCAATACTATCTATTTTCCATTGCATATTTACACTATCTTCTGTAGTACCTTCCAAATTACTAGCCGTTATTAAGCCTACATACTTATGTTCATCTACTTTTTTAATCCCATTACGTTCCGATATGCCTCCAGCCCCTTTTATTTTTAGAAAGTCCAAAGTAAATGGATTGTCACCTAAATCTTGATCACTTTCAATAGAGTACGTTAAAGATACTTTCTGTCCATCATAAATCGCATTATGTATAGTAAATTTAATTCCGTTACTCTCCTGAGTAAGATTAAGTTCATTCGAGTACTTCTTATACTCATGATAAAGTCCTGGCCCTTCCTCTTTCGTTATTTTAACTTCGTTATGAAGTACAACTCTTTCGCTATCAAAAAATCTAAAAATATCTCTTATAATGGGAATACTTATCGCAGAGGCAGGAAACGTTAATCCAAATATGGTAGCTACTAAACAAATTGCGACAGAAGCTATCGCAACATACTGTTTCCAGACGGTTACTTTTTTCTTCTTACTATGTAACAGTTGTTCAATATTTACGCGCTGTGGAAATGAAGTTCCATTCGCTTTTTCATGAAATGTCTTCTTTATTTGTCGATCCATACACTCACCTCCGTATCATGGTCTAAAAAAACAGTATGAGCTAAATAATCCTTCAGATTTTCTTTCGCTTTAAAAAGACGCGACTTTATTGTCCCTTCTTTTACATTTAACACTTCCGAAATTTCTAAAATAGATAAATCTTGATAGTAAAAAAGAATAATAACAATTTGATGCTTGCTGGATAATTGCTGCACTGCATCAAGAATCATCTGAGACTCTTCTTGTATGAGATAATTATGTTCAGGTGTTTTCCCATCTTTTATACGAAACCACGTTTCAGGTTGCAAAAAAGCAAACCGTTTTTTTCGCTTCTGTTTTAAAGTTGTATGAATTAAAATTTGATGAAACCAAGTTTTAAACGAAGCAATCTCTCCATTAAAACGATGGATAGATTCATATGTTTGTATGAGCGATTCCTGTACCGCATCTTCTGCTAAGCCTTTATCATCTACTATGAGATAAGCTGTTTGATATGCTTTTTGTATGTACGGTTGTAGTAGTTGATTAAACGCCTCTTTGTCTCCTTGTTTTACTTGCTGAATTAACCGTTGTTCCTCCAAACTCTTCCCTCCTTATTTTTTATTCTATATATTTATTACCATCAAACTAGAAAAAAGTTCACTTTTCCCCATTTTTTATCTTTCACTCTCTGTTTTTACCATTTAATGGTTGACACTCAAAAATAGTCAGTTATACTGATTATATATAAAGGTGATTATTCGGGAGGATGATACATTGAGCAGAATCTTAGAATCATACGGATTCCTTACAGGAAAAGTAGAGCAATTACTAGAACTCGACTTGATTGAAAAATTAAAACCTTACGACATTAATGCGAGACAATATGGGATTTTAATTAAAATCAATGAAAAGCCTAACCTTTCTCAAAAAGAAATTGCTACTGAATTAAAAATCGATCGTACAACAATGGTAGATTTTATTGACCATTTAGAATCACTACAATATTTAATTCGAATAAAAAATCCAAAAGACCGCAGATCCTATTGCATCCAAATTACAAACAAAGGTCAAGAAGTATTGGAAAACTGTTGGGGATTGTTAACACAGTCGGAGATGAAAATTTTATCTCCTTTAACAAAAGAAGAACAATTCTTTCTAAAAACCTGTTTGTTAAAAATCTTAAAAAACGCGGAGGAATGCTAATATGCTTGAAATGGAATTTTTTAAAGGTCGTATTGCTTCTACATTTAGTCCAATGGATCTTTTACAGGCAAAAAAATTAAATCCTGATGCTTACATATTAGTTGATGTACGAAATGGAACACTTGAGTTAAAAAAAGAGATGATTACAGGAGCACTTCAAATTCCGCAATCTGAATTAAAAAATCGGTTATCAGAGTTACCGAAAGAAAAAATAATCATTTTATATTGCTGGGACGTCTGGTGTAATACAGCTGCGAAATCAGCTTTATTCCTTTTAGAAAACGGATATAATGTGAAAGAACTTGCTGGAGGTATTGCCGCATGGAAAACAATGAATTTACCAACCACACCTTTATTTTTTGAAGAAACTAGTGATTCATCATGCGGGTGCTAATATGCTAACGAACGAGATCAACTATTGGATCGGTGTTGCTTCAAGGGATCATGTTTTAAAAGGAGTAGAAGGCAGATTCGCCCAGCTTTGTCACGGTAAGTCCACCCCTTTAAAAAGAATGAAGCCTGGGGATTGGATTATATATTATTCTTCTAAACATCAATTTAATGAAAAAACACCATGTCAAATGTTCACAGCTATTGGCAAAGTAATTGATGACCATATTTACGAGTTTGATATGGGGAACGGATTTATTCCTTTTCGCAGAAATATCAAATTTTATTCATGTAAAGAAACAGACATTCATCCTCTTATTGATAAACTATCCTTTATTCAAGATAAGAAAACGTGGGGATTTCCGTTTAGATATGGACATCTCAAAATAAGTAAAGAAGATTTTACGTTAATAGCACAAGAAATGGGTATTGAAACGATTGAATTCCACTAAAATCGCATTCTTTTTACGTAATAAAAAAGGTTTTCTGTCACCGTTTTGTCAATTTACTATTAAATAAAAAAGAATTCATAATAAAAATATCTATTCACTCGCTACCAATTGTGATATTCTGTTCATTGGAAAAATTACTTATTGGTGGTGCATCCATGTTTTCAGTATTCAAAAGGTTTTTAATTGGTAGACCTCTTAAATCAAATGCATTAGGTGAACAAAAATTGAATAAGTTAAAGGCATTAGCCATTCTTTCATCTGATGCTCTTTCTTCTGTTGCTTATGGAACAGAACAAATTTTAATTGTTCTTGCAACAATTGGTTCGATCGCTTTTTGGTATTCTATTCCAATCGCAATCGGCGTTCTCGTTTTGTTAACGGCACTTATTTTATCGTACAGACAGATCATTTACGCCTATCCACACGGCGGAGGAGCCTACATTGTTTCCAAAACAAATATAGGTATAAATGCGGGTCTTGTTGCCGGGGGATCCTTACTGGTAGATTATATTCTTACCGTAGCTGTAAGTGTATCCGCAGGGACAGATGCAATTACATCCGCATTTCCAGCTTTACATCAGTACACCGTAATAATCGCTGTAATACTTGTTATTTTTATTACCATTCTGAACCTTAGAGGAGTAACAGAATCAGCTTCTGTTTTAGCTTATCCTGTCTATCTCTTCGTATTAGCACTTATCGTATTAATTACTGTTGGAGTCTTTAACATTGCCACTGGACAAGCGCCGGCAACTTTGCATACACCTATTGGTACGGTAGCACCAGGAATTACATTATTCTTTTTATTAAAAGCATTCTCATCTGGGTGTTCTGCATTAACAGGGGTAGAAGCGATTTCAAATGCAATTCCTAACTTTAAGGCACCAGCTGCTAAAAATGCAGCGACTACTTTAGTAATGATGGGAGCAATTCTTGCAGTCTTATTTACTGGTATCACCGTTTTGGCATATTGGTACGGTATTGCGCCGAAACACAATGAAACTGTTGTCTCTCAAATTGCTTCGGATATATTTGGAAGAAATTATGTGTATTATTTTATCCAAGGAACAACTGCACTTATTTTAGTATTAGCTGCTAATACGGGATTCTCCGCATTCCCATTGTTAGCTTTCAACCTGGCATCCGATAAATATATGCCTCGTATGTTTTTAATGCGCGGTGATCGACTAGGATATTCAAATGGAATTATGACCCTAGGAATCGCTTCTATTATTTTAATTATTGCGTTTCAAGGAAAAACAGAACAATTAATCCCGCTGTACGCAGTTGGTGTGTTCCTTCCTTTCACCTTGTCACAAACGGGAATGATTATAAAATGGTTGCGTGAAAAACCAGCAGGCTGGTTACCAAAATTACTAACAAATTTAGTAGGCGCACTTATTTCATTATCTGTATTACTTATTTTCTTTATCACAAAGTTTACACAAGTATGGTCTGTTGTTATATTCCTGCCAATTATTGTGTATCTCTTTCATTGCATTCATAAACATTACGATGCAGTTGGAGAACAATTACGTATCGATCCAAATGAAATTCCGCACAAAATCGAAGAAAACATTGTCATCGTACCGGTTGCAGGAATTACAAAGGTAGTCGAACAATCCATTAATTATGCTGAGGCTATCGGTGATACTGTCATCGCTGTATATGTGGCATTTGATAAGGAAAGCGAATTAAAGATGCAGCAAAAATGGAAAGAATGGAAACCAGATGTTCGTCTTATTACAGTTGTTTCTTCTTACAGAAGCTTAATGAGACCTATTACAAAATTAGTAGCAATGATTCAAGAGAAAGCACAAGAGAATCATCATTCTGTTACTGTTCTCATTCCGCAGTTTATCACAAAGAAAAGTTGGCATAACTTTTTACACAACCAATCAAGTGTTTTATTAAGGGTTTACCTTTTATATAAAAAGAATGTTATTGTTTCAACTGTTCCGTATCGATTTAAAAAATAAAGTTTGGAAATGTTACAAACGAGCCCTCTAACTATTAATAAGTTAGGGGGCTCGTTTGGGTTTATTTGATTCTTCTACTTCCGAATCTCATTAGTTAAAGAGTAAACCTAGCAATAGAAAGTCATGTCAAAGAAAATGCAAAATGAATTTGTTATTTTCGCAGACTGCTGAAAAGTCAATTTATCAATTATGAAGTAGTGAACTCAACAAGTTTTAACTTCCAAATTTGAGTTTTTTTATGCCCCACTAGCGGATTGCTTGCTCTCTTGTTTTTTGTATCTCCTACAGTGCAAAGTTTGTATAAAAACCACAATATCCCTAAATATGGAATTATAGTATAATAGAAGAAAATCACAAGAAAAAATGGGGGGTACGGCTATGATTACATTACAGCATAAGCTGGAGCAGTACACACACATATATGCACAATTGAAAGAAGAACTAAGATGGAAAACTGGTGATTCCCGAACATGGATGATGATTGCCGCTATGTATGCAGGCAGTAATAAGCCGTTTCATCTTGAACGTTTTTTGCAAATCAGCAGCTATATTAAGGAGCAGGTAGGGATTTTTTCATATTTGAAGTCCTATCATCGCTTTGTGATTGCAGCAACATTGGATATTCACTTTATACATTACGAGGAAGCGTTTCAGCAGTTTCTCGACTTATATGAACGATTGGTCGCGGGTGGCTTTAGCCGCAGCATCTTTACTTATCTGGCGGCAGCAACGCTTTTATCAGAAGGAAATGAACAACATGAAGAACGCATTCAGCGGTCGTTGCAAGTATATAAACGTATGAAAGAGAATCACTTCTTTCTCACAAGCACATCTGATTACCCACTCGCTGTTTTGCTAGCAGGACAACCCGAGGAAGTAGAGGTGCTAATGGATCGAGTGGAAAGCCTCTATCGCAAACTGGCAGTAACTGTCTTTCATAAGGGAGATAACCTTCAGTTTTTAAGTCATATTCTTTCCCTAAAGAAGGATGTCAGTGAAGATATTTTAGTAGCACGCTGTACAAACATATGGAACGTACTGCGGCAAGAAGGAGTAAAAGTTAAGCAAATGCATTACGCCGCTGTCGGGCTACTAGCGTTACTTGAAGATGGAGTGAAAGAAGTCGCTTCTGTGCGGGCATACATTGATAAATTGCAGGGGGACAAGCTATTCCGTTGGCATGCGGATGTAAATATTCTTGTTGTTATCCAACTATTCATGAGTGAGCAAGGCAAGGAAAATCCTGCTACCACTGGATTGCAAACAATGATAGAGGTCCTCATACAAGCACAACAGGCCGCTATGATAGCTGCAATTACCGCTTCCTCAGTAGCAACTTCTGCTAGTAGTAGTTCATAATGTGCAATGGTACTTCCATACTTGTTCATTGTCATTATTCCGCTGTCCAATTTGCTACATGAATGCAGGCATAACGTCCCTGCATGCTTCTTGAACTAAAAAGAGGCTGCCTATAAGTCAGTGAAACCAGTTTATAGGACAGCCTTTTGGGTTACATATATACAAGAAGCCGAGAACTAGTTCTCGACCCTGTTTTTGATTACTCACCTGTCTTCTCAAATCTCTTAATACGTGCACCATATATAGGGAACCTGAACTATTTTGTAGAAACAAGAATTATCAAATGACGTGCTCAACCAGGAGATTTACTATCCTTCTTCTTTATAAAATACACTTCTAAAGCTCGAATAAAAGCTTCTTCAACTTTTATTGTGCCGTATGATTCATTTCCAAGTTTGAGTGGGGATGTTTTTTGGTCATGAGACATCACCTCATCCCCAATATATGCAAGAAAACATTATGGACTATCCTTCTTTCACATAATCAATGTTATTGGAAGTTATCTGATTCGTTTTTTTACCATTCTAAATCTAATAAAAGCTGAATTACTTGAAATACCATTTGAAAGCATTCGTGTATAAGATTTTATCAGTAGCTTGTTCATCAAATAGCTGTTGAATCAATTCAATATCTGTATACTCAAAAGATCTTTTTGCTCTTGTAGATGGTAAATCTGTTCCAAACATAAGAGCATCTGGATTAATTTCACAAATCGCTTTTAAAGCATTCTTAACATTCAAATCTGCACGACCAAAACCAGTAGCTTTTACATGTATCCCTTTGTCAACTAGCTTTAATAAATGTGGTAGTCCTTCTTCAGATAACCCTAAATGGTCGATTGATATTGCTGGTAATTTTTCAATAGTTGATGCAATTTCGGGCAACTCTTTTGCATCAATATAAAGCTCGCTATGCCACCCTACTAGATTATGAACTCTTCTAGCAAAGTAATCCAACTTCGATAAATCTTCTGAACCGCCTCTTTTAATATTAAAGCGTAATGCCTTTACCCCATTTTCATTTAAATTTAGTATTTCTTTGTCCGTTACTGTAAAAGGTAATTGTGTTACGCCACAAAATGTTGAACCCATTTGTTTAAGTACCTTTAATAAATATTCTTGGTCAAATCCTTGGAATGACCCTGATACAATAGCTCCACCTAATACATTTAAATCAGCAGTTTCATTTTGATAATCTTCTACAACATAACTGGAGGGCAAATATCCTTGGTTTTCGATAATTGGAAAGTCAAAATCAATAATATGAAAATGTCCATCAAAAATTCTCATTATAATTCCTCTTTTTTTCTTTAACATATCAAAGAGGATATATAAAATAAATTATAGATTTTTAATGTGAATTCATAACTATATCTTATGGAACTAAATTGCCCCGTTGAATAGTCTATACATCCAAATTTAACATAACGTAACATTATCAGCGGTAACTAAATCCCAGAAAGCCATTCAAACCGTTTTCGTAGCCTGCATGAAATCTTGCATATCCTTATGCGTATAAAATCCGCGTTTTGTTGGCGAGACCTCAAAAAGAAGTGCGAAGCGCACTTCTTTTCTTTGCAAACCCTACACATCACATTATTAATATGATTATGGACAAGCCTTTTAATGAAATACAACTTTAATCAGCAGAGGGTTTCATCCTCTACTAAACTATTAAAAGAAAACATTCCCCAAACAATTTTATGAGATTCATTTTGTGTATTAACTTCTTTGATTTTTTTAGTAAATATCTATCTCTTTTACTCTGTCAGTACAAATCAATCTGCCAAACTTTCTGGGTTTCTATTTTATTTTTGTTCTCCACCTTTTCTAGACCATAACACAACAGGAATAAGTAATAAGGCTAACGCCCCTCCAGCTAACGATAATGCTGCATAACTTGAATTCGCTACCACCATGCCGGACATCGCTCCACCAGAAGCCCCTGCCAATGCAATAAAAACATCTACTTTCCCTTGCGTTTTTGCACGTATTGCAGGTTCTGTTGAATCAACAATTTGAGCCGTACCACTTATTAATCCAAGGTTCCATCCTAATCCAAGTAAAGAAAGGGCGACGACCAGAAGTATTAAAGAATCGCTCGGTGCAATAGCAGCTAACACCCCAGCACTAAGTAATATAACGCCGGAAGCAATACTCATCGCCATTCGACCAATCTTATCAACAAGTATTCCTGTAACGAGTGATGGAAGGTACATTGCCCCTACATGAAATCCAATGACAATCCCCACTTCACTTAAACCATGACCATGGTGTTTCATATGTATAGGAGTCATCGTCATAATAGCAACCATGACAACTTGCGTAAGTATCATAACGATTGCCCCAACAGTAACGCCCCTATTATTTGTTGTTGATTTTTTAGTTATCGAATTCCCTTTATATTTATGTTCCTGTTTATATGTTTCTATCGTTTTCGCTATAAGTAATGGATCTGGACGAAGCATAATGAAAAGTACAAGACCTGCTGACAAAAACGCAGCTGCCGATAATATGAACGGACCAGCAAGTTCAGGAATACCTAGAGAAAGAGCAAAACTCCCCATTATCCCCACTAAGTTTGGTCCCGCTACCGCACCAAAGGTCGTCATAACCATTGTCATACTAATAGCAGTTGCCCGTTGCTTCTCATTCGCTAAGTCTGTACCCGCATAACGAGCTTGTAAATTTGTGGCTGTACCTGCACCATAAATTAATAGAGATGCAAGTAAGAGAACAATGCTACTTATTAAAGTGGAAATTACAACACCAATAGCCCCAAGCCCTCCTACCATAAATCCTGTCGCGAGCCCTATTCGGCGCCCATAACGTTGCGAAAGCCTTCCTACTACAAAAGCGGCTCCTGCCGATCCCATTGTAAGTATAGCAGTTGGCAATCCTGCGAATGCATCTGTCCCAAGCATTTGCTGTGCGAGAAGTGCCCCTACTGTAATTCCAGCAGCTAAGCCCGCACCGCCAAACATTTGTGAAATACTTACGATTACTAACGTCCGTTTATATAACCTTCTTTGCTCTTCTTCTGTATACATTTGACTCCTTATTGAACTATCAGCTTTATCAAGCATTTCCTCACCTTCTTAATGAAAAATTCTCCCTTTTTAAATGTACTATGATTAATGTTTCATATTCAATGTGAACTACCCACCACTTAACAGCCTTACGGTCTGTTTGAAGTGGGGGCTTCAAAAGTCAAAAGACTTTCTCTTTTATTGCTAATTCATCCACAAGCCTAGCAACTCATGTCCAAAGCCTTGAATTCGCGGCGTCCCTACCGCTAATAAAATCGATACAAACTACGTGTTTAGACTTTGTTCGTGCAGAATACGAATGCCATAATATTTTAGATTACGACCCGCATTGTAATCTCTATCGATTTTCGTGCTACAATTATCGCACGTATAGATTCTTTCTGATAATTTTAATTTATCTTTTTTGTGATTACACTCACTGCATAATTTACTTGACGCAAAATACTTTTCCGCAACGATGTAATGTTTGCCTTTTTTCTTAGATTTGTACTGTAACATCGTTCGAAACATGCCAAATCCATTATCATGCAACTTTTTTCCTAAACTCAAGCATTGCGCTAGGTTACTTAAGTTCAAATCTTCTACAACAATGGCATGATAATCATTGGTTATCTGATTACTTTTCTTGTGTAGAAAATCTTTTCTTTGGTTTTTTGCTTTTGTTGTTACTTTTTGATATTCTTTCACTCGCTTTTCATAATTTTTACTATATACGATATTTCCCGTTTCATCTGTTTTTGCATTGTTCTTTTTACGAGCTAAGGATTTATTGATTCTTCGTTGCCTTTTTTCTATGATTTTGTTATACCGGCTGTACTGAGCTGTTCGTCCTTCGCTGTCTACATACAATTCGCTTTGACTGTAATCTAGTCCAATTACTTCGTCAGCAGTCACGAGTTCTACTTGTTTTTCATTTGGACAAAAATAATCAACAGAAAGAGAAACAACATATTTTGTTCCTTCTCGCTTAATTGTTGCTTTTTTAATGATTCCATCAACCGGTAATTCTCGATGTAGATAAATAGAAATACCTTCTTGAAACTTTGGAATACAAAAAAAATAAAAACCGTTTTCTTGTGTAATTTTTATGTTTCCGTTGGTTTGATTCGTAGTATAACTTAATTTCCCCTGTTTTTTACTATGGAATTTAGGCATACCTTTTATGTCTTTCAACATAGGAACATAACCGATTGTTTGCATCTTTTTACGAACCGATTTTTTATATTGAATAGGTTGTTTTGCATAGGTTTCATTATATTTTTTTATGGCTGCCTGGAATCTCATTTTTGCGTCATTATAAACAAAAGAATCATTACTTTTATCTAAGTAATCATATTTGGCCGTGATCGTTGTATAATTTGGAACTTTATAACGAATAAATCCACTTTCAAAACCGATAGATTCTAAATATTCATACAAGCCAGAGACATATTCGTTATACACTTTTCGTTCACATCCAAACGATTTTTCTAGTTTCGTTACTTGTTCAGGTGTGGGAAAAATAGCGTATCGAAATGCATAGGTAGACCATCCATCCGGTAACGACTTTTTTGTTCCTTTTATATGTACACCCTCTTTTGTGGTTGCCATATACACTTTCCTTTCTTTCGTATTTTCATATTGATTATTTCGCATAGTCTCAAAAATACATACAAAGAACATATGCAGGCTATCACCTACTGAAAATCCCCCCCCCACCTTCTCGCTCCTTGAGAAAGGGGACTTCTTTTCGGGAAATATGTTAAAACGGGGCAAGAATATTTTTTGAAATCTAAATTTTATTATACAATCATCTCAGATCTTTCGGACTCCCAATTTAGAAGAATCTATTTCCTTGCAAATTTTTTTCGCTGCTTGATGAGTATATACTCTCATCATAATTTCTCCTTCTGAAACCAAACCTCTAGCAATTCGGCCTCTCTTTCTCTTGATATACCTGCTTTTCGTTCTGTATCCTGCCTCGATTTCTCCCATAGATACACATCACAAATAGTATCTTCAATAGGTCTAAAAGAAAGACCAGCGTTAATAGCTTTTTCTATACTGATGAAAAAACTACCTTTCCACGGTTCTGTCTCTCCTTCTAATGGAAAATTTTCAGGAATCCATAAAGGCAGCTCCGTCCATGGCTTTACTTTATTTTCAATTAAAAATTGTTCTTCTGCCCATACAAATTCAGCATCGCTATTTGTTACTGCCTTACAAATATTTAATAGTTCTTCTATCGTCAATTCATTATTCGGCCCTGTTACATTAAACTTGCCTACTTTTCAATGCTTCTTCTACTAAAGCTCTTCCTAAAAAACGAGTCCCCCCCCAATATAAGGACCTTCATAAAATCCCCCCCATTCATTTTCATAACCTATAAAATTAGTATTCACTTTATATAACGATTTTCCTACTGAAAAAGTTACGGGGATGATAGGAAAATTAATGTCAGGGAATTATAACCTTAGATCCCATTCTAAAGGAGCTATTTTAAAATGAAAATAATACAAATTATCTTGCTCTCATTAGGAATTTTAAATTCTTCTTCAATACATATATTCGCTAATGAGAATCAAAAAGAAAACCTAATGAATATTATTAAGGAGTTTAAACCGTCAAACTCGCTACTTGTAAGTCCTGAAAATCCTTTCTCTACACAGCCGATTCAACTCTACGACTTCAATCAGGATGGGCAGAAAGAAATGATTGTTACTTTTCAAATGAAAGCAAAAGAACAACCTTCTCAGTTTGGAGCAATGGTTTTGAAGAAAGAAAATAATAAATGGCAAAAAATTTGGGAGACAAAAACGCAAAGCGTGGGTTTGGAGTTTTCGGGTCTAGCTGATATTACTGGTGATGGTATAAAAGAGTATTTATTTGGTGTTACAATTGGTGCTGCTGCAGGAAATACACTTGAAATTTTCCAGTGGAATGATAACTCATTCACAAAGATTGCTGATGTTCCTTATCATAAGATGGATATTTTGAATGGAAACAAAAAGATAGGTTTAGCCATTTGGCAGTGGTATCTTGCTGATAGCTATCTTGTAGATACTTTAAAATGGAACAGTAAAAAATTAGATTTTGATGGAGAATTATATTCTCAATACTACCCTACCGTTGAAAAATTCTATAACGATAAAATTTCAGAAATGGACGCCTGGTTTTATTGGTATTGTCTTGCGGATGCTCAAATAAAAGCAAATTTATTAGAAAAAGCTTCTAACTCCATCCACAAAGGGTTTTCATTAGCAAAGCAATTATCGATGACAGATGTAGTTCAACATTTTAACAAATTAAATAGCAAGCTTGAAGAAAAGAAAAAACACCTTTCAAACTAAAAACAGTAAATGTCCTGTTTAACTAGGACAATTTACTGTTTTTCTTTATAAGAAACACTTCTTCAACTTTAATCGTAACACAGGATTCATTGCCCATTTCGAGTAAAGCTGAAACATTTCCTCTCCCCCACTATATATGAGCTTTAAATGTAAGTCCTACTCCTATATCAAAATACAATACAAAATCAATGAGTGAAAAATAGTAATTCCAAGTGTAATTCGCAACAATAATATTATCTTTTAATTCACAGAAAATTAAGACTTTTATTTATCAATTTTAAAAATAAAGATCCTCACTTCTCATCGTTATATCTGTGGTAATATTTAGGTAAAAAAGGGCGGAGAAAGTATGAATATAGAAGTTGTAACAAAAGAAGTAATCACGAAGTTACTCAATGATTGGTATCAATCGTTATTAAGACAACAATTTACGGAAGCAAAACTATTAAAAGAAGAAATTGAATCAAAAATCATCCATGTCGATGAAGATCCAAAAATATTGTTTTATTATTCGTTATTAGATTTTCGCTATCAAGTATTAGCTGATAGTTTAAGTATTACAAGCAATAGTTTTGATAAAATTGATGCTTTGCCTATTCCTGATGATACACTTTTAACATACTATTATCATTTATTCAAAGGCATTCATTTAATGTATATTTCAAATTATAATGAGTCAAAGACTCATTTTGAAAAAGCAAAAAAATTACTAAAGCATGTACCAAATGCATTAGAACATGCTGAATTCAATTATCGATTTGCTTATCTTTCGTATCAATCTTATCAAACATTATTAGCAGTTGACCTTATCCGTCTTGCAAAAGAAGAGTATGAAAAACACGTTGGTTACGAAATTTGTAGTGCATTGTGTGATAATATCTTTGCTATGTGTTGTATTGATTTAAAACAATTTGAACAAGCAGAAGAACACTTCACAACAGCATTAGATGTTTTTAAAAAATATAACATTAACCGATTTACATTGATGGTTCGAAATAATTTAGGATTAATGTATGCAAGTCAAAATTTATCAGAACTAGCAATTCGTCATTTATCAGAAGTAACAAAACAATCTCCAAACCATTTCCGCGCATTGTACTTGGAAGCAGATGAAAATTTAAAATTAAATCACACAAATATTGCTGAATCACTTATAGAAAAAGGATTACATATCTGTAATCAGTTAAAAAATCATGAATACCAATATCGTTTCATGATTTTAAAAGAAATGAATACGAATACAAATGCATTAGAAAAAGCAGTTCTAGCAGGAATTTCATACTTTGAAAACGAAGAATTATTTGATTGTATTGAAGAATATACTGAGCGTTTAGCAGACAAATTCTATCATGAAAACAATCATGAAAAAGCAAGTAAATATTATCACATAAGTAAAGAAGCAAGACTAAAACAAATAATTAAAGGGGCGTTAAAATAATGAAAAAGATTGTATTAACAGCAATAGGATTTGCGTTTACGTTATCTATTTTAAGTTCAAATCACTTTAGTGCAAGCGCACTAAACAAAGGAGACGGCGGAACACCTGCAAGACCTGATTTGGCATATGGAGATTATCCTATTAGTTATGCACATGATGATGGCGGTGGAATAAGTCAACAAGAAACACATGCAGATCATTTTTAATGAAAACAAAAGAGGCTCCCACGAGCCTCTTTTACTTTATAGATTATTTGATTCAATATCTTTATTTTTACAAAATATACAATAGATGTGTATTTTAACACGTCTGTTGATTATCTAAATTCTACCAAAAAATGAATACAAAAAGAGAGATTCCTCTTGTACAATGTAAGTTACCACACCAACATTGACGAAACGAGGAATCTCTCATGAACAAGAATACCACGTCCCACACATTGATTCAAAACTTTCTTTCAGAAGCAGAGCTCCAGGCGATTTTAACGGAGTTCAACCACACCGAGACAGCCCGAAAATGCACGGTTTCTACTGTTATTTCTTATTTGATTAGTGCTGCGACAAATGAATGGAAAAGCTTG
>NZ_KB910933.1 GCF_000383235.1 Bacillus sp. 123MFChir2
ATTTTCGTGTTATCAACGTGTAGAAAAAGATTTGGAAATCGCAGTGTTCTTTGCCGATCCTTATTCTTCCTGGCAACGTGGGAGTAACGAAAATGCAAATGGTCTATTACGTGAGTTTTACCCGAAAAAAACAGATTTGAGCCTTGTTTCACAAGAACAATTAAATCGAGCACTACTTCTTATAAATCAAAGACCAAGAAAATGTTTAGGTTGGAAAACTGCCCACGAAGCGTTTCAGGAGGAGCTGTCGCACTTAGATTGACAAACCGTCATATAGAAAAAAGACTTAAAAGCCCCTTTTTTTTAGGGGGACGAGAGCAACTGGCCGTGCGTAGAAGCGGTCAGGGCCTGTTTCTGCCACGGGCAATGGTTTAAAACATAGAGAGAAAGCGAGTGGGCAGGTTATGCTTTCTTCTGCATGGCAGCGACTTATAGGCTGAAAAAATTAAAATGGACTTATCTATATTATATTTTTATACTTTTTATATATTTTTTTATGTAAATTAATTGACATATAATTTACATATATTATATGATTAATATGTAAAATTTACTATTTTTACAAGTGATAAGGGAGCTATTTAAGGCAATAAGGGGAGTGCGATAGGAGATGGCACAAGACAGCGCAGTTTTCGTTTTAAAGAAGTTACAAGAGTTACTGAAAAAGAAAGATAGAATTAAAAATATGGAAGAAGAATTCAGAAAAATAGCAAAAAAATTCCATGTGAGATTTGAAGAAGTATTGGATTTGTATAATAAAATGTTTCTTTTTCAAATGGATGTAGAAAAAGTTGGTGGTTTTGAAGTATACGAACAGTCAGATATAGCATGGTTGAAGTCTGAGCTAGCATTATTACAAGAAGTTTATCAATTTTGTCAGCAGAACGGTCTGAACATTTTGGAGATTTCTGATTGGATAAGTAAGGAAAAGCTACAACTGTTTCTTAAAACACCTAGTCAATTGCAAAATACGTATTATAAATTAAGAAAAGAAGAAATTGGCCTAGAAAATATAAAAAAACAAAAACCAGGTCGAAAACGAAAAACTACTTTTATAAAACAATTACCTTTTAAGAAGGAAGAGTATAAAAAAGAAGTAAAAATAAAAGAAGAAAGTCTCAAAATAGATAATAATCTTGTTACTGTATTATCTGGAATTGTTAATAATTTTCAATTGATAGATGGAAAAGATGAACAAAATGCAACTGGGTTGTATCGTTTTATGGATGGAATTTATAAGTTGTCTAGCATGGCTGCAGAGTATGTTAAAGATGAACAAGATATTGCTGGATTTAGAAAAGAGATTACGGCGTTACACAGTGAGACAGAGCGCTTACGAAGAGAAAAAGAGGAACTTGTAGCAGATATGAGAGAAATGACAAATAATATGATTCGCTTTATTACAAGTTCTGATGTAGAACAGATTCGTACCTTGCCGTATTTCGTAAATATGTGCAAACAAGACTTGTATAAACTTGGACTATATAGTGGTATAACAGAAGGGCAATTAAAAGTCATGATTGATCAAAGTGGACAGGTTGTGTCAGTGGTGAAATAAGAGAAGTCATCCGGAAACGGACGACTTCTTTTTACTATATAAATATACATTGGAAAATAAAATACCCTCTCTTTTTTTGAGGAGGAGAGCATTTGACTATACATCGAAGGAGTTAGGACCTGCCGTTTCTAATACATGCAAGGTTTAGAGAAAGTGAGTGCAGATCATGTTATTTATGTATAACATAGACTTATACTATTTAAAATTATTTCAACATATTATATAGATTTACTTATTTAGAAGCTTAATAAGCATTTGTGGAATTTGATTAGCTTGTGAAACCATACTTAATGAAATTTCTGTAAGTAGCTTATACTTTACAAATTCACTCATCTCTTTTGCCATATACGTATCTTCAATACGAGAAGCACTGTCTGCCATGTTAGTGGCTTGATTGTTTAAATTTTCAATATTAAATTGTAAGCGGTTTATCATCGAACCTATATCCGTACGGTGCAATAAAATATTTTGCATGATCGTGTCTATTTTGGCAATGGCTTGATTTGCATCCTGTGTTGTTGAAATTTTCATATTGTTCGTTGGAGCGGGGGGGACTTTGATTAGATTGGAACTCATTTATAGATGAAAAGGAAAATTCTATCGTATCGCCAAGGTCATCCATTGGAATAATAAGCCTTCTATTCCCCACAAACAATGGATTATCATTAAATTCAGCTGTATCTTGCATATAGCCAATTTGTTCTGCAAGCCGTTGAAATTCTTGGTCTAGCATTTCTTAATTCTCACTGGAGTTTGTACCATTTGCTGATTGGACTGAAAGGTCACGCATTCGAATTAATATGTTTATCATAGTTTGCAAAGAAGACTCAGCTGTATGGAGCATTGAAATTGTATCTCCATTATTTTGAATAGCAACGCATTCCGATTTCTCTAGCACGCATCCGCGTTACGATCGTAAGCCCAGCGGCAGCATCAACAGCACTGTTGATGCATGTCCCTGTTGATAAACGTTCCATTGCTTTGTTCATATGCTGTTCGTTCTTATATAGTGAATGTAGTGCTTTCATACTGGGAATATTTGTGTTAATTCGCATTTGAATGTAGACTAACTATATTTTATTGGTTATATATTACGTTATACTGTAAAAATGGTTTATTACTATAAATTGCGAGTGATAGAATCCTTCTTTCCCTGTTGGATAAAGAATAAAACCGTATTGAGAAACTCCTTTTAACGCGGGATAAAACTTTTGACCATCTTAGATAGAGCTCTACAAAGATGAATTTGATAAAGATTTATCTATTTAGAAAATTATTTTTTCATATCTCTAAATATAAAATTATCTAATTGCATAATGGCAATCCTAAGTTACGTTGAGGAACTACAAAAATGTAATTTAAATGTATATTATTACACTGGAAAATAAGGAATAATAAAAATATAAAATCATTTCATAAAAATATTAAAAAAAACACAAAATGATAATATAATGATTATAGGATTATATATTTTTATAAATAAAGGAGTAAAAAAATTATTATGAAACCTTTTCTATCAGCATGTTTAATTGTAAAAAATGAAGAAGATATGTTACGAAGATGTTTAGAATCTCTGCAAGATGGAGTAGATGAGATTATCATTGTTGATACAGGCTCGACAGATAACACAAAGAAAATTGCAAATGAGTTTACAGATAAAGTATACAATTTTGAATGGACAAATGATTTTGCTGAAGCACGTAATTTTGCTGGTTCTAAGGCAAGTGGTGAATGGATTTTAGCAGTTGATGCAGATGAATGTGTGGAGAAAGGGAATATAGAAGTAGCTATAAAAGAAATGAAGTTAAATGGAGCGAAATATAATACTTATAATGTAGAAATTATTAGCTTTTTAGGAGAAGATGGACAAAATACAACGGCACATAAAATGAATCGAATATACAAAAATAACGGGGAAATTCGTTTTAATGGGGCAATTCATGAACAATTAGTAGCTGTGTCTGGAACACAAAAATTCGGGTTATCCTCACTTACATTGTACCATTATGGTTATTTAGCACATATAATTGAAAAACAAGACAAAAAGAATCGAAATTTAAAAATAATAAAACAAGATTTAAAATCAGGAAAGAATAAAGGATTTTCATATTTTAATTATGGACAAGAATTACGTAGCCTAAAAAAGACAAAAGAGGCACTAGATACTTTTATAAAAGCATATAAACTTAAAGAAAGTATAGATGAAGGATGGGTACGTACATGTCTATTTTTTATCATAGAAAGTTTAATGGAATTAAAGCGATATGAAGATGCATTGAAGATTGTTGAGGATGCTGAAATAATGTGGCCATCAGTTCCAGATTTTATCTTTTCAAAAGGAGATATTTATCTTTTACAAAATCGTTTCGATGATGCGAAACAAGTTTATCAAGCTATTTTAGCAAATCAGGAAGCATATAGTGAAGTAGTTCTTCATTTTGATCGTAAATCTTTCTTGCCTCAGGAACGACTGGGGCAAATTTATGAAATCGAAAAAAATGATGAAGAAGCATTGAAACATTATATTAAAGCTTTAAATGAAAATGCGTCATCACTTCCTATTATTAATAGTATAGTGCGAGTTTTAAGTGAATATCATACAGCAAAAGAAGTTTATGGGTTTTTATTAAACCAAAACATTGTTAAAACAGATACAATTCGTTTAGATGTCATCAAATATCTTCTAAATGAAGGAAATGCTGATTTGGTTGTAGAGTTAGCAAATGATTTAGAAGCGGGAAATAAAAGACTAATAAATGTAATTAATTTAAAAGGAAGTATGATTGCTAGTTCACCGAACGAAGATGAAACATTAATTATTGAGAAACATGATGTATTATTAGGGATTCAAGAAGGAATATTTGACCTCGCTGATTTATGTGTTTTATATCACATTACAAAAGATGAATTTATAGCAGAAAAGATTAAAAGTTCGAAATTCAAGTATATATTTACATGTTTATTCGAAGAATTGAAACGTTCTAAAAAGATGAAGCAAGAGGAATATTTAGCAATTTTAAGAAGAGCACTTTGTTATAAGCAAGTAGATTTTGTTGAAAACCTTATTTCATTAAAGGAAAGAGTTCATAAAGATATTGATGCGAAAATTGCAGATTTATTTTATGAGAATGGTTATGAGGATATTGCGATAGATTTTTATGAACGGTTAGATCGAAATCAAATCACGAAACAAGGTTATGTGAACATGATTGAATGGTTTATTTCTCAACACGCATTTGAAGAAGCACATCTATTGGCGATAGAAGCAATAGATAAGTTTAAAAAAGATTTTCGTTTTTATAAGTATGCTATTGAAACAACACAAAGTAATCGAGGAGCAATTGTGACGAAAGGACTTTGTGAATTTCCGGATAGTAACTGGTTAAAACTTAAATAGGTGGATCATTTTTAAACAACAATAAACTTTGTTCGTTGAAAACAGAGTTTATTGTTGTGATTAAGAGAATATAATGCAATAGTTAAATATTATACTAAAGTTATTCCGATCTACATGTGATTCTGCTATAAAATTAATCATATTATCAATATCACTTTTAATAAATTTGTAATTTGAGATGTTCTTAAAATTATTGGGATTTTTTAAATTATCCGCATAGGTAGGGGCATCTAAATTGGACAATTTAATAAGTTGAACCTTTTTTCCGTAAAGCAACTTGCTGGAGGAGGGGAGTTAAGTCCTGACTGTAAAAATATTGGCTTCTAAAATAAGTGCAACATTATCATTACCAATGAAACCTTCTCCGATTAGAAACGCTTGTACTAATCCTTCGGAGACTACTGCACGGCATATGATAAATAAATCCCCAAATTTTCCTCATCATCGAAATTTTTTTTGAATCGCTGAATATCTTATGGCGTCGAAATAATTAAAATATCTGTAATTCCGGCTAGCAATTAAGACGGATAAAGGATAATAAATCATCGGTTTTTCGTATATAAGTAATAATTGTTTTGAAATCATTTTTGATAGTGGATAAAGGTTTCTACGACTATCGCCTGCAAGAATAATACCTTTCATGTTGTACTCGCTCCTAAATATCTTCATTTTGAGTTGTATTTGTAGATATAAATATATTGGTAATTTTGTTAGTATTTTATATTTATAGAAGGAATGATATTGAAAATTAAATAAGAGAAAAGAGGAAAGAAGAGTGGTTATAGTAATGAATGTGACAAATACAGAATATAAAAAAACACATCCCATAAAGAGATGTGTTTTTTTATATTACACAAATGAATTATTGTAATAATTTGCTGATCATTTGTGGAGTTTGGTTTGCTTGAGAAAGCATGCTGATACCAGCTTCGTTTAAGATTTTGAATTTTGTCATTTCAGACATTTCTTTTGCCATATCAGCGTCTTCGATTTGAGAAGCAGAAGCTGCCATGTTGATAGCTTGGTTGTTTAAGTTTTCTACGTTGAAGCCTAAACGGTTTTGTGTAGCACCAAGGTCAGCGCGTTTTCCAGCAACAAATGCAAGAGCGTCATCAATGCTCTTAACAGATGCTAAAGCGTCAGCTTCAGTATCGATTTTAGATGCATTAACAGTGATTGAAGTTGTATCGATTTTAGATAAAACTACTTTAATTTGTTGACCAGCAGTAGAACCGTCAAGTGTTTCGATGTTAACAGTTTGGTCAGCATCTAATAAATGTTTGTCGTTAAACTCTGTATTAGCAGAAATGTAATCGATTTGGTCTTTTAAAGCTGTGAATTCTTTGTTTAAATCTGCTTGGTTACCAGTGTTGTTCGTACCGTTTGCAGATTGAACAGCAAGATCACGCATACGAGTTAAGATGTTAGATACAGAGCTTAAAGCAGATTCTGCAGTACGGATCATAGAAATACCGTCTTGTGTATTTTGAGTAGCTTTTCCTAAACCACTCTCACGAGCACGCATACGAGTAGCGATTGCTAAACCAGCTGCATCGTCAGCTGCAGTGTTGATGCGTTTACCACTTGATAAACGGTTCATAGAAGTGTTCATTTTGTCTTGGCTTTGGCGCATGTACTCTTGAGTACGCATGCTGTTGATGTTAGTGTTAATTCTCATAATTAAAACCCCCAAATTTTTTTGTTTTTGTTAATTGATATCTCCTTGAATCTTTTTATTAAGATATGCGGATCAATCAACCACAACCTTATTGTAATCTGTATTTTATAATATGTCAACACTTTATCGGAATAAATGAATATAAAAATACTAAATATAAAAATCATAGTAATAGAACTCGGTTTAACCCTTATATATCAAGGGTTTTGAGAACAAAGAGAATAAATAACTTCACATATTTTTATGTAATGTAAGTGGTAGAATTGATAAATTTAATAAAAAAACTTAAAAAAAGATGAATTTCTTAAATTAATATAGAGAAAAAATCTATGTACATTCATTTTGATTATTCAACATATCAGTGCTATGCAGAATACAGCATCATCCGCACTTGCTTTTTCCTTTTTTAAACTTGGCACGTGGGAGAAATAGGTCCTGATCGATTCCATGCATGGCTAGATACTCTTGCCCATCCAAAAAAGAGAGGCTTTTTGCCGTTTTTTCAATTTATATATATGAAGGAAAAGGAAATGGTATGAGATTTTTCATTTTATTCATCGACTACATTTTACTGTTGTTTCAAGCGATCTGATTATAGATAAGGGTAATCTTTTATGTTTTCGATGAATTATTATAGGGGAACTACTATTAATAGGTAGAAGTTAAATTAATTCCATGAGAGGCACGTGTGATTTTTGTTTCAAATATATATATACCTGAATTATTCACCGCAATCTAAAAAGTTAGGGATTTCATGAGATTTATAGTGCTAAGGCAAATTTGTACCAAGAAAATAGGCGAATGAAAGAAGATTTGAAACGAGTCTAGGAAGAAAACCGATTTTTAGACAGACTCCTCCCTTGGTGCGGATTCGTTTTTTTTTAGGGCTATTTAATTGAATGTTAGCTGCTGCACCCGGGTCAGCACGTCCCAAAAGAAGCGTTCATAGACAAAACTCGAGGACAGCTTGAAATACAATGAGCGCCCAGATTTCACCAACTTGCTTGCCACTTTAATCAGTCGTGTTCGAATGGTTTGGATTTGAATGCCTTTATACTTGTTCGGGAAACTCAGTGTGCGTAGCCAGTTTGTAAAATTATAGGCAAGCAGACTCAACATCATGCGTGCTTCATTGACGAGAAAATCATGACTTTTCATCTGATCAAAGCCAAAGCCATCTTTTGCTTCTTTGATAAAATTCTCCATTGTTCCGCGCTGTTTGTAGGATTGCACAATGGCTTGTGGTGAGAAGCTTTCACTGAGATTCGTCACAAAAAAAGCATGCGAAAAGAACAGTTCACCTGCTAGGCGCGTGGATTGAATCACAATGCGACGAGGAATCGACCAAGAGGACGCTTGATAAATCGACTCTTCCACATAGTTTTCTGTCACGGACACATCACGAATTTCATGTGTTGGGTGTAGTTCTTCCGCAAGTGCCTTTAACTTGGCGTTTGCTTTTAAACGAATGATATAGTAGACCGATTCCTTTTCGCACAATTTATATAGATCAGGCACCGCGAAGCCACTATCGCCACGGACAAGATAAGACTTTTCAGGGAAAACTTCGTTATAGTGTTCGATGAGTGGGCGCATAAAATCTACGACACCGTTGGAAGTATAAACGTTTCCCGGGCGCAATTGAGCTTTCAAGAAATCACCTGTTAGCCCATCAAATGCGACTAGTGGATGAAAGCCCATTGTACGATAATGTGCATTGTAGGATGAATTTTCTTGCTTTCCATATGTATCGGCATGTGTGGAATCAAGTCGAAAATGAGTGCCTTTGATTGCCTAGCATGATAAACTCGATCAAGTAACGCCTGATTCGCCGCTTGAAGTTGGCTGAGTGCTTGCGTGTCAAAGCGTTTAAAAAATTGTGATAACGACGGTTGAGAAGCAAGTGAAGATTTACCAAGAACTTGTGTAAAAATTGGATCATGTGTTAAACGATCCGCTGCATCATCCTCATGATAGCCAGCGATCAGCTGATAGATTTTTTGACAAAGTAACTGTTCATTCTTATGAATGCAATACGTGCGTTCATCTTTTAATTGGAGATGTTTTGAGATTGTTTGAGAGAAGCTGATTTTTTCATCAAACTCACGAAAAATTAATTCTCCAGTGTCAGAAGAAAGCACGCCTCCATCATTAGATAATTTAATTGAACGGTTGAAATGTAGAGTATTTTGAGTTAAAGTAGCCATTAGAAGAATCCTTTCTCTTTTGGTTGTTTCTTGGTCGTTATAACCTTAACAGAAATGGATTCTTTTTTCATCTTTTAAATGAAGAGAGAATCCCACGGAAAGGCTGACAAGTCAGCTTTTTCGTGGGATTTTGTGTTGGACGGTGAATAATCTGGGATATAAATATCAATTTTAATTTTCCTACATATAAGTTGCTGTTATGCAGACTGCAACACGACCTGTACTCACTTGCGCTCTTTGTTTTAAAACATTACATGTGGCAGGAAAAGGCCCTGACTACTACTATACATAGCCAGTCCCTCAGGGCCACTTAAAAAAATGCTTTTCTATCGGTTTTTCATAGAGTGACTGAGTAGTTACATAAAAAGATTTTAAAAAAAGTGAATTCCCTAAGTTAATATAGGAGAAAAAAGCTGCATAAACCCACTTTAATTTTTCAGTACTATGTAGAATAAACCATAACCGTTATCTTTTTACGATTACAAAATCTTTAGACCTAATTTTTAAAAACATGTGATGTCGTTACTTCATTTAAGTGCTCCGAAAAAATGTTTAAGTAATAAAAAAATAGCTGCGATTTGTTTTTTGCTTCTATATATGCTCTTATTAAATTGACATACTACATAATATACAGTTGTTTAAAGTTTTTTACATACCAGTCGTTACTATGCACAATGCAATATGATCTGCATTCGTTTTTTTTTTTTGGTTAAACAAAACATTGCATGTGGCAGAAAAAGGCCCTGACCGCTTCTACGCATGGCCAGACGCTCTCGCCCACATAAAAAGAAAAGGGTTTTTATGTTAGTTTTTTAAGCAGTGTTTTCAATTTATATCTATATAAAATGTAAAAAATATCCGTTATTACTTATTTTTAGTGGGAAATTTAAATTAATCTTATTAATTATCCGTATTTTTTTTTAAGATTATTGCAAAGTTTTATAAAAAACTCTAATATTAAGTTATCTCTATTTAATTAAAAGGTGATATTATGATAATTGGAAATGTAGTAAAAGAAGTTCTTTCTTATAGAAAAGGGCAGATAGAGAAAAAGCTAAGTAGTCCAAAAGCTTTTATGAGTAGTTCATTTGGAGTGGCACTTCAAAATGAAACTGCAAAGGAAGTGAAAATGGATAAGAAACTTTCTCAAGTAAGAGAGAATCAAAATGTAGTAACTGAGATGGACGTGAAAAATGCGGAACCTTTGCAGGTTGCTCAGCAGGAGTTTACACGTCGCTTTTCTGATGTAACAAGCACGGATATGGATACGTGGGGATTAACGAAAAAGTATAATATTCAAAATGTACGATTTAAAAATGAAGGGAAGTATGCGGATATTATTCAAAACGTAAGTAATACATATGGTATTCCAAAAACGTTAATTCAAAAAATAATCGAAGTAGAATCGGATTATAATCCAAATACAGTCTCTTCAGCAGGCGCAATGGGGTTAATGCAGCTTATGCCAGATAATGTGAAGGAACAAGGCGTGAAAAATCCATTTTCACCTGCTGAAAGCATCGAAGGTGGTGTGAAGGAATTAACGGGATATTTAAAAAAATATAATGGGGATCTCGTATTGGCACTTGCAGCTTATAATGCAGGGCCAGGAAATGTGAAAAAGTATGGGGGTGTACCACCGTTTCAAGAAACAGAAAAATATATTAAAAAAATATTAAACGTTGATGTTTCCAAATAAAGTTTCTTATATAAAATAGAAATTTTGTAAACACGATATGGGAGTTGCTAGAGATGAAATTACATGATGATATTCCACTAACAATTCATTTTGAAATTGGAAAGACGAAAAAGAAGATTGATGATCTGCTTCACATTACAAAAGGAACATTGTATCGCCTTGAACATTCCAAGAAAAATACAGTGCGTATTATGTTAGAAAATGAAGAAATTGGAACCGGCAAAATTTTGACGAAAAGCGGTAAAATGTACGTTGAAGTTGTCGAGTTGAAGAAATAAGAAAGGGGATTTTCATGAGCGGTGATAAATTAAGTCAAGAGCAAATTGACGCGCTGTTAAAGGCGATGGATGAAGGGGCAGAAATGCCAGATTTTGCGCAGGAAGCAGAGAAACAAGGCAAGTTTCAAGAATATGATTTTAATAGACCAGAGAAATTTGGTGTGGAGCACTTACGAAGTTTACAAACGATCGCGACGAACTTTGGGAAACAGACGGCTCAAGCGCTTGCAGCTCGAATACGTATTCCAATGGAGCTTGATCCGTCGACAGTGGAGCAAGTTCCATTTACGAGTGAGTATGTAGAAAAAATGCCGAAAGACTATTATTTATATTGTGTTGTTGATCTAGGTTTACCAAACCTTGGTGAGATTGTTATTGAAATGGACTTAGCATTCATCATTTATATCCATGAATGCTGGCTTGGCGGAGAACCGAAGCGTGATTTTACACTTCGTAGACCGTTAACATCGTTTGAATTTATAACATTAGATAATGTATTTTCTATTCTTTGCGATAATTTAAAACGATCGTTTGAAAGCATAATTGAGATCCAACCGCACCTGGTGGCAACAGAAACAGATCCAAATGTTCTTAAAATTACAACGGCAAGTGACATTATTTCGTTGTTAAATGTGGATATGAAAACGGATTATTGGAATACAACAGTGCGACTAGGCATTCCGTTTTTATCTGTTGAAGAGATTATGGATAAGTTAACGTCAGAGAATATTGTTGAACATTCTTCTGATAAACGAAAAACATATTCTACAGAAGTGGAAACAGAAGTACAAAAAGTTCGTAAACCGATACATATTGCGATTGGTGAAGAGAAGATTACAATCGGCAACCTAGAGCAGTTTGAGGAAGGCGATATTATCCCATTACATACAAAAGTAACAGATCAATTACGTGGGTATGTTGATGGGAAACATAAATTTAATTGTTTTATCGGAAAAGATGGACAGCGTAAAGCATTTTTATTTAAAAGCTTTGTAGAGTAAGAGAGGGAGAGTAGGATATGAAGCATGAAGTATCTTCTGTTATGTTAGTAGATTTAGATGAAGTTGTAAAAGAGTATAATGAGCAATCAAAAGCTCATATTGAAACAGTTTCAGATATCTCTATTGAACTTGGTGTGCGACTTGGCAGGAAAAGTGTAACACTAGCTGATGTGAAAAAACTGAAGGTTGGTGATATTTTAGAGGTAGAAAAAAACTTAGGGCATAAAGTCGATGTATATTTAAGTGATGAAAAAGTGGGAATTGGTGAAGCAATTGTGATGGACGGGAATTTTGGAATTATCATTTCTGAAATTCAGGCCGATAAGAAAAAGGCGATATTAGCTGCGGCGAATGAGAATGAATAGAGGAGGTGTCATATGAGTTATATGACAACCTTAGTGCAAGTTGTATTATTATTTGGTGCTCTCGGATATGGTGCTTTTTATATGATGAAAAAGACGAGAAAACATCAGTTTTATAAGCAAGGGGAAAATGGTTTGATTCAAGTGAAAGATGGCTTGTATGTCAACCATCAAACGAGTGCATTCTTATTTGAAGTAGATGGTAAGCAAGTGTTTACTGTTATAGGTAATAACGGCAGTCATTCCATCCAGTTGTCAGGCAATCAGTTTCATAAAGTATTAGAAGAAGTGATAAAAGAGGAAAAAATTCAGCAGGAAAAAGTAGAGGATGCATCATGAAAATTAAAAAAATTATATCTTCTATTAGTGTTATTTTTGCATTTTCTATTGTTTTTTGCATTATTTTTGCAAATACAGCGTACGCAGAACCAAATGGGTTTATCCATTTTGAAAATGGAAAAGAGTTTACGAATAACTCGAGTGTTCAACTTTTCCTACTTGTAACGCTATTATCGTTATCTTCGTCTATTGTGCTTTTGTTTACACACTTTACTTATTTTATGATTGTTCTTGGAATTACACGTCAAGGACTGGGGGTTATGAACTTACCACCTAACCAAGTACTTGTTGGCTTAGCTTTGTTTTTATCGTTATTTACGATGCAGCCTGTTTTGGGGCATTTAAAAAGCGATGTCTGGGATCCGATGACGAAGGATAAGATTACAGTGAGTCAGGCAGCCGCGAAGACAGAACCGATTATGAAAGATTACATGGCAAAGCATACGTATAAACATGATTTGAAAATGATGTTAAAAGTTCGAAATGAAGAGTTGCCAAAAGATGTGAAAGATATTTCATTATTTACTCTCGTTCCGTCTTTTACATTGACTCAAATTCAAAAAGGCTTATTAACAGGGATGTTTATTTATTTAGCGTTTGTTTTTATTGATTTAATCGTTAGTACATTACTAATGTATCTTGGAATGATGATGGTGCCACCGATGATTTTAAGTTTACCATTTAAAATACTCGTTTTTGTATATTTAGGTGGATATACGAAAATCGTCGATATTATGTTTAAAACGGTTGCTTAAGAGCCGATTAAAGGAAGAAATTTATTTGTACAATACGTGATAGGAGTCATATTTGCATGAATATATCACCGATAACAGAAATATTTCAAACTTTTTTCTATAAAGGTTTTGAAATTTTACTTCCGGTTGCGGGAGTAAGTATGATTGTTGTTATCATTCTTGCGGTATTAATGGCAATGATGCAAATACAAGAACAGACGCTTACGTTTTTACCTAAGATGGCAAGTATTGTTCTTGTTCTCATCATACTTGGTCCGTGGATGTTTCAAGAAATTACAACATTAGTTTTAGATTTATTTGACAAAATTCCGACGTTGCTGCGTTCGTACTGAAAAAAGGTGACGGAAAATGAATATGGACTTATGGGTTGCAACGTTTTTTGCATTTTGCCGTATTACGTCATTTTTGTATTTCTTGCCCTTTTTTTCAGGGCGATCCATGCCAGCGATGGTGAAAATTACATTTGGACTCGGATTATCGGTTACAGTCGCTGATAAAGTGGATATTTCTCATATTGAGACGATTTGGGATATTGTCGGTTATGCGGGTACACAAATTGTAATTGGATTAACACTTTCAAAAATTGTCGAGTTTTTATGGAACATTCCCAAAATGGCGGGACATATTTTAGATTTCGATATTGGTTTATCACAAGCGAGTTTGTTTGATGTGAATGCTGGCTCGCAGTCCACATTGATTTCGACAATGTTTGATGTGTTTTTTACAATTATTTTTATTGCGCTTGGCGGAATGGATTATTTTATTGCGACAATTTTGAAGTCGTTTCAATATACAGAAGCAATTTCACAACTATTAACCAAGAGTTTTTTAGATAGTTTATTAGCAACGTTATTATTTGCAATTACGTCTGCAGTAGAAATTGCCCTTCCGCTTATGGGCTGTTTATTCATTATAAACTTCGTATTAATTTTAATTGCAAAAAATGCACCGCAGCTTAATATTTTTGCGAATGCATACGTTTTAAAAATTACGTGCGGCATTTTATTTATTGCAATGAGTGTACCGATGTTTGGATATGTATTTAAAAATTTGACAAACGAATTACTTGATAAATATACGAAACTATTTGACTTTTTGTTAACGAAATAGAGGGACGGTTATGGCAAAAGATAATAAAACAGAAAAAGCCACCCCGCAGAAGATTAAAAAAGCACGCGAAGAAGGGAACATTGCCAAGAGTAAAGATTTAAATAACTTGTTTTCTGTGCTTGTTTTAGCAACAGTTATTTATTTTTTCGGTAATCGTTTGGGGTATGATATTGCCAATTCTGTTGCAGTGCTATTTGATCAAATTGGAAAAAAAGCTGATACAACCGAGTACTTTTATTTAATGGGTATGCTTCTATTAAAAATATCAATACCTATTCTTGTGCTCGTTTACGCGTTTCATATGATGAATTATATGATACAAGTACGTTTTTTATTTTCAGCAAAAATTATTAAACCGAAAGCATCTCGTATTAATCCGAAAAGCTATTTTACGAGATTGTTTAGTAGAAGAAGTATTGTTGATATTTTAAAGTCTTTATTTTATATGATTCTTCTTGGCTATGTGGCATATGTCATAGTTAAGCGGAATTTAGAAAAACTTGTGAGCATGATTGGGTTTAATTGGAGTGCGTCACTTGTTGAAATTATGAAGCAAATTAAATACGTATTTTTAGCCATTTTGATTATTCTTGTTGTTGTTTCTATTATTGATTTCATTTATCAGAAGTGGGAGCATGCACAAGATTTAAAAATGAAAAAAGAAGAAGTGAAAAAAGAGCATAAAGATAACGAGGGAGATCCAGAAGTAAAAGGGAAGCGGAAAAGCTTTATGCATGCGATTTTGCAGGGAGCAATTGCAAAAAAGATGGACGGTGCAACCTTTATTGTGAATAACCCAACTCACATTTCTGTTGCTCTTCGTTACAATAAGCTAGTTGATGCAGCGCCAATTGTTGTAGCAAAAGGTGAAGATGAGCTGGCATTATTTATGCGAACGTTAGCGCGTGAACAAGATATACCAATGGTGGAAAATCGTCCACTAGCACGTTCGTTATATTATCAAGTTGAGGAAAATGAAACGATTCCGGAAGATTTATATGTTGCTGTTATTGAAGTTATGCGCTATTTAATTCAAACGAAACAAATTGAAGTATAGGGCGCGTTTGGAGGAGATTTTGTTTGTTTAAGATAGATTCAGCTAAAACTTATTTTTCTATCTTTTTAGCAGTGTCGTTTATTGTAGCACTTTTAATTCCATTGCCGCCATTTATACTTGATGTCATTATCGTCTTTTTACTTGGGATGGCAGTGCTCGTATATATGCGAGCAACAAGTATTAAAGAGTGGGATGAGTTAAAGTCATTCCCAACGTTATTGTTGTTAATTGGGATTTTCCGTGTTTCGATTAACGTTTCGACGACGCGGGCCATTTTAACGAATGGGAATGCTGGTCATGTTATTGAAGAATTCGGTCAGTTTGTTATTGGTGGAAACTTATTAATTGGTATTGTTATTTTTATCGTACTGATTATCTTCCAGTTTATTGTTGCAAACGGTTCTTCTCGTACAGCAGAAGTTGCGGCACGTTTTACACTTGATTCTTTGCCAGGGAAACAGATGTCAATTGATGCGGATTTAAATCAGCGCATTATTACAGACACAGAAGCAAAAGACAAGCGTAAGAAATTAAATATGGAAACAGAGTTTTACGGTGCAATGGACGGTGCCGGGAAATTTGTAAAAGGCGACGTTATATTTAGTATCGTTATCTTATTCGTAAATATTATTTTTGGTTTAATTGTTGGGATGATGCAGCAAGGAATGGGATTCCAAGAAGCTGCCTATCATTTTACAAAATTAACAATTGGCGATGGAATCGTGAACCAAATTGGTTCGCTATTACTAGCTATTTCGACAGGGATTATTGTTACACGTGTATTTGATGGTTCAGACGATACAGTGAACGAAGGCATTTATAAAGAATTAATGGCCCATGACGTTGTTGTATATGCGCTTGGAGGCTTATTTATTGCAATGGGTGTATTTTCACCGCTACCACTTATCCCGTTCTTAATTGTGGGCGGAGGAATTATTTTCTTAGGATACACCAATAAGCAGCGTTTGAAGAAAGAAAAAGAAGAAGAGATGCAAAAAGAATTAGAGATGATTCAAAGTGATGAAGATCAAATGAAGAAAGTAGAAGATTCATTTGGTGTCTTTACGGATAAATATCCAATTATTGTTGAACTTGGTCTTGATTTAGCAGCACTTGTGAAACAAAAAATTAACGGGGAAACAGCGCGAGATAAAGTTGTATTAATGCGAAAATCAATTATTACAGATTTAGGTATTAATGTCCCTGGAATTAACTTCAAAGATAATACGAGTTTCAGACCACGCGGGCGGTATGTGATTCGTATTAAAGGAGCGAAGGTAGCAGAAGGTGTTTTAAAATCAGGTTATTTATTAGCGCTGAAAACACCAAATGTTATGGCTGATTTAGATGCTGAACCAGCAAAAGATCCAATCTTTGGAGAAGATGGTTACTGGATTTTAGAGCATGTTGTACAAGATGCACAAATGAAAGGCTATCAAGTATTAGAACCGCTAAGTATTTTAATTACCCATTTAGATGTAGTGATTCGTCGTAATGTGCATGAGCTGCTGCAACGTCAGCATGTAAAAGATTTAATCCAATCTTTAGAAAACGATCATGGCGTATTATTGGAAGAAATTAAGAAGAAGGAAATCGATTTATCTCTTATTCAAAATGTCGTGAAGCAACTGTTAAAAGAAGGTATTTCCATTCGAGATTTACCAACTATTATGGAAGGTATTATTGACGGAAAAGAGATTTATCAAAATCAAGCAGACGGTGTTACTGCTTTTGTACGGGAATGTATTTCAAAAGTAATTTGTGAACATGCGAAAAACTCTGATGGGAAAATTTATGCAGCGTTGTTCTCAGATGCAATTGAACTTGATGCTGACGTCGTAAATAACTCGTATCAAGGATATCTATTAAACTGGGATTTAGAGCAAGAAACACGTGTTATTGATCAAATTCAAAACATTTTTAAACAGTCTCGTTTAATGGGACGAGATCCAGTTTTATTAACCCGTCGTAAAGATTTCCGCTTCGGTATCGTAAGGTTACTTGACCGTTATCAAATAGAAGCGAAGGTACTATGCATAAGTGAATTGGCACCTGAAATTGCGGTAGACCAAATTGCATATATTGAGTAAGGCAGAGGTGAGAGAATATGGAAAGTGCAGCAAAGAATGAGAGCATGAAGCGAATTCAAGCGTATTCTAAAAACGAATTGTATCATAAACTTTTTGAAGAACACGGCAATGACTATTACTATGTTGTGGCTGAAACAGCAAAGCGAAAGATGCCGTTCTTTTGGAAAAAGCAATATGAAATGATTGTGAAATTTCCTGAGAAAAATGAAGGAAAACAAGAACAAGTTGCTACAGAAGTAAAAGAAGAACAATCACAAGAGACGATTCAGAAGCAGAAGATACAATCGATTTTACATGACCTTGAGAATGTAACGCATAATATTCCGTATAAGCCAAAGCCATTTGCTCAAAGTGAAGAGTGGGTGGAGAAGAAGCAAAAATTACTACAAGTGTTTGATAAAGGACTTGTTGTAATGAAAACTGTAGAAAAACAAGCAGAAAAAGTAGAAGTAACCACTCATGTTGCAAATCGGGCAGTACAAGAAACTGAGCAAGGTACATCGGTGCCGTTTATTATAAAAAAAGTACTACGTACACTTGAGCAAAATGAAGTGGAAGAACATTTCTTAGCAGTATATGAAAAGAAACTGCGAGCAAAGTTTGAACACACTTCGTTGATTACAGAAGAAGAAGTTTTGCAATTTATTTTTGAAGATATGAGTGAATATTTTCATACAGAAAATGTGTTTGAGAAGGAAGTACAAACGATTGCGTTAATCGGACCGACAGGTGTTGGAAAGACGACAACACTTGCAAAGATTGCTTGGCAGTTATATGAGCAAAATAAAACGGTTGGATTTATTACAACAGATCATTCACGGGTTGGAACGGTTCAGCAACTGCAAGAGAATGTAAAAAAAATTGGAGCAGAAGTTTTGGCAGTGCGTGATACAGCAGGAATATCGCAAGCACTTTCCTATTTTAAAGAGGAAGCACCAGTCGACTATATTTTAATCGATACAGCTGGTAGAAATTATCGTACGTTAGAATCTGTACAAAGTATGGTTGAAATCATGGAACAAGTTCAACCAGATTATATTTGCTTAACGTTATCAGCTTCAATGAAAAGTAAAGATATGGTCGAGATTATTACAAACTTCAAAGATGTGCGTATCGATGGATTTATCTTTACGAAGTTTGATGAAACAGCAAGTAGCGGTGAGCTACTAAAGATTCCAGCTGTTTCATCTGCACCAATTGTCCTTACAACAGATGGACAAAATGTTACCCAAAACTTGCATATCGCAACAGCTGAACATTTAGCAAAACAAATGTTATATATATCATAATAGAGAGTGAGGTGAAGAATAAGGTTTTTGCCTTATTCATTACAGTATGAATGGTTTATATGTTGGTTCTATGGGAATGATGAACTATATACAGCACATAAATGTGCATGCAAATAACATCGCTAATGCCCAAACAGTAGGATTTAAAGCAGATCAAATGACATCAAGAGTTTTTGATACACATGAAACGTACCGTCAAGTAAATAGAAGTGAAACTGCAATTGGAACAGTTGATTATGCAGTTGTACCAGCTGCCACACATGTAAATTTGGCTCAAGGTCCAGTACAAATTACAAATAGTGCTACTGATTTTGCTTTAGAAGATGGAAATACGGGTGCGGCTTCCTTCTTTGTCGTTTCAAAAAATAATCAAACGTATATGACAAAAGATGGTCATTTTAATGTAAATGCAGATCGCTACTTACAAACAACATCTGGTGCATATGTACTGGATAGTAATAATAATCATATTCGTATTCCAGAAGGTGCGAAACTCTCTGTGAAGCAAGATGGAACTCTTTATAATGAAGAAACGGGCCAAGCTATTGGACGTTTACAAACAAAGTCAGTTGATGCTAACTTGAAAGCACGTCTTGTAAAGCATGAAGATAAAGGCCTTACAATAGATGGAACGAACATTGCTGATTTACCAAATGGAACGTCAGTTGTTCGCAATTACATGTTAGAAAACTCTAACGTTGATATGGCGAAAGAATTGGTAGATGTGATGACGAACCAAAGAATGGTTCAATCATCGCAACGTGTGATGACAACATTTGATAAAGTGTATGATAAAGAATCGAATGAGTTATTAAGATAAAGAAATGCCCCCAAAGGGCATTTCTTTTTTGGTGTTAAAATATAACTATGCAGTTACTTTATGAAAAACCGACAGAAAAGCATTTTTTTAAATGGGATAGAGGGACTGGCGATGCATAAGAGCGGTCAGGTCCTTTTCCTGCCACGTGCAAGGTTTGAAAACAAAAGTAGCCAAACTGTGCAGGCTCCTGCCCTGTTTGCATGACAGCAGTCTATATGCAAAAAAATGAATTTATAAGTAATCGAGAGACACACCTTCACTAGAATCATCCCCTTTTCTAAATTTCTAAAAGGTATAGCTGAGTAGTTATGTTAAAATAAGGAAGAGGAGAGTGGGGGGAATGAAATTAGATATTGAAAGAGTTGTATTTATTGGCCGGACCTATGAAGAGTACTGTGACATGTTCCAATTGCGTGATGAGGACATACAAAATAACAAAATATTAGATTGCCCAGCTGGTGCTTGTTCATTTACTGCAGTCGCAAATGCAAAGGGCGGAGATGTCACAGCTTGTGATGTTGTATATCAATTTAATGGAGAAGCTTTATATGAAAAGGGATTACAAGATGTAGTACATACGATGGAGCATATGGAAAAGGCAAAAGATAATTACATATGGAATTACTTTTCGAGTGTAGAAGATTTAAAGAAACACCGTTTAGAAGCACTTCAAGTTTGCGGAGCGGATATGAAGCATAATCCAGAGAAGTATGTGTATGCTACGTTACCTAACATCCCTTTTCAAGATGAAGAATTTGATATAGCTTTATCAGCACACTTTTTATTCATGTATAGTGATCGCTTCGATTACGACTTCCATGTTGAGACGATTACAGAATTGCTCCGCGTTGCGAAACAAGAAATTAGAATTTTCCCATGTATCGATTTAAAAGGTGAACGATATGAATTTTTAGACGAGCTCATAGAAAACTTACGAAACAAAGGATGCGAAGTAGCAGAAGTACAAGTCCCATATGAATTTCAAAAGAATGGGAATACGATGCTGCAAATTAAGAAGGGCTGTTAGTAAAAAAGTGTCTGTTTTGTGTAAGTAACAGAATATCGATATACAGAAATCAAAAAGAAGATAATTTCCTGAATAGTAGGTGGTTATCTTCTTTTTTCTTTTAATGTCTTTTTGTTTAATTTAAAATTCAGAATATTGTTGACTTGGTGAGGATCTTTCCTTATATTAGTAGGTATATCTATAACTACTAAAGAGGTAAGGGTGAAACAGAAGGAGTTTATTTCTGCATAGAAGAGATTAGGGGGGATGAAAAAGTATGATTCAGCTTTAGTTCATCCTATATAAGGATAAAGGGGGCGTATAGGGAGTGGAGCGAGCAACAGTATTACAGTCGCAAGATGACACGTTTATACAAGGCGTGAAAGATTGTTTGCCGACAGTTCTTGGTTATTTGAGTATCGGGGTTGCATCGGGTGTTATTGAAAAAACAGCAGGATTTTCATTAACAGAAATTGCACTTATTTCATTACTGATTTATGCAGGCTCAGCACAATTCATTATGGCTGGAATGTTTGTAGCAGGTGCACCAGCTTCTACTATTATTTTTACAGTTTTCTTCGTAAACTTAAGACACTTTTTAATGAGCGCAGCATTAGCTCCCTATTTAAAAAAGGTATCATTTTTGAAAAACATAGTAATCGGTTCGCAAATTACTGATGAAACATTTGGCGTTGCAGCTCAGCATGTTACAGGAAAGCAATATATAAGTGAGAAATGGATACTCGGTTTAAACTTAACAGGTTATATAAACTGGGTAATTGCAAATATCATTGGCGGCATTTTAGGAGACTGGATACCAGATCCGCACACATACGGGATGGATTATGCAATACCGGCGATGTTTATCGGTTTATTTGTTTTACAACTTGTAAGCAGTCGTCCGAAGTTATTTGTTCATCTTTGCGTTGCCATTGTATCAATGATTATTGCATATGGAGCTCATTTCTTTGTATCAAATAGCGTAGCTGTTATTATTGCCACACTTGCAGCAGCGACAATAGGGGTGGTGATTGAAAAATGGAAGTAAGATGGGATTTGTTACTTGTTGTAATCGGGTGTGCAATTGTTACATTGCTTCCAAGAATTATTCCACTACTTGTATTAAGTAAAGTAGAAATTCCAGAATGGGGATTAAGATGGCTTAATCATATTCCAATTGCAATATTAGCGGCATTGTTAGCACAAGCGTTATTTATGCATGAAACGATGAAAGTAGATTATTTAGTAGCAGCTATTCCGACGTTCCTTGTTGCGATTTTCACGAGAAGTTTGCTCGGTGCTGTACTAACCGGAGTTATAGCGGTGTTTTTGTTGCGTTTCTTTCTGTCAGTTTCATAATTGGAAATAGAATTGACCAGAAAAAATGCTCAATAATGTAAGTTTCATAGTTTAGAAAAAGGAGTATCTCATATTGCATCGAACTTTGTAGTATAACGATTGCAAAGGGAGGTTGCCATGTTCATTTTAACAATTGCTGTTGTTACGTTTACAATGTTGTTATTTGTTATTATTGGGCTTACAACATATAAAATGCTTGTTCAAAAAGTGACGCCTCAAATTTACTACACACCGTTTGATTCTATTAGCGCACAATCACGTGTGGAGTTTCATAAAGAGCAAGAAGACAAAGGAAGAAATGCAGATAAAGGTAATGGTAATGAGAAATAAATGGAAGAATCATAGGGAAAAACCGCTACATCCAAATTCAATTTTATTGGAATTTGAGCGTAGCGGTTTTTTATAGTGGATTGTAAGTAGGTTTGTGTAAAAATAAGTTAGTTATTCAACTAACTCATAAAGAAGTTGCTGAAAGAGCGCCCCTTTTTAAAGAAAGAAGGGCTCTTCCTATATACTTATAGAGCATTACCACTCTAGCGGATTATCACCATAAGCTTCCCATAAACCTGGAAACATCGCTTTTAATCTTTCTTCGTCATCTTCATTCCAATCAAACTCTATATCCGCATCCTCAAATGTCTCATCTGACAATACATGGTATAAAGTAAAGTATGTATCGTCGTCAATTCCTGTTTTTTCTTCATACACTGTTTGTCCATAATATAGTGTGAGTTCTTCTATTTGTGGAAAATCATTTTCTTCCAATGATTCTAATACAGGTAATAAGCGTTCTGGATTTTGAATACATGCTTCATATGTTTCTTTTCCTTGAAATAAAAGCCATCCGCGGAAATAATCAAAGCAATCATCTGAACATCCCCCCATAATGATATAGGCAGCTGCCCATAACTGTGATGTGTAGGAGGATTTTATATTCCGATGTAAATGAGTGTCAAACGCCACAATTTCATGCACAGTTCGTTTAGACAAATGTGAGGTTAACCACTCCAATTGCTCCTCTTGATCCTCCCCTTTCGTTCTAGCAAGGTCCAAGAGTTCCCAAAACTGTTCTTCAGTTATTGTTTTTTTTTTATATAACTTTCCCCGTCTGCAGAATCCACATATCCTTTTTTTCGTTTCGAAGCGATCAGTTTATTGGCTTCTTTTTGACATACTTCCTCTGATTCAAATTCTTTCGCTTTTACACTACCAGCTGTTCCAATCTTGCCGTAAAATACAACATATTCTTTTTCTTTTACTATGATTTTCCAAAACTTATTCGATGTTTCATTTTGCTGAACTAATAACGTTTCCATTCGTACCCCCATTATGTTTCTCTATTGTTCTCCGTGATTGTATCACATGTATTTTCACTTGTAATGACAAAAAACATCATTTTGACAATTTCATTTTGTACTGCATACTTTCTCGTTTACTAGAAAGAGGGAGGTGTTTTTAAATATATAGTTATTCTTTCTGTTGAAGACGTTTTGCCATATGATTGTCACAAGTAAGATAGTATGTATATAAAGATTCGAAAGCTCATTTTTTGTTGCAAAATGACCATATCACAATCATTTCGCGTGATGGATAATGATAATATAAACGGAATGAAATATAAGTAGGTGTTACTTCTCTGTTATGTCTTGAAGAAAAGAGCGTACAATCTCATACCCTTGAGTTGTAGCTTCTTTGTTGTACGCTTTAGAAAATGGATCAAGAAAACCATGTTCTCCGTTAAGTTGTTTTATTTTTAAAAATGGATGACCTTTACTTTGCAAGCTTTCAATCAAAGCAGAAACTGAAAAACTAATTTCGTTTGCTGGGAATAATAAAAGCGTCGGGCATTTCGGTACAATATTTATGTAATCACGAATACGTGAACCGTAGCATCCAATTACAAAATCAATTCTAGAATCTTCACTACAAACCCAAGCAATTGTTGCGCCGACGCTAAATCCAAGAATTCCAACAGAAGCATAGTTATTTCGTAGTTCTGTGAGCAAACTGTCAATTTGTTGTTTTCCCTTTTTAAAACCAATGTTATTTATAAAATGTAAGTATGCTTCTGTTTCCTGATCGTAATGAAAAGGGGAGGAGCGCTGTAATAAATTTGGACAAACCACGTCTATAGCCGAGGATGAAAATGTTTGAATGACATGCTCCATATGTTGATTGATTCCGTATATTTCATGTAGAAGAAGAAGTGCAGTTTTCTGTTTCATAGATTAAGATTCTCCCTTTGTAATACGATACTCTCTTTCAACGAGACAAATTCTCGTATGGAATTGTTCATACCACTGTTCTCGTCCTCTTTTTTTAGCAACTGTATGGGCAGCGTTTTCTTTCCACTGCTTAATTGCTTCAAGCGATTCCCAGTATGAAATAGTAATACCAAATCCAGTCTCAGTACGGACACTTTCAACATTGATAAAGCCAGGTTGCTCAGCAGCTAGCTTTACCATTTCATCTGCAACAATTTCGTAATCGTCAGTTTCAGATGATAGCTGGGAAGTGAAGATGACGGCATAGTATGGAGCTTTGTTCATTGTATTTTCCCCCCTTACTATAAAATTTTTCTTTTTAGTTTATCATAAAACCTGAATAGTATGTCATTTCGTTTTAAAAAAATATTAATTTCACTTACCGTAATGAATGTAATGTTAAACAATAAAGAGAAGTATACATAAATCCATTTTAATTTTTCGACATCTTTGTCTAGCTCTGCCTATACAGTCGGCTCCGATTTTCTATTTAAGTCGCTGCTTTGTAGAATACATCATGACTGCTTCTACACATGGCCAGACGCTCTCGCCCACCTAAAAAGAAAAGGGTTTTTAGGTTGATTTTTAAATTGGATACATAAGGGGAAAATATAAGAACGCCCACTTCAAAATAAAATGAAGTGGGCGTTCTTATATTTCCTCTAAGCTATTAACGGGAACGGTAAGTTCACGATTTGGGTTTGTTGCCTCGTATATGCGCGCAGTTTCATTTGTTTCATCGACATGTTGAATCATAACAGACATGCCTTGAAATGTTACATTTGTTTGGTCCATTGATTCTGAAATTTCTTTTGCTCTTTGAATGTTCATTTTTAAACTCCTCTCTGTATCCGATTGGTAAATCATCAAGATGGAAGTTTTCTTGTACTATTATTTTTCCTTAAAGAAAGGGGAAATATACCAATCGATAGAGAGTTTAAAGCTTTTGAATCATTTGTAATGTTTCTTCAGTGAAAGAAGAGAACATCGGAGTATGGTAGCTTTGCATAGCATTGTGTGCTTGTTTTGCTTCATACAGTGCTTGTTTTTTATTTTCTAAGTGCATATAGCATAGTGCACGAAAAGAGCCAGCTGTAGTTAGTAATGCTAGGTCTATTGGATGGTGCGTATAAGTAGGAATTGTCACTTGTTGCAGAGACTGTAATGCTTCATGATAACGTTTTAAACCATATAACGCTTTTCCTTTTTCTAGATAATAGTACCCATCTTTTTCAGGGCCTAGTACCTGTATAGATTGTTCCCCATATGCTTCAATATGTGAAAGTGCGATCTCATATTGTCCCGATAACATATTGTGAAAGTAAGCTTGTAATATATGGAGAACAGTTTTTGATACAGGATTTTCTGTGAATATAGCAAATTGTTCTGCTTTCTTTAAATAGTATAAGTAACCCTCAGTATCTTTAGAGAATGTGGCTTGATAGGATAAAATCCGATAAAAATCATCTGTTTTATAGTACACTTGGTTCTCTTTAGAAAAAGCAAGTGCTTGTAAAATTGTTTTCTTGCAGTCGTCATAATTTCCGATTGCCAATAAAATGATTGCCTCGTCGAAAAAAAGTTCAATTTGCAAAATTAAATCCATTTCTAAATGTTTTTCATTATATTCATCATGAATAGACGTAAGTAATTGTAAACACTCGTTATATTCTTTTTTGAGAAACAATAATTTAAAGAAGAGGAGCTTTGTTTTTGTACTTTCTCGATATAAAGCATATTTTTCAAAAATTATTGTTGCTTTCTCAATATACGTATGTACATCGTAATCTTTCATATTAAGTGCTGCCTGGACGTATCGTTTATATAAGCGTGCAGTATCTATGGTAGATGGTAGCACATCATGCACAATAGGATGGAGGGTTTCATAGATATCTTTAAAGCGCATATCTTGTACATATTGTTCCATCTTTTGTACAAGAGCAGTAAGTTCATTCGCGTCTTCTTCTAATAAAAAACTTGCATCGCAGCCGAGTTTGTTAGCAAGATAATGCAATGTTTTCATAGAAGGAGTCGCTTTCCCATTTTCGATTTGACTGAGCATGCTTTTTGTTAGTTCTATCCCAGCAAGTTCAGATTGGGTAAGTTTTTTTTCTTTTCGTAATGTCCGTATTTTTTCTCCGAGAGTAGCCATGGAACTTCTCCTTTTATACAAAAGTTAAATATAATTAAACTTTTCGTTGTCAAATTCTGAAAATTGATTATATAATAAGTTTAACACAATTTAACTTTTAAGGGGAGAGTGAGTGTATGGAGGGTGTATTAAAAAATCAAGATGATACACGATTGAAAATGGCAACGCGAAATATCGTATTGATGATGATTGGAAAATTATCATCAATACTTGGCGCAAATATTTATACGTTCGCAATGGGGTTATACGTTTTAAAAACGACAGGATCTGGAATGGGATTCGCGATTACGCTTGTTTGTGGATCCATTCCGCGTTTAATTTGTGGGCCCATTGCCGGAGCAGCAGCAGACCGAATGAACCGGAAGAAGCTTGCTGTTGGAGCAGATATATTAAGTGCTTTTATTATGTTCACCATGTTTTTACTTTCAACCTCATTTGGACTTTCAGTAATCTTCATCTATGTATCTGCTGCACTGTTATCAATATGTGCAAGTTTTTTCTCTATTGCATTAACATCTTCAATTCCATCTCTAGTTGATACAACACGTATTCAAAAAGCAAATTCATTAAATCAAACAGCTACATCGCTTGCAACGATTTTAGGACCAGTTATTGGTGGTTTAGTATACGGATTATTTTCGATAAAATTCTTTTTCTTACTAAATGGTATTACCTTTGCTCTTGCAGCGCTGGTAGAAGTATTTATGGTCTTTGATTTGTATAAAACAAACAAAACAGAAGAGAAAGGTCATTTTTTAACGAGCATAAAAGAAGGTTTTGTATATGTGAAAGAGAAAAGTGACATCTTTTCGATGGTAAAACTTTCATTTTGGCTAAATTTCTTTTTTTGTGCAGTTAACGTTTCACTACCATATATAATCGTTCAAAAATTAGCACTTTCCTCTCAGCAATTTGGAGTCATAGAAGGAATGTTTGCGGTTGGAATGCTAATTGCTTCTATTATTTTATCCGTTCGAGCAGAGACAACAAATAAGTTTCAGACGATTCGCAGGAACCTTTTCATATTATCAGCCTTATTGTTTTGCATTGGATTGCCAATGTTTCTTTCATTATCTAATACAATGATTTTCATATATTACATTACCCTTATGATTCTTTTTGGAGTGAATTTAATTGCAATTAATGTTCCAATGCAAGTATATGTTCAAAAAACGACAGCACCTGAATATTTAGGACGTGTATTTGGGTTAATTGAAACGATTGCAACAGCAATTGTCCCACTTGGAACGCTTTTGTATGGTGTGCTTTTAGACTATATACCAGCATACATTGTTATTTTTATATCAACAATCGGACTGTTTGTTGTTGTTTCCTTTGGAACGAAGCAATGGAAGGATATTAGGCATCAAGAGGGAGTGTCTATGTCTTAAAAATGAACAGTCATTGTTACAAAAATATGAACTTCCTACATTTGGAGAAAAAAAGGAGTATACTAATATCATAATCCAATTACAAGGAAGTGTCGGAATGAGTACGGTTAGTGTTGTATATGGAGTTATTCTTTCTTCTCTTTTTGTTTCTTTCGTTATAGGCGTAACACATTATATTCGGAAATGGAAAAAAGGAATTGCGAAGCTAAACCATATTGAAGAAGAAGTAAGTGATTTCATGTTACATCACGGGAAATAATTTTATAAAGTTTATTATCCGTAACATTTTTAATCTTATAATTTTATTATGTAAACAATAAAGCATGGTGTTTGAATAAAACATCATGCTTTTTGCTAAGTAAAGTATGATACCATTAAACTTATATAAGTACAGTTTACAAATGATATAGGAACCCTTTTTGGGTAAGGGAATGAGAGCAACTAGCTATGCATTGAAGCGAGTTATATGTTGAAAAAATAATAAATAAAGTAAAGGGGACAAGGGAATGACTACTATTTATTTTGTACGGCACGCACATTCTACATATACACCTGATGAGAGGGAAAGACCGTTATCTGAGAAAGGTTGGCAAGATGCAGAAAGAGTGACAGAAATATTGAAAAATGAACAGATAGATGTTGTCATTGCTAGTCCATATAAGAGAGCTACTCAAACGGTAGAAGGGGTTGCCAAGCATTTTCAATTATCAATTGAGTTAGAGGAAGGCATAAGAGAGCGTTTATTAAGTTTGCAGCCTGTTCAAGATTTTGAACAAGCTATTACAAAAGTATGGGAAGATCCCTCGTTTCATTTAGAAGGTGGAGAATCGAACGTTATTGCTCAGGAGCGCGGAGTTTCTTGTATCATGAAAATCTTGGAGAAATATAAAGGGAAAAATATTGTAATCGGAACACATGGAAATATTATGGCTCTTATCATGAATTATTTCGATTCCAAATATGATTTTTCATTTTGGAAGGAACTACAGATGCCTGACATATATAAGCTGACATTTACAGAAAGCCAACTAGTTCAAGTAAATCAAATTTGGAAAGAAGATTTTGTAAAGAATGTATGAAGATTGATGAAAAGAGCAGGAGATGATAAAGCGTTTATAGAAATAAATGGCTGGAATACAAAAGCTTTTAATAAAAGGAGGCTGTTCATATGTTCGAGAAAAACAATCGATTTTCATCCATGCCAGGAGAAGTTGTAGAAGTTCATAATGTGTATGAGATTTTACCACCTGACGGAACAATTATTGGTATGGCAACACCTGAAGAAATGGAAATTGCTGCAGAACTAGAACTAAAACATTATGCCTTTTCACGTTTAATGGAAGCAAATATTCAATTAGACGGTGCCTCCTATAAAGAGATGCTAGAAGAATTTGAAGAATATGAAAGAAAGTCAATGGCTTTTTGGCGGGCATTGCATGAAAGATTATCTGTACCATGGGCGTGGGTATTACGTGTTGATGTCGCAAACGGCCCGATTCATGTGAGTACTGGGAACTTGTTTTATGATGTAGAAGAGTTAGAAGAAGACTTTGAATAAAAGAGAGAGGAAAGCAGTGTTTTTATTGCTTTCCTCTTTTTATATAACCAAATTATGATCCGCACTCGCTATCTCCCTTTGTATTAAACCTTGTATGTGGCAGAAAAAGGCCCTGACCGATTTATACATGGCCAGATGCTCTCGTCCATCTAAGAAGAAAGGTTTTTTTATGTCCATTTTAATTTATATTTATACGTTCTGCGTATGTGTGATTAGTTTTGCCGCTTCTATTATTATATCAGGTCGGTCTACCTCAATAGAGTGTCCCGATTTAGTAGCAACAATAAGTTGACTTTGTTTTGAAAGTGTAGTTTGTTCATGAATTAGTTCTTGCCATACAGTTTCTAAGGCTACTGCTTCTTCATAAGGAATGCCATCTTGAATAGCTTGTTGGATAGAATGATGGGCATCTCTTCCCATAATTATTAATGGTATGTTAGGGAATGGTTGCATACTCTTCATCTTTTGAGCACAATCTTTCCAATGAATGATTTCCGAGGAAACGGCTTTATAAAGGGCTGGAGAGATTGGAAAAGTTAGCAATCGTTTTTGTATTTCGATAGGTAATGTTGCTTGTGCAGTTGTTAGTTTTGGGAATACTTCTTGTTGTAATTGGGCGGTGTTTAAATTGGCATAGAATAAACATTTTTCAATCCATTTTTCATCTGAATCTGTCTCATCTAAAGTAGGTAAGTGGAGTTCATCTAAGCGGTGCAAATTCATAGACGTTGAATCTACAAGAACAAGCGCAGTAACTTGTTCTGGATAGAGCATCGTAAAATGTTGTGCGCATAAACCACCATAAGAATGTCCAACTAAAATAAACGGTTCTTGAATGTGTAAAACATGTAACAATTCTCGCAATTCATACACGGTTTGCTCAGTTGTCCGCTCTTTCCCATTTAATTCGCTAGTCCCGTAGCCAGGGCGATGAAATAAAACAACTTTGTAGTATGAAGAAAGTTCGTTTGCAATTTCAATCCAATTGTAAAAGGAGCAAAACATTCCGGTTTGAATCACAACGGTTTGTTTCCCTTGTCCTGTTATCAGTACTTCAACTTTTTTTCCGAAAACATCTACATGTGTAATCAAAATAACGCCCCCTTAAGCTTGAAAAAATCTCTGACACACCAATAATATTCCCCATACTCCTATACCGAATAAAATTGAAGTGCTAAGTGAAAATGAGGTGCGAAGCCCTAAATAAACGATGAATAATAATAAGGCTGATGCAGGAAACCCACATAACACGCCAAGTGCAAAATCACTTAATTTTTCTTTAGAACCTCCTTCAACAGAAATCCAGAATAAACTGAGCAAGCTAATTAACGGAAGTGCGGCAATGAAGCCGCCAAGTGTACTATAGTGTTTTGCAATCTCTGTAACGCCCCCAATAATAAGTGCAGAGACGATTACCTTAATGAGAAAAGACATCGTAAGCCTCCTTTGCTAATAATTCGAATGCAGATTGAATTAGCTTTTTTTCTTCTTCGGATAATTTCTCTTCTATTTGTTTTAGTTTTACTTCATCGAGTAGTGTGTGTGTAGCTAGTGCTTGCTGTCCTTTTTCTGTGAGCTTTACAATTACAACTCGCTCATCTTGTTGGCTACGTTCTTTTAATACAAATTCTTTTTGAATTAATCGTTTAATATGTTCAGAAGCAGTGTTATGTGAGAGTTTCAGCTTTGCTGCAATTGCACTAATGGTTTGTGCCTCTTGACGAGATATCATTTGTAAAATGCGAATGGCTTGGTGAGTTAAATTTTCTTCATATTCATAACGTAGATAAAAATAAATTGTTTCCCAATGTTTGTTGATTAGCATAATTGCACCTCTTTTTTTAAAATCGTACAACACGATATAATCGTTTGTAAAGATATATATAAATTCAATTTTCCTTTCCAACATACAAATCATCGCCATGCTAAGCAAACAATACCCTCATACTTTCTTTCCTCTTTGTTTGAACATCGCATGTGGCAGAGAAAGGCCCTGACCGCTTCTACTTATGGCCAGACGCTCTCGTCCATCTAAAAAGAAAAGGGTTTTTATGTAATTTTGTAACTACTCAGTCATACATTTCGTTTAGAAGTTTGGTAAGGAGTATGATTCCAGCGAAAATACGCCCCGCCCCTTATTGCATATAGAAAGTTATTTTTATTTTTCAGCATATAGATTACTGTCATGGAGATAGAAACGGGCCTACACCTCGCTACCTCTCTTTGTTTTAAAACTTTGCGCGTGGCAGGAAAAGGCCCTGACCGCTTCTATGCATAGCCAGTCCCTCTCGACCATTTTAAAAAAATGTTTTTCTGTCGGTTTTTCAAAGAGTAACTGAGTAGTTACGTAATTTTTTTAATTTGGACATATATAGTTTGATATGTCCAAATTTTTCTTTGAAAAAGTATCTTTTTTTTAGTAGATACTATAAGCTTATCTTATAATCATAATGAAACGAGGGATGGGGATGAAGGCTGTACATACCTTTAAATGGATTGGTAATGATAAAGCGTATTTAAATGAAATTCATGTTGAAGAGCTAGGTCCTCTTTCTATCGGATTATATAGCGGGAATACAAATGAAGATGCTGTTCTTGCTTGGTGTGATCCACACGGTTCATGGGAATTTGTGATGATTTTTGAAGCTGAACATACAACTGAAAGAGCAAAGTTTATTATAGAGATAATTTGTGAAAGAAAAGAGAAATTACTACAACTGTTTTCCTATCCAAATCATTTAGTTTTTCATCATACGCATATGTATTTATTATCGCTATTTACAGATGAAACATTTATTAAAGAAAGTGAAAAGATGCAAGGGCAAACAGATTGTCTCATTTGTCTTCGGAGAGACCAGTTTGTGTATTGGTTGTCAGTAGGAGAGTGCTTCATTTATTTATTTCAACCAGAGTCAGAGCAATGCAAACAGGGCCGTTTAAATGAACAACAGTTTTATGAGCGAATTGGTAGACCGAATGTTTTTGCAGCAGCAACGCCTTGTTTTACATCTGGAGTTCGTGAATTACAGAAAGGAACCAATCATCTTGTGGTAGTAACAGATGGAATCATTACATGTGGCGAACGAATGTTTACAGATGATTATTTATTATACCAATCATTGTTTAATGTTGGATCTATACTAGAAAAGATGAATGTTTGGAAAGAACAAAATAGTGCCGCAATGATAGGTTGGACCGTGGATATAAATTGTCAAACTGAAAATAATTAAAACAAATATAATGAAAGATATGCCATTTTACAAAACGCAGAAGAAAAAACATTCTTCTGCGTTTTTCTTTATGATAATAGCCTAGATTGTTATTGGTATGTCAATGCTCAAAATAAAATATGAATCTTTTTTATTTACCATCATACATATATATAATGTGGCCACAAAACGTTCATGCAGTAAAGTGTCGAAAGGAGTTTGGAAAAAGAATGAGTTATGGGCTTCGTTATGCTGTAGAGAAAAGGAAGAAACAATTAATTGAGAAGTTAATTGATGTAGGAATATATAAAGTATTAAATAAACAGTTGTATGAATTAACTTTAGGTGAATTAGAAAAAGAGTATGAGGATCTTTTAAAATATGAAGGTGTGAAAGCCTCTGTATATACTATATAAAGCTGTGCATAGAAGCGGTCAAGGCTAATTCCTCTCAGTGCAGAAAACTTGAAATTACTAATTGATAATCCAAAGAAAATGGAACTAAGGTTATCTTTGAGTGAATCAAATAGATTTCTTAGCCTGGAGCTTAAACAAGCTATGGAAACAAGGCTTTCAAAGCTGTTAATTGATGAGGGGAATTATATATGGTATACCAATTGGTTAATTGTGTCGAAAGATAAAAATTGTAGTGTTGGAGGAATCATGTTAAAAGGTCTTCCAAATGAAACTGGTGAAGTAGTAATTGGTTATTATACTTTTCCTGAATATCAAGGAAACGGCTATATGACGGGAACAATTCATACTATGAAAAACTGGTTGTTAAATCAGAACGGTGTTATGTACGTTATTGCTGATACTGATAAAGACAATATCCCATCGCACAGGGTATTACAAAAATCAGGTGCGGAAATGTATAAAGAAACAGATGAATTATATTTTTGGAGATTTGGCCGGAATCAGTTCCCTGAAAAAAATAGTTAAGAGTCATCTTCTTATAGTGATGGTCCTTAGTTAAGGCATTAGTGCAAAGTTGATCAATAAAATTGCAAAAACTTGTTCAATTAACGAATGCCTCAGTTGAACAAAAAAACAAAAAATGATTAAACTTTTTATAAAAGAGTGATACATTAAAATAGTTTAAGAGCGTGTTTTGATTAAATTTTTCAAAACACGCTCTTTCTTTTGGGTCGTTTATTCATATAAAACCCTGCTATGCAGAATACAACATGACCTGCACTCTCATCCTCCTTTTGTTTTAAACCTCGCATGTGGTAGGAAAGGGCCCTGACCGTCTCTATGCACAGCCAGATTCTCTCATCCCCTTAAAAAGAAAGGGTTTTTATGCCAGTTTTAAACTTGTATATATTTCAATCACATAATGGATTTTTAACTTTTACATAAAAATAAGCATGAGCTTCTCCCATCATCCGCATAAGGGTTAAAGCTTTATAATCTACTTGATCTGCAAAAAAGACAGCATAGTCAGATATTGCACATTCTTTGTAGTTAGGATCCTCTTGTAAATCTACAAATATATTATGTAAGACTCGTTTTACTATATTCCATAGCAGTTGTTCATCTAATTCATAGAACTGACTGATATGTAAAAATAATTCGCCAAAGTGATTTTGCATTACAGAGTAAAATACTTTATTACGCATACTTTTTTCATCGTCTACTAAAATTCTTGATTTATGATGAAACATGTTTAAATCAAACCCTGCATTTTGTAAACGGTTACGATGAACACGAATACCTTCCCAATCACGCACGAGTAATCGATCCGGTGTACCATCTTTTTTAAAGACAGGGACTGTGTTTTGCAGGTGACCTTCTAAGCCAATGCCGTATTTCACCATGAGCGGAATAAAACCGGTAAGAGCATTTGTTACATATTTCTCAATAAACATAACAATTGCATCGTGTAATGGTAGGTTATGGTTCTCCTTATATAGTTCAATTAGTTCTACTATGAATGGTTTATTTGTACCGTGTACGGAAGCGACAAGGGCAGATCCGACAATAGCCCATTCATCTTGATTCACATAAGCATGGATATTATCACGTATGACGCAAGCAAGATTTTCACTTCGTAATGTTTGGAATTCTTCGTCTACGTCATTTGGATGAAGAAAATGAGCACCAGCCCGCTCCAAAATAGGAACAAAACGAGTATCGTCAATCATTGTATCTTGCGTAACAATTTGTTTTAAAATGTTGCTCATAATTGGCCCGTTGTGAATCGTTTGTTCTGATAAAGTTCGTACTTCCCCAGTTAAATGAATATTAGTTGTTAGTTTATAATGTGGTCTAATCGTATCATACTGGGCGGGAAAGATTGTGCGAAATGACATCCCCGCTAAATATTTTGCTTTATAGTCCAATAAAATAATATCTTGTTTCTCAAGTTCAGTACTATAAATTTCACGTAACGTATGAGTAGCTTGCCATGGATGAATTGGTAATAGAATATAGTCGTCTAGCTTATCACCGATTTTTAGTTCAGCTTCTACTTGTAGTGCAGGTTCAAAAGAAAATATTATTTCATTCCAATTTTGGTCTTCCATAAAAGCTGAGCTTACGTAATTTTGGTGTACTGCTACGAAGCGGAGTGGAATCGTATTCTTAAACTCTGCTGAATAAGCTAATGTTTCTTCTGGGCTTAAACCCTTCCTCATTTTGGCACCAGGGTGACAAGGGTGTCCTTCTATAACGAGCTGTTCGAAAAAGGCATAGGAATCGCGGGCCTGAGAAGCAGCTTGTAGCGCCTTCGTATTCTCAGTTTGTTCATGAAATGTATAAGCAAGAGCCAAATTAGCAGCACTATTTGTAACATCGTCTTCAAACATCTGAAAATAGGAAGAAGGCCCTTGCCAATCTTCCTGTATTAGCAGTGCTAATGCCTCATTCGGATGCGTAATTTCTTTTTCAGTAGAAGGTGATACAAGAAGATACGGCCCACTGATAACTGGTCGTTCAAAAGCATATATGTGCCGAATAGGTATAAGCAAGTATGTGTTTTGCTTCTTAAAATATAGTCCTTGTACTATTGAAAACTCGTTAAATTGCTGTGTATGAGTATTTATATAATCTAGTAAAAAGTCTGGACAGCACTGTTCTGAAAATGAAACAAATACTCCTTTATGTTTACGAAGCAAAATCCCGGTCTCTGTCATGTTACATATATTTTCACGAATGAAGGAAGAGAGTAATCGTTCAAGTATACCAGCTCGTCCTTTTTGAATCATTTGTTGATAGGTTTCATGTAGTGGTGCGTAATGTTGCTGTAAAAAAGAAAGCAAGTTTTGTTCCTCTAATTCTAATGTTTGAACTTTATTGAGTTGCATAGAAACCACCTTTCTCAAGTTTTCTGTCTTTACAGATAAAAAAGAATAATTTATATTATTTTACATAGATAATGATAATCAATATCAATTATAAAGAGTGCATGTGAAAATGCAACAAAAAGTTTCGGGGTGGTTTTTATTCGTAAACTATTTTTTAGTAGTTCATTTTTCTTATTTATGGGGAATTGGCTTGGAATGACTGCAATCAATTGGTACGTCTATGACTTGTATCATAGTGCCACGTATTTAGGATGGATCAACTTTGTACGGCTGATTCCTATTGCGTTGTTTAGTGTATATGCAGGGAAGCTTTGTGATCTGTATCCACGTATTAAGTTGATGAAGACCTATTCATTCTGGGGGCTAGTAGTTACAACTCTACTTGCCATGTATGTTGTGTTTATTACTCCTTCTTTTTTTATTTTTCTTCTATTCTCATTTATAAGAGGAGTAATTAGTGCATTAGAAACACCAAATCGAAATACGCTTCTCTCAGATATCGATACGAACCAGCAAATTAGTAAATTGATATCTATGAACTCATTTGTGATGAATGTTTGCCGCTCAACAGGGCCAGCTGTTGCTGGTTTTTTGATTGCAGGAGGACATATTGAGGTGACGTTTATGATGCAGGCAATTTGTTCATTTGTTGCATTTATTCTCGTATTACCAATGAAAGATCGAGAGATGAAAAAACGAAAGGAAAAGAAAAAAGCAAGTTGGGAACAAATTGTTCAATATTTTTCCCATGATCAAATGGGAAGAAATATATTTATGACATCGATGATCACAATGGCTTTTGGCTTCTCTTATACGTCTGTACTGCCTGTACTCGTTTCTCATCAATTTACTGGAAAAGCGGAAATATTCGGCATTGCGATGTCTGCGGCAGCAATTGGGGCCATTATAGCAACGATTATTCTTCCTAGAATACTAGAGTATATTTCAGAAATTAAGATTTATTACATGAGTTTACTTTTGTTTTCTATTAGTATACCGCTCCTAGTTATTAGTAATACATTTGTGTTTTTTATACTTCTATTCTCTATCGGACTTTTTGGACAGTTGTTACGTTCTAGTAACCGTGTTTATTTTCAAAACAATGTTCGTGAAGAAGAACGAGGTCTCATGCTTAGTGTTGTATTAATGGACCGAGGAATGATTCCGCTCGGTTCAATTATAGTAAGTTACGCAATTGAGTATGTGGGGATTTCTGAAACATTTGTGATGATGGGGATTTTATGTATGATCCCATTTGTATTGCAATACATAAAAGTGAAAAAACAAAATAGGAAGGTGAAGAGTTTTGTCCATTCAAAATAAACAATCCAATCGAGTACAAGCAGAATATCGTATTTTAAATCGTTTTTGTAATGCGTTAATTCGTGAAAAAATTTTATTAGAAAGTTGTGCTGTGCTAAAGCATGAGCATGGTATTGAAATTATAGATAGTATGAATGAAGCAGAATTATTACTACAAGTGCAACAAGAAGGGGCATTTGAACGATATGAATTTTCTTTCCCACTTCGCTTTAAAGTAAGAGGGCATATTAGATGGATTGATTCATTACAAGTGTTTTTTGAAGAGGTAGCACCATTCTTTCAGCTCCATGTTTCAGATGCTCTGCAAAATGAATTACAGAACAGCGTTGAGAACTTAGAACTGGCTTATGAGGCATGGGAACAAAAACAGGAATGGGTAAAGCAACAGCTCGAAACAAACATGATGTTTTATGCGAAATACAAACCAAATAATCTATATCAATTCTTCGAAGAGTCAAAAAGATGTACGTCGTTTGATGAACTCTTATATACAGAGTCATTAGTAATTGAAGGACATCCACTGCACCCTTCAACAAAAACAAAACTTGGTTTATCGAAAGAAGAAGTAAAGCGCTATGCACCTGAATTTGAACAAGTTGTTCCGTTATATGTATTACTTGTTCATAAAGATGTAATAACAGTTACAGGAGAGCGTTTTGACAAAAAATTATTATATACAGCTCTGCTAGATTTATATGAAACAGCATATGAAACACTAATAAATCAAAGAAAACAAATGGAGGATTATTATCCATTTCTTGTTCATCCATGGCAATATGAACATGTGCTAACCAAAGAGTATGAGACCGATTTAGCGGAAGGGCGCATCATTCCAATTCCGTATCAACTTCTGTCCCGGGCGACGCTTTCATTTCGAACGATGAATCTACTAGAACTGCCGTACCATGTCAAGCTTCCGGTACGCGCGCAAGCTACGAGTGCGGTCAGAACGGTATCACCAGAAATAACTGTAAACGGACCGGTTCTTTCTTCGTTATTTGATACCATTTACGCAAATGAGAAAGAGTTAGCACAGTCGGTGGTTGTTGTTCGTGAACGAGTTGGGGCTACTTTTACGAAAAATGGTAATGTTGATTTAGGACGGAATCTCGCATTTATTTTACGAGAAAGCCCACATGTATATAAGCAAGAAGGAGAATTACTATGGGTTGGAGCTAGTTTAACAGCAAGTAATCCATTAAAAGAAGATGAACCAGTTATTGTAGATATAATGCGCACATATTTTGAAACAGAAACGATTGGCAAAAAAGAGGTATTTCATTATGTTGCTCATTATACAGAGAAAGTTATGATTCCTTTACTACAGCTTGTTTTACAATATGGAATTGCATTAGAAGGGCATATGCAAAACTCTATTATTGTTACAAAGGGCGGAGCAATCCAACGAATTTTTGTGCGTGATTTAGGAGGCGTGCGAATTCATAAGAAGACATTAGCGAAGGTAGTAGATATTGCGAATCTGAAAGAAGCAGTTGTATTTACAGATGATAGAAATGAAGTTTATAACAAATTTATTCATTCTGTATTGCAAAACCACTTTGGAGATGTGTTATTTACGTTAGCTCTTGCGATAGACGACGTACAGGAAAAAGAATTATGGAGAATTGTTGCTGCGATTGTGAAAGAGTATATGGTAGATGCAACAGAAGAGCAAAAAGCAGCAATATTTGCAGATCAAATTGAAACAAAAGCATTGTTTTCTATGAGAATAGAAGATCAAGCGAAAGCTTATTTGTATACAAAGTTTCATAATCCGCTTTGTATATAAATACAAAGTGGAAAAAAGACGTAAAAGAATCCTTTCTTTTAGGGGGATGAGAGCAACTGGCCGTGCATAGAAGCGGTCAGGGCCTTTTCTTGCCACATGCAAAGGTAAAACAAAGATGTCGAAAAATTAAAGTGTATTCATGTAGTAGGAGGAGTGAGCATGCTACCTATTATGAAAGTAAATCTTTCAAAATTGAAGCATAATGCCATGATGATGAAGCAATTATGTGAGCGCTCAAATATGATATGTTTTCCGGTGACAAAAGGAGTCGGCGCTGTAAAAGAAGTAGTTGAAACGCTTCAATCAGCAAAGTATACAAGATTTGCTGATTCTAGATTACAGCATCTTCATCACATTCGTTCTATCGTTGGAAAAGAAGCTGAGCTCTTATTGATTCGTACGCCAGCTTTGTCGGAAGTAGAAGAAACGGTTCTATGTGCTGATATTAGTTTGAATTCTGAGCTATGTATTATAGAGGCATTAGGAAGAGCAGCGAGAACATATGGGAAAGTACATCGTGTCATTTTAATGGTTGATTTAGGTGATCTTCGCGAAGGAATGCTGCCGCATCAGGTAGTAGAAACAGCGCAAAGAGTATCGAATATACCGGGAATTGTACTTGATGGTATTGGAGCAAATTTCACTTGCTTTAGCGGTGTCATTCCAACTGAGAGTACTTTGCAAGAGTTAACACAATTAGCAAAGTTAGTAGAGAAAACAATAGGGATACAGCTCCGATTTATCTCGGGAGGGAATTCAAGTTCGTTACCACTTATTATGCAAAAGAAACAAATTGGGCGCGTCAATTCTTTACGGATTGGAGAAGCAATTTTTCTAGGAAAAGAAACAGCATACGGAAAAAATATTCCCTTTATGTATCAAGATGTATTTTCAATTGAAGCAGAAATTATTGAAATAAAAAGAAAGCCGTCTATGCCAAGGGGAGTCATTGGAAGAGATGCGTTTGGTCAAGTTCCCTCTTTTGAAGATAAAGGGGAGCGACTACGAGCAATTGTTGCAATTGGAAGACAAGACCTTGATATTAACGGTTTAAGAGTCTCTAATAAGAATATTGAAATTCTTGGTGGAAGTAGTGATCATTTAATTGTTGATATAACGGATAGTACACCACACCGCATAGGGGACAAAATGACATTTGTTCCAGCATATAGTGCATTGCAAAGCGGTATGGTTTCATCACTCGTACGAAAACAATATGTGTATGATGAGGTGCTGCAAAAAGCGCTTATTTTATAAAGTGAAACTTTCATTAGCGGGGCTATTTACTGCCCATGAGTCATTTCCAAAAAATATTTTTTTTGGAAAAATGATAGACAATTTCTAAAATTATGCTATCATATTAAATGAAAATGATTATCAATATTGCTTGTATGGGGGATTACATAATGAACAAGAAAAAAATGAGTACTTTACTTGTAGCGATGACATTAGCGGTGGGAGCGCTTGCTGGCTGCAGTGGAGGAGCAAAAGAAACAGCTAAAAAAGAAGATAAAGCGGAAGCGAAAAATCAAGCAGGATCAGTGAAAATTAAACATGAGTGGGGAGAAACAGAGTTAAAAGAGACACCAAAAAACATTGTAACTCTCGACTTTTCATTTATCGATACATTAGTAGATTTAGGTGTTACACCAGTTGCAAATGCTGGAGTGGGGAAAACAAAAGTTCCAGAATATTTACAAGATAAAGCATCGAAAGTTAAAGATGTTGGAGAGCGAAAAGCACCAAACTTAGAAGTGATTTCATCTGTGAAACCAGATTTAATTATTGCGAGTAAAGATCGCCACAATATGATTCAAAAAGAATTAAAAGATATTGCGCCAACAATTGCATTCGATGATAACAGTTATGACGAAGTAATGAAGAATATGGATACCATTGCGAAAGCAGTTGGAAAAGAAGAGCAAGCGAAAAAGATTCGTACAGAATTACAAGATAAAATTTCAAAAGCAAAAGAGAAAATAAAAGGAAATCCAACAATACTTGTTATTGGTGCCTTTGATGATGAGTTTTCTGTATGGATTAAAGATTCATTTATCGGTTCTTTAATGACAAATGTTGGTGTGAAGTACGCATATGAAGGGAAAAAAGAAAAAACAGAAGGTAAAGCAGAAATTGCTAAAATTACGATGGAACGTCTAAATGAAATCAATCCTGACTATATCTTCCTATATGGAGAAAATGTAGAGAAGTTTAAAAATAATCCGCTATACAATAACTTAAAAGCAGTAAAAGAAAAGCATGTCATTGATGTGGATCGTAATCTTTGGGCACGTGGGCGCGGACCAATTGCAGCAGATAAAATTTTAGATGAGGCACTTCCAGCATTAACGGGTCAGTCTTCTAGATAAGGAGTTGGAGACTTTGTATCAAATACAAACTAGAAGCAGACGGGCATTACACCCGTATGCTTCTTCTACTTTGCAATTTATTTTCTTTTTTCTACTATTAGTAATGGTTGGAGCTCTCTCCGCATTATTTCGTGTAAAAGGATTATCATTTCATAACATATCGGAAGTATTTGAAACGGATACAAAAAATTTAATTTACTATACAGTATGGCAAGTACGTGTACCGCGTGTCATGCTGGGAGCTTTACTTGGCGCGGCATTAGCTGTTGCCGGGTGTCTATTACAAGGGATTACGCGAAATCCGTTATCTGATCCAGAAAATATGGGAATAAATCAAGGAGCTTCTTGTTTTGTTGTCATTGCCCTTTTACTATTTGGAGAAAAGGATACGAGTTTCGTTATTTTACTAGCAGCTTTTCTAGGGGCTGCTGCAGGTGGAAGTGTGATTTATTCATTAGCATTTCGCGGTGAATATACACCTTCACGTCTTGTGCTTGCTGGCATTGCGATGAGCCTATTCCTTGGATCATTAACGACAGGAGCAATATTGTTATACGAAACACAATTAACAGAAATTTTATATTGGATGGCCGGAAAGTTATCAGGGGCAAACTGGCAAGATATAAAAATGATGTTAGTTTCGGCAGTTCCTGTTATGATTCTTGTGTTTTTTCTAGCAAATCAATTGAATATTTTATCTCTTGGTGAAGAGACAGCACGTGGACTTGGTGTAAATGTACTTTGGATTCGGAGACTATTTGCGTTTTTAATTGTTATTCTTGTCGGTAGTGCGGTTGCGGTAGCAGGACCGATTGGATTTATCGGACTCATAGTTCCGCATATCGCAAGAAAACTAGTTGGTCAAGATTATCGCATTATTATACCGTTTTCGGCATTGCTTGGTGCTAATCTTCTTGTTATAGCAGATTTTGCGGCGCAATGGGTGTCTTATCCAGCAGATACACCTGTTGGCGTTATTACAGCACTTTTAGGTACACCATTCTTCATTTATTTAATGAGAAGGAAGAGAGGTGCTGTGAAATGAAGAAGTTTGGCCGGTTTACAATGGTTATAATAGTAGGTTTTTTATTGTTAATTGCAGTTTCTCTATTAAGCTTGCGTCTTGGCGCTGTACCAACACCACTTGCTGACATTATAGAAGGGTTGATGACAGGAGAAGGTGTTGTATTAAAATATCGTTTACCACGTCTTATCATCGCAATTTTAGTTGGGATTAACATGGCATTATCAGGATCTATTTTACAAAGTGTTACACGAAATCCACTTGCAGCACCTGATATTATTGGGGTTTCTGCTGGTGGAGGATTAGCAGCTGTTATTATGCTCCTTATGTTTCCGAGTGTGCCGGCAATTATGCTTCCAGTGGCTGCATTTGTCGGGGCAATGATTGCGAGCTTGCTTGTGTATGTATTATCGTATCAAAAAGGAGGAGTAAAGCCAGAACGTCTTGCACTATGCGGCGTTGCTATTTCTACAGGTTTACAGGCGCTTATTACATTTATTATTGTGAAATTTGCGGTTGATTCCTCACAAGCTCTTGTATGGCTAAAGGGAAGTTTATATGCAAGGTCTTGGGAACATGTTGATATGCTATGGCCATGGACGATCATTGGAGCGGTCATTACATTTGCAAGTTATAAGCAAATGAATCTGTTATTATTAAATGAAGAAACAGTAAAAGGTTTAGGTATGCGTATTCATGTTGTTCGTCTTGTGCTGATTGGCGTAGCTGTTGCTTTAGCTGCAAGTTCAGTAGCAGTAGCAGGGACAATTAGTTTTGTAGGCCTCGTTATCCCACATGCGGCGCGTTTACTTGTTGGATCAGATAGTAGATTGTTTTTGCCAGTTTCAGCGTTATTTGGTGCATTACTTGTTACGAGTGCAGATATGGTGGGAAGAATTATTATTCCGCCAATTGAAATACCAGCTGGTATTATCACAGCTCTTATTGGCGCACCGTATTTTATATATTTACTCGTGATTAGAAAAAGAACATAGTCTTCTATAAATAACAAATAAGGGGTGAATAAAATGACAAGTTTACATACGGAGCAGTTAGAGCTTACGTACGGAAATCAAACCATTATTAATCATCTTGATTTATATATTCCAGAAGGGAAAATTACGGCATTAGTTGGCCGAAATGGATGCGGGAAATCAACAATTTTAAAATCTTTAGCACGGCTGCTGCAACCAACTAAGGGTCACGTATATTTAGATGGTAAAGCAATTCATACGATGCCAACAAAAGAAGTATCAAAGAAATTGGCAATATTACCACAGTCACCGACGGCACCTGAAGGATTAACGGTAGAAGGTCTTGTTTGGCATGGTCGTTACCCGCACCAACGTCTACTTGGAAAGCGAACAGAGAAAGATCATGAAATGGTAAACTGGGCGCTTGAAGTAACGGGAATGAATCAATTTACAGATCGTACATTAGACGAACTGTCAGGTGGACAGCGGCAACGCGTTTGGATTGCGATGGCACTTGCACAAGATACGGAGTTATTATTATTAGATGAACCGACGACGTATTTAGATATGGCCCACCAGTTAGAAGTATTAGAGTTATTGAAAAAGTTAAATGAAGAAGAAAATCGAACGGTTGTTATGGTTGTACATGATTTAAATCATGCCGCAAAATATGCACATCATATTGTTGCGATTAAAGATGGAGATAAAGTGATGGAAGGAGCACCAAGTGATATTTTAAATGATGAATTGTTTGAAACCGTGTTTGGTGTGAAAGCGCGTGTTGTATACGATCCAGTTGCAAAGACGTATATGTGTACACCGTATGCGTTACTTTCAGAGAAAAAAGAAAAGCTCGAAGAAAGAATTGTTGGGTGAAAAACTGTTGAGAGAAGATTCTCAGCAGTTTTTTTATTAGGAATTTTAGCTCGCTATTTAGAATCTCAGGACGGAGAAAGAAGTGCAAATAATAAAGTTATTTCATTTTATTTTAGATTCTTTTCTCAAAGAGTGTTGTTTTTGTAACATAAAACATAAAAAAGAACATACGTTTCAGTCTCTTGGGATTTTATGTTATAATTATATTAACTTAATTTAGAAAGAGGGATTCATTTGAGTGAAGTGAAAAATATAATTCATCATTTTAATCATTATTCATCTTGGTTAACCACTTTAAAAGAAATCGATGAAACATTATGGTTTAAACCGATAGCTGATGGTAAATGGTCTGTAAGTGAGATAATAGCACATATTATGAATTGGGATAATCATTTATTAACAGAAGTCCTCCCATCTGTACAAAATGAAAAGGGAATGAAGTTTCCTGATTTTGATACACATAATAAAAAGGCGTCAAACTACGCAAAATCAGGTATACCACATTCAAAACTTCTTGAAGAAGCAAAAAATACAAGGGAATTACTTGTAAGAGAACTTAACGAGCTACCAATCGAAACGTTAAAAAAGCCATTAACTGCAAACGGTGTAACTCATTGTCCACATACTGGAACTCCTTATTCACTTATATATATTGTAAAGGAATTTACAGACCACGATAACTATCACCAAAGACAAATTATACAATTCCTAGGGGAAAACAGCCTATTTATAAAATAAGGGTGTAGCTTAAAATTAGGCTTGATTAAAAGTGGTCCTCAAAACTGGATTGTACGACAAAATAAAGTGAAGGCATTAACGGGCAATTATCCCCAACCTATCTTCTTTGCTTCCCTCTGAATCTTGATGTGGGGGTCTTACCGCCCGTTAATGCGGGATAAAAAGAAGCCATTTTGAAAAAGCCTAGTCGAAATGGTTTTCATTTTTGAAATTAGATTTTTGGTTTTATAAAAAAGTTGATTATTTATATTTATTTGATTAAATGCATCATACAAACTTTTGGAAGTTGAGAATATAAAAAGAAACTATTTCTATCAATTTTAAAATAGTTTCTTTTTTTGAATTGGATTGAATATTAATGAAATAAGAAAAATTAATGTATTTTTTCAAATTAACATTGCGAAATGCAGGCTGTACTTTTACAATAAAAAGGTCGTATATTTATTATACTAAAAAAACAAATCGGAATAATGTGAATATTTATGTTTTATCTAGTTATATTTATGTAAAAATAACTAAACGACATGCATCATGTTATTGCTTCATAAGGAGAGAAGAAATTTGAAAAGTGTAAGATTACCATCGATGATTGAAATCATCATTCTTTTGTTGTTATTTTTAGGCGTTGTCTTTTCATTTCAGGCAATTTTTGATTTACCGATTCAACTTGCGTTATTTATTTCATGGTTTCTTGTCATTGCGCTTGGATTAAAACTTGGGTTTCGTTATCAAGAATTACAAGATGCAATTACAAAAGGAATTTCGAATGGACTTGAAGCCATTTTAATATTAGTAGCGGTTGGTTCTCTTATTGGAACTTGGATTGCTGGCGGTGTTGTGCCAACACTAATTTATTATGGTTTAGAATTTATTCACCCGAGTATCTTTCTATTAGCGACATTAATTATTTGTTCGATTACATCTATCGCAACAGGGACTTCTTGGGGGACGGTAGGTACAGCTGGTATTGCCATGATGGCAATCGGGGAAGGACTTGGATTACCACTTCCTCTTGTAGCTGGTGCAGTTCTGTCCGGTGCGTATTTCGGAGATAAATTATCACCATTATCTGATAGCACTGTACTTGCAGCTTCTATGGCGAAAGTAGATGTTATTGCGCACGTTCGTGCTATGTTGTATTTAGATGTTCCAGCTTATATTATTACTGGTAGTATGTTTACAGTTGCCGGCTGGATATATGGCGGAAAGAATGTAGATTTAGAAAAAGTAGATTTCCTAAAGGCATCATTACTAAAGCAATTTGATATTCACATTTGGATGCTTGTTCCAGCGGTCGTTGTCATTATACTGTTAGCGATGAAACGTCCATCTATGCCTACAATTGCAATGGGTGCTCTTCTTGGTGCGATCTGGGCAGCTCTGTTCCAAGGTATGCCATTTGGGGAAGCGATTGGTACAGCTTACAAAGGGTTTTCTATTGATTCCGGTATCGATTTCATTGATAAGTTATTGAATCGCGGCGGAATTGAAGGAATGCTCGGTTCAGTTGCAGTAATTATTTTCGGGCTTGGTTTTGGTGGTTTACTAGAAAAGCTTGGTGTTTTGAAAGTTATTGTTTCGAAGTTTGAGAAAAAATTAACTTCTGCAGGCAATGTAACACTTTCGACTTTAATTGTTGCATTTTTAGCAAACGTATTTGGCTGTGCGATGTATGTATCGTTAATTTTAACGCCAAAAATTATGGAAGAAAGCTATGATAAATTAAAATTAGATCGCCGCATTTTAGCTCGTAACTCCGAAGTCGGCGGAACGCTTACATCAGGGATGGTTCCATGGTCTGATAACGGGATCTTTATGGCGGGTATTTTAGGTGTTTCAACACTATCTTATCTACCATTTATGTGGCTGAGCTTTGTATCATTAGCGCTCGCTGTCATTTATGGATATACAGGTAAATTTATTTGGTATGTAGATGACGTTGAGAAAGAAAAGCAAGTATCATAGTATGAAAAATCATCCTTTCGCTTATAGAGGGGATGTTTTTTTTGTTTCCGGTGGTAATATTTGTTATTTTCTATGTTTTCGGTAAAATGTAAGAGAAGGTATTTAATACTAAGGGGATGAAAACATGGAATATAGAATTGAAAGAGATACATTAGGAGAAATGAAAGTTCCAGCTGATAAATTATGGGCAGCGCAAACGCAGCGTAGTAAGGAGAACTTTCCGATTGGAACAGAGCGCATGCCTCTTGAAATTGTTCGAGCATTTGCAATTTTAAAGAAAAGTGCGGCACTTAGTAATCAAAAGTTAGGGAAGTTAGCAGAAGAAAAGGTTAATGCAATTGTAGGAGCGGTTGATGAAATTTTATCGGGAAAATGGGATGATCATTTTCCGCTTGTTGTTTGGCAGACTGGAAGTGGGACACAGTCTAATATGAATGTGAATGAAGTGATCGCCAACCGCGGAAATCAAATTTTAAGAGAAAAAGGACTAGATCTTCATATTCATCCGAACGATGACGTGAATATGTCTCAAAGCTCAAATGATACATTTCCAACAGCACTTCATATTGCGTGTGTAGTAGCTGTAGAAGAGCAAGTATTACCAGCAGTAGCAAAATTAAAAGACACGTTACAAGAAAAAGTAAACGAGTTCGCTCATATTATTAAAATTGGTCGTACTCATTTGCAAGATGCAACACCATTAACGTTAGGACAAGAAGTGAGCGGATGGCATTGTATGCTTGAAAAGACAGAGCGGATGATTAGAGAAAGCAGTACATATATGAAAGAACTTGCAATTGGTGGTACTGCGGTTGGAACAGGGATTAATGCCCATCCAAAATTCGGTGAAATGGTTGCAGAAGAAATTAGTCATTTCACAGGAAAACAATTTGTATCGGCGCCAAATAAATTTCATGCGTTAACAAGTCATGATGAAGTTGTTTATACGCACGGGGCTTTAAAAGCGTTAGCCGCTGATGTAATGAAAATTGCAAACGATGTCCGTTGGCTTGCAAGTGGACCGCGCAGCGGTCTTGGGGAAATTACGATTCCAGCAAACGAACCAGGGAGCTCTATTATGCCAGGAAAAGTAAATCCAACGCAAAGTGAAGCTATAACGATGGTCGCAGCGCAAGTTATGGGAAATGATGCAACGATTGGCTTTGCGGCAAGTCAAGGAAACTTTGAATTAAACGTCTTTAAGCCGGTCATTGCTTATAATTTCTTACAATCTGCTCGATTATTAGCAGATGCAATAATTTCATTTAATGATAAATGTATAGTAGGTATTGAAGCAAATGAAGAAATTATTGGGCAGCACTTAAATAACTCGTTAATGCTTGTAACAGCACTAAATCCGCATATTGGTTATGAAAATGCAGCAAAGATTGCCAAGCATGCACATAAAGCAGGATTAACATTAAAAGAAGCAGCACTGCAATCAGGGTTATTAACAGAAGAACAATTTGATGAAATTGTAGATCCGAAGCAAATGATTGAGCCGAAGGAATGAAAAATTGTATAAAAGATAGGATTCTCAAGTGAGGATCCTATTTTTTGGGTCTATAAAGGAATCATATATTAATATAAAGTGAAAAACCTTTTTCTTTTTTGCGGGGGCGAGAGCAACTGGCCATGCATAGAAAGCGGTCAGGGACTTTTCCTGCCACTTGCAATGTAAACTTGGGAGGAAAGCGAGTGTCGGTCATGTTTTGTTCTTTATACGAGCGACTTATATGTTGAAAAAATAAAATGGATTTGTATTTAAAAATATCTTTTTTTGTCAAAAAATACAAAATTACTTCACAAATTCCACACAATTGTTTGTTATCCTTCATATAGGTCGACTGATATTTGAGGAGATTGCTATATGAAAATAACTCGAGTTTTTTTTCTCTTTTGTATCATTTTTTTAAGTTGTTCATTCCATACTTATGCACAGGATACGTTGCAATCTCAAATTGACGCTGCTCCTGAATATGGGATTGTAAAAATACCGAGTGGTAATTATGATGAAGCAATCGTTCTTTCAAAGCCTGTTACTTTGGAAGGGACGGGAGAAGTTACTGTTCGCTCTTGTCGTAAAGAACCCGTTATTACGGTAAAAGGGCAATCTGTCACCTTAAAGCATATAAAGGTAGAACAATGCAGTAGTAGTGCAGATACGGAAGCTATTCATGTTACTGGTAAGAATCATCGGTTGAAAAATCTTCAAATCTACACAAAGCAGTTCGGGATTAAATTAAATAGGGCGAGTGGTACGGTTGTAGAAGGCGGTTTGATTAAAGGGAATTCTAAAGGAAATGGAATTGACTTATGGGAATCAAATAATAATATGATTCAAGGAGTCGAGATTGATAAAGTAAGAGATGGCATTTATATAGAAAATAGTCATTTTAATCGAATAACTCGTAATGCTATCGGAAATTCTCGTTATGGAATACATATTATGTTTTCCAATCACATAACCGTACAAAATAACAAGTCTTACAACAATATTACAGGTGCCATGGTGATGGGAACAAAAGACACAAAAATTGAAAGGAACGAGTTAACTTTCAATAATAGGAATGTCAACGCACAGGGATTATTGCTGTTTGATGCAGAGAAAACAGAAGCGATTGGCAATCGAATTTCTTATAATCGTGTTGGGATGTATGTGGAAAATGCGAATAACAACCGTATTTCAGACAATGAAGTAAACGGGAATTTTATTGGTATGCAATTTAAAAATGCGAATGAAAATCATGTGTCTAACAATGGCTTTGTTGGAAATGTAAATGAGTCTCAAGCGATAAACAGCACTGAAAACAAAATTATACATAATTATTGGGACACATCCTTGAAGCTGGATACAAAGGGGAATGGTATTAGTAGCATTCCACATAGAGCAGATCCGTTTTTTCTAACACTAACAAATGAAGTCCCTGAATATCAGTTGTTTTTCCAAGCACCTGGTATGATTGTACTCCAAACATTGTTGAAAAGTCCTGAAAATCAAGTTTTAACTGATTATGAGCCTATGATGACAATCAGAGGAAAGAAGGAAGAAAACAAATCCTCATTTAAGATGCAAATCGGAATGATCAGTGTGAGTATGTTAGCAATAAGTATCACTTTATTTAAAATTGGGAGGAAAAGAAGATGAAATGGAAAGGTTTATTTATTACAATAGTTGCAGCTCTTTTGTTGACAGTAGTTGGCTGCGGGAAAAAGGAAGTTAAGCCAGTAGCAATTGACGAGAAAAATGATAAATGTGCAAACTGTAATATGCTTGTGACGAACGATCAATTCGGAACAGAGGTCATTCTTGAAAATGGTAAATCATTGAAATTTGATGATCTTGGTTGTATGTATAAATGGATGAATAAAAATAAGAATGAAAAGTTACAAGCGAAATTTGTACGTGATTACAATACAAAAGATTGGATTGAAGTAGACAAAGCGACTTATGTTTATGAAAAAGATATTAAAACGCCAATGGCTTATAATGTGATTTCTTTCAAAGAGAAAAAAGATGCGGAAAGCTTTGTGTCTAAAAATAAAGGTGAAGTATTAACGGCAAAAGATTTGGAAAAGCATGAATGGAAAAAGAACACAGATATGATGATGAAAATAAAAGAAGAGAATGCAAAGAAAAAGGATATGAATCATTCTCATTAATAAAAAAGGACAACCGCTCCGGTTGTCCTTTTTTGTGGAAAGAGGGGTACTATGTGGCACATTTGGCAATCTGAGTGGCGGATCACGATAAGACAACGTTCATCCTATACATTTGTAATCCTTTGGACGAGTGTCATGTCGTTACTATTTTTATTAGCGCGAAATACACCTGTTATAACAGGTTACACAAATATGACAGGCACAATGGCAAATATAGTGCTGTATGTTATACCGCTATTTATGCTTATTATCAGTTCTTTTTCGATTGCGAATGAAATGGAAAACGGACAGTGGCGCTTATTAAGTACGTATCCCATTTCTAGTGTTGCTTACGTAATGGGAAAAGCATTTGGACAATTTACAGCGCAACTCATTATTTTTACACTTAGTTATGGTATAAGTCTTATAATCGGCCTTATTAGTGGAAGTATATTATCTATGAAATGGGTGCTGGCTCTTTATGTATTCGGGGTAGTATTAATGCTTTTCTTTCTAATAATCGGTGTTGTGATCGGTTCTTTTGTCATAACAAGATGGCAGGCGTTAACAATATCTGTTGGGGTTTGGTTTTTCTTCATTATGATTTGGCCTACTGCGCTTATCTCTGTTCTTAGCTTTGTTCCGTATCCGATGATTGCTGTGCTTCTAAAAATAGCTTTGTTTATTAATCCAGCTGAATTGCTTCGCATTGTATTTGTTGTTCAATTAGGCGGCGGTGCGATATTTGGACAAGCATATGATACTCTCATTACTTTCTTACAATCTGAGGCGGCGTGGGGAGTTCTCATTTTATATACACTAATCTATATGGCTTTTGGTTTCACTCTCTCTGCATGGAAGCTAGAAAGGAGAAAAATGCAATGACACTTCTACAAGTTACAGAGGTTTCAAAAGAATATAAGACAAAACAAGCACTTTCTCACTTTTCACTTCAAGTAGACGAAGGAACGTGCATTGTGCTATGCGGCGGGAACGGTGCAGGAAAAAGTACACTTCTTCATATATTGGCAGGTATTTTAAAACCGACAGAAGGTACGATCGTCTTAAATGGTATTACTCTCCATGAAAACAGGAATAAATACGTGTCGCAAATTGGATATATGCCAGATGATTTTCATGCGCAGGAAATGATGACTGTGCATGAATTTCTTACTTTTTATGGTGTGTTACGAAAGATAAGTCAAAAGCAAATACAAGAGATTTTAGAAAAGATCGGTTTGATTGAAAAAAGAGATGAACTTGTAAAACATTTATCGAAAGGAATGCGGCAACGCTTAGTATTTGGACAAGCATTGTTAGGGAAACCGAAACTATTATTATTAGATGAACCAACAAATGGTTTGGATCCATTTTGGGTCAATGCATTCGTTGAGATTTTACAAGACATCAAGAAAAATGGGACAATTGTTATTTTTTCCACACATATGATGGACGTGGCAGCGGAGATAGGAGATTGTATTTTGTTTATGAAAGATGGGGTTGTGACAAAACGTATTGAACATAAAGGGAGTAAAGAGGAGAAAACACTACACTTGTTGCAATTGCACAGGCAGGGATGAAGAAAAATAATTTCCTATAAAAGAAAAGTTTAATAGCGTTAATAACAAATAGGACTAGACTGGTAGCTAGTCCTATTTGTTATTTTATCTTCATGACAGCAGTCTATATAAATACAAACTAAAAAACCGACATAAAACCATTCTTTTCCGGTGGGCGATAAACTGCCCGTAAAAGCCCGATTGGTTCAACTAATAATCAGTGGGGGATGAATCGTTTGTTTTTTTGTATATATAGAAACGTATGTTCTTATTTGGTGTACTTTGTGTATACCAAATAAGAAAGGAGTGTGTCCAATGAAAAAAGCATATTTTTCAATTCGTATCTATAAGAATGCACTGAATCCGAAGTATGTTGAAGCTATTGGACATGCTCTTTTCGTGTTTAACCGTGCGAAACATTTCGCTTTTCAAACGCAAGTGTTAGAAAAACGTTCTGATAGTATGCAAATTGCTGTGAAATCACGATTTAGTTTGAATGACTATTATGCAAATAGTGCCGTGCAGAAAGCAAATGCACTATTTTCTTCTCAGACAGAATTGAAGAAATTGTATATCGAAAATAAAAATGAACAAATAAAAGCTGTAAAAAAGAAGATGAAGAAAACCAAGTCAGATTTGACAGTGCTGAATAAAATGAAAACATCTTTTATCAAAGGGAAGCCAACGTTCAATAAAACGTCTAAAGAACAACAAAGGGGACAATATTTTGTTGTGCAATTTAAAAAGAGAACGGATATTTACTACCATGCCTATCAATTTGAGCATGAATATTTAGATGTGCGTATTCAAACCCTTCGTTCTCGTTTAGGTAGCCTGGAATTTCGGTTGGATAGACTTCAAAAACTACTTCATAGTTTAAAAAACAAAGTTTCTTCTGTTGTATTTGGAAGTAAAAAACTTTTCAAAGCACAACATACTGTAGATACTTATGTTCAAAATCATACACTTTGGGTGCAAGATTTTGAACAGGCTCGTTACAATCAAATGTTGATTTCAGGTCGAAAAGACGCAAAATCAGGAAACTTTGTATTTACATACAATACAGAAACACAATCTTTACATTTTACAACACCAAACGCTGTTGCAGTTGAAATTCCTAATCTTACGTTTCCGTATGGACAAGAACAAGTGAATGTAGCTGTTCAAAAGCAATGGAAGTGGCTGTCTGGCATCCTATCTGATTTGCGTGTTCACACATTCTATCAGATAGAGCTTTCGAACCATAACAAGATTTGTTCTATGAAAGAACTTTTCCCTCCAAGGGCTCTTACAGACTTGGAAGTAAAAGGTTTGTCTAAGTTTGAAAGCAGAAAAACCATACCTTGTTGAATGGGTATGGTCTGCGAAGCATTTTGTCTTCGTTGTCCCTTTTGGGAATCCTCTTCCTCAAAAATCTGTAGGATTTTAGATGGGGATAGTTCAATAGGGTTAGATAAGAAATTGACAGGTTTAACAGATTTGCAGAAGAAGATGCTTCAGTTCTTTCATATGGGTTTAAACGATAAAGAAATCGTAAAGGAAATGGACGGTGGAAGCACTTCAACAATTCGCAATCATCGTTTTACATTAAGGGAGAAGATGAAGCAGGCAAAGGTGTTTCTTGCGCTTATGGAGTTGTCGGAAGAAAAAACAACAAATCAATCTAAAGTTCTCCCCATTCATCGTACAGCAACGATGGTTGATCAGCGGTATAACATTACCGAAGAGGAAATTGAATAGAAGAGAAGAATTAAAACAAGTGTATAAAGAAACCGAAATTGAAGGGGGGATTTATTGCATTCGAAATACAAAGAACGAAAAAGTGTATGTAGAGAGTACAAGAAATTTCAAAACGATGAGTGGAAGACGACTTTTACTTAATATGGGCTCTCATACGAATAAGGCATTGCAAGATGATTGGAAGGAATACGGGGCAGATGTTTTTGAGTTTGAAATATTAGAAGTGTTGAAAAAAACGATACTGGATATTTTAACGAAAAAGAAGAGTTGAAAAAATTAGAAGAGAAGTGGTTAGAGAAATTGCAGCCGTTTGGAGAGCGAGGATATAATCGCGACATTTCTCGATAAAAGGGGTTATGAAACTTGAAAATAACTGAAGAAGGAACAGAAAATAAACCAATATGGCGTTCTATGGCTATGTTTCTCATTCCTTTACTGCTAAGTAATGTATTGCAGTCACTTGGACAATTGTTTGGTATGGTAGTGGTAGGACGTTGGCTTGGAATTAATGAATTAGCTGCTATTTCCGCTTTCTTTCCATTGTTTTTTCTACTCATTTCATTTGTAATTGGGATTGGTTCTGGTAGCTCGATTTTAATTGGGCAGGCTTTTGGAGCTCAGAATGAAGACCGCTTAAAAGCCATTGTCGGTACTACGTTGACATTTACGTTTGTACTTGGAGCAATTTTAGCAGTAGTGGGTAGTATGTTTGCAATGGATATTATGCGTCTTGTTGGTACACCGGAAAATATTATTCATATAAGTGTTCACTATGCACGAATTTTATTTATTTCCATGCCAGTACTATTTTTGTATTTTGCATATACAACATTTATGCGCGGGGCAGGAGACTCTAAAACACCGTTTTATTTTTTAATTGTTAGTACAGGACTAAATATGGCATTATTACCTATTCTTATATTTGGTTGGCTTGGCCTGTCGAAACTAGGTGTGTACGGTGCAGCATATGCTTCTGTTATATCAACAATTGTTACATTTATTATTCTGTTAGTTTATTTAAGAAGAACGAAACATCCATTGCAATTTGATGCAACAGTTCGAAAGTATCTTCGCATGGATGGGGAGTTGTTAAAATTATTATTACGTCTTGGCATTCCAGCAAGTATTAATATGATACTTGTTTCATTATCAGAGATTGCCGTTATTTCGTTTGTAAATCGCTTCGGATCAGATGCAACGGCAGCGTACGGAGTAGTGAACCAAGTGGCAAGTTATGTACAGATGCCAGCAGTGAGCCTTGGAATTACCGTCTCCATATTTGCAGCGCAGTCCATTGGCGCAAATCAATTTGATCGCCTGCAAAAAGTAATTAGGGCAGGACTTATTATGAACTATGTAATTGGTGGAATATTAATCTCTTTTATTTATTTGTTCTCAAAACAAATTTTAGCGCTCTTTTTAACGAGTCAGAATACGATTGATATTGCACATAGTCTCATTATGATTACGTTATGGAGTTACTTAATTTTCGGTCATGCGCAAATTATTGGGGCAACAATGCGAGCGAGCGGAACGGTATTGTGGCCGACTATTTTTGCGGTTATTTCAATTTGGCTTGTAGAAGTTCCAGTAGCCTATTTCCTTTCGTATCATACGAGCCTTGGAATAAAAGGAATATGGGTTGGGTATCCGGCTGCGTTTATTGTGAGTTTGCTCCTGCAATACGGATATTACAGGCTATCGTGGAAGAAGAAGCGGATTACGCGTCTTATAAGTTAGAATGAAAGACGTAGATAGGAGCGCCCCTTCAGATAAGCAATCTGAAAGGGCGTTTTGTGGTTCTAGATAAGGAATAAAGAACTATTCAGTCATACATTTTCTTGTACTACTCCGCAATCGTACTCGTTTGTGGAAAATAACTTAATAATCTATCAAAAGAATGGATCTCGGCATATGGTTTTATTTCGGTATCATTCTCGATCATATAGGGATTGAACCAAATGCCCTTTATATTTGCATTCTGACAACCACCGATATCCTTTTCTATGTCATCTCCAACGAATAATACGTCTTCTGGTTGCACATTAAGCTTATTTAATGCTAATTCAAATATGCGTTTGTCAGGTTTACTAAATCCCACTTCTTCAGAAATAATGATTATATCAAAACAACTATTTAAATTCGTGTTCATTATTTTAGCTTTTTGTCTCTGAGTTAGGCCGTTTGTTATAATCGCAACTTTAACATGCATCTTTAGAGTATTTACGATATTTATAGTATTTTGGTTTATAGAAAAACAATGAGGAAAATTATTATTCCAAAAATCTTGAATGTAATGGCGTGGCAATCTATATTTTGGTGGGAATTCATCAAAAAATAATTCCAAAACTGTTGTTTTATCACCATAGCCGTAGCTTTTTTTATCGTATTCTTTGAATTTCTGTAGCATTTCGTTTTTTACTGAATGTTTAACATCCTCATAACACTTTTCTAAAATCATTAAAAACATGTTATCTACTGCCTTATCCCTATTAAGTAAGGTATCATCTAAATCAAATAGCATTGCTTTATAACCTCTCAAATAACTTCACAACCTTTCTCGTATTATATAAATAATCCCTAGTTTGTACCTTCAAACTTTTGTTTTATCAAAAAAACGTTATCTTCAATTATCACGCCCGATAATTGAAGATAAGAAAAACTGAGTTTTCAATTGGCAACCAGTTCTTAAAATCAAATTTATCTTAACGGGGTTGGAGCATTAATTAGTCGGTCAAAATTTATTTCTAAAAGTTGTCCAGCGTGAACCAAACCAGATCCAAAACCGTACATAAGAACTCGGTCCCCACTTTTGACTTTTCCTTCACGGATTCCAAGGTCAAGAGCTAAAGGAATTGTAGCAGCAGAGGTATTTCCAAAGTTGACCAAGCTATAAAGGGTTTTCTCCAATGGGTATTTTAATTTTTCGCAAATTGGCTCTATCAGCCTTAAGTTAGCGCTATGAGGTATAAACCAATCAACTTGATCTAAACTCGTTTGTGTTTTTTCTAGAAGCTGTCTTATATTATTAGGAACATTCCTTACAACCCATCGAAAAACTTCGCTACCATTTTGTACAAGATACTGAGTATCGATTAACTCAATCCCATTGATCTTTTTCGATAGTCCAGGCCGATATACATGTTGTGCTCCTCTTCCGTCACTTCCTAGGTGAAATCCAATAAAACTGTTTGATTGTTCATCCCTTTCAATTAATACTGCACCAGCACCATCACCAAATAGAACACATGTACTTCTATCGGTATAATCGGTAATTTTTGAGAGTGTGTCTGCCCCGATAACGAGTACCTTTTTGTGGAGACCAGAAGAAATTAAACTGTGCGCCGTATGCAATGCGTAAACAAATCCTGCACACGCTGCACTTAAATCTATAGCACCTGTTTGGGAAATATTTAATCGGTCCTGTATGATACTGGAGACAGAGGGGAATGGGAAATCTGGCGTGCTTGTTGCCACAATAATCATATCTACATCTTCGACTTTTTTATTATACCTGCGCATTAAATCTTCTACAGCAGATACACATAAATCACTGGTAAATTCATCAGGCCGAGTTATTCTACGTTCATGAATACCTGTTCTTTGAATAATCCACTCATTGTTTGTTTCAACCATTTGCTCAAGCTCAAAGTTTGTTAACTTTTTTTCAGGTACATAGGTACCAATAGCTGTAATTCGTGTTTTTGCACTCATTTATTTTCCTCCTTTACCATTTTGATACCTGCTTATATAATTTAATATTAGTAGTAGATGCTAATGTGTGTCAATAATTTAAAATGAAAATAATGGCAATTAATTGACGCTTGAGAAAATATAAACAGGAGAGGGATTTATGTTCAATATTCGTAACTACTCAGTCATACATTTCATTTAGAAGTTTGGTAAGGAGTATGATTCCAGTGAAAATACGCCCATTGTTACCTATAGAAAGTTATTTTCATTCTTCAGCATATAGATTGCTGCCATGAAGTTAAAAATGGATCTACACCTTGCTACCTCTCTTTGTTTTAAAACGTTGCGCGTGGCAGGAAAAGGCCCTGACCGCTCCTATACATAGCCAGTCCCATTTAAAAAAATGCTTTTCTGTCGGTTTTTCATAGAGTGACTGAGTAGTTACCTATATTAAACAAATTAAAGAATTTATTCCAAATTATTACCTGTTCTTATTAGTGGACCGTATTCTTGAAATTGGTATATTGTGGTTTCAAATCCACAATAATGTTATTAATAAAAATATAAAACCATTACATGTTATCATAAAAAGACAGAATATTCTTTAATGTGGAGGGGTTAATTTGCTAGATGAATTAAAACTTGTTATTGATGCGAAGGCTACTCTTGGAGAAGGGCCTTGTTGGGATAGTAAAAAACAGCTATTGTATTGGGTTGATATTTTGGAAAAGAAGGTTCATATTTATAATCCTATTACAAATGAAGATAAGGTGATTTTTCTTGGACAGATGGTAGGATCAGTGGCCCCGAGTGAATGTGGTGAAATGATTCTAGCTTTAGAGAAGGGCTTTTATTTCTTAAATCCAGATACGGAAGAACTACAGGCTATTTGTGATCCTGAAAGTCATTTACAAGAAAATCGTTTTAACGACGGGAAATGTGACCCGGCAGGTCGTTTTTGGGCAGGCACCACAGAAGGTATTGGCATTGATGGAAAGGGAGCTCTTTACTGTTTAAATACCAATTTAACTGTAAAAAAGAAAGTAGAACATGTAAGTACTTCTAATGGATTAGCGTGGTCACCAGACCATAAGTATATGTATTTCATAGATACACCGACAAGAAAAGTAGTTCGTTTTAATTATAATATTTACACAGGAAATATTGAAAATCCACAAGATGTTGTTGCTGTGCGAAAAGAAGAAGGATTTCCTGATGGAATGACAATTGACGAAGAAGGAATGTTGTGGATTGCTCATTGGGGCGGTTCTAAAGTATCGAGGTGGAATCCTTTGAATGGAGAGCAGCTGCTAAGTATTTCTATCCCGGCCAAATATGTAACTTCTTGCACCTTTGGCGGAAATGACTTAAAAGATTTATACATTACGACGGCCAAAATGGATACTACAGATGCAAGCGCTGGTGGAGTATTTCGAGTAAAAACGAATATAAGAGGATGTCCTACATATCGGTTTAGTGTAGAAGTTTACTAATTTAGAAGTGTAGGATATGTCAAAAATAATGTATATAAATACAAATTAAAAAATGACATAAAAACCACTTTTTTTAGGGAAGGACTCCTTTTTTCGCAAAAAAATAGTAGTTTTATATTCCAAAATTTTTTTATCATATGCTGTCTGGTTACACTATCTTTGAAGTAAGGGGATTCACTCGAAATTATGTTAAACTAAGAATGGGATTTATAAAATTCTGAAAAATGTGATTCCTATCTGAATAGCGATATTTCAATAAGTTATAACATTTATATACAGAAAAGAGGACTGAGATTGCCCCTTAAAAAAGAAAAAAGGTTTAACTCATCGTTGCCAACGAAAGAAAATAGGTGGTTATCAAAAGTTACACATTTACCTAGTTCCTATATGGTTTTTATTTCTAGTATACTGATTTCTCGACTCGGTGACGCTCTTTATACGTTTGCTCTTCCTTGGATTGCCTATGAGTTGACAGGTTCTGCAATAGTTATGAGTTCGCTTTTTGCTACTGGTGTATTACCTATTGTATTATTTGGTCCAATAGTTGGCGTAATGGTAGACCGATTGGATCGCCGGAAGTTGATGTGGACAGCTGATTTAGGATGTATGGTCTTGGTCGGACTAGTTCCTATTCTTCATTCCTTAAATGTACTTGAGATTTGGCACCTATATGTTATTTCTTTTATATTAGCTGTCTTATCCATGTTATTTGATGTAGCTACTGTTACAGCGATTCCGTATATTGCAGGTCAAGAGTTAACAAAAGCGAATTCAGCATACCAAATGGTTAATCAGATTGCTAGTTTAGCCGGTCCAACATTGGCAGGTATGACAATCGCCATAATAGGAGGATTTAACGCGCTCTGGTTAAATGCTGTATCATTTGCAGCTACTGTAATTGCAGTATTACTCTTACCTGAATTAGGGGGGAATAAAGAAGGCGTTAAAGAAGGTAATGTATTACAGGGCATAGGAAGGGATTTGAAAGAAGGACTGAAATGGCTGACGAATAACCGGCTTAATCTTGCTTTATCTCTTCAAGCTATGGTTGGTAACTTTGGTGCTAGTAGCGTACTGGGAGTATTTATGTATTATTTGCTTTCAACATTACACCTATCTCCTGAACAAAGCGGTTTTAATTATACCTTAATTGGAGTTGGGGGACTTATAGGAAGTATTATTGCAGTTCCACTCGAAAGGCGCTTTCGGCGTGGAATTCTTATCCCTGTTCTTCTAGGTATAGGTGCTATTGGCCTAACTTATGCAATCTGGAGCAAATATTGGTTAGCACCCGGTATTGCCTTTGGTGTTGCGATGATCTGTAATATAGCTTGGAACACGATCGTAGCGTCAATCCGGCAAGAAACTGTGCCCACCGATATGCAAGGAAGGGTTCTAGGCTTCTCACGAGTACTTACTCGTCTTGCGATGCCATTAGGAGCTTTAGTAGGTGGGATCATTTCTGGTTATAATCCAGTTGCAGTGTTTGTATTGGCGGCATTTGCAAAGGTAATGGAAGTTATGATTGCACTTATTAGTCCTATCCGTAAGCTATGAAGGAGAAAAGATGATTTTTCATATGTGCAAATAGGAGGGAATACAATGGCAGCATTTTTAATCATTTTAGGTACGGGCATACTTGTATTCATCAGTCTCATTCATATGTACTGGGCATGTGGTGGATCATGGGGGAGTAAGGTTGTTCTTCCGATGAAAAAAGATAGCGGTGAATATGCTTTTATTCCGCGAAAAATAGGGACTTTTGCAGTGGCACTTGCCATTTTATGTTTTGCTATGATTTTATTAGCACAAAGTGGATACTTTCCTTTTTGGAATCCAAGTCGTTACACAAGATGGGGATGTATCGTTTTAGCTGGGATTTTCTTGTTACGTGCAGTTGGTGATATGAAGTACGTTGGATTCTTTAAAAAGGTAAAAGGGACAAAATTTTCGGTGTATGATACGTGGTTATACAGTCCGGTTTGTTTGTATATCGCATTTGTTTTTGTAGTGGGGGTTTATTGATAGTAGTATGTGGAAGGAAACCTTTCGTTAAAGGGAGGTTTTCTTTTTTGTTCTGAATTTCTTTGTTATTTTTAACGATGTTTATTATAGTATATATATGCTTTTATTGAAGGGAATTGAGATTCTATACATAAAGGTCTAAATCATTCAATGAATTTATAAATTGAAAGGTTTACTTATACATAATAAGAGGATGTGGAAATACAATGTCACTACAGTCAAAATATTTAGCAGGAATTTCACTTGGAATAATGGGAGTTGGGTTTGCCGCAACAATTCCGTTTCAAGGAACGATAGCAGGTGGGATTATACAAGGCGGCTTTGAAGCTGGTTTAGTAGGCGGACTTGCCGATTGGTTTGCAGTTACGGCGCTGTTTCGTCATCCGATGGGAATCCCAATTCCGCATACAGCACTACTACCAAAAAATCGGAAACGAATTACGAAAGGACTTGTTTCCACACTGGAAAATGATTGGCTGACGAAAGAAAGTATAACAAGTAAGGCAAAAGAGATGGAGTTAGCACAAATAGTATTGCAGATTGCAGAAAGAGAGTTGCAATCGGATAGCGTGAGAAAAGGTATTGTTACAATTGCTGAAAAAGCGATTCTGCAAATTAATATTGAAAAATTAGCTACTATAATTGAAAAAGAATTAAAAACGTATTTGCACACGATTCATACAGGACATATACTGCAAGTCCTTATTGATCAATTGGTTGCAGAAGAGTACGATGAAAAAACATTTGATTATATGTTAGTTAAAGCAAAAGAGTGGACACTTCAAGATGAAGCGCGTTATCAGCTCGGAAGTTTAGGCATGAAAGCGATGGAAAATATAAAAGTAGAGGGATTTTTACAGTTTACGCTTAAATCTTTTATGAATATGGTAGATGAAGAAAAAATCGGAAACATTTTGCAGAAGTTTGTGATTAGTAATATTAGTAGTTTACAAAATCCTGATAATAGCACAAGACAACTTATATTAATGAAGATTCGTCAAGAACTTATTCAAGTTAAGGGAAATGAAGCGCTATTACAGGAATTAGAGAATTGGAAAGCAAGTTTGATTGCAAATTGGGAAGTTAATGAAAAAATAGCAGGAATGTTGGGTCAAGCACAGGAAAGAGTAGTTGCTTTTGTTAAAACAGAAGAGTTTACAAATAAATATCTTCTTTCATTTTTAAGGGCGCAAATGAATCAAGTAAAAGAAAATCCAGTAACGATTCAAAAAATGGAAGAATGGTTGCAAAAGCAAATTGTAACTCTTGTCGAAAACAATCATTCTAAAATTGGAAAGCTTGTACAAGAAAATCTTGATAAGCTAGATGATCAAAAACTAATTGAAATGATTGAAAATAATGTAGGAAAAGATTTGCAGTGGATTCGTGTAAATGGTGCTGTTTGTGGCTTTATGATTGGGTTAGTTTTGGAAGGGATTAAAGCAATTATATAGGAAAAAACCTTCCGCATGATGAATGTGGAAGGTTTTTTTTACTTCTTATTTTTCAAGAACACTTATGTCTATATTATAAGTTTTTTGAATGTTTAGCTGGTGTGTACCATTTCCTGTTTTTATGGTGTTTTTATACCATTGTTCTTTTTGATTTGAATCGGGATTCTCCTCTGAAGTATTATTTTCTGTTTTCGTTAGTTCTTCTACATGTTCCCAAGGTGTACTACCATGAGAATCCTTTTGAGTGGTTACAGCTGATAGTGTCATATCACTATCTTTTACAAGATGAACAGATACACTTGAACTTTCTTGTACAGACCAATTATTTTGCAATTGACCTGGGTAAAGAGAGAGTTCTCTTTCAGAACCACGAATTTCCACGTTTTTATTTTGCGGGAGGACAAGTGTTGCTGTCATTCGTGATTGTGAAGCGAAGAATTTATGGTAAACAGGTAATGGTTTTAATGTCACATACATCGTTTCGCCGACTGTTTGAATCGCAATGAATTCGTCCTGCTTTAGTTTGTCTTTTTCATTTTCTTTCATAGTCATTTCATATGTTCCTAGCAAATGTACTTTATTGCTGTTGCTTCCTTCTATCATACCTTTCGAGAGGACTCCCACCTCTAAACATATGTGAAGGTGGTGAGGTGAATCGAAAAAAATATTTTATGCTTAAGTAAAACGATAGAAACGTACGTTCTTGTTTTGGTGTAATATCTTTAACAAGGAGGTGAAAAAATGACAACGGAAAATCAAATACATTATAAAACTCTTCAGATTTGGATTAAAAAAGGACATCGTATGTATTCTTATTTTCAAGAATCTTGCCAAAACGCTAAAAATATGTATAACACGACAAACTTTTATATACGACAAGTGTATACAGGTTTGACACAAGATAAGGAATTGCAACCTTTACAAAAAGAAATTTTGGATACAATTGATAAAAACATTGGGAAGATGAATCATACACAACTTCTTGCCTATCAAAAGAAATTGGAAAAAGAGAAAACAAAACCAAAAGAAAAACAAAAAGAAGTGAAATGTAATTTGTTTTCAGAACCAACTACAGAAAAACCTTATGTAGATTTTAATTTTCTGGATGCATTATTTAAAGCGATGATTCAGAAGGATTATCGTGCTTTGCCTACGCAATCTAGTCAATCAATCATGAAAAATGTATTCCGAAATTGGAAGTCTTTTTTTGCTAGTTTAAAAAATTATAAAAAGAATCCTAACAAATATACTGGAAAACCTAGAATTCCAAAGTATATTCGTTCTTCTGAAAAGGAAATCCTGTATACAAATCAAGATTGTATCATTAAAAATGATAAGTTTTTAAAGTTTCCAAAGACAAAACTGCAATTAAACATTGGGAAATTGGGGCTTACTGAAGGTAAACTGAAGCAAGTTCGTGTGATCCCAAAATACAATGGATATGTGGTGGAGTTAGTGTTAGATGTTCCTTCAGAACAACAATCCGTCGAAGAGAATGGTCGTTATATGAGTATTGATTTAGGTATTGATAACCTTGCAACCATTGTAACAAACACAGGTATGAAGCCTGTACTTGTTAAGGGCAAGCATGTCAAAAGCATAAATCAATATTACAATAAAATGAAGAGCCATTTTACAAGTGTTCTAAGGAAGGGCAAACAAACAAATGAAGGACCTTTTACTTCTAAAAAAATAGAAAAACTTCATCAAAAGCGTTACCTGAAAATAAAAGATATCTTCCATAAGGCTAGCCATCATATTGTAAAACTAGCTCAAGAAGAGAGAGTTTGCAAAATCGTTATTGGTCAAAACAAAAATTGGAAACAAGAAACGAATATGGGAAAGAAAAATAACCAAACATTTTGCCATATCTCGCATAGTTTATTGATTCAAATGATTACATACAAAGCGAGTGCGGTAGGCATTCAAGTTGTTGTAACTGAGGAATCTTACACATCAAAAGCAAGTTTTCTAGATCACGACTTCATTCCAACGTATGGAACAAATGATCAAAATGCAACTTTTTCAGGGAAACGAATGAAACGTGGTATGTATCGTTCTGCAAAAGGAATCGAAATCAACGCAGATGTAAACGCTGCGGCTAATATTTTACGAAAAGTAGTCCCGAATGCATGGACAAACGGGATAGAGGGGTTAGGCGAGAAACAGCTCGCTAGTGTGTTAACTCCACTGACGTTAATCGTCCATTAGGTCGAAACGTTAGAAACCCCCACTTCAAACTTTGTTAAGTGGGAGTATTCATTGTAAGAGGGGCATTACTTGTATTAACTACAATTTTTTTATAGAGTCAGGTATGTCATACTGTACTTCTGGGATGTTATTTGTTCGTTCAGTTGTATGCATAGAATAACGAATCTCTTCTAGTAAGCCAGTGGATAATAAGAAATAGAAGGCAATACCAATTGTTCCTAAGACGCCGATAAAGAAAATACTAAAAATATCATATTTAATGATAGGTTGCTCTTTTTTTCTGTGAAAATAATAAAAAACAACCTAATGTAATAGTTGCAATCCCCATAGATATCGTCCCTACACGCCATGTTCTCATTCTTTCGCACCACCTTTTTCTTCTTTATTTCCTAGTAATAATTTAAAGCCACCACCAATTAAAAGGAGGGCAACGATAGATGTTTGGAAATAGCGATAATACAATTCGTTAATATGAATGTTAAATATAGTAGCGAAATAATCGTTTAAAATAGGAAGGAGTGTTTGATTTAATAAATAGTAGCCTCCTAACCCGATAAGTCCGATGCCGAGCCATTTTTGATGATTAATAAAATAATCAATAATGGGTGTGTCTTGTAAGTCTTCTTTCCCGTATTTTGCAGTTTGCTGTAATGTATCAAAAAAGCTATAAAACCAAATAATAGGTACTAAAAATAAGAAGGCTGATAATCTTAATAAGTCGAGCAAATAAATAGCAAGTAAAAAAGCTGCCATTAACTGAAGACCGCGGCGCTGTAAGCCTAAGTACATATGGCCTGCTCCAGGGAACATAGCTAAAATAGAAGCAAATGTTTTGCTCTTCTTTCCTTGTTCTCGGTGCTTTTCAAATTCTTCGAAAATAGTACAATCGATTATTATATCACCGCGTTCTTTTTTCTGTAGTTGCTGGACAACATCGAAGAAATTATAAATCCAAAGAACAGGTAAAGTAGCAAGAAAGATAAGAAAGCTTTCTTGATTTGTTAATAGTGTAACGAACATAATCATGCTACCTAGCCCTGTAAAAGCGACTAAAAATGTAAGCCCGCGTTGCATAAGTCCTAATTGAAAATGCCCAAGTCCAGGTACGATGGATAAGAGAATGATATAAAATCGTTCACTTTCACGTGCTGATTCTTGCGTTCGGTCTTTCTCTTTTTTCCATGACTGATTTACTATAGAAATAATTAAGTCTAGTAGGTTTATTCCCCATACAAGTGCTAATAAAAATACGATAAGGAAAATGAAATCGCTATACCCAAAGTTAATAATAAATCCTACCGCAGCAATGAATAGTAATAATGAACAACCACTATATATAATAAAACGCCCAATCCGCTGTAAATATAAATGGCCGAGCCCAGGGATTAGCCCTAAAACAAGCGCTAAAAAGGGATTTTTATTCATGTTTTGAACCTCCGTTCGTTTTTGTTGTGTGTACCGTTTTGTTTACAATTTGTTTTGAAATCGAAACCCCACTTTGTTTGGAAGATTTTTCAAAACTAGAAGTTACCGTGAAAATATAATGAAATAAACCGCTTGCCATAAAAATTAACGTAGCTGCAGTTGCAATTATGTAGTGAATGAGCGTACTTTTTATTTGTTTTGGTTGCTTCCTACTCATTTTTTCTTCAGACTCTAAGGCTTCAAAGTTGATTTGCTCCATAACTTCATTTGTAAATGAATCATCATTTATCATTGGAAGGTTTTCATTCTGTTCATCAATGATCTCCATATAAAGTGCTAAACAATGATCACATTCATAAAGATGTTGTTCCATAGAGTCGCGTTCACTGTTTGATAGAAGGTCTAAAATATAATTACACCAAGCTTCTTTTGAAAAATGCGTCATAAAAAATCTTCCTCCTTCCAATGTTTTTTAATCCATTTTCTTGCTCTGTAAAGTTTCATTTCCACCGTTTTGACTTCAGCATTTTGTTGAGCAGCAATTTCTTGATAACTTTTTTCTTCTAAGTAATGTGCGAGAACGACATCACGATAATTCTTTGGAAGTTCTCTTAGTTTTTGAGCAATCAACAATTTTTGCTCTTTCGTCAATAACAATGCCTCAATATTATGGGAGGATTTTATATCTTCCTGAGTTTTTTTTGATAAGGAGAGTTCTTCACTTTCCCTTGCTTTCTTTCTCTTATAATCAATGGCATGATTTGTAGCAATCCGTGTAATCCACGTTTTGAATCCGCGGAATTGATAATTAGGTAGAAAAGCGTGGATCTTTACAAACACTTCTTGTGTGACATCTTGGGCATCTTCTTGATGTCTTAAAATAGCAAAAATAACTTGGAAAATATAATCGCGATATGTTTCTATAAGGATGCGGAAAGCATGTTCACTTCCTTGTTGTGCTTTTTCAATTAATTGTTTTTCCTCAATTGTTCTCTCCCTCCTTTTTGACACATTCTATTATATAGACGTAAGAAATGTGAAGTCTCCCTACACATGTTGTAAAAAAAGAATAATATATTTTTAGAGAAGGAGCTATATCAAAAAAAGTGTAAAAAAATGGTGTAGAGAAGTATATAATGAGCAATAGGGAAATGTTACATGGAGAAAGGATGTGAATGTTAGTAGGAGAATTTCCATACTAACAAACATGAAAATAAAAATATTAATCGCTGATGATAACTCTTTTATTAGAGAAGGAATGAAGATTATTTTAAGTACATATGAAGAATTTGAAGTGTTAGAAACGGTAAATGATGGACAAGAAGCTTTAGCATATTGTAAAAAACATGAAGTGGATATTGCGCTTTTAGATGTTCGGATGCCAAATATGAACGGTGTGGAAGCAACGAAATTAATTTGTGAACAAACAAAAACAAAGCCGCTTATTTTAACGACATTTGATGATGATGAATACATTTTAGATGCAGTGAAAAATGGGGCAAAAGGTTATTTACTGAAAAATAACGACCCGGAGCGTATTCGTGATGCGATAAAAAGTGTTCATCACGGCAATACTGTGATGCAAGATGTAGTTCTCGATAAAATTAAATCTAACTTACAAGGAAATAAAGAAGAAGGATCAAAAATAGATAAGAGTCTTTTCACAGAAAGAGAGCTTAGTATTATTGCTCTGATTGCGAAAGGCTTTTCGAATAAAGAGATTTCAAAACAGCTTTTTATATCAGAAGGGACGATTGCGAACTATATTACGTCAGTTCTGAATAAAACGGGCCTTGAGCATCGTACGCAAATTGCAATTTATTATTTAACAGGAACTGTGGAATAATAAAATGAATTTTTGGATGATTATTAGTAAGCTTATCGTTTTCCTTTACATCGTGTTTAGTTATGTCCATTCTAATGTTACAAATTTGCCATGGATTGTATTTACGTTACTTTTGTATCTTTGTATAAATGTTACGATCTATATTTTCAAAATAGATGCAGTGAAAAAAGTGATTATATTTATATCAATTGTGACTATAGCTGTTTCGTATGAACAAATTCATCCATTATTACTGTTATTTTTACCGCTGAATTTATATGAATATACTTCTTATTATATACAGAAAAGAGAGATGCTTCTTTTTATTATGCTTCTTCCAGTTATGTTTGCCCAGGAAAATATACGTATGACATACGGTTTAATTGCTGTATTTAGTTTTGTTGTTTTTACAATGGCCAAGCTTTATATGGAAAGGCTATGTAAACTCGAATCAGAAAATGACATGATGCGCAAAGATTTGCAAAGGCTCACAAAAAACTTGAATGAAAATAAAGCATACATCAGACAATCGGAATACACATTTAAACTAGAAGAACGAAATCGATTATCACAAGAAATTCATGATAAAATTGGTCACTCTATGACATCTGCGCTAATTCAAATGGAAGCTGGGAAAAGGTTGATGGATACTGATAAGAAGAAATCGGCAGAGTTGCTTCAAAACGCCATCCATATTTCTAAGGACGGAATTGAGAGTATTAGAATTACGTTGAAAAATATGAAACCACCAACTGAACAAATGGGTATTCATCGTATGAAATTATTCATAGATGAATTTGCGGTGAAACATGATATGAAAATTTTATTTGTACATAAGGGGAATTTGGATGCTATTTCGCCGATACAATGGAAAATCATTGGAGAAAATGTAATGGAGGCGTTAACGAATGCTATGAAATATGCTGAGGCCACAGCTGTTTCGATTGATATTCATGTGCTTAATACTGTTGTGAAGGTGCAAGTGAAAGACAATGGGAATGGTGTAACGCAAGTGAAAAAAGGGCTCGGCATTATTGGTATGGAAGAGCGTACAGCTTCTATTGACGGGACGATAATTGTAGATGGTACAAATGGTTTTTCTGTAACAATGCTACTGCCGATACAATAAAAATAAGTGAGATGAATGATCTCATATGAAAAAAGTGAATATTCTCATGTAAAAAGAATGAACTTCTGCACTGAGCAGGTTCATTCTTTTTACTTATAATAACAGTAGAGAAACTGAAACAGGGGTGAAATGATGAACGCATTAGAAATCAAAAACTTAACGAAAAAATTTGGTAATTTCATCGCAGTAGATAATATATCTTTAGCTATCAAACAAGGCGAAATATTTGGGTTTTTAGGTTCAAATGGTGCTGGTAAAAGTACAACAATTAATATGGTTGCTGGGTTATTGCGAGGTAACGAAGGGGAGATTTGTATACTAGGGAAAAATATAAAAAAGCATAACCGTTTTGCAAAAATGAACATCGGTATTGTTCCGCAAGACATAGCAATCTACGAGGAATTAACAGCCTATGAAAATGTAAAGTTTTTTGCAGGATTATATGGATTAAGAGGAACGGAATTAAAAGCGAGAGTAGAAGATGCCCTTCAGTTTGTAGGACTTAGTGATAAGCATAAAAGCTACCCGAAAAATTTCTCTGGTGGAATGAAGCGAAGACTTAACATTGCTTGTGCAATTGCGCATCGTCCGAAGCTAATTATTATGGATGAGCCGACAGTAGGAATTGATCCGCAGTCAAGGAACTACATTCTCCAGTCTGTTCGAAAGTTAAATGAAATGGGGAGCACAATCATTTATACAAGCCACTATATGGAGGAAGTAGAAGAGATTTGTACGAAAATTGCGATTGTCGATCATGGAAAGATTATTGCAGAAGGAACGAAAGGACAGTTAAAAGCGATTATTACTGATACGAAAGATATTTGGATTGAAGTAAAAGCAATTGAAAATATGGATGTAAACCAACTGAGGGAAATTAGTGGTGTTAAGGCTGTTCAAATAGAAGAAAACGTCATTAAAGTGAATTCTGATACTGGAGTGAATAATTTAAATAAAATCATTCAATATTTTATTAGTCACGATGTAGAAATACGATCATTAGAGGAACAGGCACCAAACCTTGAAACAGTGTTTCTGACGTTGACAGGAAGAAAATTACGAGATCAATAGTAAATAGAAAAGGAGGTTCATCGCTTGAACATCTTCAATATTGCTATCACGCAAATGAAAAAAGAATATCGGGATTTAAGAACATTAGTTTTTATGTTAGCATTCCCAGTGGTGCTTATGCTCATCTTGGGAACGGCTTTAACAAATGTATTTAATGGTGACGGTCTCTCTATTAAAAATATACAAGTATTATATAAAGATGAAGCAGATAGTAAATTTTCGCAGTCATTTGAAGCGTTTATAAAAGAAACAAGTAAATCGGGAATTCGCTTTAAAAAGGTTTCAGCCGATGTAGATGGAAAAGAAGAAGTGAAACGAAATAAATATGCTGGCTATGTAGAAATGAATCAAGATGGTGTGAAATTATATGAAAGTGATCGAAATAGCATTGAAGGAAGTATTGCCCAGGGAATGCTTACTACATTTGTCGATAAGTACAACGTAGCAGTTGAAGTCGTAAAAGTAGATCCTGGGAAAGTGAGTACAGTCATTTCAAGTGGAAATCATAAGGATTATATACAAGAGACATCTTTACAAGCTGCTAAAAAACCAAGTTCCATGGATTATTATTCGGTTGTGGTGACGACAATGATTGCTTTGTACGCAGCGATGGGAGCGAGTTCTCTGATTCGAGAAGAGCGAGTACGCAAAACAGGAGAGCGTTTAATTGCAGCGCCTGTTAGTAAAGCGGAGATTTTCATAGGGAAAATATTAGGTAGTCTTGTCACAAATGGACTTTGTTTACTTCCTATTATTTTCTTTAGTAAGTTTGTATATCAGGCAAATTGGGGCGACCATATTGGCGTAGTGTTTCTTATTCTACTGACAGAAGTATTACTTGCGATTAGTTTTGGGTTAGGAATGGGATATATTATGAAAACAGGTGAGGCAGCTAGAGCGGTTATTATGGTTGTTGTACAGTTAGCTTCATTTTTTGGCGGAGCATATTTTGTAGTTGAAGAAAATACGGTTACAAATATGTCGCCATTAACATGGGCAAATACAGCACTTATGAAAATTATTTATGCGAATGATTTAGGAGCAGCATTTCCGGTAATTTCATTAAATCTTGGAATTGCAGCGCTGTTTTTATTGATTGCAATTATCGCATTACGTAGACGGGAGGGGCTATAATATGAAAGATATTTTATGGCTCATACAAAAAACATTATCTGTACTTTTGAAAAATAAGAAAAGTTTACTTCTTATTATTGGATTGCCAATAGCAGGGGCACTACTTTCATTTCTTATTTATGGAAACGTAGGGCAGGGGACATTGCGTATTGGGGTTGTCAATTATGAAAATCAGTATATAGCAAATGATACGGTGAAATTTATAGAAGGATTAGACCATGTAAAAGTAAGTAAAATTCAATCATCAGAAATCGAAGAAAACCTTGCCTCGAAAAAACTTGATGCAGTGATTACGTTAGACTCTGGTTTTTCGCAAAGTGTTCGTGATGGAAAACCGAGTCGTATTGAAGTCTCCTCCATTAAAGGTGAGCAAATCACAAGTTTTATCAAATCTTATTTGTATAATTATATTGATAATATAACGGCAATAAGTAAAGTAGCGCAAAATGATCAAAGTAAGTTTGATCAAATGTATACAGGTTATCAAAAAAATTCGTTCAAGTTAACAGCTTATACGCTTAAGGATACTTCGAAAAATAAAGATATGACGAATCAAACAGTTGGTTATCTCATGATGTTTATGCTATTTTCAGCTGTGAACTTTTCAGAACTCATTTTGAAAGAAAAAGAAAACAGAACGTATTTTAGATTATTGTCGACACCGATAGATGGAAGAAAATATATATTATCTAACGTTGCAGTGAATATGGTTATCATGCTGGTGCAAATCATTGTAACGGTACTGTTTATGACCAATGTATTTCATATTGATCCCAATATACCGTTAATTGCTATGATTGGAGTATTGATGATATTTGGCTTAATCGCAATTGGTTTATCGTTAGCGATTGTATCTTTAGCGAAAAATTCAGCTTCAGCAAATGCAATGCAAAATATTATTATTACACCGACATGTTTGCTTGCAGGATGCTTCTTTCCATTTGATATTATGCCAGCATCAGTACAAAAAATTGCTGGATTTCTTCCGCAGCGTTGGTTATTGGATACAATTACGAAATTACAGCAAGGAACGCAGTTTGTAGACCTATATTTAAACATTTTAATCTTATTCGCATTTGCCCTTTCCTTCTTCTTAATTGCTATTTATAAATTTGGGCGTAATAATGATGCAAGGAATTTTATTTAACAAAGATGTCAAAAAGAGGACGATTTGGCGCTAAGTAGTTCAGATAACGTGGAGAAACACTAGAATTAGCATTCGAAATCGAGTGTGAAATCGTACCGGTTTTATACTCGGTTTTTTATTGATATGTAAAGGCTCTATCTGCTTTTGTTATCGAGTTAACAAGTAAAACAGCATACCGATTAGCAGGATGACAACAGTTATTGTCACTTCGTTATTTTGGGTGTGAAAAATAAACAAAAAGAATAGGTGATTTATGTTAAAGTATAAAGAGAAGGAAAATTTTTATTGTTCAGTTAATGGGTTCAGTTGGTTTAGAAGTCATTACAGGGAAGAGTTGGGATTCCAAAGACTTAGATGTTCATGTACCTGGTGATAAAAGAGGGTGGGAAGCGCCACCTGAACTATCTATACATAACTGGAATGATATTGTGAAAATCATGACTTCAATGGAATATAGCCTAATTGATTTGCATGAACATGAGTTCTCTAAAGAGGGATTATCAGTTGAGTTTGGTAGTATTGACACTTTACCAAATTTTGCAGGAGTACAATTAGGGGATTTAGAAATACATAAAAATGGAGACATAAAGTATTATTTACTAAATCCTGAGCAATATTTATGTGTTTACGAGTCTTCATCTAAGGATAGTTATCGAGCAGATAAAAATAATAATAAAGATATTAGAAAAATAGATTTCTTAAAAGGTATGATATATAATGACTAAAATTATTACTAATTTTATTGTGCTAACGGAGTGCTTTAATTAAGAAACTCTTCTTAAAAAAGCTCAGAGCAATAAACGAGGGCACTAAAAAACTGTCTACTTTGAGTAAGTAACAGAATTTTTATCAATATATATCCATCAAAAAGAAGGTAATCCCCTATATACAGTAGGTGGTTATCTTCTTTTTCTCTTTTAAGGGACTTTTTCAGTTGCCTCCAATAAATCCTGAGCTTGTTCGCGTTAAGACTCTTCATCTGTGACTCCCGTATGTATATATAATAGTAAAAAAAAATATGAAATGACATGTAAACGAGCATGAAAAATAACTTCTGCTGAAATACTATGTAGAAATAATTATTTTGTGCGGAAGGAAATTGAAATGGTGAAAAAAATACTACGGGTTATTTCTATTATCATTGCTATATTCGTTTTACTGCTTGTTTGTATGCATGTTGATGTAACACTAGGAAGAAAAATAGAATCGAAAAAAAATCAAACGAAAGAATATCCACTTCACTATAGTGATTTCCAACTATACGTTGAGGGGCAATCTTTGTATCAGCAGCTATTTTCTGATATAAAAGAGGCGAAACATTCAATTTTCACTTATTTCTTTATCCTTTCAGATGATAAAAGCAGCCGTACTTTTTTGGAGTTGTTGAAAGAAAAAGCAAACGAGGGTGTAAAAGTATACCTATCAGTCGATCGGATTAATGATTTGTCTTTCAAAAGAAAAATGAAAAATGAGTTACAGGCAAGTGGTGTTCATTTTACCTATAGTAGAAAAGCTGAATTACCATTCTTTTTTTATTCGCTACATCATCGGAATCACCGCCGAATTACAACAATTGATGGAAAAATAGGCTATAGTGGTGGTTTTAACATAGGAGACGAGTATTTAGGAAAAAACAAGAAATTTGGATATTGGCGAGATTATCATATGCGAATAACAGGAGAAGGGGTGAATGATTTAGAAGAACAGTTTGCCTCAGACTGGAAACGTGATACTTCTGAAGCAATAACTAGTATTTCAAAGCAGAGTGTCCCCGGGAAAACGTTACATACATTAACTAGTTATAATGGCCATGATCTGATCCAAAAGTATATTGAATTAATAAAGCAGGCAAAACAATCTATTGTGATTGCCACTCCGTATTTTATACCAAAAGATGAAAAGCTTATGAATGCTTTAATTCAAGCGAGGCAGCGCGGTGTTTCCATTAAAATATTGTGGTCTTATAAGCCAGATGTTCCTTTTATAAAAGAAGCTGCCTATCCTTATATTCGTCAAGCAGTCGAGAATGGTATTTCTGTATATGGATATAAAAAAGGGATGTTTCATGGGAAAGCTATGGTGTTTGATAATGAAACAATTGTTATAGGAACAGCAAATTTTACCCCGCGTAGCTTTCATATCAATGATGAGCTGAACTTCTATATAAAAGGCGGTCCGATTTTGCAACAATTAAATCAAGCATTAGCGCAAGATATTCAAGATTCAAAAGAAATGACGATATCATTCTTAAACAATTTGTCCTTTTTAGAGAAGTGTAAGGAAAAGATAGTAGGGATGTTTAATTATTATTTATAGGAGCAGAAATATGAATGGGAGAAACTACGGTTTGATACTGTAGTTTTTTCTTATTTATATTAATAGTTCGTAACTACTCAGGCACCCTATGAACAAAGGGCAGAAAAGCATCTTTTTAAATGGTTAAGAGGGACTGGCCATGCATAGGAGCGGTCAATGACTTTTCCTGCCACGCGCAAAGTTTTAAAACAAATAAAGATAGCGAAGTGTAGGTCCATTGTTAGCCCGCTATTCGTGGACAGTAAAGGTTGAAGAAGCACAAGGAAGAAGACTGCCCGTAAAAGCCCGATTGGTGAGAGCTTTCCATCAGTGAGAAAAGCGTCAGGAAGTTTCACTTTATCTTCATGACAACAATCTATATGTTGAAAAATGAAATAATCTTCTATAGGTAATAAGGGGCGTATTTTTGTTAGAATCGTACTCCTTACCAAACTTTGTAATGAAATGTATGATTGAGTAGTTACAATAGTTCAAGTGATGGATACATATTTTTACAATATATACTTTGGGTGATAAACTAAACTGGCAGGGAAGAATTATTTTTCATAAAGGCTAAGGAAGTATGTGGGTAGATTCCATGAGGGGGAATTGAAATGAAACGTCAAACTGTTATTCGCGAAATTGGGGAGCATATATGTGCGCTTACATTAAATCATCCTGTAAGAGTAGGTGTTAGTGGTATAACAGCTTCAGGGAAAACAACATTTGCTAATGAATTAGCGAAAGAAGTTGAAAGTCAAGGAAGAAAAGTAATTCGAACGAGTATTGATTACTTCCACAATCCAAGAGAAATTCGATATGCACAAGGGAAGGAATCGGCGAAAGGCTATTATGAAGATGCTCATGATTATCAAGCTATTTCTGAACGATTATTAATCCCATTAGGACCGAATGGGACAAAGCGTTATGAGGTACAATCACACGATTTAGAGAGCGATCTGTATATCCGCTCTGAACCAATATTGGCTTCAGAAGATACGATATGTATAGTAGATGGAACCTTTTTATTTAAAGAAGAACTGAAACATTTATTTGACTATAAAGTATATGTGGAAACAGATTTTCAGATTGCTAGAGAACGTGGTTCCAAGAGAGAAGCAAAAGCTTTTGGAAGTAAAGAGAAAGCTGAGGATATGTTTATACAGCGATATCATGCGGCTTGTCGTATGTACATAGAAGAGCATACACCAAAGGAGTGTGCGGATGCAGTTGTAAACAATAATAATATAGAAGGACCAGTAGCTATATTTAATAGGAGTTCTTTTTAGATTATACGGAATAATCTGATGTTTTATAAATTCTAATTTTTGGTTGTATAATGAAGAAGAGTACAATTAATTGAAGATTTTAAGAAAAAAATTTGAAAGTTTTGTGACAAACTTGTAGTTTTTTGTCTGATTTTGTAGGTTCGTCTTTATCATGTGATTATGCTTTTATACATTAGGAATTGAAAGCGTTCGCATGGAAGGGATGAAATACATGAAAAAATTCGGATTAGCTACACAAATTTTTGTAGCGCTTATTTTAGGGATTGTTGTAGGGGCAATCTTTTATGGAAATAAAACAGCTATTTCCTATATTACACCGCTTGGGGACATATTTATTCATTTAATTAAAATGATTGTCGTTCCAATTGTTATATCTGCACTTATTGTTGCAGTAGCTGGTGTGGGCGATATGAAGAAGCTCGGTAAATTAGGCGGGAAAACAATCCTTTATTTTGAAATTATCACGACGATTGCTATTTTAATGGGCTTAGTAGCAGCAAATGTGTTCCATCCAGGAACGGGCGTTGATATGAGTCATTTACAGCAAAGTGATATTTCAGCGTACAAAGCAACAGCTGATGCAACGGAGAAAAAAGGTTTTGCAGAAACAATTGTTCATATTGTACCAAAAAACGTGTTTGAATCTATTGCACAAGGGGACTTATTACCGATTATTTTCTTCTCAGTGCTATTCGGTTTAGGAGTTGCTGCAATCGGAGAAAAAGGAAAGCCAGTCTTTAATTTCTTTGAAGGCGTATTAGAAGCAATGTTTTGGGTGACAAATCAAGTCATGAAATTTGCTCCAGTTGGTGTATTTGCACTAATTGCTGTTACAGTTGCAAAATTTGGAGTGGCTACACTGCTTCCGTTAGGAAAATTAGTGGTTGCAGTTTACGTAACAGTTGCGTTATTTGTTATTGTGGTACTAGGTATAAATGCAAAAATGGTAGGAGTAAACATTTTCACCTTAATGAAAGTTATAAAAGAAGAATTGATTCTTTCTTTCACAACAGCAAGTTCAGAAGCTGTTTTACCAAATATCATGAGAAAAATGGAAGAGTTCGGTTGTCCGAAAGCCGTTGCTTCTTTCGTAATACCTACTGGCTATACATTTAACTTAACGGGATCGGCTATTTATCAAGCATTAGCGTCACTATTTGTAGCGCAAATGTATGGTATACACATGTCACTAACAGAGCAAGTTACATTGTTATTTGTTTTAATGTTAACGTCTAAAGGAATGGCTGGTGTTCCTGGAGCGTCCTTTGTTGTTGTGTTGGCAACATTAGGTTCAATGGGACTTCCATTAGAAGGAATTGCTTTAATTGCTGGTATTGACCGCATTTTAGATATGATTCGTTCGTCTGTCAATGTATTAGGGAACGCATTAGCAGCGATTGTCATGTCGAAATGGGAAGGTGAATTTGATCAAGAAAAAGCAAAACAGTATGTAGAAACTGTAAATCAAACAAAAGCAGCATAAATAAAAAGTTTAATCAGTGAGAGATTATGTATCTCTCGCTGATTATGCGTGAAACGAATTGCTGTATCATAAATAGTATATCTCCAGCTTCATTTTTTATTTCTTGTGAAATTTGATGTGGGAGAATGGTTATATATTAGTGCGGGACAAAATAAGGTGAGGAGTGAACACACATGGCAACAGTAACTGAAGCTACAAAAGATGTGCGAATTGAAAGAGATTTTTTAGGCGAGAAAGAAGTGCCAATGCATGCGTATTATGGTGTTCAAACGATGCGTGCGGTCGAAAACTTTCCGATTACAGGTTATAAAATCCATGAAGGATTAATTAACGCATTAGCGATTGTAAAAAAAGCGGCAGCGCTTGCAAATACAGATGTTGGACGATTAGAACTAAAAAAAGGTACAGCAATTGCAGAGGCAGCAGAAGAGATTCTTGAGGGGAAATGGCACGAGCATTTTATCGTAGATCCGATCCAAGGCGGAGCTGGAACTTCTATGAATATGAATGCAAATGAAGTGATTGCCAATCGTGCTCTTGAATTATTAGAAATGGAAAAAGGCGACTATCATTACATTAGCCCAAATAGCCACGTGAATATGGCGCAATCAACAAATGATGCATTCCCAACTGCAATTCATATTGCAACGTTAAACTCATTAGAGGGATTATTACAAACGATGGGATATATGCGTGATATCTTTGAATTAAAAGCAGAGCAATTTGACCATGTTATTAAAATGGGACGCACGCATTTACAAGATGCTGTACCGATTCGTCTTGGACAAGAGTTTAAAGCATATGCTCGCGTACTTGGACGTGATATTAAACGTATCGAGAAATCTCGTCAACATTTATATGAAGTAAATATGGGAGCGACAGCTGTTGGTACAGGATTAAATGCAGATCCACAGTACATTGAGGCTGTAGTAAAACATTTAGCGGATATTAGTAAATTGCCTCTTGTTGGAGCAGAAGATTTAGTAGATGCAACGCAAAATACCGATGCATATACAGAAGTTTCAGCTGCACTGAAAGTATGTATGATGAATATGTCCAAAATTGCAAATGACTTACGCTTAATGGCATCTGGTCCACGCGTTGGATTGAGTGAAATTATGCTTCCAGCTCGTCAACCTGGTTCTTCTATTATGCCAGGAAAAGTAAACCCTGTAATGCCAGAAGTAATTAACCAAATTGCGTTCCAAGTAATTGGAAACGACCATACAATCTGTCTTGCTTCAGAAGCAGGCCAATTAGAACTGAATGTAATGGAACCAGTGTTAGTATTCAACTTACTTCAATCAATCAGTATTATGAATAACGGTTTCCGTGCTTTCACAGATAATTGCTTAAAAGGAATTGAAGCAAATGAAGCACACTTAAAAGAATATGTTGAGAAAAGCGTTGGTATTATTACAGCTGTAAATCCACATATCGGATACGAAGCAGCAGCTCGCGTTGCAAAAGAAGCAATTGCAACAGGTCAATCTGTCAGAGAACTTTGCTTAAAAAATGGTGTGTTATCACAAGAAGAATTAGACTTGATTTTAGATCCGTTTGAAATGACGCATCCTGGAATTGCAGGAGCATCTCTTTTAAAGAAAAATTAAAAAAAGGGGGGACTTTCCCCTTTTTTTTGTTTACAATATAGAAATGTTATATATCAATAAAGGTAGGGGTTTTATGAGTAAATTTACAGTTTCCTCGAATGGAACTTTAGAAACAACATTACGGGGAAGAGAAGTATTAGCAACACCACTTTTAAATAAGGGCGTCGCTTTCTCGGCGGAGGAAAGAGAAGAACTAGGGCTGAAAGGGTTATTACCACCAGCTGTATTGACATTGGATGAACAAGCACTTCGTGCGTATGAACAATTTTGTTCACAGCCTGATGACTTATTAAAAAACGTATACTTAACAGCACTGCATGATCGTAATGAAGTATTATTTTATCGTATTCTTACAGATCATTTGCGAGAAATGCTTCCAATTGTATACACGCCAACTGTTGGTGTAGCGATTCAAAGATATAGTCATGAGTACCGTAAGCCACGTGGTGTATATTTATCAGTTAATGATCCAAATGGTATCGAGGAAGCCTTTTCTAACATTGGTGCAACTGCGGAAAATGTTGATTTAGTTGTAGTAACAGACGGTGAAGGTATTTTAGGAATTGGAGACTGGGGCGTTGGTGGTATAAATATTGCTATCGGAAAACTAGCTGTTTACACAGCAGCAGTTGGTATTGATCCAAGTCGTGTATTACCTGTTATTTTAGATGTTGGTACAAACAATGAAGATTTATTAAATAATCCGTTTTATATCGGAAATCGTCATCCACGTGTAACGGGAGAAGCGTATGATACATTTATTGATTTGTTTGTAAAAGCTGTATGTGACAAGTTTCCGAATGCATTGCTGCACTGGGAAGATTTTAGCACACGTAATGCACGCAAAATTTTAAATAAATATCGTGATAATGTATGTACATTTAACGATGATATTCAAGGAACGGGCGCTGTTTCACTAGCAGCTGTGTTATCAGCTGTGAAAGCCTCTGGTGTTCCGTTATGTGAACATCGCGTTGTTGTTTTTGGTGCGGGTACCGCAGGGATTGGAATTGCAGATCAAGTACGTGATGCGATGGTCCGCTTAGGTTTATCACAGGATGAAGCAAACCGACGTTTTTGGTGTATTGACCGTAATGGTTTACTTACTGACAATATGGATGATCTTCTTGATTTCCAACGTCCTTATGCACGTGAGATGTCTGAAGTCGAACAATGGAAGCAGTCAGAAACGATTGGTCTTGCTGAAGTTGTAAAACATGTACAACCAACTATTTTAATTGGGACATCAACAGTTGCTGGTGCATTTACAGAAGAAATTGTAAAAGAGATGGCAGCACACGTGGCAAGGCCAATTATTTTACCAATGTCTAATCCAACACCTCTTGCAGAAGCGAAGCCAGTCAACTTAATTTCTTGGACAGAAGGGCGAGCGCTTGTTGCAACTGGTAGTCCATTCGAACCAGTTACATATAATGGAGTTACTTATGTAATTGGACAATCTAACAATGCACTTATCTTCCCAGGCCTTGGTCTTGGTACAAATGTTGTTCGTGCTCGTGTCATGACAGATGGTATGTTTACGGCGGCAGCAGAAGCGGTAGCAAGTATGGTAGATACAAGTCAACCGGGTGCACCAATTCTTCCAGAAGTAGAAGAACTACGTAATATTTCAGAGATTGTTGCTGTTGAAGTAGCTAAAGCGGCAGTTGCTGAAGGTGTTGCTCGTGAGGTATTAAATGATAACGATATCAAGAAGGCTGTTAAGGATGCAATGTGGCAACCTGTTTATCGTCCAATCAAAGCAATTGAAAAAGTAACAGTATAGGAATAGAGCCCGTTTATATATTAAGCGGGCTTCCTTATTATATGTAAAGACTAAATAATGGGAAGTGACGTATTGAACTGGCATCAACTGTGGAAGAAAGATATTTCACTTTTAATTATGTTAATTTTGATTGTTCCGGTTGCTGGAGAGCTGAACTTTCATCCATTTAATGATACATTTCGTGTTAGCTTTGGAACACCGATTTTCTTCTTTTTACTATTATTGTTAAGGAAAATTCCAGCTGCTATAGCGGGAGTTCTTGTCGGGATATCTGTCGTAACATTTCGAATTGGCCTTGATTGGATGTTACAAAGTTCTTTTCATTTCTCAGACTCCTTTTGTATGCGTTATCCAGTTTTCTTTTATTATTTCGTATATGGAAATCTTTTTTCAGTGTGCAGAGTAAACCGATTTCATCAAAAGCCATTTATAATCGGGTGTTTTGGTATTACGATTGAAATTATTTCAAGCATGGCAGAACTTACTTTTTATCATATTTTTGTGCTAAGCACGATGATTACAGTTTCAGAAGTCAATAAAATTATTATTATTGCTATTTTTCGCAGTTTTTTTGCGCTTGGCTTTTTAAATATGATGAGTTTATATGAGACAAAATTAAAAGAAGCACAGGTCCGAAAAGAAAATGAAAAAATGTTTATGCATCTTTCTAATTTGTATGTAGAATCTGTTCACTTGAAGAAAACGTTGCAAGATGCAGAAAGGATTACACAAGAAGCTTATCAATTATATCGAGATCTACAAAAGAAAGGTAGCGCTGATAATGAGATAGAGGCGTATAGTAAGAACGCACTGAAAATTGCAGGAGAAGTGCACGAAATAAAAAAAGACAATCAAAGAATTTTTGCTGGGTTATCTAAACTTCTTTTAGATAAAAATCTTTCAGAATATGTAAATGGAAATGAATTAGCAGAAATGATTATAAGAATTAACGAGAAATATGCGCAATTATTACAGAAGGAAATTGTATTTTCTAAACAAGTAAAAGGGGAACATACGCAGTATCATGTATATACCGTACTGTCGATTTTAAATAATTTAGTTGCAAATGCTGTAGAAGCGATTGAACGTGCTGGTATAATTGCAATTTATATTAAGAAGCAAGGAGCGGTTGTTACGTTTGAAGTAATAGACGATGGTCCGGGCATTTCAGGAAAATATAAGGAGTTAGTATTTAAGCCTGGTTTTACTTCAAAATATGATCAATCAGGAACGCCGTCAACAGGAATCGGCCTATCTTATATAAAAGAGATGGTGACGGAACTTGAGGGGGAGGTTATACTACAAGACAGAGACGCTGAAAGAGGCTGCAAGTTTATTGTACGGCTGCCGGAATCTAGCCTTATTAAGGAAGGATGAGTCTATGTTTTATTACATCGTAGATGATGATGAAGTATTTCGTTCTATGTTAGCGAAAATTATTGAAGATGAAGACCTTGGAGAATTAATTGGAGAAGAAGAAGATGGGGCTTTCGTAGAAGGCGATCAGTTAAACTTTAAAAAAGTAGATATATTATTTATTGACTTATTAATGCCAATTCGTGATGGGATTGAAACGGTTCGGCACATTCTCCCATCATTTTCGGGGAAAGTGGTTATGATTTCTCAAGTAGAATCAAAACAATTAATAGGTGAAGCTTACTCTCTTGGTATTGAATATTATATTACAAAACCTCTTAATAAAATTGAAGTTGTATCCGTTGTACGAAAAGTGATAGAACGTATTCGTTTGGAACGGTCTATTCAAGATATTCAAAAGTCATTAAACAATGTATTTCAATGGGAGCAACCAAAGGGACGAATAGAATCAGGACTAGAAGAGAAAAAATTTGTTGATTTTTGTCGTTTTTTATTAGCAGAACTAGGGATTGCTGGGGAGAACGGAAGTAAAGATTTACTAAGTATGCTGGAATACTTATATCAATATGAAAAGAAGGCAACCTTTGAACATGGATTTCCAGTATTAAAAGATATTTTTCAACATATTACGGTTAAAAAGTTAGGTGAAATGGCTTCGGAATGTGAGATTGATAAAGAGAGAAAAGCTTCAGAGCAAAGGGTGCGCCGAGCAATTTATCAATCACTCAATCATTTAGCTTCTCTTGGTTTAACAGATTTTTCGAATCCGAAATTTGAAAGCTATGCTCCGAAATTTTTTGATTTTACAATTGTGCGTAAGCGAATGACAGAGTTAACAAACGAATCATTAGCAACAGCCGGTCATACACGAATTAATACGAAGAAATTTATTCAAGTGTTATATTTTGAAGCGAAGCGGTTGACTGAAGACGACTAAGTGGAGAAAGAACGATAAATGAAAAAGATGTTTGCTTATTTGTGGCAAACATCTTTTTGTATATCATTTTTACTGTTTTATATAAATACAAGTTGACTTTTTAACATATAAGTCGCTGCTATGCAGAACAAAACATGGCCGCCACTTGCTTTCTATCTTTGTTGTAAACTTTGCACGTGGCAGGAAAAGGAACTGACCGCCTCTATGCATGGCCAGTTGCTCTCGCCCACCGAAAAAGAAGAGGGTTTTCATGTTAGTTTTTCAATTTGCATCTATATATACGCCCATTTTTCCATAATATAGATTATCGTATTAATGAATTTTAAAAAGTTGTCTTTTAAAAATGAGTAACCACTTGTTTTGTTGTTTTAAATCTTTGCTTTTCTCTGCAAAATAAACCCACACATACACTTACACGAAAGATATAAAACGGAAATAGCAGTCCCTATCTTTCGGATTTGTCACCTGTATTACTGTTTGTCTTTGCGCCACCTGCTTTTTTAACACCTTTGCTTGTATAAGGTTTGGCACTCTTTTTTTTGTTGGCACTGGCTTTCCATCGATTCCAGCCCTTACTGCCTGTTCCTCTACCTGTTCCGCCTTTACCTTTAGCTTTACTCATATAATATAATCACTCCGTTATTATTGTATAGCAAATCTGTTTCCACAGTAGTCAATAAATCTTTGGAATAAAATTCTGATTAATGACTTTTTCCTTTCCGACAGTTGCTCATAAAAATGAACAGCAGGATATAATAGTATATCATAACATGGACAGTAATGCGCAAAATTCTCAGGTTAATGAGATGAAAGATGTGATAGACATTTCATTTTATATTGATACGCCATTAGACATAGCAATGGCGGGAAGATTTATTCGTAATCCTTTACATACTATTGATGAGGTTCTTTTCGAATGTGAGGTATACTTGCAAGCTGGGAGAGAGGCATATTTAGAGATGGAGAAAAGTGTGAAACCAAATGTTGACTACGTAATTGATGGGGAGATGGCGGTTGAACATATCGTAGAAGCAATTATGAATAAGTTGTAAGATCTCTAGCATAGTAATAGATGGTTTTTTATTATAAATACAAATTGAAAAAATGACATTTTAGATAGGCAAGAGCGTCTGGCCATGCATAGAAGCAGTCAGGGCCTTTTCCTGCCACGGACAATGGTTAAAACAAAGAGAGAAAACGAGTGCAAGATATTTTTCTCTCTAGCAGCAACTTGTAAGCTGAAACATTAAAATGGATTTATATAGTAAATTTTTCGATTCATGTCACGATTTATAAACCCAATTTGTCTTATATATGAACTGCAAAATAACAGTCTTAAAAAACAAGACGGATTAGTTGAAACATATATAGGGGGAATAGAATTGAACATTTTTCTTGCCGGAGCAACTGGTGTAATCGGACGCTCTTTAATTCCTTTGTTAGTACAGGAGGGCCACGATGTGTTCGGAATGATTCGTGATGAATCAAAGGCAAGTACAATTACAAAATTGGGTGCAAAGCCCGTGGTGGCCGATGCATTTGATCGCGATGCTGTATTCACTGCATTGCAAAATAGTCAGCCGGATGTAGTGATTCATCAACTTACATCGTTAAGTGGGGGAAGCTCCGTAGATAATGCAAAAATGCGAATGGAGGGGACAGAAAATCTTGTAGATGCTGCAAAATCAGCGGGAATTAGACGAATCATTGCACAAAGTGTTTCGTGGGCGTATGAACCTGGAGAGGTTCCAGCTACAGAGGAAGAACTGTTAGATATTACTGCTCCGTTTCCGCGAAAAACAACGATAGAAGGTATTATGGCGTTAGAAGAAAAAGTGTCTCAAATGCCAGAGTTTGTTATACTTCGTTACGGAACGCTTTATGGACCGGGAACTTGGTATGCAATAGATGGAATGATCGCTGAACAAGTACGACGACAAGAAATGGCCGCAACGGATGGTATCGTTTCTTTTTTACATGTAGACGATGCAGCTAGAGCTGCATTACTCGCACTAGAATGGCCACCTGGTTCGGTCAACATTGTCGATGATTATCCTGCACAGGGACAGGATTGGTTACCAGTTTATGCTTCTTCAATCGGTGCCCCTCAGCCTTCTGCTCAAACTGGTAGTAATCGAGGGGAACGCGGCGCTTCCAATACAAAAGCCCGAAAGGAATATGGGTGGGAACCCATTCATTCTTCTTGGTCTAAAGGGTTTCAAAATCATTTGTAGAATTTTATGTATACAAATTGAAAAACACTTTTTTAGGTGGGGGAGAGTGTTTGATCATGTATAGAAGCGATCAGTCCCTCTGCTTGCCACTCGCAGTAAAAAAACAACAGAGAACACAAGGCAGACCATTTTTGTGCTGCATGGCAGTGAGTTCTATCTTGGAAAATTAAAATAGATTTATTTAGTTAGTAATTTTGTTATCAATATTATTTTTAAAATATGTTTTTAAGAAATTTGCATAGGTAATCACAAGACAAATTGCTATGTAGCGATTGCGAAATAATGTAAACATATCAAGCCAGTATGCCATAGATAATGGACGATCACTTTTGATAGATGCAGGGAGAATGAAAGATAAGAGTATTGCACATAAAAGATGAATGAAAGCGAAAAAATAAAAAAGAGTAGGAAAAGCGTATAGAGATATAAACCAATTGCTGACTATTTGTCCTAATAGGCTAGACATTGTAAACGCTGTGCTTAAAATCCCGATAACATAGCCTTGACGCTTTGAAAGAAACAATTCAAATGCATATGCAAGAGCTAAAGGTGTAAATGTTGCTGCTACTAGTCCTTGCAAAGCTCTAAGAAACAAAAATAAGTTGTATACTTTGCAAAAGCTAATAGTCAGCGTACAAAAGGACAAAGCAAATAGTCCGAGAACTAATATATTTTTCTTCCCAAATCGATTGGATAAAGGAGCGAAAATTAAGAATCCAATGGCGTAGAAAATGGAAAATATGCTGCTTGAGAGATAGGCAACATTTTTAGGGATTTGAAAATAGAATATAAGTTGACTTTCGATTGGAATCATGATGAACCCTTGAGAAACGACACTTATCCCAGCGATGCAAAAAATAAATACGTATAACCATTCAGGAGCTTTATCCCGCATTAACGGGCAGTAAGACCCCCACCTCAAGATAGAGAGAGAATCGAAGAAGATAGGTGGGGGATAACTGCCCGTAAAAGCCCGATTGGTTCAACTAATAAGCAGTGGGGGATGAAGAACCCCCCACTAAAGTTCACTTTATTGGTTAAATTACTCATGAAGACCCTCCTTATAATTAATCTGCATTAATAAGACAGATTAATTTGTTGGAGTGTGACACATTGTATTGTGAATGTTTCTTTATAACGAATTATTCATAAATACATAAAATAAAAAATTGAAAAACATTTTAGAACTTTTTGTTGACTTTCTTCTTTTTTTGTATAGAATAAACATTAATAAAATGTTTCAGAGATGTGACAGTAAAACGACTGTGAAAGGAAGAGTAGTAATAGGACGTAGTCCAAGCGAGTCAGGGATGGTGTGAGCCTGATACGAAGCCTGTTATGAAGAACCTCCTGGAGTCGCTAACCGAAATCCTTTTTAGGAAAGTAGACTTAGCCGGGATCTTCGCCGTTACAAGAAGAACAGTATCGAGTTATCTCTAATCTCCGTACTGATAAGTGAGCAACCTCTGTTGCTAATTTGGGTGGTACCGCGGAACCAAAGCCTTTCGTCCCAGTTTTTTGGGAAAGAAGGGCTTTTTTTTAATGGTTTCTTTCCTCATTACATCAAAACATTTTAGGAGGAAAACATCATGTATCAAACATTAATGACAGTAAGAGAAACACAAATCGCAATTAAGGAAGTTAAAACATTTTTTGAAGAGCAATTATCAAAACGTCTTGAATTATTCCGCGTATCTGCGCCATTATTTGTAACGAAAAAATCAGGATTAAACGATCATTTAAACGGTGTGGAGCGCCCAATTGAATTTGATATGCTGCATTCAGGAGAAGAGTTAGAAATTGTACATTCACTTGCAAAATGGAAACGATTCGCACTGCATGAATATGGGTATGAAGCGGGTGAAGGTTTATATACAAACATGAACGCAATTCGCCGCGATGAAGAGTTAGATGCAACGCATTCCATTTACGTTGATCAATGGGATTGGGAGAAAATGATTCAAAAAGAATGGCGTACAGTAGATTATTTACAGGAAACAGTACAAACAATTTACGGAATATTCAAAGATTTAGAAGGTTATTTGTTCGAAAAATATCCGTTTCTTGGAAAATATTTACCAGAAGATATCGTATTTATCACATCACAAGAGCTTGAGGATAAATATCCAGAATTAACACCAAAAGATCGTGAACATGCAATTGCAAAAGAACACGGTGCCGTTTTTATTAGCGGAATTGGCGGAGCGTTGCGTTCTGGTGAAAAACATGATGGGCGTGCAAGTGACTATGATGATTGGAAATTGAACGGAGATATTTTATTCTGGCATCCAGTATTGCAATCTTCATTTGAATTATCATCGATGGGAATTCGTGTTGACAGCAAATCTCTTGATGAACAATTAACAATAGCAGGAGAAGATTTCAAACGTGAATACGATTTCCATAAAGGAATTTTAGAAGATGTACTACCGTTAACACTTGGCGGCGGCATTGGGCAATCAAGAATGTGCATGTATTTCTTACGTAAAGCACATATCGGTGAAGTACAATCTTCTGTATGGCCAGATGAAATGCGTGAAGAGTGTAAAAAGCAAAACATTCACTTGTTCTAAAAAACAGCTTCGGCGGCTAGACCATTTTTGTGTCGAATCGCCAATAAATGCGTCATTTCCGCCGATATATCGTTGGACAAGTAAGAAGGAACCGATTTCCGAAAGGCATCTGCTTTTCGGAGTCGGCTCCTCTTTTTTAATTTACTGATAAAAACGGCTCAATTTTTGCCATAAATGATTCATGAAGTGCTTCGACAGCTTTTACTAAATGAAGGTGGTCGATTACGACAGATACTTTAATTTCCGATGTACTTACCATTTTAATGTGAATATCTTCTTCTTGTAATGTGGAAAACATTTTCGCAGCGACACCTGGATTAGATACCATACCTGATCCAACGATTGATACTTTTGCTAAGTGGTTTTCATGCTCTACAGATTCATATTGCATTGATTCACGATTTTCTTCTAAAACGGTTAATGTTTCATTTAAGTCATTTGAATGTATAGAGAAGGATAAATGTACAGTTCCTTCATTTGTAATACTTTGGATGATAATATCTACATTAATATGAGCGCTCGCTAATGTGGAGAAGACTGTGGAAAGCTTTCCTTGTTGTAAGCCTTTCATTGTTACACGTGTAATATTATCTTCAAATGCAATGCCTTTTACGATTGATTGTTGTTCCATGTTACATTCTCCCCTTACAATTGTTCCATTTTTTTGTTCCATGCTTGAACGAACTTCTAACATCACATTATGATTTTTTGCGAATTCGACTGCTCTTGGGTGAAGTACGCTAGCGCCTAGATTAGCAAGTTCTAACATTTCATCATAGGAAATTTTATCTAATTTGTAAGCATCTTTTACAAGGCGTGGATCAGTTGTGTAAACGCCTGTTACATCTGTATAAATATCACATTTTTTTGCTTGTAATGCTGCAGCTAATGCAACTGCAGTTGTATCGGAACCGCCGCGGCCAAGTGTTGTAATTTCTTGGTCTGTGCTTAATCCTTGGAAACCGGCTACAACGATGATCGTTCCTTTTTGTACATAGGATTGAATACGCTCTATATTTATATCGGTAATTCTTGCATTGCCGTGTACGGACTCTGTTGTAATACCAGCTTGCCAGCCTGTGAGTGAAATTGCCTCGTACCCTTTCGTTTGCACAGCCATTGTTAATAAAGAAATTGTAATTTGTTCACCTGTTGTAAGTAACATGTCCATTTCTCGTTTACTAGGCTGAGCGGTAATACTAGCAGCTAAAGATACTAATTCATCTGTACTATGTCCCATTGCAGAAACGACCGCCACAATTCCATGTCCTCTTTCATACTCTTCAATGATTAAATCGGCAACATGTTGAATTCGTTCAACATTTCCAACAGATGTACCCCCAAATTTTTGAACAATAATTTCCATGATAAGAGCCCTCTTTCAAGTTTTTATAGATAAATAAACTACGAAAAGTGTTGTTAAACATAAGATGGGAAATATAGATCCCTTTTACTCCTGTAAAAAAGTAAATAAAAAACACCACCTCAAATAGACGAGGATGGTGCTGTTACAGGAAAAAAAGAAACAGAAAACGGAGCTAATAAAAAAACGCCAAAAAAGAAGATGATCATAAAAACATGATCTCCCTTTTTTGTAGATAGCTCTTCATATATACCGCTGTATATACGACAGTTCTGTTTCTATTTGAAAACAGCCCCAATGTATATGTTCAGAGACACATATACATTTCGGCAACTTTTCCTTTCATCCATATTCACTGACAATCTCTATGTCTCCTATAGAATACTCATAAAAGTTGCGACCTCTATCTCACTTCGTTAGGCGAGAGTAATTGGTTGTATGAAGTTGTTTGTAACATTTGTTTTATAGTAATCAAAATGTCCAGAGAAATCAAGTAGGTTATAATTATTTCGAAAATTTAAACTGTTGTAGAAAAAAATAAAAGTGGTATAAAATGTGGTTAAAAGAAGTAGTTCTAACAATATTTTACACGTAATTGGAGTGGAGGGGTGAGAATGAAAAAACAAAATCCTATTTATGTAAAAACAGAAATAGAAACTACAATGGATGAACTTTGGAAGTATACACAAGATCCAAAGATACATACGGAATGGGATGCACGGTTTACAGAAATATCGTATTTAGAGAAGAGCCAAGACGAACCACAGCGTTTTTTATATAAAACAAAAATTGGTTTCGGACTTGAAATTGCTGGAGCAGGAGAATCAATAGGAGAATTACAAAAAGAAGGCGGGGAACGCATTTCGTCACTGAAATTTTGGACAGATAGTAAGCTTTCGTTAATTTCGGTAGGGAGAGGCTATTGGAAGTATACACCGAATGAGAATAAAGTTCGCTTTGAAACGCAGTATGATTATGAAACGAGATTTGGAGGTATAGGAAGATTTATAGATTCATATATATTTCGTCCGTTATTAGGGTGGGCAACAGCTTGGAGTTTTGATGCCTTGAAATTGTGGTTAGAAAAAGGATTTCATCCGCGTTTATTATTAAAAAGAACAATTATATATCATCTCATTTGCCTTTTGCTATTTTTTGTGTGGATCTATCAAGGTCTTATTCCGAAAATTTTATATACTCATCCAGAAGAGCTACAGATGCTTTCCAAGCTTATTGGTTCAGAAAATGATGCTGCCGCAATGATTAAAATGGTTGGATTTTTGGAAATTGTGTTTGGGGTGATCTGGTTGTTACCTTTCCAAAAACAGAAATTATTTGTTCTTCATGCTTTCATAATATTAATATTGACAGTTGCGGCGGGATTTACAAATATCAATAGTTTCATAAAACCTTTTAATCCGATTACGTTAAACATCATATTAATTGGATTCTCAATAATCGGTTATATGAATAGTAATGATTTACCGCAAGCGAGGAATTGTAAGAGAAGTAGAAAGGAGTAGAAAATTGTCTTCCATTTACGAAACATTATTAGGAGAATCCTATCATCGATTACATCCAAAATTACAAAAACGGTATGCGATTACAGAAGAACTTGGTTTTACAGGAGAAGGGAGGATGGATGAAATTACAGAAGGTTCTGCGGCTGTAAGAATGTTTTTAAAAGTAGCAGCAAAATTCCGGATGTTCTTTTCAGAAAGAGGGACAGAAGTACCATTTGTTATCCAAAATAATGCAGAGAAAGACAGGGAAGGAGAGACATTTGTAAGATGGAATCGGATGTTTTTGTTCGGTGAAAAAAAGCGTTATTTTCATGCTGTCATGTATTTGAATGATAAACAAAATGAAATTGTCGATTATTTTGGTGAACCGCATTTGCTTGTATCGACGCTTGCGTTTCATGTTGATTCAAAAGGAGCAATGCATATTTCATCTAAAAAGCAATGGTTTTACTTATGCGGAATGAAGATTCCACTGCCAAAGTTTTTATATGGGCAGGCAAAGATTGTAGAAAGTTATGATGATGAATCAGAGTGTTATCGGATACATGTACAAGTACAAAATCCATTATTAGGACCACTTTTCTCCTATAAGGGGACGTTTACAGAAAGGGATACGAATCTATGCGAAATATAATGATTGGCTGCATGTGCTATGTCATTTTTCTTATATTAGAATGGCCAAAATTACACCCTGTTGAATCGATTATATTATTGTCTATTCTTTTATTTATCCCAATAGCGTTTTTTATTGTAGATAAGAAAAAAAGAAATGGAGACGAACTGTTTTGTTATAAGCTCGCAGCATTTTTTTATCCGGTTGCAGCAATAAGTGCAATGCTTGCTTTTGTAACAGACTATTTTCTATTAGCGATAATTTGGTTTTTATATACCGGTATTGTCGCGCTATTTGGAGTATCCCGATTATTAGAAAGAGGATGGAAACCGTTAGAAGAAACTGCAATTGATAGTGGATCTATATATTTATTTTTAGGTGGATTTTGGTTTTTTGCCTCTGTAGCAAATATACCAATTATGCAGTTTAGTTCAGATATTGTTCTACTTACAGCGGCTCATTTTCATTATTCTGCTTTTTTACTGCCCTTGTTTGCAGGTTTATTAGGAAGAAAACAACAAGCGAAAAGTAGGGTGTATACAACCGCTATGTTTATTATGATCATTTCCCCAATGACAGTTGCAATTGGGATTACATATTCAAGAACGTTTGAATTTTTTGCAGTGTTACTTTATCTTATTTCCCTTTATATTTACGGGATTTTTGTATGGAAAACAAAGTTTACTTCAAAGAGTGCAAAGATTCTTCTTATCATCTCTTCTAGTACACTTATGGTAACTATTCTTTTTTCGATTTTCTATTCATATGGCAACTTTAAGCAAGTCATGACGATTACAATTGCGCAAATGGTTTGGATTCATGGCGTTGTGAATGGATTGGGCGTAGCATTACCTGGTTGTATTGGCTGGATGATTGAAAAAGCTGCACCTATATATATTCGTTATGGAAAACCGGTGAGTCGTATAAAAGGTAAGATGAAAATTGGAGAAACTATTTTATTAGAAAATAGTTTAATAGAGGAGAAGGAATATACAGGCCTTATAAATAAAGTGATAGATTTTGATAGTAAACAGTTTAATACAAAGAATGTATCACCGCTTATTATTGATTTTTATGAGAACACGAAAGAATACGAGTTAAAAGCAACTATTCACTGGTCACGTTGGTTTTTGCCATTTGCTTTTCTATATGAAAAAATAAGTCGGCGTGTACAACAAATTCATTTAGGGATGGGAAATCGCTTAGAGAGGATGTATGGGGAAATTGTTGCTATAAAAGATGAAAAAGATGGTAGAAATGATGTTAGAGCGTGGGTTCGGAAAAATGAACAAAATGAAACAATCTTTGTCGCGCTCTATTCTCAGCATGAATATAACGAGGAAACATACATGAATATTGCATTGCCATTACCGTATGCAAATATGACGGGGATATTAAAATTTCGTAATGATAAAAACAATCTTATCATTACGAGTCGATTAAGGAATAGTGCAAGAGGGGATGAGGGGATATATTTACATAACCGCTTCTTTACCATTCGCTTGCCACTCGCAGAAACGTTTACGATAAGAGAGAAGGCTACAACAACGTTAACAGCACATCATCAAATGTGGCTGTTTGGTGTGAAGTTTCTCGAGATTGATTACGAGATAGAACAAAAAGAGAATATTGCTTAACGAAAAATGAGTTTGGTATGATACCAAGCTCATTTTTTTTTCGTATTTATATCGTAAATCTTAAGAATTCTTAAGAATTTACCTACAAGAAACTTAAAAAATTTCTGGGAAGATACTAATAGATACTAAGAGATAGGGGATGAAGTGATGAAAAATGATGTAGTAGAAGTAAATCAAGTAGAAAAAATATATGGAAAGAAAAAAGAAAACCATTCAAGGGTATTAAAAGGAATAACGTTATCGGTAAAAGAAGGTGAGTTTGTTGGAATAATGGGTCCATCGGGATCAGGGAAAACGACGTTGTTGAATGTAATTTCGACACTTGATCAAGCGACTAGTGGTACCGTGAAAATTGCTGGAACAGACATAACAAATATGAAAGGAAATGCATTATCTGATTTTAGAGCGCAAAAGCTAGGGTTTATTTTTCAAGATTTTAATCTTCTTGAAAACCTTTCAATTTATGAAAATATTGCGTTGCCGTTGTCACTGCAAGGAGTGCCTTCAAAAGATATTGAAGGAAAAGTACAAGAGGTAGCGATAAAACTTGGGATAGAAGCAATTCTAGAGAAATATCCAACTACAGTTTCTGGTGGTCAAAAGCAGCGTACGGCAGCAGCTCGTGCACTCGTACATAATCCAGCTATTATTCTTGCAGATGAACCAACAGGAGCGCTTGATAGTAAAAATGCGAAAAGTTTATTAGAAGCGATGCGTGATTTACATGAAAATCATCAAGTTAGCATTATGATGGTAACGCATGATGCATTTAGTGCTAGTTATTGCGAACGAATATTATTTATCCAAGACGGATTGCTCTATGAGGAAATTCACCGCAATGGAAGTAGAGAAGCATTTTATCAAGATATTTTAAATGTGCTAGGAAAAATGAGTTCTTCTAAGGAAGCGATATAAGGAGGTGGGGACATGTTACTGAAATTATCTGTACATAGTATACGAAAGATGATGAAAGATTATCTTGTTTTGTTAATTGGTCTTATCGTTAGTATAAGTATTTTTTATATGTTTCAAACGATGGCCTTAAATACTGAATTTACGAAAGAAAATAGTATCATTAACAGCATTCGTATTGTCTTCGGGATTGGTTCTGTGTTACTTTCGTTTATCACCTTATTTTACATTCTTTATGCAAATTCATTTTTGCTTACATTGCGCCGAAAAGAATTAGGTATGTATATGATGCTTGGGGCAAAAAAGAAGAAGGTTGCACAGTTGCTATTTATCGAAACATTAGGGCTTGGAATAGTTGCTTTAATGATTGGAAATGCGGTAGGGATTGGATTAGCCAGTGCAGTAGGAAAGACTCTTATAAAAAGTATGGATGTATCAGCGAAGGGATATGAGGCATTTTATTTTCCTGCTTTAATTGCAACGTTCCTTTTTTTCTTTGTTCTTTTTGTAGTGACAGGGATAATTAATAGCTTTCGTCTTCTGCGCAAAACAGAATTAGAGCTTATACGAGAAGATGAAACGCAAGATGAGGTTGAAAAAAGTAAACTTCGTATTACGGTTTTTACGGTGCTCGGAATTTTGATGTTAGGTATTGGATATTACGCAATCATTCATGTGAATGACTTGCAGGAACTGGGACTTATAGTTGCAACATTTTGTACGACAATTGGAACTTATTTTATATTTGGTTCATTATTTCCTTTATTTGTTACGATGTTAAAAAGAAATAAAAAAAGAAACGAAGCAGGACTTAATAGCTTTACGCTTGCACAGCTACGTTTTCGAATTAATAGTTTATCAAGAGTGTTAGGAACAGTTTCTATGTTAATTGCACTAGGTGCTGGTGCGATGACAGCTGGGATGGCATTTCAAAAAAATGTTGGGATGACAACGGAATTTTCGCGAGTGTATGATGCGACGATTCATGATCCCAATGCTGAAGAAATAAAAGAATTAAAGCAAATGAACATTTTAGAAGAAAAGAAGTATGCTTATAAAGAAACTGAAGAAGCGGTATACTTTTTACGTGACGATTTACTTGATCATCCACCGCTTATTTCAGAGCACAAAAGTGCGAAAAAAAGTAAAGAGCCAATTCGTGTCCGCGTAAGTGAGACACTACCTGAATCTATATATACATCGCTTGAGAATCCATCAACAAGGAAATATCCAAGCATGCCTCAGCAATGGGAGGAGGCGCTCGTTCGTGAATTTCAAATTAGTTACAATCAATTTGAAGGAAAGCCGCTCCGCATTGCTGACAAAGAAAATTATGAAAAAGTACAAGGGACAACACATTTACTCCTTTTAGTTCGTGTTGATGATCTGCAAAAATATAAATCGTTTCTTACGAAAATTGATCAACGCCAAAAAGAAGCCGCTGAAAAACATGTTGGTGAAGAAGTACCGATGCAAACGAAAATGACAACGTACCAGTTTATGTATACTTTTATGAGCGGCACAATGTTTATGGGTTTTTTCCTAGGCGCTTCTTTTCTTGCGATGATGGCTAGTTCACTTATGTTTAAAATTTTAACAGGAGCATCTAGAGATAAACGCCGCTATGCTATGCTTCGAAAAATTGGTGTTCGAAAAGGAGTGCTTTCTCGCAGTATCTATAAAGAAGTATTCTTCATCTTCTTATTTCCGGGGATTGTTGGAATCACTCATGTATTAGTAGGTATGAATCTATTTTCGTTCATTTTACTTGATCCGTATGTGAAAATTTGGATGCCGATTAGTTTGTTTGTTCTCATTTATTTTGCATATTACTGGACAACAGTACAATTGTATAAAGGTATGGTATTGCCAAAGGGATAGTAAAAGGAGAGGCGATTGTTTGAAAATAGCAGTCGCCTTTTGCTAATAATAAATATATAAAGGTAGTTTTATAAAAGAATTACAAATAAGTTTAAAGAATCCTCGAAAAAATGGTTTGGTTAATGTAGGTTACATTTTTGATAAAGTAAGGAGAATTATATGAAAAAGAAAAACTTTGTATACATAGTAGGAAGTGTTATCTATATATAGACCATCAGTGGGGGATGAAGAAAAATCTCACTGATGGAACTTTTACTTTATAACGTTATTTGATTATTATTGTTCCTGCGTTTGTTCATTTTGTTTAGTAGTCATTATTTAAATAGATGAAAGTAGGTGTATACGGCTATAATAGAGGCGATAATTGGAGCGATAACAGGTACCCATGCGTAGTGCCAGTGTGAGCTTCCTTTTCCCTTAATTGGCAAAAGTGTATGAGCCAGACGAGGCATAATGTCACGGGCAGGATTTAGAGCAGGGCCAGTTGGACCTCCTACTGAAAGAACGAGTCCCCATACTAAAAAGCCAATAACTACATGAGCTGTTAGATGTTCCTTTCCCATAAGCGGAGAATGTACGATCCCTAATGCACTAAAAATTAAGATGAACGTACCAATGAATTCCGTTATAAATGCGTTAAAATATGTCTTTTTGTAGGAAGGGACAGAGCCGAAACAACCTAACACTTCTATAGCGTCTTCTGTATCATCCATAAAAGGTTTATACATCAACCAAACAATAACAGCACCAATAAACGCACCAATGAGCTGTGCAATGATGTAGGGAACAACTTTCTCCCATGGGAATTTTCCATTAAGTGCTAAACCGATGGTGAAAGCAGGATTAATATGATTCCCACTAATACCACCGAAGATAACAGCAGGGATTCCAACTGCAAATCCCCAGCCGGTAGCTATTACCATCCAACCTGTTTTGTGTCCTTTTGCTCCTTTCAAATGAACATTTGCAACCACGCCGTTTCCTAATATGACAAGTAAAGCGGTGGCAAATATTTCTGCGATGTATGCTTGCATAGGTTCTCCTTTCTAAATACGAGAATGAAATATTACATCTAGTCTGTGTAAAAAGATGGGAGATTATTGCAATAAATAAGTAGTTTTTACGTCTAGGTAGAACTTGCTTCCTAGTCTGAAATTTCTAAAAGATAGTCTAGTGTTTGTGATGGATATCCATGCCGATTGCCGACTGATGAATAAAATGGAATGGAAATGGTACTCTCAAATAATCTCTTTTTTTTGATATGTTTTTGTTGAAATGATAATAATGAGAAAAGTGGCAATAATAATATAAGCGATACCTCCAATCAAACCTAAGGCACGTGGCGTAAGATATTGTAGCGCCACTCCGGAAATAAGCATAGATACTCCTAATACAGTATTTGTAATTGTTACTAATAGTCCAAACATGGTTCCTTGGTGTCGTTCAGGAACTTCCTTCATAAGAATGGTGTCAAAGCAGGCATTACCAATTCCGGACATAAATGCAATCCCGCAAAACATAAGAAATACAAAAACTACTAAATGTGTTTGACTTAATAGCAGTTGAAATATCCCCTCTAGCAATAGACATATTAAACCTGTAACAAGGAAGTTTTTTCGTAGTCGATTTGCAACAGAAAAGCTTAATATTAAGCCAATACCTAATGCGCCATAAAAAAGACCTACACCAACATCACCAAGATGGAATTCGTTAATCGCATAGACGCTAATTAATACATTATCAATTCCATTTATAGAAGCTATTAATATTTCACAGAAAAAAAGAATTTGTACTGTAATAGACATCAAAATTACCTTTTTGAAGGTAAAGATTAGATTTTCAGATTTCTCTAGCCTTTTTCTATTTTCATTCTCTGGAAACTTAATCGTATAGTTGATGGCGGCGGCCCCTAAAAATGATCCTGCATTTAACCAAAACGTCACATTAGGTCCAAAAATAGACGAAACGATTCCGCCCGAAAGTGCTCCAATGATTAAAACGATTCCTATCATGACTTGTTCCAAACTATTAACTTTTACGAGGTGTTTTTTATGAACAAGCCTAGGTATTGCTGATTTTCTTGCCGGTCCATATATAGCTTCTCCTGCGGCTAACATAAACGAACTTAAATAAATAATCCAAATATCTTCTTTACCTTGAACAAATAGGAAGGACAGGGCAAATATAATTCTTATAAGGTCTGTTACAACTAATATTGTTTTTCTTGAAAATCGATCAGCCAACCTTCCGCCTATTGGTCCAAAAAATAAAGAGGGTATGAGGCGAATTGCTAAAGTCATTCCTACAGCCAACCCTGAACCGGTTACATGTAGTAGCATCGCTAGCACAGCTACGGAACTAAAACGATCCCCAATCCCATTCACAATACCAGCTAAAAATAACTTCCGATATTGTTTTTCTTCATTTACAAATGAAATATTCATAGCCATCCTCCTTGTTTTATAAATATCTAATTTTATAAATATCTAATTAGTGGGTTGAAAAAATAAGGGCGTGAAGTAACGCCCTTTATCCCGTATTAACAGGAAGTAAGCTTCCACTGAGGGAAGTTTCGCTTTATTTTAACCACCATAACTCAACGGGGTTTAACTCATATTGATTATTTTCTCGGTACATATATTGGCACATAATGAGTTCGCGTCTTAATGTTGCGTAATCTTCATGAAATTGCTTTAAATATTCATTGATTTCCTTTTCTGGGTAAACTTTTCCGAATTCTAATCCTTTAACCATATGTGCAAGTACCACAAGTTTTTTCTTTCTCTGTGCAGGATAGGTTTTTAGTTTTCCATCATTTGTGAAGAAATTATTGATAATAGCTGACCGCTCTTTTTCAGTAACCGACATTTCCATATTTGAATCGCCTCCTGTTCCTACAGTAAAAATAGCCTTAGCATTCATCTCCAATATTTTTGTATTAAGAGAAAAATAAATCGTATTTTTATCACGACGTTCTTTGATAAGTCCAACCTCTCGGAGCTTTGTCATATGGTGGGTAATTGTTGGGGGCTTAAGACCTAACTTTCCAGCGATCTCTTGTCCACTTAAATGACCTTGCTGTAGTAAGGCAATAATTCGAACACGTGTAAGATCACCTAACGCTTTATGAAACTCAACAATTTTGTTTAATTGCATTTAGAAATCACCTACTTTCATATTTATCTAATTAGATTATAATCGAATTAATTTTGTTATTCAAGTAATGAAATGATGAAAGTGTTTATAGCGATAGTCGGGTTTATATTTCTACTCTGTTTAACGTGAGTACAACAGGATAGTAAGAAGAGAAGAGAAACACAAGGAGTGTATTATATAAATCCAAATTAAAAACCTTACATAAACCCCTTTTCTTTTTAGATGGCCCGGCCATGCGTAGAAGCGGTCAGGGCCTTTTTCTGCCACGTGCGAAGTTCAAACAAAGAGAGAAAGAAAGTAGCCGGTTATTTTTTGTTCAGCATGGCGGCAACTTGTGTGTTGGAAAGTTAAATTGGATTTATATATAGATATTTTTGTAATATATTTCGAAGTTTTTCCGAATTTATTGAAAGAATTTAAAAAAACTACCCCCACAAAATGAGTAGTTGATTCGAATGTTATACAAGGGGAGGAGAGAATGATTGTAATCCTTGGTTTAATGTACTCATTTTAAATCTACTATTTTTATATTGTTATTGAATATAAAAATAGTAATGTGTAAGGGCAGTAGAGAGGGACATAGATGTTAGGAATCTTATTTATTAAAACATTACATATAAAATAGACCTCTTCCAGCTACAAGATTATTACAATTTAAGGAGAGTGTGTCTAGAAGTGAAGAAATTTTGGCTATCTGTATGTACCGCGATTACTGTTTGTGGTACCCAAACAGTAATTGTTGGAAATGCGAACACGGCTTTGGCAGCTAGTGCAGTTACAAATGAACAAGCGGTAAATGTCGATGGCTTGATGAAAACTAATATGAATGGTAACGGTATATGGTCAGTACCATATGGCTTACAAGGTGCTAGTTATCTTGGAGACGTTACTAAATATAATGGTAAGATGGTTCATGTTATTGGTAGTGTGCAGGTAGGGGGTGTGCTTTGGTATCATGTGCAGGTAGAAGGAAAAGATGGAGGATACCTTGATAGTAAAGTATTAAATGTTGCAACGAATGTTAATCAAAATCAGCTAATCGTCTATACAGCAGGGAATGGAGTTTGGTCTAGTCCATATGGTGTAAATGGTGCGAGCTATGTCGGTTCTACTAATAATTATGTAGGAAAAGACATAAAGTTGCTTCAGAAATTAACGATTGGAAATGTTACATGGTATCAATTTAGCATGAATAATCAAGTCATTGGATGGCTCGATGGTCGTACGTTAAGTGGCTTGACAAATATACAAGCCATAAATCAGGCGGCTGTTATGGGGTCGACAAATGACAATGGTATATGGAGCATGCCATATGGCCTTCCAGGTGCAAGTTATTTAGGGTCGACCAATCAATATACTTTTCGAGATTTGCAGTTAATCGAGAGCGCTACATACCAAGGTATACAATGGTATAAGTTTAGTTTAAATGGCCAAGCTATTGGCTGGATTAGCAGCTATGCATTAGACAATGCAGGAGTAGTAAAACCGGCAAATTTTTCGGTTGTTATCGGAAGTACGAATGGCAATGGCATATGGACAGTACCGTACGGAGTTGTTGGAGCACAATATGTACAAAGTACGAATGATTATGCTTATCAAACGCTTCAAGTTGTGAAAACTGCAACAATTGGAACCGTTAATTGGGATCAAGTAGCAAAGAACGGTAAGATAATTGGATGGCTTGATGCTGGAAAGTCTCTTACAGATTTAACTAATATTAAAGATGAGAATCGATCGGCAGTTATTAAGCCGTCTACAAACGGTGATGGTATATGGAGCTTACCGTATGGAGAATATGGAGCGAATTTCGTAGCGCCTACAAATGATTACAAATTTCAAATGGTACAAGTTGTACAAAGTGCAACAAAAGGTTCTACCACTTGGAATAAAATTAAGCAAGGTGATCGTGTTTTAGGTTGGGTTGATGCGAATATACTTTCTTGGCAAACTGCCTATACTCAGCTCGATCCAAACGGTGAAGTTCATTATAACTGGGGATATGGAAGTCCTGCTGGTTTTCCTTCTCAACAGTTCCAAGGTGATTTTGTTCAGAATAAGCAACTGTCTGGAGGAGATTATTTTGTTCAGTCGTTTGCAGACGATGGCGTAAAGGTTTCGGTTGATAATAATTTAGTTATTAATCGCTGGTCGTTAGCTGCCGGTGAAACGAATCGTGTTTTATTACCAAACGTAGCAGCTGGTTCTCACAATATTCATACGCAATATTATCAAGATGGTGGACAAGCAGCTGTATTCTCAGATGTAGTACCATTTGGTAGTTGGCTTGCCTATTACTATTCGAATGAATCTCTTTCTGGATATCCGGTTGCAGCTAAGACTATTCCACAAGCAGCAAATGGCGGCTTGCAAGATGATAATGGTTTTGAAAGATCACCGGCTACAGGTGTACCAGGAACCCATTTCTCAGCACGTTATGTTACAGCTAAGCGCCTGAAAGCTGGTCAGTACCTTCTGTATACAGGAGCAGATGATGGAGTTCGTGTATATATAGATGGAAAAAAAGTTATAGATACATGGGGATATAATGCTTACAATGAAAAGGCATCAAGAATTAATATTCAAGATAACTCAAACGCAGAAAATGGATTGTCCAATGTCCACTGGATTGAAGTGGAATATATGCAAGGGGCAGGATTTGGTAAGGTAACGACAACACTGAAGCCTTCTTATACATTTATTGACGTTTCACACTGGGAAGGAAATATAGATTGGAATCAAGTTAAGCAGTCTGGTATTAATGCTTCTTACATGAAAGCGACTGAAGGTACTTCATATACTGATCCAACCTATGGGCAATACGTACAAAATGCATCTGCAGCAGGTCTTTTAGTTGGAGCATATCACTTTGCTCGTCCAGAACAAAATGACCCGATTGCGGAAGCAAAACATTTTGTTGATGTATTGAATCGATATCATACGGATTTAATGCCTGTCCTTGATCTGGAATCACCATCTAGTCCGACAGGTAATATAACAGGGCCATATGTGACGAAATGGGCACGTACTTTTATTGATTATGTGCAGCAGACAACAGGAAAACGCGTTATGCTTTATACAGGGCCTTGGTATGTAAATGGTTTTAATATATCGGGACTTGGCGATATACCTCTTTGGATTTCCAGATATAACTCTACTACTCCAACTATATTAGGTGATTGGAACGGATTTAATGCTTGGCAATATACAGAAAGCGGGAATGTAAATGGAGTAGGAACGGTTGATATAAATGTTACTACTTCTTTAGATGGACTTAGACCATAACGGATTTCTTGTCTATATAATCGAAGAGAAGAAATAGCGAAACTTAATGAAAAAGCAGACCTTTTTAGAAAAGGGTCTGCTTTTTCATGCGCTAATATAATTTAGTATATATTTTTAGGTTCAGCATACAGGAGTTTTTTTGTTGAGGGAAATTTTTAATAATCTAGATGAATAGAAGTAATACACTTCATAGTTAGAATACTTTTATCTTAAAAATGTAGTGTAGAGTAGATATACATTTAAAATAGCGATAACTATTGCAATAAACCAAGCGATCACTTTGGTCCAAAGTGAGTTTGTAAATTCACCCATTTTCTTTTTGTCACTAGTAAACATAACAAGTGGAATAACTGCAAAGGAAAGTTGAAGAGATAGGATAACTTGGCTTAATACTAAAAGCTCCGTGGTTCCTTTTTCTCCATATATTAGCGTTATAATGACCGCAGGTATAATTGCGATTAAACTAATGACAATCACTTCAATATAACGAAATCCTTTATTTTGCAATAAAAGGATTAGTAAGATATCAAATGAAGTAATGCATACACCCCATACAAGAGGAACATGAAATAAAAGGTTTAATGCAATAGCAGCACCTATTACTTCCGCTAAATCACAAGCTACAATAGCTAATTCACATAATATCCATAAAACAAATGACACAGGTTTACTGAAATGATCATGGCATGCTTGTGCTAAGTCTCTTCCTGTTACAATCCCTAACTTTGCTGATAGTGCTTGCAAAATAATAGCCATAAAGTTAGAAATCAAAATGACAGATAGTAACGTATAGTTATAAGCAGACCCTCCAGCTAACGACGTAGCCCAGTTTCCGGGATCCATGTATCCAACTGCAACGAGATAACCAGGTCTCATAAATGCTAGGAGCTTTCGAAGAGAATTTCCTTTCTTTGGTACCTCATACTTTTGTACACTTCACGTAAACTAGGATCGCTGTTCTGTTGCCGCCAGCCTTCCTGGTGTGGCATAGCAACCGTATTTTTCTCTTTGACTGCTTCTAATTCATCCATTACATATCCTCTCCTATTTAATTTGGTTTATTTAAAGTGAAAAGAAAGATAATATTTCACGTCTGTTGATTATCTAAATTCTACCAAAAAATGAATACAAAAAGAGAGATTCCTCTTGTACAATGTAAGTTACCACACCAACATTGACGAAACGAGGAATCTCTCATGAACAAGAATACCACGTCCCACACATTGATTCAAAACTTTCTTTCAGAAGCAGAGCTCCAGGCGATTTTAACGGAGTTCAACCACACCGAGACAGCCCGAAAATGCACGGTTTCTACTGTTATTTCTTATTTGATTAGTGCTGCGACAAATGAATGGAAAAGCTTGCGTCACGCAGCCGAT
>NZ_KB910934.1 GCF_000383235.1 Bacillus sp. 123MFChir2
ATTTTCGTGTTATCAACGTGTAGAAAAAGATTTGGAAATCGCAGTGTTCTTTGCCGATCCTTATTCTTCCTGGCAACGTGGGAGTAACGAAAATGCAAATGGTCTATTACGTGAGTTTTACCCGAAAAAAACAGATTTGAGCCTTGTTTCACAAGAACAATTAAATCGAGCACTACTTCTTATAAATCAAAGACCAAGAAAATGTTTAGGTTGGAAAACTGCCCACGAAGCGTTTCAGGAGGAGCTGTCGCACTTAGATTGACAAACCGTCATAAATATAAATTAACTTTTTAACATCTAAGTCGCTACTATGCAGAACAAAACATGGCCGCTACTTGCTGTCTATCTTTATTTTAAACTTTGCATGTGGCAGGAAAAGGCACTGACCGCCTCTATGCATGGCCAGTTGCTCTCTCCCACCGAAAAAGAAAAGGGTTTTTATGTTAGTTTTTCAATTTGTATTTATATACTTTCAAGTTTGACTCCAAATCTATAAGAATAACTCCCCCCTCTTCAATTTTGGGACTAACCTCTTCCTGATCATAATAAGTTGTTATAGAGTAACATTTTAATCGCTAAGCTTTTCTTCTCATCTCTAATTAATAAGAACGATACTACTTAAAATTGACAGTTAAAAATGGAGTGTGATGTTATGGAGCGACTTTGGTTTCCGATAATTGTTACGTTTTTTTCATTTGTTGGGTTGCTATTGGGTGGTATTGTCGGACTTGCAACAAGACGGATAATGGAAGAACAAACATTTCGCTTATACGCTCTTTGCGGGGGTATTCTACTTGGATTGTTATTAATTGAAATCATTCCACAAACATTTTCAAGTTATGAAATAATCGGCCCCCTCCTCGGTAGTACCATTGGAATTTTAATGATGCGTTTAATAGATCGCTACTGTCATCAATTTATGATACATAAAAATGATCACCCAACATGGCAAACTTTTTTATTTCTTTCCTTTGCCATTTTTATTCACAATCTACCTAGCGGTTTTGCGTTAGGAACTGCTTTTACAACGCATCATGAATCCACTCTTCCTTTCTTACTAGCCATTATTATTCATCATGTTCCCGAAGGCCTTGCCTTAATTATCTCTTTCTTATTTACACAGCATAAATATATACCTTTTATCTTAATCATCCTCTTTTTATCAAGCATTCTTGGTTTAAGCACTGCGTTTGGTATGATCATTAACAGTAAAACTGTTCATTTACCCGGCTTAATAATGGGAAGCGCCATCGGTTCTTTAGGGTATGTAACAATCCATGAAATGCTTTGGAAAGCAAAAAAGAACCTATCATTACTCTCTTTTCTTTCTTGGACTATTTTTGGATGTTTACTTATTATCGTTTTTATGCCCTTTATAAGTCATCATTAAAAGAAATCCCCCTTACCATTTGTATATTTCACCTTTTTATCCAAAACATAATAACATCTCAGTGTGTAAGGAGGAAATTCCATATTTAAAAAAGTTGCTGGAAAGAATGTTTGCTGACGTCGCCGTTTATAACCAACGTATCATGTTCAGCGGAACAACTTCCTGCTGTTGTCAATCAAGTAATTCGTATGGCATATACAAAAAAAGGTGTACTTTAATAACCTCTTTCTTATCCTTGATTATCTCAAAAAGTCACCATAAATGGCTGACTGTCTTCATCTAAACAATGTAAAATGCGCTCTTTGAAATTTTTCCATGTTACCATTTGCAGCGCTTCTTCAATTGAAAAATATCCAACTTCTAAGCTTTCACTACTTGTTGTAAATTGTCCTCCGATTGGCTTACCGACGAACAAATGATTACATATACACTGTGAAACATTTTGATACACTCCGCAGTACTTTACAATTTCAATATCAATACCAGTTTCCTCTTTCGCTTCTCGAATAGCACCCTTTGGGATTGCTTCTCCTTCTTCCACTTGACCACCGGGAAGCTCCCAGCCTCGCTTTGGACCTTTTAAAAGTAACATTTCATTTTTATCATTTAACACGACTGTTGCAGCACTTACAATGTGTTTCGGATAAGGCATACCTACTCCTCCTTTAGCCAAATTGCCAACTCTACTTACAATGCACAGGTAATACAGCCCAAGAACTAACAAGTGTTGTCTGCTTCCCTTCCAGATGTAACACTTGCTGAGATGAATTTGTTGTATGGAGTAATTGCGGAAATATTTCTTTCACATACTGCTTGTGAGAATTCGCATCTCTCCATAACGACAAAACAATGTAACGATTAGAAGAAAGAGATTTCCCTACAATACCGCCCAGCATCCCTTCTGCTCTCGCCAAACCTGGATTCCATACCGTTTCTTGCATATGTAAAAATTTCCTTTCACTCTCTTGTTTTACATCACAAATTGCTACTCGCAAAAAAGAACTGTGTGCTAATACTTCTACAAACGAAGTCTCCGTTATGCCAAATAAAGATTGATATAATTCTGTTTCACATGATGTAAACGTACTCTCTTGGTTGTTATCATTAAAAATCTTATCATGTGATTCATTCATAAAACTTTGGTACATCTTCATATTTTCCCATAAACTAACTATACAAGCTTCTGATTCATCCCATCCCCCGATTTGTCCGTAAAAACCATCTAATCCCTTCAACTCGCTCCATTGTTCTTGAGCAACCGAAAATAATTCCTTTTTTTCGTCGCTTACTTTACAAATAATAGATTTAATTAACATACAAATTTCCCCCTTAATTCCCGTGAAAGCTTCATTAAAAATCAATACTTTTATTTTAAAGGGGTTTGATAGAAATATCAAAATTTTAGAAATAATAGAATTACATTTTTTATTACCACAAAATTATCTTTTAATAAAGCTTATACTATACAATAAAGCATTACTTAAAATACTTACTACCCCTATCCAAAATAGCCAATTTGTTGCGGTCAGCCAAGAAACCGCCATGATAAGTAGTGCAGTAGCAATGGATACACAATAGCCTATCTGATTTCGTCTCTTGTTACGGTGAAACTTGTCTTTTGCCTGAGAAATAGAATGCTGGACTGTATTCTTTACATAATAGACTTTTTCTTTCATCTTATTCTCAGTCTCTTTTACTTTCTGATAAATGACATTACTCATATAAACTTTACTCACAACTCCGTTCCTCCATTTCGGCGTTTTGAAAACTCTGCCATGACTTTTTCCTGATAGTTATCTAAGTTTAATTGCATTTGCTCATCAACTTTGAGATTTACCTGTTCTTCAAAGCCATCTTGTTCTTCCCCGTTGAAGCGATAGAGTTTTTGTAATAATCTCCAAAACGTTTCAATTTCATCAGTTGTGAAATTATGAAATATATCTGCTAAAAAATATGTGGATTTTTCAGAACAAGTAATTAACGCTTTTTTTCCTTCAGGGGTAATCTCGATATTAATCGAACGTTTATCTATTTTACTCGGCACAGTTTTAACATAACCTTTTTTCACAAGGCCTGTAATTAACTTATTAGCAGTCTGCTTTGTTGTACCTAACTTTTTAGCAATATTAATAAGTGTAGTGTTTTCAATCGGCAAATGTGCAATCGCAATTAGAGCCATATGTTGCCGTGACGTTAATATCTCTAAATACTCATCCCCACTAGTTTGCACCTTATTGACAACCGAAAATAAAGTAGCGTAACTTTGTTGCATAAAATGTAGTTCTTTCATTAAGCGATTGATATCCATATGTAACTCCCTTCTATATTTGTCACCATGCTGACAAATATAGAATACCACTTCTTCCGTGTGATCGTCAACATGGTTACTAATATAGACGATTTTACATATTATAAAAAAAGCAGCAAAGGTATCTCTCCCTTGCTACTTAATCAAATGTAAGTATTATTTCAATAATCTCTGACCGGCTACCAAGTCTTAACGGTGGTCCCCAAAAACCAAATCCAGAAGAAACAATCGCATGAAATGTATGTCTCTGTACATAACCCCAATCTAATTCATACATTCTTCTTGTAATGATATGATTCGGTGCCATTTGTCCTCTATGCGTATGTCCCGATAATAATACATCAACACCCGCTGCCGCGGCTTGCTTTAACTCAAATGGCTGATGATCCATTGCGATGACGAGAAGACTCTTATCCACAGCGCTCATTAATTCCTCGAAACTTTTCCGCTCCCGGTCCGTCTTATCTCTTCTGCCTACAATATAAAAGCAATCTTCTATTTTTACAGCTTCATCTAATAAAATATTTATATCAATCTTATCCATTTCTTGCAAAAATTCAGGAATCGCTCCGCCGTAATATTCATGATTTCCTAATACCCCATATACGCCAAGCGGAGCATGCATTTGCTTCATCACTTGTCCCATATTCTTTTTTATAAAATACTCTGGATGATCATCAATAATATCTCCGGGTAAAAGTATAATATCCGGTTTCATATGATTTACATGATGAACCAATCTTTTCAGATGAGATAAGCCAGACAGCTTACCAAAATGCATATCTGAAGCCATCGCAATTCGAAGTGTTTTACGATTACTCACTTTTTTAGGTACATGAATCTCGTATTTTCGGATGACTGGACTATACGCATTAAATGTTCCATAAACAAAAATAAACACAAAAGTAGTAAGAACAATCATTCCAGTCCAAAAAATAGATTGTTCTTTTGGAAACGATAACCAATTTAAAATTAGCACCGCTATATCCGCTATTGGTAATAGTATGACTGCATATTGGATAACCGCAAACCAATAAGAACCAATCGTTCTAAGTGGTGAAGCAAACTTAATCAATCGATCTAGAATATAAGCGTATGATAATAGTGCAACTACAATCGCATAATATCCCCAAGATTGAATATGAAAAGTCGTATGTATCCATACCCAACCGTTCCAGCCAATGTAAATCATTAACAGCGTATATAAAGTAAATAAAATAAAAATATTTACTACATTTCTCGTTTTCAAAATATGCCTCCTCTTTTACAAATTTTCATTTCAAACACTTATACACTACACTAATTATAACAAATTACACTAAATATAACAAATATCTCTTAAAACCGTTAAGAATTTTATTTTGACACAAAAATTTTTATAATGCCACTAATACACCGTTAAACAAAAAGAGATTGATTCATCATTTTTATGAATCAATCTCTTTTTTATTTCATATTTCAACTGGATGGATAAGCAACAGAACTCAAATAACGTTCTTTTATAATTTTACGATGATGAAGCTCATGACCAGCAATAATGCATGCCACAGCTCGAACAGTGACTTCAGAGTTATTCGCAACCCCTTTTTGTGACCAAGCTTCTTCATCTAGACTTTTAAGTAAATACAAAGTTGATTGACGAACAACCATTAAGTTTGCCAGAAGATCTTGCATAGATTGCTTATCAAATGCTGCTCTAAGTACATACGCATCATCGTCGTATCCGGGAAGTAACGCCGTTTCACCTCTCGCTATTGAAAGAAGTCGATATGCCATAATCCGTTCAGTATCCGCAATATGACCGATTACTTCTTTTATGCTCCACTTATTAGGAGCGTACCGAAAAAGTCCCTCACAATCAGAAAGATCTTTCAATAAGAGGTTTGTCTCTTCCAGTTGTTCTTCTAAAATATGTATAATATCTCCCTCTGGCAATAAGTTTATATACGTTGAATAATACGGGTTATATTCATTCTCTTCCAGTCTCTTTTTCATTTCTACCATCCTTCTTATTTTAGCTTTATTATAAATATTATCATATTAGTCCGAAAAATTAAAATTCCAAAAAAAAAAGTAATTCATCCTATCTATAAGTTAAATAATTGAGTGATTTATATATTGTAAAATTAAAACAGATCAATAAGTAAGTTGGGCATTCTCCGCTTCTAATCTTGAAATTCAATCACCCTACAAAAAACTTTCTCAACCCTTGACATATAGACTGCTCTACTATCAACTGCTAACATAATAGGTGAGCTCCTAACGAGTTTCATTATCTAACGAAAGGACCTGTTTCGGACGCAGGTCCTTTTGCTTTTTTATTCAATATACATAAAACTACACAAACGGTATAATTTAACTATACTTATATAACTAGAAAGAGAGATGGAAATAATGAAAGTATCATATTGGAGCGGTAATAAGGTACGATTAAGAGCACCTCAAAAAGAAGATATTTATTTATTCGAAGACTTAGATGACGAAATACTTAAAAACCTCGATTCCATTGCTTTCCCACGTACAAATGAACAAATCGAAGAGTGGATGGCTGACATCTCAAAAGGTTCTTCTACTGACTGTGATGATTTTTATTGGATTGCCGAAGATCATAATAAAAACATAATCGGAACAATTGACGTCAGTAATTGCGATTCTAAAAATGGGACATTCGATTACGGTATTTCTGTATTCCCTCCTCATAGAGGAAACGGCTATGCAAAAGATATGATTATAACGATACTAAAACATTACTTCTTCGAGCTTAGATATCAAAAAGCAACTATTCAAGTATATTCATTTAATACGGCTTCTATCAACCTTCATCGAAAGCTGCAATTTGTTGAGGAAGGCCGCTTAAGAAATATGATTTATACAAATGGAACATTCTATGATGAAATCTATTTTGGAATTACAAAAGACGAATTCCAAGCGTTATATTTTCCTAGATGAAATTTCCTTATCCCTATTACTTTTTATGGAGAGATTCAATTTGAATAAGCTAAAAAAATACTCTAAAGTGTATATAATGTTTTTTATTCTTCACGTTTTATTTCTTATATTTTCTCCTAATAGAATTGTAGGTAGAACTGCCATTCAAAAAGATGATATAAAATTACACGTATACTCACAAGCTACAACAGGAGCACCTCAAAGAATAAGTGAAAATGATTTAGCTATTTTAAAAGAAAAAGTGAAAGATACATATCCGAATGTAGATTCTAGAGACATTGAATTAAAGGGCGACACCCCGTTCCGTCATGTTGCTGATCCAGCGTACATAGGGTGTTTTACTGTATACGGAAAGGTTATAGGTACAACACGTAACGAAACAAGTGGTGAAAATACCGTGGCAGTTTTAAAAGTTTCTTATTGGGACATGCCTATGTTTTGGTACCTATTTCATTATGACTCATACATAACTAAGGTAACGCTATATATATTACTACCAATATTTCTGATCGCATTAGTAATAAGTATTATTTCTTTCATACCTAAAAATAGCTTTGATTAAAGTAAAACATAAGCCACCTGGTTGAACGCTGAATAAATCGTTCTATTTATTTGGAGAAAATTACCGTTTTTTAGTATAATGAATATAGGCATACTGGTTTAAGAAAGGTGATTTTGAATAATGATTTTTGATCATATAAACACAATAGGAGCCCTTGCTTTTCTATTTTTTATGATTTATCTTGCAACCGATCCGAGAGATGTAAGCTTGCTAATGATTCCGGCTTATTTTGGTGGAATGCTAGTCACTCACTGGCTTGGTGAAAATGGATTCCAAGATACATATATTTATTCGATTTGGATTGTCATCTACTCTCTTGTAATGCTTTACCTTATCATCGCTTCAATTCGTCTAGGTATAAAAAACGTAGTGTACATTAAAGAAAAAATAAGAAAACGTAAAGCTTTAAGAAAATAACGCAAAAAGAAACCGCCCTAACAGGCGGTTTCTTTTACGCATATACTAAAGCTACAGATGATGTATAAATGCCGTTATTCCTTCCTTCATCATACCGCGGAACTCATGATTACCGTCTAGCAATAACCACGACGCGTTATCTACAATATTATGATGCTGTTTCTGTGAAATTTCGTCACTTATCATCGAAAGTATTTCTTCAAGAATAGCAATTAATAATCTACCATAATTTACTTAATAAAATATACTGTGTAGCCAGCAATGGATTTATGACTGTTGAATTAATATGACATGTTACCACGTTTCACTTCTGTAACATGTCATATTAATTCTTGTTATTCTGTCACTATTACTTCGTGCATATGTTCCTACTCCATTTACTTTGATTAGTTACATATAAAATTTTAGTAGCTAGATGTTGAGAAGATGTAATTCATCATATTTTTTTATTAATACTATAAAAGGTAAAAAGTAATAGTCATACCAATTTTTCTTGAACGCTCAATGCTATTTCTGACAAAAATAATCCTGCAAATGAAATTTTATGTAAAATTCCGCATTTTTTCTGATATACTAAACATCGTAATATATACATAGTTTTAGAGGGAGACAAAAATGCAAAGTAAATTTTGGACTATTTTATTTTTAATCATCTTCTTTCCTGTTGGTTTATTTTTAATGTGGAAACATAAACATTTCACAAAAACAGTGCGTGTTATCATTACATTATTATTCCTATTCTTGATTCTATTATCATCGTGTAACAATAACACAAGTAGCGCTCAAAAATCTGAATTAGAAAAGAAAGAGCAAGACTTAAACAAACTTGAGAAAAAATTGAAAGAAAAAGAAAAGGAATTAGATGAAAAATCTAAAGAATGTCAAAAAAATACTGAAGAAGAAAAGAAAAAATTAGAAGAACAAAAGAAATTAGAAGATGATAAACGTAAGCAAGAGGAAGAACAACGCAAACAAGAAGAAGCGCGAAAACAAGAGGAATTGAAAAAACAACAAGATGAGCAGAAAAAACAGGAAGAACAAAAGAAACAACAAGCTCAAGCTGAACAACAACCTAATAACAATTTACCACAAGGTAACTATAACTTTAAAAGTTGTAAAGAAGCCAAAGCTGCTGGTTTCTCAAATATTCCGAAAGGACATCCAGCATATTCGTCAAACTTAGATCGAGATGGTGATGGAATTGCTTGTGATAAATAATTAAGTGTAAAGCCCTCTCATGTGAGAAGGGCTTTTTATTTACAAAATTCACTTTACCTTATTCGAAATGCATGATCAAAATTGTAACTTCTGATTAATATCAGATACTTGTTCTATTTCACCACAAACCTCGTCTTACTACATCCATCTTTCTGCTTCATTACTTCCAGCACTGCTGGCATTGCACTCTTCAATTCTTGTATGTGCGAAATTACACCGATAAAGCGTCCTGATTTTTGAAGATCAATTAAAGCATCTACTGCTTTCGTTAATGATTCTTCGTCTAATGAACCGAAGCCTTCGTCAATGAACATTGTTTCAATTGAAATACCGCCTTCGTATGATTGGATGATATCAGCCATACCAAGTGCTAAGCAAAGGGAGGCGTTAAATTTTTCGCCGCCGGATAATGTTTTTACATCACGTGTTTGCCCTGTATAGGCATCGTAGACATCTAATCCTAAACCGCTTTGTCGATTTCGTTTTTCTACCCGTTCACTTCGTTTTAAGAAAAATTGTCCGTTCGATAGTTTTCGAAGTCGTTCATTGGCTACTTGAACAATTTGCTCTAAATATTCTATTAAAATGTAACGCTCAAATGAAATGCGACTTTCATTGTCACCTTTCATCACTTCATATAAATCAACAAGCTCTTGGAATGCTGTTTCTTCTTCATAAATTTGTTCATCAATGCGGCGAATATTTGTATGCAGATCAGAAATATATTCATTGGCACTGTTCGTACGCTGACGTTGTTCTTTAATAATATCAAGCTGAATTTCTAATTCTTTTAACTGTTCTTCTATTTGCGTTAACTCTGTCCATTCTTTTCCACTGAGCGCCTCTGTTAATTCTTCAATTTGTTTCGTTAATACTTCGAGCGCCCCGTAATACGATTGAATGTGTTGTTGCAAGCTTATTCGCTCTGCGTCAGATAATTTAGCCTCAGTATATGCTTGCTGACTTGCAAAGCCGCTTGCTTCAAGTTCTTTCATGAAACGTACATACTGTTCTTCTTTTTTCTTTGTTCTTTGTGTAAATTGTTGCTGCGCTGCTTTATATGCTTCTTCCACGCGAATTTTTTCACTCGTACAACGCTGAAATTCATCTTGCGCTCTTTGCCATGCTTCTTGCAGACTGTGAAGTAAAGAAGCTTTCGTTTCACACGCTTGTTGCCATGCTTCTAATGTTTGCATCTCTGCTGGAATTTTTTCTTTATCATTTTCATACGCTGTTCGCAGTTGAATCAATTCCATTTCAGAGCGATGCAATTTCCCTTCTACTTCACGTTTAGTCTCCTGCAATTTATCTAATTGTTCGTCTAGCTTTTGTAGCTGTGGCGATAATTGTTTCCGTTCTTCTTCAGTCGACTTTAACTCGTTTACTTCTGCAGCAAGTTGTTTTCCTTGCTGGATTAATGTTTGATACACATCTCCAAGCTCTATTGCAGCGTATCCGCGACTCTGCACTTCTTTACATAGTTCTTCATATTGTCTTTTATAAAAATTACATTTTTCTTCCATTTGAACAAATTGCTTTTCAGTCTGTGCTTTTTGTTCACGAAGGTTATTTAACTGTTCTTCATCAACAGATAATTCTTGTTCAGTCGCTTTATTGGGATGAGCAGTACTGCCACAAACTGGGCAAGGTTTACCATCATGTAAATGAATTGCTAACTGGCCAGCTTGTTCACTTAACCATGATTTCTCCAAAGTTTCATATGCTTGCTGAGCAGTATTCATCTGCTTTAAGGTAACCTTTCTTTCCTCCTCATACTTTTGCACTTCTTGCCACACTTGGTAAGTATCTTTTAATACTTTTGCATCTTCACGCATACGGCTTAACTGCTCCGCTTTTGTTATATATTGCTCAAGTGCTTGTTCCATCTGTTTTAGCTTACTGGCAAGCTGTTGTTTTTGTGCACTACTGAATTCTTGCTGCTCCTCTAATTTACTTATCTCATGCTTAAATTGCTTCATTTGTTTTTCTGCCGCTGCTAATTTTATTTTCTTATCAGCAAATGTTGCAATTACTTCTTTTAATTCTTCTAACATTTGAATGTTTCGCTTCGTTTCTTCACGGACCGTTTCATTGTTTTTTTCTTGTTCGTACTGCTGCTTTGCACGTTCATAAGCTAATACTAGCTGTTCTTGTTTGCCAGCCATTTGCTTCATATATTGCTCAGCTTGCTCTGCACTTTGAACTGCTTCATCATACCATTGTTCAAACGGTAATAATCGGTTTGCTTGCTCGGCTTGTTTAAATTGTTGTTCTTTCATTTCAATAGAAGAACGTTCTTGTCCTAATAAATCATAACGATTTTGTTTTGTTTGCAAATCTTGTAATCTATCATTCAAAGCTTTCGCCTCATGATAACCGGTTTCCGCTTCTTTTAATTGCTTTAACTGAATGGATTCTTGTTGTTCTAATTGCTTTGCTTGTTTTTCATAAAAATCAATTTCTTGTTGAAGCGCTTCTACTACTTGATGTGTATTCACGTGTTCTTGATTTGCTAATATTTCAAGTAGTGCACCATCTCGCACAGGAAGTTTGAAAACGTTACGAAAGTACAATTCTCGTTCTTTTTGCTTTTCTTGCAGAACATCTTTCCATTCTTTACGCTTTTGATCTAATAACTCTCTCATTAACTTATATCGATCTGTTTTAAAAATGCGGCGTAAAATTTCCTCTTTATTTTCTGTTTCAGATGTTAACAGTTTACGAAATTCACCTTGTGGGAGCATCACAATTTGACTAAATTGATGCTTACTAAGACCAATTAAATCTTCCACTTTTTTGTTTACATCCGTCACATGGAAGCGATCTACACATGGAATCTGTTCATCACCAGCAACTTCATAAAATTCAATCGCATGGCCCGTAATCGTTTTATTCCCTTGCTTTTTATGACCAAGTTGACGTTTTATACAATACGTTTTTTCTTTTAATTGAAATAATAATTCAACGTTTGTATATACGTTATCATCAGCAAATTGACTACGAAGCATATTCGTATCATTACGTTCTTCTCCGCTTGCTTCTCCGTATAATGCGTAACAAATCGCATCAAAAATCGTTGTTTTTCCCGCACCTGTATTTCCAGAAATCGCAAAAATACGGTGTTCGCCTAGTTCTTCAAAATCAATTGTTTCTTGTTGTTTATATGGACCAAGCGCTGTCATAATAAGTTTGATAGGTCTCATGCTCTCTCCCCCTCTCGTTCATGGACTGTTTTTAATACTTCTAAGAAGAGACGTTCTTTTTCCTCTGATAACTCCGTTCCTTTCATTTCTTTGTAAAAAGCTTTCACAAGGGAAAGATCATCCATTTTATGACGTGAAGTGACTGCAATGTTTTCATTCGCTAATTCTTTTCTTTGAATAACACGCTCTACGTGCATTGCATTCGGATATACAGAACGAATCTTTTCCATTGGTTGCAATACAGGATTTTCATCTAATAACTTTACAAATACATAGTCTTCGGAAACAGGGTGTCGCAGCAATTCATCAATTTTTGCCTCAACCGTTCTCATTTTACGCTTTGGTGTTAATGATCGTTTTTCAAGTGTTACTTGTCCTACTTCGTTTAATTCAACAATGTAAAACCCTTTTTTATGATGCTCTTCTGAAATAGAATAAGCGAGCGGTGAACCTGCATAGCGAATTGTTTCATTTCGTACGTAATGTGCCTGGTGCAGATGACCAAGCGCTGTGTAATGAAAAGCGTCAAAATAATGACTGTTTACATATTCTGCTCCGCCAATAGATAATGGCCTTTCAGCATCACTTGTATTTTCTTCTGCTTCCCCTGATGAAGTTACAAAAGCATGTCCAACAAAGACATGACGCACTTCTTTATCCATACTTTCTGATAACTCATTCATAAAAATACGCATTGCATCGTCATGACTACGAATGTCCTCATTTTTTATAACGTGACGAACAATGCTTGGATCGACATATGGAACTAAATGAAAATGTACTTCTCCATATTCATCGTGCATAACAACCGGCTCATATGGATATTGAAATTGTCCGACAATGTGTAAGCCTTGCTTCTTCATTAAACTACTTCCAAAATGAATACGATCTGGACTATCATGATTTCCCGCAATCGCTAGTACTGGTGTTTGTAATTCAATTACGATTTTTTGTAATGTTTCATTTAATAAATCTACCGCCTCTGTCGGAGGGATGGCACGATCATATAAGTCTCCTGCAATTATGACAGCATCTGGTTTTTCTTCTTTAACTGCTTGTATAAATTGTTCTAAAACATAGCGCTGATCTTCTGTCATATAAACACCATGTACAAGCTTTCCTAAATGCCAATCGGCTGTATGAAAAAATTTCATCTTTTCCTTCCTTTCTCTTCTATTTAATTCACAGATTGAAGTGAAATAAGTTGATATAAAAGCGTCGTTCTTCCCTCTGTCCATTCTACTTTCTTAACAACGGCACTTCCAACAAGCTCTTGTCTTGTTTTATACACCGGCATTATTTCATCCACTACAAATAAATGATATCCTTCTAACGTTAATTGAAATATATTATCTTCTGTATGTAATCGTTTCTCAGTTTCATTTACAATAATCTTTGTATGCATTTCAAACTTCATGCAAAAACACCCCTTTTTTTATGTCTCTATTTTAATAGTATAGCGGGCATTACTGATTGACAAGAGAATGAATGAGAAAGGTATAACTTCCCTAATAAAAAATCATTCAGCTTCTGTCATTATTTATAGTATGAGAAAAGTAACAACAGAATATAAAGTGAAACTTTACTGTTTTAAATGCCTAAGAGATTTACTACTATTGATTTTTTTATTTCTTCTTATTACGGTATGTGAAATTAAATATTACTTTAAAATAAAAGTGCCGTAAACGACACTTTTATTTTTGTAAATAATCCTTCATCACAACGTACAACACAATGAATAGTAATACTGTCATAAAAAGCCATGAAAGTATTGCAACGTAATTATTTTCAGTTAATGAAAAGCTAATCGCAATTGTTAAAATGAAAATTGGAAATACCAATCGTACTTTATCTTGCACCGTATCCTGCTCTGGATCTTCTAGATGGAAATAAAAAGTTAAACCAACCATAAGAAAAGACAAAATAATGACCGATAATAGCAAAATCCCTGGCATTCCAATCTCCCCTTCCTTTACTTTCTTAGGCCACGTACAATTAAATATTTTATATTTAAATATACATAACGCTAAAATATAGAAAACTTGTTATATATAAATACAAGTTGTTTTTTTAACGTATAAGTCGCTACTATGCAGAATAAAACACGGCCGCTACTTGCTTTCTACCTTTGCACGTGGCAGGAAAAGGCACTGACCGCCTCTATGCATGGCCAGTTGCTCTGTTCTCCTCCCCTAAAAAAGTGGTTTTTATGTCATTTTTTCAATTTGTACTTATATATCTATTGATTAAAACCTTTATTATGAAAAATTTCAAATCATAAGTTTTATAATCACATTTGTGAATGATATCAATTCATCGTTAGAAGTTTAATATTCATTTTTCTTTTATAAAATCCTTCCAAAATATCTCGCCAAAATATGCGGCACTTTTACTCTTTATTCATTAATATAAAGAATATTTCCCTCTTTCTCCAAAAAACACAAAAAAATGCATGACAAGTAAAGATCATGTCTATTTTCTACAGTATATTCATTTGCTCTTCATTTTAAAACAAAGAAAGACATGTGATATTGCAGGATTAAAGAAAAAAAACAAGAAGTTTATATATAAAAATGCACTTTCTCTGTCTTTTTACAAAAAGTCTATTTTCCTAGACACTGACACAACTTGTGAAAACAAACAGAGAATGATAGAGGAGGATATACTATGACTGACCAAGTTCTATTTTCAGTTAACAAAAATGGCGTAGCTACAATTACATTAAATCGCCCAAAAGCATTAAACTCCATTTCTTATGAAATGATAGGACCAATGACGCAAAAATTGAAAGAATGGGAAATGGATAATCAAATTCATCTTGTCATTATAAAAGGCGCAGGTACGAAAGGACTTTGTGCCGGCGGTGACATTAAGACTCTTTATGAAGCTCGTTTACATGACTCTGCCATGCAAAAAGCGGAGCAATTTTTTGAGGATGAATTCCAATTAGATATGCTCGTTTATAAATTTTCTAAACCAATTATCGCTTGTTTAGATGGCTTTGTTATGGGCGGAGGTGTTGGACTTACTTACGGAGCTAGTCATCGAATTGTAACTGAGCGAACAAAGTGGGCTATGCCAGAAATGAATATCGGGTTTTTTCCTGATGTCGGATCTGCTTATTTCTTAAATAAAGCGCCGGGCTATATCGGACGTTACTTAGCATTAACAGCTTCTGTCATTAAAGCACCTGATGCACTATATATCAATGCTGCTGATTTTTATATCTCTAGTGAAAAATTAAATGCCTTTCTTAATCACATTGAACAAATAGATTGGCATACAAAAGACATACATACAGCATTAACAGAGCTAATCAATGATTATTCAGAAGTTCTTGTTACCGAGAGTGAACTTTCGTCATTCCAAACAGAGATTGATAAGCACTTTTCTTTTCGCACTGTCGAAGAAATTATCGATTCTTTAGAAAAAGATGCGAGTCCTTTTGCAACTCAAACAAAAGAAACAATGTTATCAAAATCACCTTTCTCCCTAAAAATAACTTTAAAACAATTTATTGATGGAAAAGAAAAAACATTAGAAGAGTGCTTTGCTACTGATCTTGTGCTCGCTAAAAATTTTCTGAAACACGAAGACTTTTTCGAAGGAATACGTTCTGTTGTCATTGATAAGGACCAGAATCCACAATATAAATATAAACATTTAGAAAATGTTTCGGACGAAGTGGTAACTAACTTTTTCCATCTTATAAGAAGCTAATAATAGCAGATTGAATTTCTAGCATTAAACATTTTTCCAATAAAAAAGTGTCCAATACAATGGACACTTTTTTACATTCCCCTTAAAACCAACGTTCTGTCACTACTTTTTTACGTGTATAAAATTGTACACCATCTTTCCCATTTGTACCTAGGTCACCGTAGAAAGAAGCTTTATTTCCTGCAAATGCGAAAAATGCCATTGGAGCTGGAACGTTTACGTTTACGCCAATCATCCCTGCATCGATATTATCACGGAATGTTTGTGCGTGTTTACCACTTGACGTATAAACGACTGCACCATTTGCAAATTTTGATTGGTTTGTAAGCTTAATCCCTTCTTCTAAATCCTTCACTCTCACAATGCTTAATACTGGAGCAAAAATTTCATCTTGCCAAATTTTCATATCTTGATTCACACCATCAAAGATTGTTGCTCCAACGAAATACCCTTCCCCTACTTCTTCATTAATTTTACGGCCATCTACTAATAAAGTAGCTCCATCTGCTACACCGCTATTAATATAGCCTAGTACACGCTCTTTATGAGATTCACGAATTAATGGCCCTACATAATTCTCTTCATGAAAACCATCACCGACTTTTAATTTACGCGTTTCTGATACAAGAACATCAATGAATTCATCAGCAATTTCATCAACTACCGCTACAACAGAACATGCCATGCAGCGCTCTCCACTGCTCGCAAATGCAGAACCAATGACACCTTGTACTGTCTTTTCAATATTACAGTCCGGCATAACAATTGCATGGTTTTTCGCTCCTGCAAGTGCTTGTACTCGTTTTCCATATTTTGTTCCTGTTTCGTATACATAGCGTGCAACTGGCTCAGATCCAACAAATGAAACAGCTTGAATATCTTTATTTTCTAAAATGCTATTTACAACATCTTTTCCACCTTGTACTAAGTTTAAAACCCCATTTGGGAAGCCCGCTTCATAGAATAATTCTACTAGTTTTTCTGCTAAAAGCGGCGTTCTTTCAGATGTCTTTAATACAAATGTATTACCGCAAGCGATTGCTAATGGGAACATCCATAGTGGAATCATCATTGGGAAGTTGAACGGAGTAATACCAGCAACAACTCCAATTGGGTATCTCCAAATTGAACCATCAATTCCACCTGCAATATTCGGAAGCGCTTGCCCCATCATTAAATTTGGTGTTGATGTTGCCAGTTCTACAGCTTCAATTCCTCGCTGCACTTCGCCAGTTGCATCTTTTAATGTTTTACCATTTTCTAATGTAATAATTTTTGCAAGTTCATCTTTATTTTCTTGTAAAAGTTGTAAATATTTATATAACTGTCTTGAGCGATTTGGAACTGGTACTTTAGACCATGTTTCATATGCTGCTTTTGCAGCTTCAACAGCACGATCCACATCTTCTTTTGGAGAAAGTGGAACATAAGCAATTATTTTCCCAGTCGCAGGATTCGGAACAGCTTCCACTTCTGTGCCGGTAGATTCTACCCATTCACCATTAATATGATTTTTCACACGTTTAATTTCTGTTGTAATCATTGTATTCGCTCCTTTTCATTTTTTATATTTGCTAGTATTCATTGCTATTTATGACTAGAGATTGATTGTTCACTTACCTTTTGATATAAAGCAGCCATGTCTTTTTCACCATATCCTGCTTTACCAGCTTCATCATACAAATTCAAAAGCATTTCACTTACTGGTAAGTGAAGCTCACTTTCTTTTGCTAAATCAACTGCAAATCCTAAGTCTTTCTTTAGTAGATTTACAGTAAATCCTGGTTCATAGTTTTCTGGCGCAATAAAGCTTTTATAATTGCGCTCATAAATTCTACTTTGTCCATAACTCACATTTAAAATATCAAACATTTTATCTAAATCCATATTGTTTTTCTTTGCTAATGTCAGAGCTTCACTAACACCCGCTGTATAAAAACCAATTAATAAGTTATTAATCAATTTTACAGTCGTACCACTATCAATTTTCTCACTCACATGAAATATATTTGCTCCCAATACTTCCATCACTGGTAAACCTTTTTCATATACTTCTTTTGGTCCACCAACCATAAAAGTTAATGTGCGGTTTTCCGCGCCAATCACTCCACCGCTAACCGGTGCAGCCAAGAAATCGACTTTTTTATTCTTCGCAGCATCCGCAAGCTTTTTATTTAATTGCGGAGCTACTGTGCTTGTATCAATTAAAACCACATTCGAATGACTATTCTCAATTAAACCTTCTTCTCCAAAATAAACAGCTTCAACAGCTCGCGGTGACGGTAAACTTGTAAAAATCAAATCACATGTTTCTGCTAATTTTGCAATTGATAAGCCAATGATTCCTCCTTCTTTCTCAAAGGAAGCTTCAGCCTCTTTATTTAAATCAACTCCATATACAGAATAGTTAGATTTTAATAAATTTTTAGACATTGGAAGACCCATATTACCTAAGCCGATAAAACCAACCTTTTTCATACCGCTCTCCTCCTATTTAAACAATATATTTCCCGCGATTTATAATCGTTTTTGCGATTTCTCGCTTTTTCGTAAACAAGTTCGTGTATAGAGGTACTGACAGTTGATGAATTTCATCTAGAATAGTGTTTCTAATTTGCTCTTCTTGCACCGCTGCAGAAAGAAGAACAATTGCTGCTGATTCTACTTTTCGATATCCTTCTTCACAAAGCACATCCGTTATAAACTGTTTTGCACATTCTTTTTCTTCACCATTTTTACTTATCGCTTTCTTTGTACGTAAAAATGCCGATTCCATTACATATACATCTTTCAACATGTCTGCTAACACGCGTGAATATTCTTGTTCTTGTTCGATTTTTAATTCAGGAGTTTGAGATAGCGTTTTCAAAGATTGCTTCAATAATTGTTTCGATAATAAAATATAACGATGATTTCGTTCTACATTTTCAAATTTGTCTTCATCTACTTTGTCCCCTAGTTGTATCGTTTGTTTCATTAACATTTTCGCAACTGTTAAGCGATTAATTTCATTCGTTCCTTCAAATATACGGCTAATTCTAGCATCACGATATAATCGTTCTACTTCATATTCTTGCATATAACCATAACCACCATGAATTTGCACCGCTTCATCCACAATGTTTCCAAGTGTTTCTGAAGCATTCACTTTGTTGATTGCACATTCCATTGCAAATTGAGACATTTTCTGCATAATACCTTCATCACTCTCATGAATCGCTTCATCAATTACGCCTGCTGTTCGATAAGCTGCGCTCTCTGCACCGTATGTAGCGATAATCATATTTGCAATTTTCTCTTGAATCATCGTGAAATCAACTAATTCTGTTTGAAACTGTTTTCGTTCTTTTCCGTATTGAACAGATAAGCCAATTGCCTGTTTTGCTGTTCCAATATTTCCGAAAGCAAGTTTCAATCTAGCAAAATTGAGAATATTAAGAGCTACGTGATGTCCCTTTCCTACTTCCCCTAGTACATTTTCAGCAGGTATGACGACATCCTCTAAAATCAGAGTCGCAGTTGAAGAACCTTTAATACCCATTTTCTTTTCTTCTGGGCCAATCGAAACGCCTTCACATGTTCTTTCGACAATAAATGCTGTCATTCCTTTATTTGTCTTCGCAAAAACAACATATACGTCAGCCATATGAGCATTGGTAATCCACTGTTTTTCACCATTTAATGTCCAAGCTGTTCCTTCTTCATTTAAGACAGCACTTGTTTTTGCACTTAATGCATCAGATCCAGCATTAGGTTCTGTTAAAGCATAAGCTCCAATCCATTCGCCTGATGCAATTTTAGGTAAGTATTTTTCCTTCTGCTCTTTTGTTCCGTAGTATATATATGGCAGCGTTCCTACTCCAGCATGAATATTAAAGGAAACACTAAAGGCTCCTGCATATCCCATCTTTTCTGCCACAAGTCCAGAAACTGCTTTCCCTAATTCAAATCCACCATATTCTTCTGGAATCTCTATACTCAACAATCCAAGTTCTCCAGCCTTTTCAAACAACCTGCGGGAAACTTGATAATTGTGCTGCTCGATATTTTCAATTTGAGGAACAATTTCCTGTTTCACAAATTGTTCTGTTGTTTTTGCGATTAAATCTTCATCACCTGAAAAATCCTCAGGTGTAAAAAAGATTGTATTAAGCTCCTGATTCAGCGAAAAAAAATCGTCCCATTGCAACTTTGTTTTCTCCATCTGTATCCCCCTATCATTTCGTTCTTCATTTTATTTATATGCAAAATCTATGCCAATCTAAAAATTGATAGAACAAGGGCAAAATGAAAAGAAAACGTAAAACTGTCTAGACAGTTTTACACTTGATATAACAATTGTTTAGATTTTTAATCTTGACAATTTATTATAAAGGGTCGCCCTAGAAATCCCTAACAATGCCGCTGCTTTTGATTTATTTCCTTTTGCTTCTTTTAAAACGCGTTCAATTAATCCTCTTTCTTCCTCTTCACGTACCACTTTCATTGCTTCTTGTTTTGCTGGTAAAGACTGAATCATAGGTACTAATTTCTTCTGTTCCATATCCCGGTAATAAAATTCTTCTGGTAAATCCTTAGCCCGTATATGTGCATCATCTGATAGTGCAAATAGCCTTTCTAACACATTGATTAATTCCCTAACATTACCCGGCCAATTATAATGGAACATAAGGCGTAATACTTCTTTATCAAGTGTCTTTTCTTCAGTACCATACATTTGACATAAATTTTGTAAATGTTCCTCAACAATGAGTGGTATATCTTGTTTTCGAAAGCGAAGCGGTGGAATATGAATCGGAATAACATGAAGACGATGATATAAATCCTCCCTAAAGGTTCCTTCTCTAACCATTTGTTTTAAATCTTTATTTGTCGCTGTAATTAGCCTGAAATCAACAGGAATTGGATGTGTACCACCTATTCTTTCTATTTCCCTTTCTTGTAAAACACGTAAAATTTTCACTTGCGTTAATAGTGACATATCGCCAATCTCGTCTAAAAATACTGTTCCATGATTTGCAAGTTCAAATTTCCCTGCCTTTCCATTCTTTTTCGCACCTGTAAAAGCACCTTCTGCATAACCAAACAATTCAGATTCTAGTAAATTATCAGGAATAGCAGCACAGTTCACACTAATAAATGGACCGTTCTTTGTTATACCGGTATCATGTATCGCGCGTGCAAATTGTTCTTTACCAACACCGCTTTCTCCAGTAATTAATACAGATGCTTTTGATCCAGCTGCTTTTCGAGCCATTTTTTTCGTTTCAGAAATTGTTTGACTTTCTCCAAGAATATCTTCAAATCGAACCTGCTTCTTTTTCGGTTTAGAAAACGTTGGTTTGATTTCCCTATCCTTTTGATAAAATCGTTCTAGTATTTTATAAACATCTGAAATCCCTTCATGAATAAGCATCCCTACAGCACCTATCACTTTTCCTTGCTTCCAAATTGGCATCCGGTGCACAACTAGATTCTGTCCTTGCAGACGGTGCACTTGATTTCTTTCTGGTACTCCTGTTTTTAATACAACTGGAAGCCGCGTATTCTCAATTACATTTTCAGCGTGTTGCCCAATAGCTTCTTCCTTCGTAACACCAACAAAACGACTGTACGTTTCATTGAACATTTGGATAACTCCATTTTCATCCACAATTGCAATACCTTCGTATGCAGTATCAAAACAAAGTTTAAACCACTCTATCATTTGATGTGCACATTCGTTTTCTTGAACCAAATCTTTATGAAAGGCTAATAATTCCTTATTACTGAACACTCCTTTAAACTCTCTGTTTTCCTTGCAAGTAACGTAAAGTGGCATATTCTCTAACTCACTTAATGAAAACTCTTCCCTTACGTTATAGAAAAAATGTCTCAATATAGTGACAATCGGTTCATCCCACTCTGAATGATCCTCTAACCACTTTACACAATCAATTAGTTTCACAACCCCAATCACATGATTGTTTTCTAAAACAGGGAGTTCTGTGCTCTCTGATTCAGCTAGTATTCGTAATGCTTCTCGAATTGTATCATCTTTCCTCAAAGTGTACGGGTCCTGCTTCATCCAATTTCGAACAGAGTCATATTTTGCAGCCATCATAACTGAATTTCCCTTCCTTTAGAATGTCTATACTCCTCTTCTCCTATCTGCATAACATGATAATGCTTTTCTACCGTGGGGAAAATATTATAATAAAATGCAACTACACAAACGAGGATTTCGTTTCTTTTCGTCAAAAACCTTTTATCAATCTCATTCTTACTATCCGTTAATATAACAAAAAAGCGATGATTCATTTCACATCAAGCAGGTGTCTTTGCTAAAGATGTGTATCATCGCTTTTTTATTTCATCTATTGCCCATCAGATAAAATTGTTTTTGCAATTCCCTTATCTAACTCCTCAAAGTCATGATAAGAAATTGTTTCATATAATTCACTTCTTGTTTGCATATCAGAAAGCCCTTCTTTTTGCGATCCTTCTTCTTTTATAAGATGAAAAATACGTTCATAAGCTTTTGCTGCAACGCGAAGAGAAGTCACTGGATATATAACCATTTGATAACCGATATTAGCAAATTCCTCGGCAGTATAATACGGTGTTTTTCCAAATTCAGTCATATTAGCAAGTAAAGGTACCGTTACTTTTTTTGTAAATAAACGAAACTCTTCTTCTGACTGCAAAGCTTCTGGGAAAATAGCATCCGCACCCGCTTCTATGTAAGCAATTGCTCGCTCAATCGATGCATCTAATCCTTCAACAGCACGAGCATCCGTACGAGCTACAACAACCATCGATGGTGCTACTTCTTTTATAACTTTAATTTTTTGCTGCATTTCTTCAATAGAAACAAGTTTTTTGCCATTTAGATGTCCACATTTTTTAGGAAGTTGCTGATCTTCGATTTGAACAGCAGCCACATTTGCTTCCATCATTTCTACAGCAGTTCTTGCTACATTTAATACTCCACCAAATCCTGTATCAATATCGACAAGAAGAGGTAAATCCGTTGCTCTAACAAGATCTCTTGCTCTTTCAGCCACTTCAGTAGATGTTACAATGCCCAAATCTGGTAAACCCTTACTTGCTGTATAAGCAGCTCCTGATAAATAAAGAGCTGAAAATCCAGCATTTTTTGCAACAAGAGCAGCCATCGCATCATGTGCACCAGGAATTTGCAAGATTTCAGGTGCTTCTACTAAAGTTCGGAATCGATTGGCAAGTTCTTCTTGTGTTGACTGTTTATTTACAACCCAAGCCATTCTTATTCCCCCCATACTTAAATTAAGAAAAGATCTACAAATTCATTTACATTCATATTTTCTAATTTTTCTTCATTCAAACAAGCCTCATGAATTTTTTCTTGTTGTTTATTAGAATAATGAACAGCCATATTTGCAGAGAATTTTTGAACAACCTTTGGAATCGCTTCGTCTCTACGGAAACGGTGACCTAATGGATATTCACATTCTACATTTTCTGTTACTGTATCATCTTTAAAATGAATTTGAACAGCGTTGGCGATTGAGCGCTTGTTCGGATCTAGGTAATCTAAGCTGTATTGTTTATTTTCAACAACAACCATCTTATTTCGTAATTCATCTACGCGAGAATCAGAGGCTACTTCATCCTCATAATCATCTGCAACAATGTCACCTTTTAATAAACCGATTGCAGTAATGTATTGCAAGCAATGATCGCGGTCAGCTGGGTTATTTAATGGACCCTCTTTATCAATAATACGAACTGCTGATTCATGTGTCGTAATGGTAATACGGTCAATTTCATCTAATCGTTCTTTCACTTCTGGATGTAATTTCACTGCACATTCTGCAGCTGTTTGAGCATGAAATTCTGCTGGATACGATACTTTAAATAACACATTTTCCATTACATAAGAATCTAAAGGTCTTGCTAATTTTAGTTCTTGCTTGTTAAACAATACATCTTGGAATCCCCATCCTGGTGCAGATAATGCTGTTGGGTAACCCATTTCACCTTTTAATGCAGTAAGTGCAAGATGAACACCACGACTTGTTGCATCCCCAGCTGCCCATGACTTACGTGAACCTGTATTTGGAGCATGACGATATGTACGAAGACTAGAGTTATCAATCCACGCATGAGACAATGCATTAAAGATTTCTTCACGTGTGCCACCAAGCATTTTCGTAACAACAGCTGTTGTCGCTACTTTTACGTATAACACATGGTCAAGACCAACGCGGTTTAAACTATTTTCTAATGCAAGTACACCTTGGATTTCATGTGCTTTAATCATCATTTCAAGTACATCTCTTACTTTTAATGGTTCTTTTCCTTCTGAAATACGAACGCGGCTCACATAATCTGCAACAGCTAAAATTCCACCTAAATTATCAGACGGATGTCCCCATTCAGCCGCAAGCCACGTATCATTATAATCTAACCAACGAATCATACATCCGATATTAAAGGCACCGCGTACTGGATCAAGTACAAATGATGTTCCCGGCACACGTGTACCATTTGGCACAACTGTTCCTGGTACGACAGGTCCTAGTAATTTTGTACACTCTGGATATTGCAGTGCTAAAATCCCACATCCAAGCGTATCAAGTAACACATAGCGTGCTGTACTGAATGCTTCTAAGCTTGTAATCTCTTTATTTAATACATAATCCGTAATCTCTTCTAAAATTGCATCTTTTTGTTTAATTTCATTTGTTTTAATCACGCTATTCTTCCCTTTCTATCGAAAATTCGTTATTATTAAGAATGGGTGTCGGTCAAACACTCATCTGGCGGGCGGCCTTAACAACTCCCCAGTTGTTTTTATTTGCTAAGCACATGTCGCTCGCCAGTATAATTTACACGCGGGCGGAACAAGCGATTATTTGTATGTTGCTCAATCACATGCGCACATAAGCCTACCGTTCTTGAACTGAAAAAGATTGGTGTATATAGTTGAATTGGAATACCTAACATCCAATAGACTGGAGCAGCATAATAATCTAGGTTTGGATAGATTCCTTTTTCCTTCTCCATAATCTTTTCTCCAGCTTCACACATTTCATATAATGTATAATCGCCTTTCACATCACATAACTGCTTTAATGCTTCTTTCATCATAAGCGCTCTTGGATCGATCTTCTTCATGTAGACGCGATGTCCAAATCCCATGATTTTTTCTTTGTTATACAGTTTCTTTTGCAATAATTCTTCAAATTTCCCGGCAGTACCTGCTTCAAGCAGCATGTACATCACTGCCTCATTTGCGCCTCCATGTAAATTACCTTTTAAAGAAGCAACTGCTCCGGTTAAGGCACCATACAAATCTGATTGTGTCGATGCAATTACTCTAGCGGTAAAAGTAGAGTTAGGCATTTCATGTTCACTATACAGAACGAGCGATCGGTCAAATATTTTTTCTTCTAATTCAGAAGGCTTTTTACCCGTAAGCATACGGAAGAAATTCGCACTATAAGATAATTCTTGAATCGGTTCAATTGGTTCTTCATTATTTAAAATTCGATAGCTATTCGCTACTATATTCGGCACCTTACTTAACAATTTATAAGCACGCTTTTTATTTACATCTAATGAGCGATCATCAATTTCATTATCATAACCAGCTAGCGCCGAAATTCCTGTACGCAATCCATCCATTGGATGCGTTTGTTTTGGCAGTGCTTTTAAAACATCAAAAATCCCACTCGGAACCTCATATTCAGACTTTAACGTTTCTTCCAATGCCGCTTTTTCATCTGAATTAGGAAGTTTCTCCTCTAATAAAAGATGAACGATATCTAAATAGCTTTTCGTTTTAGATAACTCAATCAAGTCATACCCTTGAATAACGATTTCTCCTTTTTTTGTATCAAGAAAAGAAATCTTCGTCTCTGCTGCAATTACCCCTTCAAGTCCTGGAAAATATTTTTCTTCAGCTCCCATTTTGTTTTCCTCCAATCCAAATAGATCTTCGTTTACACTTCTGTAAGCCTTTCCAAGAATGCACAAAATATTTCCCTCACTATTCTCTATTTTAACTTCTCGCAAAGAATATGAGGTTAGCAGCGTACAAGGTTTTTCTATGTTTAGATTGTTAATAATGATATTTTTGAAAGGATTGAGATTATAAGAAAATGTTCCAAACAAAGAATCTCTCATAAGCTTCATTTTTGTTAATGATTACGACAATAAAAAAGATCTTCCAACGCAACTGTTACTATAACTTATCTTCGTAAATTAGCACCATCTCCCCGCGCAGACTATGATATGCAAAACAAACGATTTATCTTCGCCCGTTTTACACTCATTTCATTTTCTACTCAAATATATCAGACTGTTTAGAAAATTACAATTTATTTTATTTTCTTTATCTATGGATATATAAACGATTTATTTTTTCATTATAATTTCTAAAAAAAAAGAATAGCAATCCGCTATCCTTTTCAAACATTTTATATTAGTTTATTTCAACCACGATCCAACAATCGGATATTGAAAAGATCGATTATTTAACGCACAAACAATACCAATAATTGGTGTAATTAAAGCCATAAGTCCAAAAATAATTAAAAATGGAATTCCAATTAATATCCAAGAGAAAAATGCTGAAATACCAATGAGTACGCCTATGACAAAATGAAATATGACTGCTTGTAATGATAATTTTTTAATTTCTCGATCTGAACTCAAAAGAAATATAATAAAAGGAACCAATACAGGCGCAAACCAAGTACTAGCATGAATGAATATTTTCAATCCTTTATGCTCCATTAAAAAATCACTCCTTTTTTAACAAAGTAAGGTTATAATCATGAAATTTTTTCATTGTTTTGGGATAACTATATTTTTTGATAAGGTCGTATGTTTCTTCTTGTTTGTCTTCTAAAAGTAACTGTTTCGTTTGTAAAATATAATGAACCGACTTAGATATTCTCTTTTTCATCTCTGTTTTATCTTTTGTAAACCCTCCATGTCCTGGTATTAGAAGGCTAATATCATATGTCTCTATTATAAATTCGAATTTTTTTAAAGTTGATAAATAGTCATCACTGTTATGATAAATATAAGGAAACTCTATATCTGATAAGTAGTCACCAGCTATTATGATACCGAGTGGCTTAAGAACTGTAATAATGCCATCATCAGTATGACCTGGGGCTTGATAAAAATGAAATTTCATATCCCCTATCTCTAATTCTTCATCTTCTTTACAAATGGAAATATCCACATTTGGAAATTTCACTTCATACTTCCTTGTTATGTAATAAGAATCGTCAAAGTCTTGAATACTATTAATAATTGATTGCTTATCAGGACAATCTTTTAATTTCTCACTTGCAATTACTTTTGCATACGAAAACGCACCATAACCTAAAATATGATCAAAATCGGAATGTGTAAAAAGTAAGTAAACGTCTTTATCTTTTTTATTTTCATAAACATAGTTCTGAATTTCATTCACTTCATTCGGTAGCCAAGTCGGATCTATTACTAATACCAATTCATCAGTTTCTACAACAACTGAGTTTGTTTGAAAAATAGCACTTTGAAAGATAGTTATGTAATTATCTTTATACTGAATCATTACCATATGCCTCCATTCTAGTTTTTTCCCATTGCTTTGAAGAAATTTAGGTACATATCTCTATAGTCCATTCTAATTATTAAAAATAGTTCACATTTTATTCAAACATTTGAACAATGAATATTTATTCTTTTTTTGCATAAATAGTTCTCCTTTTCGCATAGGGAAAACTTTTAATTTTTGACAATTTTCTGAACAACGGTTTATTATACAAAAAAATGAGAAAAATGACGATTTTTCTCATTTTTTGTCTTTTCATATATATTTACAGTTCATATACACTCCATATAGACTGTTAGTTGTAAGAACAACATTACCAAAAATTAGAAAAGGAGAAAAGGAAAATGAAAAATTTCACAAAGGTTACCTTAGCAACATTTATCGGATTTTGTGGTATTGGTGCTTTTTCACAAACGGAGAATGTAAAAGCAGCAAAATTAGATATCACTTCTCAAGATTCTTTGAATGCAAATACTTCCACTGTCACAAACAAACAATCCATTGTATCTGAACCAAAAACAATTAAGCACCATCATGTAAAGTATGAAAAAAGAAAGTATCAATCTGCTGAAAATATCCCTAAAGAAATCTATTACTCTTCAGAAGGCTTTAAAGGATTTATTTCCGCAGTGACCGTTATAGATACTGGAGACTATTTCCTAGTTTGTTATTCCGGCACTGTCATTCGCTGTTAAATAGAAAGTAACATATAATATGAACAATAAAGAATCTGCTTACAATAATAAAAAAAGCCAAAAAATCAATTGATTTGATTTCATGGCTTATTAAATAATAAGATAACATTAAAAATAACACTTTAACATTACCTTTCCCATAATCAATTATATAATAGAAAGAATTTTCTTTCAATCAAAAGACACTCATGTAGTGTCTTTTTTTATGACGAATAGTGAAAAATATTTATACTAAATTTTTCGGATAATATTTCTCAATTTACTATATATTCCATAAATGTTACATTTGAATTGAAAAAGGTTTCTTTTTCAGTAGTTCCCTTTTCAAACCCCGGAAGCAATAAGAGAGTTGGTGACACTCCTAGGAGTGTCTTTTTTTATCAAAGAAGACTCCGCTATACAGCAGAGTCCAAATTTTAAAAAGAAGAAAAGAGACAAAAAACGTTTCGGAATTGGATATAATGACTTTGGCTTGGTTTTCCCTACTTTAACAGTAACCCGTGTAATTTCAAAAGTTTGACACAGCTATGGAAAAAGCTTATAAAGAAAAGTGAAGTTCTTGATATTCGCTTTCATGATCTTAGGCATACTCATGCAACTTTAATGCTAAAACAAGGTATCCATCCAAAGATTGTGAGCGAAAGATTAGGTCATAAAAGAATGGGAATTACATTGGATACCTATTCTCACGTTGTACCAGGTCTTCAAGAAACAGCGGTGGATCAATTTGCAAACGAATTATTCGGAGAAAAAAACGTTCGTTAGAAGTTTTGTGATTTTGACGAAATCACCACCTAAAAAATTACAAATAAAACAGAATGAAAAGGAGTCAAAAACATGAAAGAAATCAAGTCTGACAAGGAGTTTCGCGATCTTATCGCAAACGAAAATCCAGTAGTAATTAAGTTTTTCACAACATGGTGCCCAGATTGCGTGCGCATGGACAATTTTATCGGTGATATAATGGAAGAGTTCAATAAATTTGAGTGGTATTCCATTAATAAAGATGAGTTCCCAAGTATTGCGGAAGAATATCAAGTAATGGGAATTCCAAGTTTATTAGTGTATCAAAACAGTGAAAAACTTGGTCATTTACATAGTGCAAATGCAAAGACTGAAGAGCAAGTAACTGAGTTTTTAGAAGTATATTAATATACTATAAACAACTTAAAGCACTTAGAAGCATATCTAAGTGCTTTTTTGTCTTTTTTGCCCTCACGAAACAATGTTCTCCCTTTCTTAAAATGCTAAAAGTACACAACAATGTTTGTATAGACCCACACGACTTTCGTTTGATACGCTTATATATAGAGAATCTTTGAGAGAAAGGTGAGTGAATAGTATGGAGTCACTTTCTAACAAAGCTGCTGATAAAGGGGCTATGCTAAGTATTGTTGCCTATATATTTTTATCAACTGTTAAAATTACAATAAGCTACATAGCCGTTTCTAGCGCACTGCGTGCTGATGGTCTTAATAATTTAACTGATATTGGCGCATCATTAGCTGTATTAATTGGGTTAAAAATTTCCCGAAAACCTCGTGATCCAGATCATCCATATGGTCACTTACGCGCAGAACAAATCGCCTCACTCATCGCGTCCTTTATTATGATGACTGTTGGATTGGAAGTTATCGTAAATGCTATTCAATCCTTTTTCAAGGAAGAACAAACACCCCCTAATTTAATAGGAGCTTGGGTTGCTTTGTTTTGCGCTGCTATTATGTATAGCGTATACGTTTATAATCGTAAAATTGCCAAGGAAACAAATAGTAAAGCACTAGAAGCGGCTGCAAAAGATAATTTATCTGATGTTCTCGTAAGTGTTGGGACCGTTATTGGTATTTTCGGTTCACAGTTTCAAATGCCTCTTCTTGATCCAATTGCGGCACTTATTGTCGGTATCATTATTTGTAAAACTGCGTGGGATATTTTCAAAGAAGCATCACACCTATTAACAGATGGCATTGATCCAGACAAAATGAAGCAATATGCCGATACAGTTAAAACCATTACAGGCGTTGAACACATTGTTGACATTCGAGCACGCATGTATGGGAATCAAACGTATGTTGATATTACTATCGAAGTAGACGCACACATGGACGTAAGTGAAAGCCATCGTATTACTGATGAAATTGAAGAAAAACTGCAGCATAAACACAATATTTGGCACACACATATTCATGTAGAGCCAATGCAAAAAGAACCTATGCTCTCATAGGTCCTTTTTATGTAATACAAAATGGATTGAAATGAATCATTACTCATGATTGATTAACTTAATACAGAAGATTTATTGTCGGCTACATGCGGGAGAAATGTTTGATGAAACATGATACATAAAATAAGCCAACTTCCTCCAGCAGCCCAGCCCGCTAAAATATCAGATGGATAATGTACTCCTAAATATATTCGACTAATAGAAATGGAGAAGATAAGAAAGCAGGCAATAACAATCAGCAGTAATTTTTGATGCAATTGTAGGCGATGTTCAGTAATTGTAATGTATGCAATAAATCCAAGAAATGCAACTGCATTCATCGCATGTCCGCTCGGAAAACTGTAACCTGTCGCAGTAACAAGTTGTGATATATCGGGCCTTGGTCGCTCATACCATACCTTTAACATATAGTTCAAGTAGCGCGAACCATAAAAATTTATCATTAACAAAATCGTTGTCATGTATCGTCTTCGAATCAAGAAATACATAAACAGGATAAACATTACAGGAAAATATACCTTTTTTGATCCAATGTAAGACATCCATACAAAATAAGAGGTAAAATATTCATTACGAAAGCCTTGTATATAATTACTTACTTCATTGTCAAATTGATCAATAATAGATGTTTCATAAGAAAAAGATAGCACGACAAAACAAACGAGCAAAACAAAAAGTAGCATATATAAATGTCGATATCTCTTCATCTGCATAACCTCACTATACAAAAATGGAGCGGGTGTTTTATTTTCCCTCTCCATTTCTTTTTTATGCATGAATCATCAAGAAATATAACTGTTAATTTTTTGCTGCATTGTTGGAATGTCCTCACGCTTCACTGTGAAACGTAAAACTTTTTCATCCATATCTAAAGCTTCAGATAATAGTCCAGCAATCCCTCTTGCTTTTCGATCTACTTCCATCACAATTTCTAAACTATCATACGAACGCGGGATGATCAGAAGTTCTAATTCATCTAACTTTCCATAATATGGTCCGGATACAGGGACAAATTCAAACTCTTGCGCGAATGGGACATGGTCACGCAAACGGTATGGAAGCTCTTCACATTCCGCTTGACGAAGACGAAATCCAAGATTTTGGACTGCCTCTAATACACTTTTTAATAGCAAGTTTGGTAGTACTTGAATGTAATCTCTGTCACTTGGGTCAATGCTGCGTTTAATATCTAGACCAGTCTGCACCCAAACGGTTTTCATTCCAAATGTTAAAGGTGCTTCAATCGGCATCGGGAATGAAAATGGAATTTCTCGTTTTTCATTTATCCCGATTGTTATAGGAGTTGTTAAACGAACTTTTTTTAAATCATATGTTGAATTTATTTTCTTGTCGTCTACTTCACGAATATATGTCGTAGATAACGTTAAATAAATGCTATCAATTTCTTGTGCTACTGACCCGCCAGTAATATGTACAACCCCTGTAATTTCTTCACCGATAAGCCATTCTTCTTGTGTTAACACAGTGTCAACTTTTGCACTGCCAATACCAACGCTTGCTAAAAACTTTTCGAACATGTATCTCCCATCCTTTCTATTATACAGCGCACATCATCTATTAATTCTTGTACATTTTCATAATACGGCTCTTTCATTTGTAGCATCCGCATAATTACGTCAATACTATTTGCTGATAATGTTAATTCTTCGTGCCAAGGCTGTTCTTCTTTTGAAGATTCATAACTAGAATACAGCAAAAACAAAGCAAAATGTCCAAGAGCATAAAAATCACTACGATAATGGATTTCACGCATATACGCTTGTTCCCCTTTATAAGAATGAGCACGTTCATCATTTTCACCAATAAAGCGAGCTAATCCAAAATCAATGATAAATATTTCATCATCATTCATTAAAATATTAGGAATTCGTAAATCGCGATGCACAATACCTTGACTATGAAAATAGGAAACAACATAAAGCACCTTATATAAAATAAGAAAAACTTCTTTCTCTGTATACATTTCTCCATACTCAAAAATAAAATCTTCAAATGTCTTTCCGCACATTTCCTCCATTACAAAAAAAGATCCTTTTCTCCATGAAAAACTATGAAAGAAACGAGGTATTGCATGATGCTCTACCTGCTGTAAAATCGCTTGCTCATATGTAAACGATTTCCTACCTGATGCATAGCGCTGTTTACTTTTTCGAAGTTGTTTTAATACTTTTTCCTCACCAGACAACAAGTCAGTAACAAGATATGTAAAACCATAGCTCCCCATACCAAGAATACGCTGAATTTGATACCGCTGTGCAACGACAGTATCAATACACAGCGGTCGATCAAACCACGCCAAAACTTTTTGAAAATTCATCAACTACTAGAGAAAAAACTGCGACTTTTATGTTTTCTTTTATAATGATGATGCCCATACCCATGTGATGGATGATGCTTATGATGATCGCTGCTAGAATACGAACGATGTCGATGACGATAATCACTACTGGAGTAAGAGCGGTGCTTATGCTTATTGCCTAGAATAGAATCAATAATTTTTTTGAACATCACTTCACCTCTTCAGAAAATTTTCCCTTTCATTATACCAAATACAGCACGATATAGTGATATTAGTTTTATTATTTATACCGCATTAACGGGCAGTAAGCCCCCACCTCAAAATTGAGAGAAAAGCGAAGAATGTATTCGGGGGATAACTGCCCGTAAAAGCCCGATTGGTTCAACTAACCATCAGTGAGAATGAAGCCCTCTACTGATGGAAGTTTCACTTTATACGATGCAAAAAACGACGAGTCTATCCCGTCGTTACTTCCCCTCATCATCTTCGTCAAATACTTCATCAATCATACATTTCTCTAACAAATAATCAAATGCAATGTCTGCAAGGTCTTCAATTTCTTCGCGCTTTGGTACGTATCCTCTTACAATTAATTGCTCATAAAAAAATTCTGCAATTTCTTCCGTATCAATCACGACTTCTATTTCCTTCATGAGCATCACCCCTTTAATTCTGTTTTATGAAGAAAAATAGAAATTATGTATAACAATAGAAAAACATTTTTCTTTTTTTGCTAGATATATAGGTTATATAAAAAAATAGTTTTGCATAAGATGTAGTACAAGCTATATAAAGGAGGAAAACACAATGAACTATAAACAAGAAATACTACATACAGAAGAAGATTTCATACATGAGGATGCGTGGGTGGACAAGCTAGTTTCTATATTTATTATCTTTTTAACAATTGTAGGCATACCATATACAATTTATATTTTCTTTCAATTCCTTCTCTCTTTCTAAGTTATTTTTTCTCGGATAATTTAATTAAATAATTACGTACAACTTCCATCACAATTTTATATTCTTCATCTTGAAATGTTTCATACAATGTTCTGTAATCATTAAAAATATCTAACAAACCATCAATAATTTCTTTACGATTCGTTTTTATACTTACTTTTTTCGAATTATTAATAGACTTTAATTTCCCTAAATCTAGCTTATTCATACCCGCCTTATCTTGTTTCATCTTCTTTAAAATGACATTTGCTGTTTGCGCATTCGCAATCAGTGTCAAATCGGATTCATCTGCTTCGAGCCATTCACCATCTGTAATACGAGATAATTCATAAATTGCATCTTCCCAAGCATCATTTTTATAACGCCATACTTCCGTCCGGTAACCAACAACACGAAATACATCCTTTTCATAGCCTGTAACTTGAACGAGATCACCAAACGTAAATTTATAATGAAGTTCAATCCATTCTGATTCGCCATCTTTCATTTCTTGCTCCGTCACAAGCTGCAGTGTATGTTCTACATAAAATCCATCGTGGTTGTTTACTTCATATACATAAACTCCGTCAAGCATTTTTATATTCGTGATTTTGCCCACTGTACCATATAACGTAATCACGACTATATCTCCTATATTGTATTTGGGCTGCTTTTTTCTCGTCATGTCTCTCTCTCCTTTTGAAGTCGTGATTTTAAGTATGTGACGATAACAGTATATGCGACCCAATACGAAAACGCTTATCACATGAGGTTGTATACTTGAATATTTTTCATAAAAAATACACTCCTCTATTGGAGTGTACATAAAACAAATTGAAAATGATTAATTAAAACGTTCTAAAAATAGGCGTTTCACTCTACCGCTCTTGCATATATAATTCCCATGCGCGATCAAAAATGCTCATACTATCTAATGAACCGCTTAATTCTAAGTATGAACTAATTTCATCATAATCCTCCGATTGCTTTGGAAAACTATGATCTTCATACATTATTTCCGCCAAGTCGCATAGTTCATTTTTTGCTAAAGAAGCACGATGCTTCATCATATAATGATAAAATGACTTTTTCAACAATATTCCCTACCTTTCTAACTTGGCTACATTATACAAGCCAAACAAGAAAAAAACCAGCATAAAAAATGCTGGTTAAAAATCAAAATAATTTCGCTTTAATAAACGCGGACGCTCCATGAGATCTGTATATGTGACTTGTTTTGGTAAATCTTTCGTATAAATTAAAAAGAGCTGGTCTTCAATTTCTTTCACAGTAGTATCTGATTGATAATGCATTCCGCAATTTGGACATGCGATACAAGGTGTTTCTTCAATTGTAACTGTTTGTGTTCCATCTGGTAATTCCCAGTATACAGTATTTACACTTTCAATTGCTTCTTCACCTTCACACCACATACATCTCATACTGCATCTCCCTCAGTTTTTGTACTCTCATCTAATTTTGCCATTTGTGCTTGATATTTTTTATCTTTCAACTGGTCACGTTTGTCACGTTTATCTTTTAATGAAGCATGCGTTGTATTTGTTTCATAATCTTTACGGCGGTTCATACGCTGTAAGCCTTCTGGTACAAGGTTAAACTTCTTATCACTCATAAGTGCTGCTACACCAACATCAGAGCGCTTTTCTTCGTAAGTAGGATAAATTTCTTTGAAATATCCTTCTGCTCTGCCTGCTACATAATTCTCTGGCTCTGGATACGTTGTAATCACACCTTCAAAGTTACGAAGAACAACTTTATCAGCGCTTTGTGAAATAATGTAGTTTGGCTGAACGGCAATTTTACCACCGCCGCCCGGTGCATCTACAACAAATGTTGGAACTGCATAACCAGATGTATGTCCGCGTAATCCTTCAATAATTTCAAGACCTTTTGATACTGGCGCACGGAAATGGCCAATACCTTCTGATAAGTCACATTGATAAATATAGTAAGGACGTACGCGAATTTTCACTAAATCGTGCATCAATTTTTTCATAATTGGTACGCTATCGTTAATACCTGCTAAAATAACAGCTTGATTTCCAAGCGGTACACCTGCATTTGCAAGCATTTCACAAGCAAGTTTCGATTCTTCTGTAATTTCAATAGACGTATTAAAATGTGTATTTAACCAAACTGGATGGTATTTCTTAATAATATTGCAAAGGTTTTCCGTAATACGCTGCGGAAATACAACAGGAGCCCTTGTTCCAATACGAATAATTTCCACATGCGGAATTGCACGTAAGTTCTTTAAAATATACTCTAAAATGTTATCGTTAATAAGAAGTCCGTCACCACCAGATATTAATACGTCACGAACTTGCGGCGTTTCACGAATATAAGCAATCGCTTCGTCTAATTGCTTCTTTGGAACACCCATTCCAATTTGTCCACTAAAACGACGACGTGTACAGTAACGGCAATACATAGAACATTGATTTGTTACTAAAAATAGAACACGGTCTGGATAACGGTGTGTTAACCCCGGAACTGGTGAATCTTCATCTTCATGAAGCGGGTCTTCTAAATCATACTTCGTTTTATATAATTCTTCTGAAATCGGTACAGATTGCATGCGAATTGGACAACGTGGATCATCTGGATTCATAAGAGATGCATAGTATGGTGTAATGTTTAATGGGATTGTTTTTGTTGAAATTTTAACACCTTCTTCTTCTTCTGGTGTTAAATTAATGACTTTCTTTAAATCATCTAATGTTTTAATTGTATTTGTTAATTGCCAAATCCAATCGTTCCATTGCTCCTCTGTAACATCTTTCCATAGTTCAATCTCTTTCCAATGACGTTCTGGTTTATATACGTCGTGTAACATTGCCATTCCCCCTTTTTCAAACGCTCACTACTTATTAAAGCAATAATCATGCCAACTTTAACAGTTACATCTAAATTTTGATCCTCATCTATTCGTACAACCTTGGCTATTACAAGCTTCTTTACTATAAAAATATCGTTTTATACGAAAATAAAATAAAAACACCTCTTAAAAAACAGAATTTTCTTTACTTTTATATATGTAAGCTCTCATTTATTGGTGCAAATGCACAAAAAGCTGCCAATTATTCGGCATATTTCGCATATTTATTTAATTTATACTGCAAAGTTTGTCTTGGAATGCCTAACAACTTTGCAGCTTGCAAAACATTTCCTTTCGCTTCTAACATTGCATGTTCAATCAACTCGTTTTCCGTTTTATACAGCGCCTCCCGAAGCGGTAATATCGGCCTTTTCTGCAGATGCGGCGTTTGTCGAAACGAACGTGGTAAACAAGATAGCGTTAGTATTTTCCCTTCTGCTACAATGACCGCATGTTCAATCATATGCTTTAATTCACGTACATTACCTGGCCAATGGTATTGAAGCAATCGCTTCTTTGCCCCTTCATCTATACCAATCACATTCTTTTTATATTCCTTGTTATAAGCCTGTAAAAAGTGCGGAGCTAATAATACAATATCTTCCTTCCGCTCACGAAGCGGCGGGATAAATAAAGAAAACACATTTAATCGATAATATAAATCTGTACGAATTTTATTTTCACGAAGGCACTCATCTGGGGGTTGATTCATTGCGGTAATCACACGCACATCAACTTTTCTTGTCTTATTATCACCGATGCGGCGAATAACACCATCTTCTAGTACGCGAAGCATTTTTGCTTGTAAATCTAACGGCATCGAATTCAGTTCATCTAAAAATAATGTACCACCGTCCGCAAGCTCAAATAAACCTGCGCGCTCTATTGCACCTGTATAACTTCCTTTAGTTGTTCCAAACAGTAAACTTTCAAGTAATGATTCTGGCAAAGCAGCACAGTTTTGAGCGATAAACGCGTTATTTCTTCTTTTCGATGCTTCATGTATTGCTTGTACAAATAACTCTTTTCCCGTTCCTGTTTCCCCGTAAATCAGTACGTTCGCATTCGTAGTCGCAACCTTTTGCGCCAATTGTTTCGTTTGTAAAAAGCGCATATCATTCGTTATAATCGTATCGAATGCTACATGTCTGTATGGTGCTTTTTTCGGTGGTGACCGCTTCATTTTGGACTGCAAGTCAGCAATTTTTTCCGTCAACTTTTGAATAGTAGAATAATCTTTTGCAATTTCAACAGCGCCAGCAATGCGTCCTTCTATAAAAATAGGAAGTGTTGTATTCACCGTGTATACATCTTCTCCCCTTCGATTTTGATATCGCTGCACTTGGTGTAGAATTGGCTTTTTCATTTGCAATACCTTTAACAGTGTACTCGTTTCTGGAGTTAACGAAGGAAATGCTTCTAATAAATATTTACCAAGTACATCTTCTACATTCGATCCATCATGTTTTGCTGCTACTGAATTATAAAAAATCGTAACCCCATTTTCATCTACTGCATGAATAGCTTCATCAATGCTACTTAAAATCGCTTCAATTACTTCTTGTGTTGAAATCGCCAGCAACGCATTCCCCTCCTTCGCTCAAAAACCAGCAATTATGATGCCTAATTTTGAGCATTTACTGCTAAAATGAAACTCCCATCAGCGAAGATTTTTTTCTTCTACGCTGATGGAAGTTAAACGAATCGATTCTTAATGAATCCTTATCTACTAGATAAGACCATTTTGGTTATTTAACATACAACTCCAGGCTATACAGAACGAAACCTGACCGCTTCTATGCACGACCAGATGCTCTCGCCCCCCTAAAAAAGGATCTGCATGTCAGTTTTTCAATTTGTATTTATATACGTGATAAATCCTTTACCCAAACGTTCATATCCTCTAACTTATCAAAAATATAACAGTTATTCGCAAGTCTTCCTGTGTACGTATATCCAAGTTGATAAAACGCTGCGTTCATACCAAATGAGAGTGACCGTGCAATTGTATACGAACAAAAAACACCTCTCTCTTGCAGTTCATCTTCTAACTTCATCAGTAAACTTTTCATAAAACCATGCTTTCGATACTCAGGTAACGTTGCACAATTTGTTAATTCTGCATTTCCCTCTTTTACGTTTATTTCTGCTGAAGCAGTACTTATAATCTTTCCTTCCGTTTCATACACGTAATAAATTGTATCTTCCTTCATCGTTTTCACAATATAATCGAATTCATTTAAAGGTGTAGGATAAATCTCAAATACTTTTCCGAATACGTCCGCAAGCTGCTTTGCATCTCCTTCTGTTGCTTTTCGCAACACAAACTGTGCTGGTATCTCCTTTTCTACTACTTGTTTAGCGATTACAACACTCACAATCTCATCTTCCTTCACCCACTGCACACTATTACGGCGCTCATCATCTCGATATTTCACCATAAAATACGCATCATGACCTTGAAAGTACTGTGGAATACTTGCTTCTAGCATATAACCAAGAGAGAGCCACGCCGAAATATGTTCCCTTTTTCCTTTTATAATTAATTTCGTGAAAGAATGAGAGTTTGCGAGTTCTTCAACCCTATGCATTACTTGTTCGACATTTCCCTTATAATGGTCAACTCGAATACGTTTATTAAAATAATCTAATGTACCTTCTACTGTATAGTACTTCGTCTGTTCTGCAAATTCTTCGTAGTATTTCATTTGTCCACCTCGCACCACTCTAGCAGTGTGCATGCAATAATCTTTGCTGCTGCAATCATTTTATTAATTTCAATATATTCATTTGGATAATGAGCGACTTTCGTTTCACCTGGGCCGAACACGATCGTTGGAATATTTGCGATTTGCGTAAATAACCCTCCATCTGTTCCCCACGGTGATGCCTCAATAATTGGCTCTGTACCTTCAATTTGTACAAAATTGTCCTTTAACATCGTGATAAGCGGATGATTTTCTTCTAATTCACCTGGAACCCATCGTGCGCCAAACCATTCTACTTCTACTGGATGTTCTGTAAACCATGGATCTACCTGATTTAACTGTCCTATCCAATTTTCAAACTCTTTTTTTGCCTCTTCCATACTTTCATTTGGCGCTACCCCATATCTTCCTTCTAAAGTAAGAAAATCAGGTACAGAACTTGGCCAGCTGCCACCTTCAATTTTCCCGATATTAATCGGAATTGGAATCGGGATTTCTTTATATAATGGATCAGTAATCCGTTCATTTCGTTTTCCTTCTAGCTTCCTTATATGCTCTATAACAAACATACTTTTTTCAATAGCACTTACACCTTCATAACGTGTCCCACCATGCGCAGCTTTCCCTTTTACGAATAAACGAAACCACATTGAACCTTGTTGTTTCGAGAAAAATTTCATATTCGTCGGCTCTGGGATAATTACACCATCTGCCTCGTAGCCTCGTAAAAGTGTCGCAAGCGTACCTGCGCCGCCACTCTCTTCTTCTATTACACTTTGAAAATATACATCTCCCTTTAAAGAAATGCCTGTTGCTACAATGGCTTCTATCGCCAACATAAGCGATACATTACCACCTTTCATATCAGTTGTGCCGCGCCCGTATACACGATTCCCAATTTTTTCTCCGGCATATGGATTATGCTCCCACTGCTTTAAATCACCTTCAGGCACAACATCAATATGACCATTTAAAATCATCGACTTTCCGCCGCCACTTCCCTTTAACGTTGCTACAATATTAGGACTATCGTTAAAATTTGTACGCGGTGAGACGAAATACGGATGATCTTTCATTTTCGTAAACGAAGGTTCCCAAATATCTAAATCTAAACCAAGCTCACGCAGCTTTTCAATTACAACCGCTTGCGCACCGCTTTCATCTCCACTCGTACTTTTTTCTTGAATTAAACGTTTTAATAATTTCACACTCATATTTTCATGACTTTCAATATATTCACACACTTGTTTTTTATATTGCTCCAATTGTTACCTCTCCTTTCAGTCAATCACTAGTAAAGACGGACTTACATGAAAAGCAGCTTCTGTGCATTTTTTTACATCCTCTACTGTGTACGGACTCATTAATTCTTGTAGCACTAGTCCTTTCGGTGTTACTTCCATTACTGCCATATCTGTAATAATTACGTCTACACATCGTTTTGATGTTAGCGGTAGTGTACATTCTGAAACAATTTTTGATTTTCCGTATTTATCGACATGATTCATGACAACGACAACACGTTTTGCTTTTTGCGCTAAATCCATGGCACCACCTATTCCTGGCACACGCTTACCAGGTACAATCCAGTTTGCTAAGTCACCTTTTTCACTTACTTGTAGTGACCCAAGAATGGTAATATCAAGCAAGCCTTTTCGAATCATCCCAAATGCTGTGCTGCTATCAAAATAACTAGCTCCGGCAATAATTGATGTCGGCAAGCCAGCCGCATTACATAAATTTTCATCCTCTTCGCCTTTTACAGGTGTTGGTCCCATACCAACGATACCGTTTTCCGCATGAAACATAACATGCATATCATCTGGCAAATGGTTCGGAATTAGAGATGGGATACCGATTCCTAAATTCACAATCATTCTGTTTTGAATTTCCTTTGCTGCACGCTTTGCAATTTTGTTACGAACATCTACTCCCATGCCCATTTCCAGTTCACTCCTTCCGATGGAACGATATAATCAACAAACACACCCGGTGTAATAATTTCTTCAGGATCGAGTTCTCCAAGTGGAACAATTTCTTCAGCCTCAACAATTGTAATATCACCAGCCATGGCGACATGCGGATTCATATTGCGCGCACTTTTATCAAACACAAGGTTTCCAAATGGGTCTGCTTGTTTCGCAAATACGATAGACACTTCTGCTGTTAATGCTGTTTCTATCAAATATGTTTTCCCGCTAATTTCAACTGTTCGTTTTCCTTCTTCCATAATCGTATCCATCCCAACATCAACAAGAACACCGCCAAGTCCGACTCCTCCAGCTCGGATTCGTTCTGCTAATGTACCTTGAGGAGAAAATTCAATTTTCAATCTTCCTTCATTTAATTGTCGTCCTGCATTTGGATTTGAACCAATATGTGATGTAATTAACGACTTTACACGTTCGTTCGTCACAAGGCGGCCAATTCCCACTTCAGGAAAACCCGTATCATTTCCGATTAAATGTAAATCATGAATTCCTTTATCTAAGATTGCTTGAATTAAAGAGGGGGGAGCACCAATGCCTCCAAACCCTCCAAACATAAGTGTCATTCCATCGTAAAAATGTGGCATAACATCTTGTATTGTTTTTAATTTTCCAAATGTATTTGTAATAGTTTTCATGCGATACTATGCCCTCCTTTTTGCGTCATTTCCTCTACGCTTTTCGCAAAAATATGAAGTAGTTCATCAAGCTCTGCATATGTAGTCGTAAGCGGCGGCGCAACTAATAATGCACTATCTTCCTTACCCGCTTGCCCTGATACAGCTTGGTATAAAAGAAGACCATTTTTCGCCGCAACCGAAATAAGTTCAGATGCCTTTGTAAACGATTGCAATTCTACTCCAATCAGAAAGCCTTTCCCGCGTACATCAGCGATAATTGTCGATTGTTGCTGTACCTTTTGCAAACCTGCAATTAAATATTCCCCTTTTTCAGCAGTTTCTTCTGGCAAACGGCGCTTCTCTGTATATTCAATTACCGCTAAAGCTGTTGCTGCAGAAAGTGGATTTGCGCTCAATGTATGCCCACTCATCACAGAACGAGACCCTCTTAAAATCGGTTCCATCACACGATCACTTACCATCGTTGCAGCAATTGGTGCATAACCAGCTGCCAACCCTTTTCCAAGCGTCATAATATCTGGCTGGACACCCCAATGTTCCATCGCAAACCATGCTCCCGTGCGGCCAAGCCCTGTCATAACTTCATCGGCAATAAATAAAATATCATAATGTTCACAAATATCCTTAATTACCTTATAATAATCTTTCGGTGGTACAACCGCTCCCCCAGCTGCGCCAATAATCGGCTCCGCAATGAATGCCGCAATATGCTCTGCACCAATACGTTCAATGGATCGCTCTAACTCTGTTGCACACGAAAGTTGACATGTTGGATACACCTTTTGTACTGGACAACGGAAACAATACGGTGCGGGTAATGTCGGATAATCTTCCAATATGGAAACAAAACGTTGTCTACGCAGCGGATGTCCAGACATCGAAAGTGCCCCCATCGTAATTCCGTGATAACTCATCCAACGCGATAAAATTTTATGCTTTCCTTGAATACCGCGCTCTTGAAAATGTTGAATTGCAACTTTCATTGCCGTTTCATTTGCCTCTGTACCACTATTAACGAAAAAGCTCCAATTTAAATCTCCCATATTTAAGTCGCTCAGCTTCTTTGCGAGCTTTTCTGCTGGTTCGCTCGTAAACTGCGAACGATACACAAAGGCAATTTCCTCTGCTTGCTGCTTAATAACTTCTGCAATCTCTGTTACGCCATGACCAATACTTGCTGTTATTGCTCCTGACGAACCATCAAAATATTTATTACCGTTTTGATCATATAAATAAACACCTTTCCCGTGCGAAATCATCGGATACGGTTGACCAACAAGTGGTTTAATTAAGTAATCACGCATGACGCTCCCCCCGTTTCTTCAACTCATATATAAATATGTAAAAAATCGATTCTTCTTTCATAAAAAAAAGAACTCTCTGCCTAAGCAGTGAATCTATTAAAAGCCATTATTATAGAATATAAAAATAAATGCATAAAAATAAAATAGAAAGAAATTTCAGAAATAACAATTTACAATTCAACAACACACTCTCTACATCACTCCCTACCTATCTAAACGAAACCAGTAACTAAAAATTTCCTTACTCCTCTCTTCTTATATATCATTTGAGATGAAAACATGTTGCTAATGTGTAAACTTCGACAACACTCCAGGGATATTCCTTCTTACTTCTTCATTTTATTCCATATACTTTCAAACAAATTTAGACAAAATTTTCACAAAAATAAACTCGTCCTATGATAAGACGAGTTTATTCTACAATGTCCTCTACTTCCACTTTAAATTTCATGTCCTTTATCAATTAGTAGCACTTTTGCTTCCGGCATTTTACCAATTGTTTCATAGCAAGCAAAAATTCCCGCAGGACCTGCACACATCATAGTTCGTATTCATATATTCATTCCCCCATTACATTCCTTGCTAAAGGGATCATGTCCCATTTGGAATGTCAGCATAATTAACGAATTATAATTATAAAGTTAATGTTCGTGAAAAATGATGTTTTTTATGTTTTCCCGGTTAATAAAGGGGGATTCAAAAGAAAGAACCGATCAATCTATAATTAATCGGTTCACCATGACGCTCTTTCTGAATAACTAGAAGCGTACGCAAGTAGCTCCAATAATAATTAATAAAATAAATAACACAACAACAATCGCAAAGCCATATCCACAGCCTCCAGCACCATAGCCATATCCACAGCCTCCAGCGCCATAACCTGGATATCCTCCACCGTAACCCCACATAGTTTTTCACTCCTTACATCCATTTAAAATAGTTTACATTGACAAAATATGTAGGACATACATCTTTTTGTATGTGTGTTTGCCTAGAAATAAAAAAAATCTCCATCTTATCTAGAAATTCCATCTCCTTAAAGATCAGCAAGACTTTTTTGCATATCTTCTCTTTGTACATGCATATAGTTGTAATAATGATAATAGAGGAGGCAAATCAATGAATACATCAGAAGTAGAAAAATATGCACAGCAAGCTGCAATGTATGAGCAACTTGCTTGTTATTACAAATATACAAATCCGCAAAAATATATAGAAGTATATTTAAAACACTATGAGGCGATGAAACAATTTGTACAAGCTTACGAGAAAAGCCGTGTATCACCACCACATTCAAGCGAACAATCCTTACCCTCTTACGTTCGAATCTTACACGCTTCTCCTGATTCATCTGCTATTGATATTGTTATAAATGGACAAAAAGTAGTTAAAAACATTTCGTTTAAGCAATATAGTCCATATCTTTCACTTACACAAGGGCAATACCGCGTTGATATCGTACCTGCTGGCGGGGAAACTCCTATCTTTTCAACCCTCGTTCCTGTAATGGGAAATCATGCATATACTCTTGCTGCAATTGGTAATGCTGATAAACTGCAACTGTTAAATTTAACCGATAATACACCCCTTCCATTCGGACAAGCAAAAATACGATTCGTTCATTTGTCTCCTGATGCACCTCAAGTAGATGTATCTTTAAAGGATGGAGAAAAGCTGTTTGAAAAAGTTTCATTCAAACAAGCAACAGATTATTTACAAGTGAGTCCTGGTGTAGCAGATATAGAAATAGCTGATGCGGGAACAAAAAACGTTATATTAACAATTCCTGAAGTGAAAATTGAGGCAAATAAAATTTATACAATTATTACACTTGGCTATGTAAATAAATCCCCGAAATTGGAAAGTTTATTTTTGACAAATTAAATTTCTTATAAACAAAAAACAGAATAGAAAAAATATTTAATTTTATTTATAATTATAGGTGAATCTATATTTCCAGGAGGTTACTTATGACTCATTTTGAAGAGAATTTAAAAAAATACGCACAATTAGTGATACAAGTTGGGATTAATATTCAAGAAGGACAAACTCTCGTGATTCATGCCCCTATTACATCTTCTCGCTTAGTTCGTGAATTATCAAAGCAAGCCTATAAATTCGGAGCAAAAAATGTCCATGTCGAATACTCAGATGAAGATTTAACATTAATTAAATACTTACATTCACCATTAGAAGGGTTGAAGGAATTCCCTCACTGGAAAGCAAAAGGACTTGTTGAATTAGCGAAAAACAATGCTGCTTTTTTATATATCGATGCGTCTAACCCTACTCTTCTTCAAGATATTGATGCAGAAAGACTTGCAATTGCGATGAAAGCCAATGCCTCTGGTTTGAAGGAACTTACCGAATACCGAGTTAATAGTCAATGTAGTTGGTCAATTATCTCTGTCCCAAGCAACGAATGGGCTTCGCAAATCTTCCCTGAGCTCGATGAGGAAGAAAGTATCAATAAATTATGGGACCTTATCTTTACAACTACAAGAGTAACTGATGACAACCCAATACAAGCATGGCAAAACCATATTCAATTATTAAATAGTAAAGCGCATCATTTAAATGGGAGAAAGTATAAAAAATTACATTACAAATCTGACAAAACAGATTTAACGATCGAACTCCCTGATAACCACAAATGGTTAAGTGCACAATTTCAAAATAAGTTACATACTCCGTTTATTCCGAACATGCCTACAGAAGAAGTATTTACTGTCCCATTAAAAACAGGGGTAAACGGTATAGTAGGAAGTACTAAACCGTTAAATTACGGTGGTACATTAATCAATAATTTCTCTCTTACTTTCCACGGCGGAAAAGTTATAGATTGTTCAGCTGAAACTGGCTATGAAACTTTGAAAAAATTGTTGGAAACAGATGAAGGAGCTCTGCATTTAGGAGAAGTTGCGCTCGTTCCGCACGATTCACCTATTTCGAATACAAACGTTACCTTTTACAACACATTATTTGATGAAAATGCATCCTGTCATCTCGCATTAGGCAGCGCACTCCCTATATGTATTCAAGGAGGTATTCATATGAGTAAAGAAGAGATTCAAAAAAATGGATTAAATGATAGTATTACTCATGTTGATTTTATGATTGGATCAGCCACTCTCGATATTGATGGCGAAACATCAGACGGAAAACTTGAGCCTATTTTTAGAAAAGGTAACTGGGCATTTTAAAGACTTCACATTATGATACAACAACATTTCTCTAATAAAAAACACACCGTTCAAAATGAAAACGGTGTGTTTTAAAATTTAACAAACGACCAGACTATGGTACTTCTTAAAAAAGATATAAATCCATTTTAATTTTCCGACATACAAATCATACTATACATATCCAGATGCTCTCGCCCCTCTAAAAAGAAAGACGTATTACTTTTTATTATAATCAGTACCAATATCAACTACTCTACAATATTTCATTGTATTTCTATATTACTTTTTCAAATGAAATATGAAATTCTGTCCACTCTTCTGTTGACTTACATGTGAGTGACCCTTTATGCTTCTCCACAATTTGTTTACAAACAAACAAACCGATACCAGTTCCTAATTTCTTTGTAGTTACAAATGGTTCAAATATTGTTTCTATATTTTCTGCTGGAATCATCGGCCCATTATTTTTAATAAAAATATGTATTAATTCTTCGTCTTCACATACATCAATAACAATTCTCTTACTTTCTGCCATTCCTTCAAGAGCGTCAATAGAGTTCATTAAAATATTTAAAAACACTTGTCTAACTTCACTTCGATACCCCGTAAATGGTATTGGATGCGGCAAATTTTTCTCAATAGAAACATTTGCATTTACTAAACTCGGATATAGGAAGTGAATAATATCATGAAATAAATCATTCAGCCCAAATCTTTCTGCTTCATTCCATATTTCTTTTTTTGACACAAGTAAGAATTGAGAAATTCTAAAATTTAATTGATCAAGTTCATGTGAAATAATATCTAAATACGGGAGATGTGGTTGATCAGATTTTAACAATTTTACAAATCCCATTATAGATGTTAATGGATTACGAAATTCATGAACGAAACTTGCTGACATTTGCCCTAATATTGTCAATCTCTCTTTATGTGTTTCGTTAATGAATTTTTGCTTTTCTTCCAAATTTTTCGATATAATTTCTGAGTATTTCAAAACTGTATAATAAATTAAACGATCAAAACAAATATGTATCTTTCCCATGATTGGTTTCAGTTCACGAGCACTCACATCTAATTCACACATTGCTTCAAATAATTCATTCCGCCCTACATTCGCATTATAGACAAAATCGCCAATATTTGCGTCTGCCCCGGCACGCTCAATAGCAATTTTTTCGCCTAATGGTCTAATGAGATCAATATCATCTTCACTCATAATAAGTTTAATCATTAATGATAACAATTTTTCTCCGTTCTCAAAAATTTCTTGTTTAAAAGGATCATTTTCAGAAATAATAATTTTGTTTTTCCAGTTCTCTACAAATTGCTGATTATTCTTTTCTAAGTACGTACAAAACATTTTACTAATATCTTTTTCGATCGGAAAAACCCCCATTCCCTCCATCTCCATACGAAAAATACCCTATATATTTTGAATATTAACACAAAAAACATTTTTCGTTAAGACACTATTGTCACATTTTGTTATTTCATGTTGATAAAATTTTTCAATTTAGTATGTGAAATTATTTTTTTTTGCATCCTATTCATTTTTTTCATACAATAGAAACAGGAAAGGTGTGAAAAAAATGGCAAATAAAAATGTGGAAGATTACCTTCAAGAAGGCATTTATGGACAAAAACAAAATAAACCCGAAGAGCGTAACATGTTTTTAAGCACATTGCGTGAACGTGTGGAAATAGCATTAACGATTGGGCAAGTCATGCAAACAAACGTATATCCAGAAATCAAAAACACGATGAGTTCTTCACAACAATTAACATTGTATGTGAACGGTACCATAACTTATTCACATTTATCTAAATACATTAAATTAGCAAATGAAAAACAAGTACCTTTTACAATTGTGCAAAATAAAGATACAAATACACCAATTGGACTTGTTCTTGCACATAATACAGCGGTAGAAAAAGAACATATTTATGTAGAAGATGAAATTTACAAGCAAGAGATGAACTGACAAAATACGCCCGACCTCTAAACGGGCGTATTTTTGTGAATTCTTTACGATAAAATGGACCTTCCATCAATGGATTCCCTCTCCGAATCTTGAGGTAGGGACTTTCTGCCCACGAAGAGCAGTTTAAACTAAAAAACTCACCGTAAAGGTAAAGGTTATGAACTGACTTGTTCTTGAAATGAAACCGGTTGTTCCACTACTTCTACAGGCTGGATTGCAGGTTGCTTTGTCACTTCAATTTGTTTAATATAATGTCCATCTAATTCAACAATACGAAACTTATAATTTTCTATATCAATGCTATCACCTTGTTCAATTTCAAGATGTTCTGTTAAAATCCAACCTCCAATTGTATCAACGTCTTCATCGTCAATTGAAAGTCCTAATAATGCATTTACTTCACTAACAAGTACTTTTCCTTCTAAAATTGTTTTTGTTTCACTAATGCGCTGAATTTCTGACTTTTCATCCGTATCAAATTCATCTTGAATGTCGCCAACAATTTCTTCTAATATATCTTCAACTGTTACAAGTCCAGACGTTCCGCCGTACTCATCCACTAAAATTGCCATATGTGTGCGTTCCCTTTGCATTTTTACAAATAAATCATGAATAGCGACGGATTCAATAATTTGAATAATCGGACGGACATACTGTGCAACGGTTTCTTTATTTGTACCATCATGTTTCACAAAATCTGTGAAAATATCTTTAAAGTTTACAAAACCAATAACATGATCTTTATCACCGTCAATGACAGGATATCTCGTATATTTCTCATTTGACATCATTTTCATTGCTTCAATAACAGATTGCTCTTTCTCTAAAATTACCATTTCTGTACGCGGAACTATTATTTCTTTCGCAATTCGATCGTCAAATTCAAAAATTTTATTAACATATTTATATTCTGATTGATTGATTTCACCATTTTTATAACTTTCTGATACAAGCATACGTAACTCTTCTTCTGAATGTGCTACTTCATGTTTTTGCATTGGTTTTAAGCCAAACATTCTCGTAACAATGCGCGCTGAACCATTCAATGCCCAGATAAAAGGATACGCAAGTCGATAGAAGAAGATAAGCGGTCTTGCAACTGATAAGCTAATCCATTCTGCCTTCTGAATCGCCAATGTTTTCGGAGCTAGTTCGCCGACGACAACGTGAAGAAAGGTAATGAACATAAAAGCTAGAAAAACAGATAAAATGGATGTCACCGAGGGAGGCACTTCCAATTTTGTGAAAATCGGATCTAGCATACGCTTCACTGTCGGTTCTCCTAACCATCCAAGGCCGAGCGCTGTCACTGTAATTCCTAACTGACATGCTGATAAATACTCGTCTAAGTTTGTAATGACTGTTTTCGCAGCAGTTGCACGTTTGTTTCCTTCTGCAATTAAATAATCGATGCGTGAGCTCCTAACCTTGACAATTGCAAATTCAGACGCAACGAAAAAAGCAGTTAAGGCAATTAAAACAATCACCATACTTATACCAAATATGTCCAAATACGTTTCCTTACCCACTTTGTAAGTAAGGAAGCCACCTCCTAATTATTATATTCTAAAAAAAAGATTCTCTAACAATCTTACAAATTTCTACACTAGTAATTCCCTTTTATACATTATATGCATACATAAAAAAGATATTTACGTTTATGATAACGAAACTTATACTCTCCGTCAAATAAGAGAAACAACTGGAATTAGACAACTTTTTTCCATTTTCGCGGTGTTTTCTTCCTAAAAAAATATTTTTGTCAAAAAGCGCTTTCTTTGCCGATTTCTCACTTCTTTTGTCAGCCATGCAGGGAACAAACGAGTTATCACGAAACCTTCTAACTAATGAGACATAGGAGGGGTTATTGTGGAGTATAAAACGCCGATGATTGCCAAAACGTTAGGTATTAGTCCAAAAGCTGTTATCCGTCTTGCACAGCAAATCGGATTAGAGTTAAAAAAAAATAAATTTGGCCACTATGTTTTTTATGAAAAGGATTTACAGCAAATGCTTGATTTTCAGCGCTCTGCACCAAGTCATAAACATGAACCAGCTTCCTATCATGCTGCTGAAGCAGCACCGTCAAATGAAATACAACAATTTATAAAAGAATTAAAACACATTTCCTTACGTTTAGATCGGCTAGAAGAAAAGTTACAAGACAAAGCAGATGATGTTGTAAGTTATCAGTTGTTACAACACCGTAATGAAATGGAAGAAATGCACGCAAAAATTAACCAATTAGAAACAGCACTTAACCGAAAAGAATCAATCTATATTACACCAGAAGTGGCCGCAGCAAAACAAGAAGAAAAACCAAAGCGCCGTAAAATGATTTTAAGCATTTTTGGATTTTAATATATGTAATGAAAAAGGTGATGTTCATCGAACATCACCTTTTTCATTATGATAACATCGCTTTCATATCTTCTTCTGCTGTTGTAATGAGTTGTAAACGAAATGCGTCTTGTAACACTTGTAGTACAGATGGTGATATAAACTCTGGTGCTTTGGGACCGATACGAATATCTTGAATACCAAGACTAAATAATCCAAGTAAAATTGCTACAGCCTTTTGCTCAAACCAAGACAATACAATGCTGACTGGTAACTCATTCACTTCACATTGAAATGCTTCCGCTAAAGCGGCTGCAATTTTCACTGTTGAAATCGAATTATTACATTGACCAAGATCAATATAACGCGGTATATTCGTTCCTGGCACAACGCCATAATCTACGTCATTAAAGCGAAATTTCCCGCAAGACGTCGTTAGAATGACTGTTTCTGGTGGTAAGGATGTAGCTAATTCCCGATAATATTCTCCGCCTTTTCCAGGTGCATCACAACCAGCAATGACGAAGAAACGTTGGATTTTACCACCTTTCACCGCATCAATAATTTCTGGTGCAAGCGATAATACGGTTTCATGGTGAAATCCCGTTGTTAACTGTTCTTCTGATTCCATTTGGACATCTGGAAGTTCCAACGCCGTTTCAATAAGCGATGTAAAATCATTATTTTCAATTTTTCGTACTCCTTCTAACCCTGCAATATCATAGGAAAAGAAGCGATTTGCATATGTTCCTTTAATTGGCATCACACAATTTGTCGTTGCTAATATAGCTCCTGAAAATTTTTCGAATAAACGGCGCTGATCATACCAAGCCTTTCCGATATTCCCCTTTAAATGCACATATTTTTTCAACTGCGGATAACCATGTGCTGGCAGCATTTCAGAATGGGTATAAATATTAATACCTGTTCCTTCTGTTTGCTTTAATAACTCTTCTAGTGCAAATAAATTATGTCCTGTAACTACAATTGCTTTTCCATAAGCACGGTTTTGTGTAATTTGTACTGGTTCTGGCACTCCGAAATGATCAGTATGTGCCTTATCAAGTAATTCCATCACGCGAATCGCGGCTTTTCCAACTTTCATTGCCATATCTAAATGTTCTTGTTCATTAAAGTTTGAATTTGTTAACGTCATATATAACGCTTCATGCGTTACTTCATCTACAAATGGGTCTGTGTATCCAAGCTGTGCTGCATGAGTACGATATGCAGCAATTCCTTTTAAAGCAAAGACAATAATATCTTGTAAGCTTGCAATGGTTTCATCTTTTCCACAAACTCCGATAATTTCACATCCTCCGGTAGGCGTTTGTTCACATTGATGACAAAACATCATTCCCATCCCCTCTCTAGCAATCTTTATATTGTAAGCGTAATACAAACCGCTATTGAAAGATGTGATGATAATCACATGGAATGATGCAATTCTGTGACAACATTCATCTTGTTAACATAATATTTTTACTGCCTTCTTTAATCAATGTTTGTGCATGTGCATTTCCTTGAATCACATCACGAAATTCTTTCAAAGAATACATATGCGTCAATCCTTTCATAACATGAATACAAACTGGTACACCTTGTAGTTCATCATTAACAGTAAATACATCATCGATAGGCTCTATCGGGAATCCTAATGAACGTAAGTACATATACATACGCTTTGTTACAACTGCAATATACCACTCTGCTTTTACCTCTAATGCATGTATAAATAAAATCGTCGCAAGTTGCTTAAATTGTCCACGACCGCGAGATGTTTTCGCAATACTTAATTTTCCAATTTCGTATACATTTTTTAATCCTTTTATATATTCATTTTCAGAAAATGGATAAAAAAACTCGGAATTTGATTGTTCAGGTGTTTTATATTGTATGCATTCAACAGTTCCAATATAATGATTATCTTCTATCAATAAAAATCTTGATGGTGTTAAATTTCTTTCTACAAACATTATGTTTCGTTCTTCACAAAAATCTCCCCATAATTGCTCGAACCAAAAATGTTCTTCCTTTGTTTGAACACGTTGGAACATACTTCCCCGCCTTTCCTATCACCCTTTGCTTATTTGTTAGCGCTTTCACCATCTATCATATAAAAAGGAAACTTGCTATGCAAGAAAAACTATTTTTCCAATATCTCAAACTTTAAAAAATACGAAACCTCCATCAGTGCGGATTTTCTTAATTCCTCACTGATGGAAGTTTCACTTTATCCCCGCTAACCAGTGCTGCAAGATATTTATTAGTTCTTTTTTTCCCGCTACCCTCTCTTTGCCTTTTTTTGTTTTATACGGATACAATTGTAAAAATACACCGCAACCTGTTTCAATTTTTTTCGCATGCATATTACTACCTGGATATACACATATAACTTCATAAATTGCACGGCGGTGAAATAAGCGTTTTCCATTTTTCTCTTCTACATATTTAATTGACCAATATTTATACATCTGCTCAGTTGCTTTCGTATTTCCAACTGGTTGAAAAATGTTATACATTGGACTATATTTTACTTCAACTATAATAGATGATTGATATTCATAGGCAGTTTCCCCTTGTTTATAACAATCAATACGAATATCTGGTTTTTTTGTATCCTCTCCATTATAAAATTGACTCTGTTTACTGAGCGCAATAAGCGGATGCGTTTCAATTAAATCATTAAATACTACATGCAACTGTAAATCTTCGTCCTCCAACACAATTGTTGTACCATCTTGTAAACCATCTAAATAAAAATACGATTGAATTTGCTCTGCAATTGACATGTAATCGTTAAAACCAAGTTCTTGTAGAATTGCCACAACAGTAAAGTAGGCATAATACTCATAAATTAAAAATGTCGGCTTATAAACAAATAGAAATGATGGTTCTAATTCATTACGATGTGGCGAGAATTCAAGCTGATATAATAATTGATGGTATACAGGAGGCATCGAATGTGTTGTAAGTGTAATTTCTTCCCGAATCTCTCTCCAAAACGGCGTATATAAAAGGCTTGAAAAATATGTTAGTGTACTTTGCAAAATTGTATAAAGCACCTTATATTCTTGAATTTTCATAGCCATTTTGCGTAAGTCTGTGTCTTTTAACAAATTCATGTTACGATATTTTTGTTTGTCTCGTTCCGTCACAGAACCATTTCGCTCAATTGTTTGTAAAATTGTATGCACTGCTTTTTTCTCGTCTCTTCGCGTTTGCTGTGCCCTCTCTAATTTCTGAATCGTTTCGCGCAAAAATAAATCAATTTCTAATAGCTGATTGTAAAACAACTTCGTCTTATATTTTACATAGCCATTCACTTTATCATGCTTTTTCTCTACAAAACGGCGATTATACCATTTTTCATACGGTTTTTTCTCGCGTATAATAGTGCTCTTTCTTCCCTGCTTCCTCTCCCGCATTTCCCATATATACTCATCTTCAAAATTTACTTTTTGCTGCACTTCATAATATAACTGCTTTATTTTTTTCATTTTTTGCGGCAACATCCGGAGCATACGCATATATGAATAATCTTCAATATCTGCAAATGTAACAAATGTCTTTTTATAATATCCTCGATCTAAAATGATCCCACTTAGCACAGACTTTACATATTGCTGAATTAACTCTAATTGATCATCAAAAAAATTTTTCGGAACGATTTGAAATGCGCCGTAAAACAACTCTTCTCCAATCTGCACTTCAAAATGATATACACCGCAGCGCCACGGATATAAATAATCCGTTTTTCCATGCTCATACAGTAAAATAGTACGTTGTTTTTCATGCAGTTCATATTTCCATTCCATATGTTGCTTTTGTCCTTCGTATACTTTATTCCAAATAAACGTAATCTTTATTGGATATTGTGATTGTATATGTAGCCGAAGCGGTTTTAACTCTTGTACTTTGTACACACACGACGAAATCGTAATGGGTGAAGCGCAAAGCTTATTTAATACTATATGTTCTCCCTTCTCTTCTGCCCCTACTATAACTTTCAATACAAACGGAAGCTTCTCTCCTGTTTCTATAATTTCTGTCTCATACGTGCTTTCATTTAACATAACCGTATAACTCCAACTCTCGCCGTTTTTGCTTCATATACAACAGCGAGTGTTCAAAAGTTGATACACGATTTGCAAGTGATGATTGCAATAATTGTACAAGAGACACTTCTTTTTTCCCCTCTTCCCGAAGCAATGTCCCTATTGTAGCTTCTGTACCACGTAACTTCGTTAAAATACGTTGTTTTATTTGTAAATCAAATGCTTCTTCACGGCTTATTAATAAAATTCCCCCTTCATCACATGGTATATTTTGTAAATAATATGCAATTGCTGAGGCAACGCGAAAAGAGATCCCTTTGGACGCATCGTGAAGAAATAACAGCTGATGCATTTTATCTAATAACTCCACTTCTTCTTCTGTAAACACATTAAGCATTTCCTTGTGTTGAACCCAGTTCATTCGAAATTCTAGAGCTGGAATAGAAAATGCAAATGGACGTGGTAGCGCTTTTCTCTCAATCATACTCATCTCACAAAATGGAATTTTTTGAAGGAATACAACATTCACACGATCCAATAAACGGTCGGATAACTCTTTTGTTGTTTCATCAAAATTAACTGTACCCACAAAAATGATATTATCACCAATTTCTATTTGTGATGGCACATCTTGCTCTTTTCCATTTTCCGCTGCATACAAAGATAAAATACGATTTTTCCGTTCTAACTGTAGGAGTGATAAAAAAGGAGTAAACCAATGTTCAATATATGACAAATTCATTTCATCAAATGCAATTATATATAATTGATTTGGATTTTCCGCTGCTTCTAAAAGAGTTCGAACAAGTTTTGTTTCACTTTCCATATATGTTCCATTTGAATGGAGATAACCTAGCACATCATGGGGTTCTTGATAGGATGGTGAGACTGGAACCCAAATGAACTCTTTCCCAAATGCTAATCCGAGTGCTTCCGCATAAGCTTGAACAAACTGTGATTTCCCAATTCCAGGCATACCACCTACTATTGTTAATAAATTTGTCTTCACACAAATATGAAAATTGTAAATATCACTTTCATCAATATATAATTCTTTTTCTGCGAGAATTTGCTTCACATATTGTATAAAAGAATATTCACGTTCATTCCATACCTTTTCTTTTTCTTGTTTGCTTGTATCGATAATTTCAATTATTTTTCCGTTCTCTTTTATTTGTTTTTCTAATCGTTCATATACTTCTGTTCGAACAAAAAATAAGCTATTCTCAACATTCATATCGACATACTGCACCCAATCATCAATATCAAGGTAACGAACATCCCTTCCCTGCTCTCGATATGCAATGGCACTAATAGAATGCTTTAAAGTTACATTTCCATATATCCTTCCTTCATACCATAACAACTCTGGTACACCAAGATCATGCGGGAATTTTGGTACTAGAAATGAAACATATCCTTTCCCAAGTTTTCTTTCAAATACTTCTCTTTCCTTTAAGACTGATAGTTTAGGCGAAGGGATCATTTTATAGGAATTTGCTATGTCTTGTTCCTCACAACGTATTAGTTCTGCATATAAATTGCCACTTGTATAAGAAAGTCGAAATAACAACAGCTGTTTTTCTCGGTTTCCTTCTTTTATACTCGCAAAAAATTTTTCATTTTGTTTATTTTTATATAAACCCTCAAAGATATAACAACCATCTCCAAAAGCTGCCTCGATTATGTTAGGGATTGGTGAAAGACAAACGACAAAAAATGATTCTTTCTTCTGCTTTTCTGCGAATTTCCCGACAAAACGCATATGCTGCAATCTCTTTATAAAGCTTGGATGAAGAGGTTTCTCTAATTTCATCTTGCTCACCTTCTTTTTCCGATGCTTTTATCATTGTATGAGTAATAAAAGCAAACTAGAAACAAAAAACCTGACACTTATTGTCAGGTTGAATGAAATCCTTCTTTTTCTTGAGAAATTGCGTTGTGAGCAATCTTCATTTTCGTTAGGACATAACGTAATGTATCTTCTACATTCTTATCTTCTTGTATGTGCATATTAGCTAAAACTTCTACAGAACATGCTAAATTTTCTACCGCTCCACGTAGTTCGGGGTGTCGATTAAAGAACGATTCTTGCACTAATAATTTTCGGACGTCTATTGCTAACTCTACAATTCTCACTAATTTTTCCTTTTCTTCCATAACAATCCCCTCCTACATACCTTTTACATTAAAATATTCTGCTCATTACTAGAAATACCTGCTAACTCTTTAAAAATTAAAACACAAAATACTTTATTCCGCATAAAAAAAGGATCTATGCTCACTTCGCATAAATCCTTTTTTGTATATTGATATATTCACATCCCGATTTTTCCAGAAGCTAACATATAAATAGAAGTAACTGCTGCTAGTAAGATAATAATCATTACATATTGTTCAACGCGAGTAAAGCAGCGATTTCCTTGCTCTTTTCTTGCTGCAACATAAACGATTAGACCGATGCCATATACTAAAGAAACAAGTAATAAGTTTTTCAATCCAGCTGCATACACAAGCCAAACACCATATGCAGCTGCCATTAGAGCAAGTATCCCATCTTTCCATCTGTTTCCTTCGTATGCTTCTGTAATCACTAATTTCAACTGATATAGTGCTGAAAATACATACGGAAGTAAAATTGATGTTGATGCAATAAAATACATGATCTGATATGTTGATTCTGAAAATAACACAATAATAAATAATGTTTGGGCAACACAATTTGAAATCCATAACGCTGCATGCGGCGTATGATTTTTGTTCGTTTTTGTAAATACCTTCGGAAACACAGCGTCTTTTCCAGCAACGTGGGAAATTTCCGAAACAAGTAAAAACCAACCAATTAATGTGCCGATAAGAGACGCAATTAATCCTATGTTAATAACCAATACTCCCCATGAACCGACAACATGTTCTAATACATGTCCCATTGACGGCGTTTCAAGTGCTGCTAATTCCTCTCGCGGCATCACTCCTAGCGATAAAACTGAAATTAGAATATAAACGCCCATTACTAACAGTAAACCAAATACAGTTGCTTTTCCGACATCACGGCTACGTTTTGCTCGCCCTGATAAAACGACAGCTCCTTCTACGCCAATAAATACCCAAAGCGTAACGAGCATCGTATTTTTAACTTGTCCAAGTACAGAAGATACTGAAACCTGGCCTTTTCCCCAAAAGTCATGTGTAAATGTATCCCAGCGAAATGCCGTTACCATAATGACAATAAATAATACGATCGGGACAAGTTTGCCAATTGTCGCAATAAAATTCATAATCGAAGCTTCGCGAATGCCAAGTAAAATAAGAAAATGAAGCGTCCACAATAACACTGATGCACCGACGATAGCCGGAACAGTATTACCACCTTTGAAAATTGGAAAAAAGTATGCTAACGAGTTAAATAACAACATAATTGTTGCAACGTTACCTAATATTCCAGCAATCCAATATCCCCATGCGCTGTTAAATCCAATGTATTCTCCAAAACCAGCGCGTGCATAACTATAAATACCACCTTCAAGTTCTGGCTTCCGCTGTGCCAATGATTGATATACAAGAGCAAGTGGTATCATTCCTAATGCTGTAATACACCAACCAATTAAGGTAGCACCGCTGTTTGCCCCTGCTGCTAAATCGTGCGGTAAACTAAATACACCGCCTCCAACCATTGTTCCTACTACAAGTGCGATTAATGGAAAAAATCCTAATTTCTTTTCTATTGGTATCACCCCGTCTGCAATTTCTTGATGTGCTCATTCCGTTCTACCAGGCATTCATATTATGAGTTATTTATATATAAAATACGTACCTCGAAAATAACGAACTGTTTCACTTTATATTCTTTCAGAAAAACATTACTTATTCTAAAAGAAAACGAGCAAAAATGGAATACTTTTTCGAAAAAAAGTATAAGTATGCATAAAAAAAGGGCGTTTTTTTATATAAACGCCCTTTTTTTATGTATTTGTAAATGAATTTTATTTTAATAACCCTTCTTTTTGTAAAAACTCTCTTGCTACTTTCTCTGCTTTTTTCCCTTCTACGTTCACTTCATAATTCATTTTACGCATTTCTTCGTCAGTAATTTTCCCTGCAAGTTTATTTAATGTTTTTTCAATTTCTGGGTATCTCTTTAACGTTTCTCCCCGTAATAATGGTGCTCCTTGATATGGTGGAAACAACCCTTTATCATCTTCTAGTACTTGCAGACCGTATTGCTGTAATTCACTGTCTGTTGAATAGGCATCAATGAGATTCACATCGCCAGATTGAATGGCGCTATAACGCAGCTTCGGTTCCATCGTTTTTAAATTAGGAAACTGTATGTCATATAGTGTTTGTATTCCTTTATATCCATCTTCACGATCTCCAAATTCAAGTGTAAATCCCGCTTTCATATTAGAAGAAACATTTTTTAAATCAGAAATTGTTTTGATGTTATACTGCTGCGCTATTTGTTTTGGTACTGCTAATGCGTACGTGTTGTTATACTGCATTGGTTTTAACAGCTTCATATTAAACTTCTGCTCCATCCCATTTTGGGCCTGCTCATATACTTCTTGACGATCTGTACTTTTTGGTTCTTCCTTTACGAAAGTCGATAAAGCCGTTCCTGAAAATTCTGGATAAATATCAATTTCTTTAGATTTTAACGCTTCAAATACAAAAGATGTTTTTCCGAATCCTGGTTTTACCTCTACTTTTAAATCGGTATCCTGTTCAATTAATTGTTTATACATCTGAATTAAAATTTCCGGCTCTGAGCCAAGTTTACCGGCAATTATAATATCTTTCTTTTGAGTACTCCAAAGAAACGGTACGATGATGATTCCAACTACAACGGCAATTGTAACAATCGTTCGCTTCGGTGAACGTCTTACATGCAGGGTCATGCGCAGCACACCATCAAAAAATAATGCTAATAATGCAGCGGGAATAGCACCTAACAAAATAAGAGCATGGTCATTCCTATCAATTCCAAGCAAAATAAGCTTTCCTAACCCTCCTGCTCCAATTAAAGCAGCCAATGTCGCTGTACCAACAATTAGTACCATTGCCGTCCGAATTCCTGCCATAATAATAGGCCAAGCAAGTGGTATTTCTACCTTCCATAAACGTCTCCAATTGTTCATCCCCATCGCTTTTGCTGCTTCAATAAGCGATGGATCTAGTTCACGAATCCCTGTGTATGTATTTCTTAAAATAGGAAGCAGTGCATAAATCACAAGCGCAATTATAGCTGGGACCTTTCCAATACCAACTAACGGGATTAATAACCCAAGAAGCGCCAAAGAAGGAATCGTTTGCATCACAGCAGAAGTACCAATTACCCATTCCGCAATACGCTCTTTTCTTGTTAACAAAATTCCAAGCGGCACTGCGATAAGAATTGCAAAAAATAAAGCAATCAACGAAATTTGCAAATGTTCCAAAAGGGCACTGAACAGTTCTTGTTTACGCTCTTGCATCGTTTGTAAAAAGGTTGTCACTTTCTATGCCCTCACTTTCATTTGCTCTACTATGTATTGAACGATATGCTCACTTGTTAATGTACCGATATATGTACCGTTTTCTTCGATTGGTATTTCTTTTTCGTGTTCTAAACGAAGTAAAGCATCATGCAGGGTCACTTCAGTCGAAAGTGGATGAGCATCGCCTTGTTTTCCTTCTTGCGCTAATATTGATACTATATCTTCTACTTTTCTTTGATCATACCAAGATAATCGTGGCCTCCCAATAAACTCTTCTACAAATGTATTTGCAGGATTTTGTAAAATGACTTCTGGCGTATCAAGTTGGACAACTTTTCCATCTTTCATTATACAAATACGATCACCAAGCGCTAGCGCTTCTTGCATATCATGAGTTACGAAAACAATTGTTTTTTGAATCTTTTTTTGCAAGTCTACTAAATCACGCTGCAGCTGCTCACGGCTTAAAGGATCAAGCGCACTAAACGGTTCATCCATTAAAACAATTTTGGGATTGGCAGCAAGTGCCCGCACAACACCAACGCGCTGCTTTTGACCGCCAGATAATTCATCTGGCATACGTTCCCTATATATATGTGGATCTAAACCAACCATTTCTAATAACTCATCAACACGCTTTTCGATTTTCACTTTACTCCATTTGCGCATTTCTGGTACAACCGCAATGTTTTCTGCAATTGTCATATGCGGAAAAAGCGCAATCTGTTGCAAAACATACCCAATGTCCCATCGTAATTCATGAATGTTATAATCCTGGATGTTCTTCCCATCAATAAAAATTGAACCTTCTGTTGTTTCAATTAATCTATTAATCATTTTCATCGTCGTTGTCTTTCCACATCCACTCGGGCCAATCAAAACAAAAAATTCTCCTTTACGAATCTCTAGCTGCAAGGAATCTACGGCCTTTGTTTTATCATCAAACGTTTTTGAAACGTGTTCAAATCGAATCACATACACAACTCCTTTTTCATTCTTTCCTCTATTCTCATGGAAATTCGAGCTATTTTCAAATAATTTGTCTTCTCAAAATAAAAAGAGCTCTATTTTGAGCTCTAATAATCTTTTAAAATTGTCTTTATGATTGCCGCATATTCACGTATATACGCCTTTTTCCGCGAACGCTTTGGCGTCGGTGCAGCAAGTGCTTCCATCTTCATACCTAAGCGATTTGCGATGATTTTCGTCCGGTATAAATGATAGGTGTTACTTACTACAACTGCATGTTTCACATCATATAGCTCCTTAGAAAACTTTAGATTTTCATATGTACTTGTAGAACGATCTTCAAGTAAAATTCTTTCTTTTCCAATACCATTTCCTATTAAATATCGACTCATACTAAGAGCCTCTGAAATATCTTCATCGTCTCCTTGTCCGCCAGATACAACTACTTTTGCCTCTGGATGTGAGCGTAAATAACTTACTGCTACATCTAATCGATTTTGTAGTGACAAGGAAGGTCTATCTCCAAATAATTTTGCTCCTAGAACTAAAACATAAGGTGCTGTATGACTTACTTTCTCATTGGCAATTTTTCTCATGCGGTATGTTGTATACACAATATACAATGGTGGCAATAACATCAATAATAATAAAAAGCATTTCTTCATCGCAGTTCTCTCCCTTTCTTTTCATTATATGAAAAAAAGGAATCATGCAGAAGTGCTTTCTCTACACATATTTCATTTCAAAAAAATAGTGAGGATACACTCCTCACTATTTCCCTATCCTTGACGCTGCCCTGCGTTTTGAGGATTGCGTGCTTTCTTTGAGGACGTATGATCTTGCGTTTGATTGCCTTTATGCTTTGCTGAACCTAATGCCTTTGTTTTTCCCATATCATTTCACACCTTTTTTAATTGTTACTTTTATAGGATGTGTATTAGATTCGTTACTATACAACCGTTTTATTGGTAATGTGAATTCGTTCTTTCTGTTGCATTTTCACATATGAAATCCCAATACACGTTGCACCAATTAATAATATGCTCAGTGCATAAAACGGAACCATAACGCCGATTTGAGACACAAACGTTGTAAAAGCAATAAGAAGAATAACTCGTACACCTGTACCAACAAATCGAAAGAGACTGTCCACACGCCCAATTATTTCATTTGGAACCTCGAATCACGGTAAAGAGATGACAAATTAATCAGCTCCTAACTGTTTTTTCAGTTCTGGAAACATGCTCATGTACCCTCTTAGTTCTTTTAACAAATCCGCAATTAGCGGTTTCGCATCTTCCCCTAATTCTCCGTTCTGTACATGAAGACTATCAATAACAACTTGTTTCGGAATCACATTCGCATATACGCCTCTTGCCACGATGCGCATACTATTTAAGGCATTTATACCACCTTTACCTCCGCCTGCAACTGCAAGAAGCCCAACCGGCTTATGCATAAACTCGCTGCTTCCAAGAAAATCAAATGCATTTTTCAGTGCACCGCTCATCGCATTATGATATTCCGGCGTACATAGTACAACACCATCTGCTTCTTTAACAAGTTTCTTTAATTTTGCTACTGCTTGTAATTCATATTGAGAATTTTCTCCGTTATATAATGGGAGTGCCTCAACAGCCAAATCATATAATTCTCCGTTAAAAGTTTGTGCAATATGCTTTGCAATGACGCGAGTTTTACCGAATTTACGTGGTGTACCATTAATGACAACTAGTTTCATGATTATTTCTCTCCCTTGTTTGAATTTCTATATTTATCTTATCAGAAAATTCCCTATTATAAACCGTAAGAAAGATGGAAACCGCTTGAGAAAATAGTATGAAAAACCAAAACAGAAACTCATACTTTCGTATGAGTTTCTGTCATTACTTTTCCTATACAACGCCATGTTTTACCGCATACAAGGCTGCTTGCGTTCGATCATCTACATGTAATTTAGCTAGAACATTTGAAACATGCGTTTTCACAGTTTGTTCTGTAATATGTAATTCTACTGCAATTTCTTTATTACTTCTTCCTTTGGCGATTTCTCGCAGCACTTCTTTTTCACGCTTCGTTAACATAGTTAAATGATCTTTCTTTATCTCACCAGTTGCTTGGCGTCCTAATAAAGCAGGCGTTACTTTCGGATGGAAATTCGCATTTCCTTGATAAACTGCAATAATAGAAGCTACAAGTTGATCCGGTTGTACTTCTTTTAATTGATATCCATCTGCGCCTGCTTCTAGAGCTGGAAGAACATAATCTTGTTCCGAAAAACTGCTCAACATTAGTACCTTAATAGATGGATCATAGTGTTTTATACGCTTCGTTGCTTCGATTCCGTCCATTTTCGGCATCGACACATCCATTAATACAACATCAGGTCGTTCTGTTTGAATAAATTGTAATGCCTCTTCTCCATCTCCCACTTCACCAATAATGTCAAATTCTTCTTTTGTTTTTAAAAAGAAAACGAGTCCTCTTCGGACAATATGATGATCTTCTACAAGCAGTAATTTAATTTTCAATACATGTCTCCCCTTTAGACTGGTAACTGAATCTCAATCTTCGTTCCTTCCCCTAGTTTCGTTTGAATATGAAACTTCCCTTTCAACAACTCAATGCGTTCCTTCATATTCTTTAAACCAAGCGCAGAATCTCTTACTTTTTCTTTCATAAACCCTATTCCATTATCCTCAATTTGAAACTTCAATATATTGTTTTCCATTCTTAAATGTACAAATACGTTTTCGCAAAAGGCATGTTTTTTACAATTATGAAGCGCTTCTTGACTAACACGCCAAAGCATTTCTTCTATTTCATCATCTATAGAAATTACCCCATCAATTCGCATAATGACATGGATACCAAGGAGATTCCCATAATTTTGAATTGCTTCAGCAAGACCTTTTTCTAAACCCTCCGGCCGTAACTGCCAAATTAATAATGTCATCTCTTGCAGCGCCTCTTGTGATAACTCTCCTATATAAGTTAACATCTCCTTTAATTCTGTATTCTTCGTCATATCCATTGTTCCTCGAGCTGTTAACATAATTGAAAAAAGAAGCTGTTTAACAGAATCATGTAAATCACGTGCTAGACGATTTCTTTCTGCAACGATTACATATTTCCGCTCCTTCTCAACTAGCCTAATCCGTTGAATCGTTGTCCCAATTTGAAAAGCAATCGCTTCTAATAAAGCTAATTCTTCTTCTATAAAATGCGTTTTATAAGGAGAAGCAACATTTAATAATCCAAACTTTTCTTCTCCTGCCTGAAGCGGGATCGTCGCATGATGCGTAATATCCTCTGTTTCTCCCCATTCATATTCAATCGCATCTTCTATTCGCTTGCATTCAATAATATTTGTTGCTTTTTGCAAACGTCCTGCAACAAATCGATTAATACACCAACAATCGCCTTCGCACATTGGTTTCTTTTCTTCCCATGTAAGAGCTGGCGGTAAATTTGTATCAACAAGCATTTGATGTGTTCCTTTTTCATCAATAAAAAAAATCCATCCTGTTTGTAAATTCATGACTTGCAAAAGGGTATGTAGAACTTTTTCTAACATTTGCTGCAAATCAGTTGCTTCATTTAATAACTCAGCAATTTCTTTTAACGCTTGCAATCGATGCATTTGTCTTTCATTTTCATTCATGTTCATCACCATATCCTATTATAACATTACGAAATTTCTAAATACTAGGAATAAAACAAAACTCCTGTTACTTATATATAAATATAAATTGAAAAAATGACATAAAAACCACTTTTTTAGCTGATTAAGAGGGACTGGCTACGCTTGGAGCGGTCAGAGCCCTTTTCTGCCACAGGCAATGTTAAAACAAAGAAGGTAAGCAAGTTCAAAGTATGTTGTATTGTTATATAGCGATGATTTATATGTCGAAAAATAAAAATAGATTACTATATAACTTTCTGATCATGTAATTTTATTCATTTTGTCCTCTTTAAATTTAATCGACTTTTATTAAAAAACTACCTCATCCTTTTTTAAAAAGGAATTTGAAAAAAGATAAAGAAAAATATACAGTGAAAAGTTCTATAAGAAATTTTCACTGTATATGAAATAGAAAGATGATAAAAAATTGAGTGTTTTGACTAAATTAATAGCACAAGCTAAAAATCCAAGAGGTTTTGTGGGGTCATCTATGTTATGCATCATGAATGTGGCTCATACTAGTATGACAAAATGGGCTTTAAGTAAGATTAACATTAGTCAGCGTGCAAAAATGCTTGATATAGGGTGCGGCGGTGGAAAGACAATACATACTCTCTCGAAAATGAATCCAGACGGAAAGATATACGGCATAGATTACTCCAAAAAAGCAGTAGAAAATTCTATCAAACTGAATAAAAAAGATGTGGACTCAGGAAAAGTGTTCATTAAACAAGCAAGCGTATCAGCTATGCCTTTTTCAAATGGCTTTTTTGATATGATTACTGCTTTTCAAACCCATTATTTTTGGCCAAATTTAGAGAATGATGTTAAAGAAATATTTCGAGTATTAAAAGCAAATGGCTCCTTCCTCATTGTTGCTGAGCTCTATAAAATAAATTATCACATGACAAAATTCAAAACAAAAACGGATTTAGAAAAATTACTAAAAGAAACTGGATATAGAAACGTAGTATTTCATGAATATAAAGGAGCAATTTGTATAACTGCGAGAAAATAACGAAAACGCCAGAATTTCTATTTTTCTGGCGATCTTTTCTACCTACTTTATTGCAGCTTGCAAGCAAGACTTTACATGCTGCAGAGCAAACTCATGCCCTTGTTGATTAAATGAAGCAACTGCTTTTTCATATACTACAATGCGAAACCCTTTATTATAAGCATCGATTGCTGTATGTAACACGCAAATGTCCGTACAAACTCCAACAAGATGTACTTCTTGTATTCCTCTTTCTCGAAGTTTAATTTCTAAATCTGTTCCAGCAAAGGCGCTGTATCTTGTTTTATCCATATAATAAACAGTTTCATCATCTTTGTGTGCATTGTATATAGTTTGTAATTCACCGTACAACTCTCTTCCCTTTCTTCCCGCTATATTATGAGGTGGATATAATTGTCTCTCAGGATGATAAAAGTCATTTTCTACATGTTTATCAACAGCAAATACAACATAATCTCCATTTTCAATACACCGTTTCGTTACTTCTACAATGTTTTTTTCTATATCTTGCCCAGGTTTACCACATGTCAAAGCCCCATCTTCTGCAACGAAATCATATGTATAATCAATATTTATAAGTGCTCGTTTCATCTTTTCTCTTCCTTTCGTTTCACAGTAAACAATAGAAAACGTGTTATAACGACGTTTTATTACATATTCGACAGGTGTAATGAAAATCCCTATAAAAGAAAAAGAAACCTGCTTATCAAGCAGATTTCCTCTTACTGTGCTGGTTTATTTTCAAGCTGCGCCTGGACAAAGTTGATTACTTTTCCGTTTGGATCATTATTTTCATACTGAATTGCTGTTACGGTATGGATACCTGGTTGTAGTGTCTCTTCTTTTAACGCGATTGTCGTTTGCGCTAATTTATTTACTTGATGCTTGTCTTCAAATTTTTTATCGATGTATACAAATATTTCTTTATCCTCTTGGAAATTTGCAACTTCAATTTCTACTTGTTGAATAAGCGTATCTTTTTTTATAAATACGACAGGTACATTCCCATTTTCCGATGTACCATCTGGTGTAACAACTTTGATTTTTCCTTCACCAACTGAAGTTACCCCTTCTGGGAATGAATATTTTATTTCTTGCTGTCCATTAACAGCTCGTTCCTGTTGTTTTTCTTCCTTAACGTTCTTTTCTTCTGTTACTCCACAACCTACTAACAACATAACAGATAATCCAGTGATTATGAATTTTTTCAAAATCCATTCCCCCTGTATCTCAATGTACAATTTATTATACAAGAATAATTCTTGAATATATACACAGTTTACTTTCATAAACAAATTCTTTCATTATACCATTAACTGTACCACACTTATTCCCTGTTAATCACCATTATTTTTTCAAGAAATTTTTAACAAATCTTTTTTCTATTATTTTTCACAAAAATAATCTTAGTCCTTATAACTAAGATTATTTCAATCATTCTCCCCTTACTCATGGAGAGTTCATTTTATCGAATAAATTTTGTAATTTCCGCTACTGCTTTTCGAGCTAGTTTTTTCGGCTGTTCTTTCGGATGCCCTAACGCAATCACCATATTGATTTGTTTATCAGATGCAATTTGTAAGTAATCTCTTAGCTCGTTTTGCGCTAATAAAACTGGCCCTGTCATCGGGCATGTACCAAGGCCCCTAGCATGAGCTGCAAGCATTAAGTTTTGCGAGGCTAAGCAACTACTTTTAATACCTTCTTCTTCCCAAACAGACTCTGGAACAAACTCAATTGGATCAAAAATCTTTTCCCGAAATTTTGATTGATATGGCGTTGCTAAGCAAATGATTAAAACTGGTGCATCTGAAAATGCTGTTGCATATGGTCCGAAAGAGCGAGTCAATAATTTCCCTGCTTTTTCCTCTCCTTTTTGCGTAGCTTCTTCAGCTCGCGTATGTAGCGCATTCCATGTCATTTCTTCTATATCTTTAATTTTGTCTCGGTTCATAATCACGACAAATTCCCATGTTTGTGAATTTGTATCACTCGGTGCATATCTCGCACAATCAATAATTTCTTCAATATCTTCCACAGAAACGTCTTGGTCAATAAATTTCCGAACACTGCGACGGCCGTGAATAATATCTTTAAATGCTTGATAATCCATACGATTCAAAATCCCCTTTTATAACGTTTTCAAAATCTCTACCTGACTGATTATATCATATAATGAAAAAAGCCGGAGGTGTTCCAGCCTTTTTCATATTTACTCGTTTGTAGCATCTAATTTACATTCATCCTATACACACTCTCCTTATATGCCGCTTGCAACTTTCTTATAACCCGTTGTTCTCCTGTTTGATATCAAGCGGCCCCAATTTGTGTCACCGGTACAATTTCAATTGGTGTAGCGGTAAAGAAATGACATGATGACGTGTAATATCATACAAAATAAACTGGTTCGCAAGGTGTGTAATCAGAGTTCCATTTTTAACAATAAGGAAATTAGAATGACAGCTTGCTGTTATAATGCCATTACGAATTAATTAAGAAACAAAAAATATTTTCTCCATTTACTAGCGAATTTTCTTTTTTACATATAAGATACTGTTATGTATAGCCAAACGTTTTCATCTACATAAAAAAGGTGTTTTTTTCAATTTGTGTTTATATAAAATATAAAAAACATTATACAAATTCGAAAATACCACATTTTCTAATTTATCTACAGTAAATTTTGTTTTATAATAATATCGTTATGTTAAAATATTTAAAAGGAGAACACATGTGCATATCCAAAATCTATTTATTCAAACAAACTATGACTGTTTCACTTATGGACAATTAGAAGCAGAAGCGTCTAAGCTTCCAGCAAATATGCAGCAATTCTATATACATACGATTACAGCATTAAAGAGAGAATTGGCACCTAACGAATGCTTCTATCATTTATCGACAGGCGCATTTCGTCATACATCAATTGGCTTTTTATTCTTTACAGATAGACAAATTATTATGGGGGAACAACAAGGTTTAAGCGTGAAATGTCATACCATACACTACCGTGATTTTAAAAGTTGTATCGCTCGTACTGGTCATATTTTAGGGATAAAAACAAATGTAATTTATCTTGAAGACCCTCTTTCTCCTTTAGTAAAAGAAGAGTGTGTTACCCATATTCCAGACGAACAATTTCAGATCATATATGAATTTGTACAAGATAAAATTACAATGAATTAATTACTAATAACCAATGTTATTAGTAATTAAATTCTTCAAAAAGACTTGCTCATATTGGATATAAAAGCATAAAATATTAGACGCACACTATTGATGCTCATTGTTTTTTATCTCCTACAAAGGAGGAAATAACTTGGGGTTATTGGAAGGATATAATAATTTTAGCGGAACATTTTCTCCTCTAATTGTTCGTTCAATTCATTCTTATAGCCGGCGGTGGAAGCAAAGAGTTCATAAAAAACAGCGCTTAATTCTACGAACAAATAAAAGAAGACGGTATTATACGAAGAAAATTCCATGGTAAAAAGTCTCAAGTCAAAAACTTTCTATTCAAAAAACACCTAGGATTTCTTGTGAATTCCAAGAAACCCTAGGTGTTTTTTATATACCAGGGCAATAAATCCGCTGTAGCACTCACCCTATTTTATTCATAGAATTACAATAATAGACAAAAACAATCTTATGAAAAACGATTTCCGTCATCTCGATTCAACCAATTTAAAATCAAAATATAACTTTGATAGTGGACATGCCTCAGGAAAAATAGACCACATAAGATTCCCATTCCGATACAGCTATATAACAAACCAAATTTCAAGAAAATTTCAATGGTTGGTGGAAAAAGAGTCACTTTTTGCAAAATAAATAGTATAAGAAACAACATTAAAAATAATGGGAAATATTGAAATTCATATGGTGTACGTCTATTGTTTAATATTTTTCTTAAAAGAAATTGAAAGAATTCTGCAAACAAAAAGCAACTTAGAACTACAATAAGCGCTAGTGTCATCCCCATACACCTACCACCTTATTTTATGATATATTGATAAAATAACACGTCTTGCCACTCAGTGAACTTATAGTCAACTTCTCGAAAGCATACTACATATGTAAATCCCAGCTGTTCATGCAGTTTCACACTAATATCATTTCCGCTAATGTCTTTTCCTGTAAATCAAATGTAGCGGTTGTATGTATAACTGCATCATTATATATGTGTACAATACTTCTTACATCTTCTTTATCTGCATTGCGAATTTCCATTGCTCTGTCTCCCCTATTACAATTTCTTTATATAAACATCATTATTTTTTTGAAAACCGAGTTGTCCAAAAAACGATTCTATTCTTTCGTTTTTATCCATACATATTAATTGAATCTCCATCATGTGTTCACTTTTTACTATTTCTTCAAACGTATAATAAGCATTTGTTCCATACCCGTATCCTTCATAATCATGATGAATAAGAAGATACGATAATAGTACTTTCTCATGTTGCACAGTGTAGTCAATGATACCAATATATGTATCATCTGCTTTTATACAATATGCCACATCTCTAACTGGTAAATCATAAGAAGAAAACATTTCTTCTACTACTAGCTTTGTTTCGTCTGTTACTTTTTCAAACATTAACATATGTATGTCACTCCTTATTATTATTGTATCGGGCAGGACAAGTATTTATGAAAAAAACCTTAAGATAGTCATACTATCTTAAGGCTTCCTCTTTATACTAAGCTATAAGCGTGCTTTGTTTCTTCATGAAACGCATTTGTATCATATTTATGTTCAACAAAAATTTGGTGCCATACCATAAACGCAAGGACTGTCCAAATTTTACGGCTGTAATCGCCTTTATCTGCACAATGTGCTTCTAATAAGTCTAATACGTACTGCTTATCGATTAAATGCTCTGTTTTGCTTTCTTTAATGATATTTACCGCCCAATCATGCATTTCATCTTTTAACCAGTGACGGATAGGTACTGGGAAGCCTAACTTCTTACGATCTAATACGTGATCCGGTACAATACCGCGTACTGCTTCGCGTAAAATCGCTTTTGTTGTACCATTTGCAATCTTTAATTCTGTTGGAATTTTAGATGCAACATCAAATACTTCTTTATCTAAAAATGGTACACGAAGTTCTAACGAATGTGCCATTGTCATTTTATCAGCTTTTAATAAAATGTCGCCGCGCAGCCATGTGAACATATCAATGTATTGCATTTTACTTACATCGTCATAATTCTTGATATCATCATACAACGGCTTCGTAATATCCATGTAATTCACACGCTCATTGTAGTGCTTCATAAGCACTGCTTTTTCTTCTTCACGGAAGATTTTCGCATTTCCATAGTAACGCTCTTCAATCGGCGTGCATCCACGTTCTAAGAAGCTTTTCCCTTTGAATCCTTCTTTTAATGCACCACTTAACGCTTTTAATACACGTTTTCCTGGACTAGGGATGTAAGAGAACATTTTTAAAGAGTTTGGCTCACGATAAATGTTATATCCGCCAAATAATTCATCTGAACCTTCCCCAGAAAGAACAACTGTTACATGTTTACGCGCTTCTTTTGCAACGAAGTACAATGGTACAGCTGCTGGATCCGCTAACGGATCATCCATATGCCACATGATTTTTGGGAATTCATCCATAAATTCTTGTGGTGTTACGAACACGCTATAGTTTTTCACACCTAATTTTTCTGCTGTTTCTTTCGCTACGTCAACCTCACTAAAGCCACGACGTTCAAAACCAACAGAGAAAGTTAAAAGATTTGGATTCATTTCTTTGGCGATAGATGCGATAATCGATGAATCGATACCACCAGATAAGAATGATCCTACTGGTACATCACTGCGCATATGCATTTTTACGGAATCGTATAATACGTCACGAATTGCTTGAATATGCTCTTCTTTCGTCGCATCAGATGCATTGAAATATGGTTGCCAATAACGACGGACTTCCATCTCTTTTCCAAGTTCTTTTACGAAGTAATGCCCTGGCTCAATTTTGTTAATATCAACTGTTAACGTTTCAGGCTCTGGAGCATATTGATACGTAAAATAGTGTTGTAAAGAAGCTGGATTTACCCCTTTATCTTCCATCACATGTAAGATACTTTTCTTTTCAGATGCAAAAAATGTTGTATCCTCGTGCTGCGCAACGTAAAGTGGTTTAATACCGAAATGATCACGTGCACCGAAAAGCTTTTTCTCTTCGCGATCCCAAATCATAAATGCAAACATACCACGAAGGTAATCTACACATTTTTCTTTCATATGAGCATATAATGCAATGATTACTTCTGTATCAGATTGTGTCGCAAATGTTGCCCCTTTTTCAAGAAGCATTTCGCGAAGTTCTACATAGTTATAAATTTCACCATTAAAAATAATTACATAACGATCATTTTCATACGTTAACGGCTGATGTCCTGCTTCTAAGTCAATAATACTTAAACGGCGGAAGCCAAATTGTACATGTTCATCACGAAAGTACCCTTCATCGTCTGGACCGCGGTGAAAGATAATCGTATTCATATTTTCAAATTGATGTTTTTCTTCTTCCGAAAACCCTCTAGGGTTTTCACATAAACATCCTACAAAACCACACATACTTTCTTACCCTCTTTCGGTTTTCATTCTTTTTCTATACTACTTATATCAACCCTATTTATACTAGCATAATCATAGCAATATGGCGACAAAAAGTACATAAATCCATTTTGTTTTTTCAGCATTTTCATTACTGCTATGCAAAATAAAAAATAATTTATTCGTTTTTCCCCTTTCATTTGAAAAAAAGATGTTTCTTGTCATTTTTTTACCTTGCATTTACATATAAAACAATTCTATTCTTACCCTTCACCAATTTCCGATTTTTCCCTTAACAAAAAATCTATTTTCACACTTAGGCGTTTTTGTCATATGATATTTCAGATTTATCTTTAGGAGGAGAAATTATGAGTGATGAAAGAAAACCTTCACGTCCACAATTTCGAAGTTACTTAAAACAAATTGATGATTTCTTTGAACAAACTCCGCTTCGTGACGTTATTGCAGATATGAACCACTTTTTCCAAAAAGGAAACCGTCTAGTAACATTTCCCGTTGATTTATTTGAAGTAGAAGAGGACCTAATTATAAAAGCTGAACTTCCTGGTATCCAAAAAGAACAACTTCAAGTTGAAATACAAGGTGAATACTTAAAAATTGCCGTAAAAGAAGATATCTTAGGCGAAGAAGTAAACGAATCACCTAATTATTATCGGCGCGAACGCACAATGTCGGAAGCTTCTCGCGTTATCAAATTACCTTATCCAATTAACAAAAAACAAGCAAAGGCTTCGTATCAAAATGGCATATTAGAAATTCGTGCACCTAAACTACCGCAGCAACACGATATTTTATCGATTGAATAAGAAAAGGATGCTCATTCGCATCCTTTTCTTATTGTGTTAAACGTCTAATATCACGTAATATATCATCGTATGGTGTATTTTTCATACCATTATATTCCTTCATCACTTTCCCATTTTGATCCACTAAGTAAAACTTTGTACCATGTATAACTTGATCTTGATTTTCTGGTTTATCAACTAACGTTTTAAAATTGTCTTTCGCAAATTTTTCAATTTCATCTTGCGAATAACCCGTTAACAAATTCCAATTCTTCGTATCATCAGTAAATTTCTGCACAAATTCTTTTAGTTTTTCCGGCTTATCAATCTCTGGATCAACACTAAATGATACAAATTGAACATCTAGTTTTTCTTCTTTCGCTAACTTTTGCAACTTCGCCAAATTCGCTGTCATCGGCGGACAAATTGTTTGACAATTTGTAAATACAAGATCTGCTACCCACACTTTTCCTTTTAAATCTTTTGTACCAAATTTTTCGCCATTTTGATTTATGTATTGAAAACTTTGAACATCCCAATTTAACGGCTTGCGAAGTTTTGATCCTGAACCGCATCCGGCTAAGAGTAGTAAACAAAAGGCAGTAAGAAGCCCAATCCATTTTTGAAATCGCTTCATTCTAAAACACCCTTCTCTCCTTCAAAATATAACCACCCCTTCTTTCCCATACTAACAGAAGGTTCACTTTATTGTAACAAAGGTAAACACTATGAGAAAACCGTTTACATCACTTGTTCACTAAATCGTACTAATTTTTCCAGCGCTTCTTCTTTATGAAACGTGCTGAACCATCTATAATTTTCACCGTCTAAAATCCGATAATGTTGGCTAACAATGTTTTGTTGTAAACAAAAAGCTCCTCTTTTCTCAATTTCCTTCCACCATATTTGTCCACCCATCGTTTTTTCTTTTTTATATTCCATTTTATGGTGAGCAATTGTTTGAACAACTTCAAGAGCAGACCCTCCAAATGCAGACTGCAATACTTCACTGTTTTGAAACAAAGCACAAATCGCAACAACAGTCGTCCACGAGGGCAAAATGCGCTCTTTTTCAATTTGAACAAGCGTCTTTTTGGAAAGACCTAAAACCTCTGCCATTTCTTCTTGTGTATAATTATGTTCTGTTCGAACCAGCTTCATTTTTTTCGCAATTATTTGTACTACTTCGTCTTTATTCATTTGAACACCCCTTCTTACTATGTAAATCATATTAAATTGTATTTTTACACTTTTTTAATACTTAGTCAATTCCACTTACTTCTTTCGTGGTTTTACAAAGATTGGTGACGCTTTTCAATCGATATTCCCCGCATGTTAACTAAGTTTATCCAGTATAAAAAAGCTACTTGAATATAATCAAGTAGCTCTCTTCTATTCTGCAAAATATGAAAATCCAATTGCTCCAGCACCTGTATGTGTACTAATAACAGGTGTTGTAAAAAAGATTTCTGATTGTGTAAATCCACTAATTTTTTCAACTGCTTCTTTCATTTTCTGCGCCAAAGGCAATGCTTTTGCATGTGGAATCGCAACTGCTTTTACTGTTTTACCAGCTATATCCTCTTCAAATATTTTCATTAATGTTTTTACAATTTGTCCTTGGCTACGTACCTTAGCAATCGGATTGTAGACTCCGTCCTCAATACCAGCAATTGGCTTAATATTTAATAAAGATCCAATCATCGCTTTTCCTTTACCAATACGACCGCCTTTCACGAGGTTCTCTAACGTATCAACAACAACGAATAGACGTGTGTTTTTTCTAACTTCTTCAAGACGGTTTAATATTTCTTCTAAAGAGCGACCTTCTTGCACCATTCCCGCTGCTTCAATTACTTGATAAGCTAAAGCGTGACTAATAAATAAAGAATCCACTACTGTTACTTTTGTATCTGTCATCGTTGCTGCACTATTTGCCGTTGCAACTGATCCGCTTAATCCATTCGTTAAGTGAATTGAAAGAACTTGACTACCGTCCTCTCCTAAGCGATCATACAATTCTACAAATGAACCAACTGCTGGTTGCGATGTTTTAGGTAATACTTCTGATTTTTGCATTTCTTCAATAAACTCATCTGGTTGTAAATCTACACGATCTAAATAAGTTTGTCCGTTCACAGAAATTGATAATGGGATAACATGAATATCATATTTCTCAATCACATCTGGTGATAAATCCGCCGTTGAGTCTGTGACAATTTTAATTTTTTGCATGTTTTATTTCTTCCCTTTCCACTACGCTCTCCCTGTTATTATACTAGTATTCCGACTGCTTTCAACAGTTTAAGGTAATTTTCCGACAAAATTATTATTTTTATGTCTAAAAAAAACAGCAGAGCGCTGATGCTCTGCCGCAATTTTTTCTTATGCATTTTTTTCTAACGTATTTATTTCATATACATTTGAATAATCATTCCATTTTAAGCAACTCTGCAAATATTCTCGAAATGAGTACGAAAACCTTGGTTGTTTTTGTTTTTGAATTTTAGAAATAAAGAGCTGAAGACGCGACTGAATTTGAAACGCTAATGGGTGCTGTGTTTGTAACACTGGGATTTCAACCACCTTTACGCATTTTCCTGTTGGATGAGTGAAATAAAAACTCTTCATAATCACGATATCAATCCTCTTTTTTTTTTGATTTATAATGTTAGTATAAACCGACAAAGTCAAAAAGTTTGTCTAAATTTTGGAGGAGCTTTAATTTTTTTCTCCTTTATATTGTATGCGCTTACACTAATAGTATAACAAATAAATAAAAAAAGTGCCCGTCATAAAGAGGCACTTTTCGATGAAGATTGCAATTCTCGTTTTATCTTTCTTTTATATACAATTTTTGACATCGTAATACTTAATTCGTAAATTACTAACAGTGGAATTGCTACAGAGAAATCCGAAATAAAGTCAGGTGGTGTAATACAAACCGCAATCACAATTAATATAAAGTACGCATATCTTCTAATCTTTTGTAGTGCTACTGGATTTAAAATCCCAATGCTCGTTAAAAACATTGTTACAACAGGTAATTCAAAAATTACAGCAAATGGTACGGTCATGTTCATAACAAAAGAAAAATACTTGTCTGTTGTAAACATCGTTTGAAACATTTCATCACCAAGACTAACTAAAAACTTCAGTACAAATGGTAAAATAATAAAATATCCGAAACATAGTCCACCAATAAATAATATAAATAATCCTGGTACGTATAATAGCGTCATTTTTCGTTCATGCGGAAGCAACGCCGGCTTGACGAATAACCAAATCTGCAGGGCAGCGATTGGAATGGTACATACAATTGAAAACACAGCTGCAATTACAAAATAAATCCACAAAATATCGCTCGGCCCAAGAACTGTTAATTTCATATGTAAATCTTTCACAATAAAACTATAAATCTCCTTCGTAAAAGAAAATCCAATAATAAGGAAAAATATAAATGCCATCGCTGTAATAATAAGTCGTTTTCGCAACTCACCGAGATGATCTACTATGCTCATTTCGTGATCGTTCATATTCTCACCCATTTCTCTATTAACTGGAAAAAAGATGCAAGTCCCTCTTACATCTTTTTTCCTATCAAACAGACTCCATTTAATTTAACTAAAAACAGGAACTCCTTCCTACTGGTACATACTTCATTTTTTCTCATCTATATCATCATGCAAACCTTTTGCAGATCTTTTAAATTCTTTTAAGGTTTCTCCAAATGCTCGTCCAATTTCCGGTAATTTTTTTGGTCCAAAAATAATTAATGCTAAAATTAAAATTAAAATTAATCCTGGAAACCCAATATTCGGCATACTGCTCCCCCCTTATTTTCAATTAATTTTATTTTGTCAAAAAAGTTTGAAAACGTCAATGTATCCGCTGTCTTTTGTCAAAAAAATTTGAAAATACAATCCTTATACAATTTTCATTTCCTATTCCCCTTGTATATGATATGGTGAAAGAAACTACACTCTTCATTTTACCTATGGGAAAGAGGTCGAAATATGACTCAAAAAATGACACGAATGACTCAGTTTGTTAAAGAAGAAATCGCAAATGCAATTACACATGGCATCGGCGCCATTTTAAGTATTCCTGCGTTAATCATTTTAATTATTCATGCATCAAAGCATGGAACTGCATCAGCAATTGTAGGATTTACTGTATATGGTGTGAGCATGTTTTTACTGTATTTATGTTCAACACTATTGCATAGCATCCATCATCCAAAAGTGGAAAAATTATTCACCATTTTAGATCACTCTGCCATCTACTTATTAATCGCTGGCACATATACACCATTTTTACTTGTTACACTACGCGGGCCACTTGGCTGGACATTACTTGCGATCATTTGGACACTTGCAATTGCAGGAATCATTTTTAAAATCTTTTTTGTACGTCGCTTTATTAAACTATCAACTTTATTTTACGTCCTTATGGGATGGCTCATTATTGTTGCCATTAAGCCATTATATGAGAATTTAACAGGTAGCGGTTTCTCATTATTATTAATTGGCGGAATGTTATACTCTGTCGGTGCTATCTTCTTCCTATGGGAGAAGCTCCCATTTAACCATGCAATTTGGCACGTCTTTGTATTAGGCGGAAGTACGATGATGTTTTTCTGCGTTTTATTTTATGTATTACCTGTAGCATAAAGTGAAACTTCCATCAGTGGGGGTTTTACTACCCACGAATAGCGGGACAAAAAAGGTCTCAGCTTTCATATAAAAGCTGAGACCTTTTTTACTTATTTTTTCAACTGACTTGCAATAATATCTTGCGTATATTTCGTTAATTCTTTAATATCCATACTTTCATATTGTTCTGCAGTAATTGGTTTCGAAATTGTGACTGTTGCATGCGCCGACTTCATTCGATTACCGTTTGCTTCAAACATTTTATACGTTCCGTCCAATGTTACAGGTAAAATCGCTACACCTGCTTTTACAGCAAGATGGAAACTACCAGCCTTAAATTCTCCCATTTCACCACCCTTACTACGAGTACCTTCAGGGAAAATCACGATAGAGTGCCCTTGTTTTAACAGTTCAATCCCATTTTTAATGGCTTGTAACGATTGACGTCGGTCTTTACGATCCATAAATACACAATTCATCATTTCCATCCATGTTGAAACAAGTGGAAACTTTTTAATTTCTACTTTCGAAACAAAGCCAATTGGCTTATTTAAATATCCTAGTAAAACAGGAATATCCATATCACTTTGATGATTACTTACAACTAATACCGGCTTATCTTGTGGCACATTTTCGAGTCCATTCACTTGTATTGTTGATCCAACTACACGAATCATCTTCTTGCCAAACCAATTTGTTGTTTGATACACTAGCTGATCTTTTTCTTGTACTGGTAGTGTATGTATCTTTCGTTTTAAACGCCACATTCTTGGTGTAATACCAATTACAATTAAAATTAAGTATAAAATTTTTAAAAACGTCTGAATCATATAGAACCCCCACATATTGTCATTCCGTTCTTCATTATACTAGACAAACGAAGGAAAAAGAAGAAAAAATGTCCAAACGACAATTGTTTGGACATTTTTCATAATATACTAGATTAGAATTGTTTTGCTAACTCTTGTGCTTTTTCAATAGCACTTTCTTTAATTTCAGGTGCTTGCGCAGGATTTGCGCTCATACCTTCTACTGCGATATATTCGACATCCGTTACTCCCATAAAGCCTAGCATTGCTTTTAAGTGATTGCGTCCAAAATCCACTCCTGCATACGGGCCTTCAGAATACACACCGCCTGTCGCTTGGATATGAAGTGCTTTTTTGCCTTCTAACAAACCGATCGGACCATTTTCAGTATATTTAAATGTTTTTCCTGCAATTGATAGGTTATCTAAGTATGCTTTTACAACTGGTGGATAGCTTAAATTCCACATCGGTGTTACGAATACATATTTATCTGCATGCATAAATGTTTCTAAGTTTCCGTTCATAGCTGCAATTTTTTGTTGTTGGCTTTCACTTAATGTTTCAAAGCCTTCTCCTGCTCCAAGTTTCCCCCAAGCAGCAAGCACTTCACCATCAATTGCAGGTACGTTTGTATGGAATAAATCAATTGTTAAAATTTCATCTTGAGGATTCGCTTGTTTGTATACTTCAATAAATGCTTCTCCTACCGCCATACCGAATGATACTTCTGCTGGATTTGGATTTGCTGTAATAAATAATACTTTTGACATGTTCATTTCTCTCCCTTTTCTATAAATATCTTCAATTCGAGATTCTTAACAAAAAAGTAAATCACTTACCTTACGTAAGTAATAATACCTAATTAACGCTTTCCTGTCAATAAAAAAATAGTTGCTTTTTTTTAGTAAGTAAATAACCATATAGAAAAGGAGTTATCTCGCTTATGAACGAGATAACTCCTTTTCTATTACTGCCCTAATACATGCTTTACTTTCTCAGCCGGAATACTACTTCCGCCTCTTCCTTTTACATCTTCAATCATCATTGAGATAATCATATTTGGAGAATTTGCATCAAATGCTACAAACCATCCTAACTCTTTACCATCTGCTTCTTTTGATTCTTTTAATTCAGCTGTTCCTGTTTTTCCAGCAAGTGTAATGCCATCTAATTTCGCAATCTTACCTGTGCCTTCTGGATCATTCACAACTTTTATTAAAGAGTTTTTCAAAATATCGCCGTTCTCTTTGGATACCACTTTTTCTTTCCACGCTTTTATCAGTTTATCGTCTTTTAAAAGGTGCGGAGATGGAATATTTCCTTCATTCACAATTGGCGCATACGATAATGCAACATGAAGTGATGACATTAAAACTTGCCCTTGACCATATCCAGTATCAGCAAGTTGAATATCACCTTTTATACCGTCTTTTGCGATTTGCGACGTTGCAAATCCATATTCAATTGGTAACTTTTCACCTAGTCCAAATTTCTTCGCTTCTTCTGTAAATTTATCTTTACCAATTTTCAATGCTTCCTGCGCAAAATAAATGTTATCAGAATACATCATTGCTTTTTCAAAATCTACTGGATTTGCATCTTTAACACGCGTTACATAATAGTTACCCCAAGAAGAATCTTTTGCCCATTTTAAACCATCAATTTTAAGAGATTCTTTCGGATCGAGTGCTTTTGTTTCTAGACCAATTGCTCCTGTAATCGGTTTAAAAACAGAACCTGGTGCGTATACTTGCGTAAATCGATTTGTCATCGGCCTTTTCGGGTCATTATTCAAAGCCTCTCGCTCTGCTTTCGCTGACTCTCGCATCATAACATTCGGGTTGTATGATGGACTACTTACGAGCGCTAATGTTTCCCCTGTTTTCGGATGGACTGCTGCACTTGAACCTGCTTCATTCTTCATTTCTGCATAAATTTTTTGTTGCAAGTTCCCATCAATCGTTAATGTAATATTTTCTCCATCTTTTGCTTGTTTTTTCGCAAGCTCTTTTAATTCTTTTCCTTTTGCATCGGCAATATAAACACGTCCGCCTTTTTCACCGCGAAGTTTATCCTCAAAGACACTTTCAAGGCCTGTTCTTCCAATCGGCTCATCAGCCTTATATCCTTTTCCCTCTAATTTCTTCAAATCCTCTGCATTTACTTTTCCCATATAGCCAGTTAAATGAGCGGCAGCTTCTCCTAGAGGATATGTCCGAGCATTTACGGAGCTCGTTTTGACACCAGGCATAGAGATGTAATCATTTTCATTTGCACCTTCTGGTAAAGTAGAAAGTGGCACATAGTAACTTGGTTGTACCCACTTCGCTGTTAATTTTTTTTCGATATCTTCAACTGGCATTTGTAATAATTTCGCTAACGTTTCTTTCGTTTGCTGTGCCGATTCGCCTAACTTCCCAGGGACAACTCCAACTTCTGCCGCTTTCCCATTTGTCGCCAATCCGTTTCCATTCCTATCATAAATTTCACCACGCTTTGGCGAAAATGATTGAACAAGTACTTTATCATCTTGTTTCATAGTTGGAAAAATAAATGATGGATTCCAATCAACTTTCCAGACGTCCTTATCTCCGTCCTTTTCTTTCACAAGTTTTGCTTCATTTTCAAACGAAATCTTTCCACCGATTGTATCCATACTTACTTTAAACGGTACATTCGCACTATTTTTTTCATCTTTCTTATCTTCTTTTTTCGTTTCTGCTGCTACTTTTAAATTTTTCACTGCAATTCCTGTATAAACATTTTCATATTTCTTTACAAAATCTTCTTTTGTAATGGACTGCTTTGCCTCTTTCGATAACTGTTCATACATTTTATCAAACTTTTTTTCATTCCATGTTTTCACATATGTATCCATCGCTTGTTCTGGCTTCTCTTCTTTCCCACAGCCTACTACTAGTAGCAATGAAAAAACAAGAAGCATTCCCCATAACTTTTTCACAGTTTCTCCTCCTTTATTTCTCGAATCTATCATACTATAAAAATCCATTTTCACAAAATTAATCCAAAAAAAACGACGCAATATGCGCCGTTCTTTATATTATCATTATAACATTCAGAAATTTTTTATATAAGACTTTGTTTTTATTTGTTCTATGTAGGTGTTCCTTCTCCAACTCTTAGCATTATTGCGACCTTTTTACTGGGTATTACCTTTAATCAAAGTGTTGTATTGGCGCAAATCTACATTCAACAGTCATGTGAAGAACAGTATTTAGGGCGAGTATTTGCAACATGGACGTTACTCGCTGTTTTAGGCGGAGGAATAGGAGCTTATTTATCTGGACTACTACATGATATCTTTAACTTCAAAACAGCCTTTTTTGTAACAGGATTCTGTATGCTGCTTCCTCTCTGCATTACTTTACTAAAAAGATTTCATCGCCGCCAACAGCAAAAGAAGATTGGTATGTAACACACCAATCTTCTCTCTTCTTATTTCATTCTTCCATACACATGATAAGCATATGTATATGGATTTTTCTCATCTGTCACGCCTTGTGTTACAGATATTTCTTCCCACTCATTGTAATTTATTTCTGGGAAAAATGTGTCACCTTCAAATACCTCTTCAATTTTGGTAATATACAAGCGATCGGCAAAAGGAAGTACTTCTTTAAAAATTTCTGCACCGCCAATGACAAAAAGTTCTTCATTCATTTGCTCGTCCATCTTCTTCACATCATTGATAGAATGAATGACTTTACAGCCTTCCATTTCATAATTTGGATTACGAGTTAAAATGATATTCGTTCTGCCAGGTAACGGTCTGCCAATCGATTCAAACGTTTTTCTCCCCATTATAATCGGATGCCCCATCGTTACTTTTTTAAAATACGCCAAATCTGCTGGAAGATGCCAAGGTAATTGATTTTCTTTACCGATTAGTCGATTTTTATCCATTGCTACAAGTAATGAAATCATATATATACCCCCTAGTTTTATTTACACTGCTACTGGTGCTTTAATTACTGGATGTGGATCGTATCCTTCTAACACAAGATCATTCATTTCAAAATCAAAGATAGACTTCACATCTTGGTTTAACTTTAACACCGGGAATGGACGTGGTTCACGTGCTAATTGTTTTTCCACTTGTTCAAAATGGTTCGTGTAAATATGAGCATCACCAATTGTATGAACGAACTCCCCTACTTCTAAACCACACTCATGGGCAATTAAATGTGTTAATAAAGAATAACTCGCTATATTAAACGGAATACCAAGGAAAATATCACCACTGCGTTGATATAACTGACAAGATAATTTTCCGTCAGCCACATAAAACTGGAATAACGTATGACAAGGCGGCAGCGCCATACTTGGTATATCTTCTGGATTCCATGCAGACACAATAAGACGGCGGGAATCAGGATTTTTCTTAATCATCTCAATTACATCGTGCAATTGATCAAGCGTTTCCCCAGCAGTCGTTTTCCATGCACGCCACTGCTTCCCATACACATCACCTAAGTTACCGTAACTCTTTGCAAACTCATCATCTTCTAACACCTTTGTTTTAAACAATTCCATTTGTTCTTCATATTGCTTATTAAACTCTTCATCTTGCTGCGAACGAAGTCCAAAATCAGTCATATCTGGACCCGTATACACGTCGCTCTCTACCCAGTTCTTAAACGCCCATTCGTTCCAAATATTATTATTATGCTGCAACAAATAACGAATGTTCGTATCACCTTTCATAAACCAAAGAAGTTCGCTCGCTACTAAACGAAACGGCACACGTTTTGTCGTAAGTAACGGAAAACCTTGACTTAAATCAAAGCGCATTTGATACCCAAATACAGATACTGTTCCTGTACCAGTGCGGTCTTCTTTTCTCGTACCGTTTTCCATAACATGACGGCACATATTTAAATATTCATACTCTACGTGTTTCATCAAGTAACCTTCTTTCACAATTGCTTTATGTAATTCCTATATGGAGTTTATCATATATGCCTTTGAATTTCACATGACCTTTTAAAAAACTTCTTCTATATACAATACACACGTTAAAACTCAGTATTAAAAAAATTTTTCACCTTCAAAATCTGACATACTTTCGGCAATCTTTCTTCAAAAAAGAAAAGGAATTTCCTACCTGTTTCAAGAAGCTATAGTGTGGAATTAAATAAAAAATAAATCCACTTTGATTTTTTAACACATAAATTGCTGCTATGTAGAATACAGCATGCTCGCGACTGGCCGGCTTTTTTGTTTAAAACCTGGCATGTGGCAGGAATAGGCCCTGACCGCTCCTATACGCGCCCAAACGCTCTCACCCTCCCCTAAAAAGGTGGAGTATGTCAGTTTTTCAATTTGGATTTATAAATATGAATGGAGGTTTTACTATGCAAAAAACTGAAATGCCTCTTACAAGTAAATTACATACGACAATCCAAAACATGATGAGAGATTTAAACGTTCCTGGAGCGGCAGTGGCCATCGTAAAAAATGGAGAAGTAATATTCTCAGAAGGTTATGGGTACCGTGATACAAAAAATAAAAAAACAGTTACACCAAAAACATTATTTGCAATCGGTTCAGCAACAAAAGCATTTGGTACTTTTTCTTTAAGTTTACTTGCGCAGCAGCAAAAATTTAATTGGGATACACCTGTACAAACGTATATTCCAAATTTTTCACTTCATGACACGCTAGCAAGCGCACAAACAACAGCTCGCGATCTAGCCTCTCACCGCACCGGTGTCAGTCGCCACGATTTACTATGGCGCGCGGCTACCTTAAGTAGAAAAAATATCGTTGAAAATATTCGTCACTTAGAACTAGATGCACCGTTCCGCTCCACATTTTTATATAACAATTTAATGTATGCCACTATTAGCTCAATCGTCGAAAACATTACAAATGAAACATGGGAACAATATACAACAGAACATATTTTAAACCCACTTCAAATGGAACATACAAACTTCTCAGTTACCACTTCACAAAAATCAAATGACCATGCACTTCCTTACATCGAGAAAAATGGAAACATAACAGAAGTGCCTTTTTGCAATCTGAATACAATTGGTGCTGCTGGATGTATGAACTCTAATATAGAAGATATGGCAAAATGGGTATTACTTCATTTAAATAAAGGAAAAGTTGGTGAACATGAACTACTTGCACAAAATCTGCTTGAGCAAATGTATACACCGCATATCCCGATTCCAGATGCACCAATGTTCACTATGCCAGAAACTCCAGTAAACAGTTACGGTCTTGGCTGGTTTATTACTGCCTATCGCGGCCATAAGGAAATCTATCACGGAGGGAATATCGATGGATTCTCAGCATTTGTCTCCTTTATGCCAGAACATAATATCGGTCTTGTCGTATTAACGAACCGTGGTAACACATTACTCCCTCCATATCTTGCACATCAAATTTATAATGAATTGCTCGGATTAGAACCAATTGATTGGCACAACCGTGCGATAGAAGATACAGAAAAATTTAACGACATGATGAAAGAAATGAACAAACCATTACCTCAAGTAAAGGATACTGTTCTTTCTCATCCGTTAAAAGATTATACAGGAACGTTCGAACACCCTGCTTACGGCACAATTGAAGTGAACAAACGAAATGAATCATTATATTTAAAATTCGCTTCATTCGACATTGAAATGAACCATCACCACTACGATATGTTCAACACGAAATGGAATGTTTTCCAAACGGAAATGGACATATTAATTTCTTATGAAATGAATCCAGTAGGCGAACTGCACGAACTGAAAGTACACCTCCCAGCAACGTTAAGCACAAAACCGCTTCTGTTTACGAAAACTGAAAAATAGAGTTTTTATTAGTCAAGAAAACGCAGGGTCTTCGAAATCCTGCGTTTTTTAATACTTTTCTTCTTTCATATATACACCCGCTAATCAATATCAATTGTCCTATATTATTTACTTACTTTTATTTCCTTCGCAAACCATAGGTTAACACTTTCGAAAAACTTTGCACCGTTTTTAATCATACCCAAAGCATCATCTACAAAATTTTTATCCAGATAATATCTTTCAGCACATTCCACGTATTATCTCGCCAATAATACCCTTCATTTGATGAACTCCTAAATCGGTATTTGTCATAATAACCACACCAGTTCCTAAATATGGATAAGCTACAAGCATACATTGAAATCCAACTCCCCAACCAAGTGAAGAAAATTCAATTTCTTGTTCTGTACCATCAAGAAAAACACCTAAGCCCGCCCATTCTTTACACCCTTGTGAAGTAATGAGTTCTGTTGCCTTATTTTCAGAAAGACCTATTTTACTTTTACCTTTTAACGAATTCATGACTTCAATTACCAAAATAGCTAAATCTGTTGGTGTTGTCCAAAGTCCAGCAGCTGCTGGATATGGATAAATTGGATATTCGCTCGAAACGACTTCCCCTTTTTTATTATGACCACAAGAAAATCGCCCGCTACTTCCTGTTAATGCTGTTAGTCCAAATGTACTGTTTTTCATATGTAACGGTTCAAATATAAGCTCGTCTATTAACACCTCAAAAGGTTTACCACAAACATCTTCTATTACTTGCTGTATGATACAAAAACCTGCATCGGAATATTGAAAGTCGCTTTCTGGTTCATATTTCACTTCAATGCGTTCTTTACAATATGGGGTTTTTCCTTCTAATAATTCAACCATTGTAGGTTCGCCTAGAGTGGAATTATATTCGTAAAAACTCCCTTCAGGATCGATAATTCCAGATTGATGGCTAAGTAATGTTCGTAACGTAACTTTTTTATTTTGCGTATATTCATTTTCAAGAAGCATCCAAGATATAAGTCTATCATTTATATCCTCATCTAAATAAAGGATTCCTTGTTCGGTTAACTTTAAAACTAGCATTGCTGTTAAAAACTTACTAATCGAACAAGCATTAAAAATAGAATTACTGTTTACACTTCTATTCGTTCCCGCTTTCATGACACCAAATTCTTTTGTCATATGTACTTCACCATTTTCAATGAAAGCAATGCTTAAACCTGATACATTATAGTGCTCCATACGCTCAGAAATATTTATACTCCTGAATTCCACACCAAAACACCTCCATATTATTCCATGTAAATTTCAATAAAAGAATATATGTTCGTAAATCGTTTTTATCCTATCTTAGGTAATTAAATGGCAGAATATTAACGATGTTGCGGGTCCTTATGTAAAATATTTTGCTATAGGTGCAGTGTGTCTTGCTGTTTTCTATTTTATTGTAAAGACATTAATGAAAAAACGTGGTTAGTAATGTATTATTAATGATGGGAACATCTCAATTATTTAGTGGAACTAGATTATTCTCTCTTCTATTTGTCTCGTTTCGCAGTATATTCATTCATCAAAAACAGAACAGCTAATTTATGAATATTAGCTGTTCTGTCCTTGGTCAGTTTTTATTTGATGCATTTATTTGTATTTAAAATTCAATATGATGAATACCAGGTTCAAACGTTTTCTCCAACATACTCCCCTTACTCCCTTTTCCACTTCACATTATTGTGAATGTACAACACTTACAATTTCTTCTGGCTCATTGACAATGTAATTCGGAGATTCAGCCTGTACTGTTTCTATCACATCATATCCCCAGCTTACCCAAATAACTTCTACACCAACTTTTTTACAAGAGACAATGTCTCGAAGTTCGTCTCCTACGTATATCACATCGGAATTTTTTAGTTTCTTTTCTTTTAGAAATTTCTTTATCATTTTATCTTTTCCGAATATATTATGGGAACAAAAAACATCATGAATATAATCAATTTCATTCTGACGTAAAAATTCCCGAATATGCTCCTCAGCGTTCGATGATACAATGATAATTTCATAACCGCTCTCTTTCAACGTCTGCAAAACATCTCTAATTCCATCAAACAAAGAAAGACTTTGAATCGATGGCTGATATAATTTATAGAACTCTAATGCGATCATAGGGATTTTATAGAGGGGTACGTGAAGCAATTTACATCTCTCTGGAATTGATAACTTCCGCAATGCTTCAACATCCTCTTCTTTTACCTGTTTAAAACGGTGTTTCTCTGCTATTTCATTGAAAATAGGGATAAAAATATCTTTAGAATCTACTAAAGTACCGTCAAAATCAAACATAACATATTTACTCATTACCAATGCTCCTTGCTATCATTTTCTTTATTCTTAAGAATTCTCTTTCAATATGGATATAACCTTTTATTTACAAAAAAAGAACAAGGCATCTCTCCTTGTTCTCCTTTTCCTATGACAGCCATTGCGGCGGTGTATTTGTATTCCAATAAATATCACCAAGCTCATGATGTGCTGTAAAGTTATCATCATAACGATGGTAATGAAAATTAAAATAATGACCATCTTGCGGGGGGTGATCTCGTCTTACGTGAAAACGGAGTAAATCATCACCAGTTTTTGTATCATAAACATGAAAAATCTTTTCATGTTTCCCGCCGGCTGGTTTTTGTGAAATTGCCAAAGACTGTAACGATTCTTCTGATGTATAATTCGCAAGATCTGCAAGTGCTTCTTCTATTTTCGGCAATATCACATCTTTAAACTCATCTTCAATTATTGGGCCAATTTTCGATCCGAATTTCTCCATCGATTGCCGCTCAGCTTCTTGCATCGCATAAGTAAGAAATACTTCTGAACCTATTTCATTTGACTTTTCATCCAGTGTATACGAGGGTTGCTCTAGATTTTGTTGTTTTGCAGGCTTGTCCGCTTTTGCAGTATCAAGCAGTACAGAAGGAGGTGTTACTAATCCAAATGTAAATACAGTAATTAACGCGACGAGTGTCTTTTTCATCCAATTTGGCATGTTGTATCCCTCCCTTTCTTTTTATATTTTTATGACTATTTCTTCTATTATACAAAATGATGCCAATTTTTGCACTTTACAAATTTATTAATGTTAACATGCTTTGAATTTGAAATAGTAAGATTTCATATAATAAATATTATTCCTTAATTTTACTAGGAGGGTTTCCATTTGAGCCTTGACCTACTCTTTTCAGCCGTAAGCATTTGTGTTCTCTTCTATTTTATGTATGTATCGATTACAGATTAACAAAAAAGAGCTATCCAGCTCTTTTTTTATTAGGAATAAATAGAATCCACACTGTTAATCCAATTACAATCCCTGCACAAACTACAGCAGGAATCAAATAAAAATGAGCTAGTGCTGCAATGCCATATACACATAAAGCGGGTATAAAGAGATATGCTTTTGCTTTCTGTGACAGCCATAGTTTCTTCCCTTCTGAACAATATAACTGTAAAAAGAGTTTCTCTGAAAAAACTTTCCATTTTCCGCTCGAATAACGATAGATTGCAAATAACGCAAACGAAATAACGATTACAGCAATCCACCACGGCGTACGCCAAATAGCAATTGCGCTTACAATGATAATCTGAATGTAAAAACCACTTGCATCACCCGAACGAAAATATTCCTTTAGAAAAGCTTCAATAATTCTAGCGTCATTGTCCTTTCCTAATAATATACGTTTAGAACGCGGAAATAACCACGGCTTCGCTGTATTTGTAGGTTTTTGTACTTGGCCCCCCATTGCTATTATTTGTGATGTCCATCTCATTGCTTCTCCTTTTTCTTTTTCAGTTTCTTTAAAGAAGAAGCGATGATACTCCCTTTTTTCTTTTACTAAGAAAAAACTTATGATAAAGAGAAGGAGAAAGAACAAAATTGCATAAAAAGACTGTTGTAATATGTATCTACATGTTATGCCTACATATATAGTACCTATAAAAAAGAAAATATTTTTAATAATAATCACTTGCCACTGTTTATGAAACCGAACATCAATATACCGTTGTAGCACGGAAACTGTGAAACGAAAGCAAGTCAAAAAGACAAAACAGATAAAAGCCTGTATTCCTGTTCCATGTAAACCTTTCAAAAAGATGGGTAGGAATAGTATTGTTACAAGTCCACTTGTGAAACAAATACGACAAAAAGAATATATCATTCCGTATTTCATCATTTGTTTAATCCGATCTGGAAATTGAATTAAAAACAAACTGTCTGCTTGTTCCAAAAATGAACGTACACTTCTTGAAAACGTTGTGCTGTAAAGGATAAAAAGCCCGATAAACCAATATAATATATCTTCATCTTCTGGTCCATTGTTCCAAAGTGAAGCGTAGTATATCCAACTAAATACAAGTGCTGGAACAACTCCATATAATGCGATCGTCCAATCAACAACAGAACGCACTGCTTTCCATTTTCGTTTTAATTCATAAAAGAGTCTCTTATAAAATAATGTTCTAATCATGTTGCTCCCGCCTTACAATCACATCAAAACAATCTAACAACGTACCTTCTGGCATATTAGCAAGCGTTTGAATACTACGTAAATCTCCATTTGCAAATAACGTTCCTTCTGAAATTAATAAGAAACGCTCACATATTCTTTCTGCTGTATCTAACACATGTGTACAAAGTAAAATGCCTGCCCCGCGCTCTTTTTCTTTATACAAAAAATTGAGAAAATCACGTGTTGCCGTCGGATCTAATCCAATAAACGGCTCATCAATAATATAAAAATCAGGCTCTGTTAAAAAAGCTAAAATGAGCATTGACTTTTGTTTCATTCCTTTTGAAAACTTCGATAAATATTCATGCTTATGCTTGTCCATCCGAAATGTACGCAACAACTCATCCGCCTTTATTTCCCAGCTTCCTGATTTAACATCCCTAGCAGCCATTAAAAGGTCAATATGCTCCCATAATGTTAAGTAATCATAATACGTTGGATGTTCTGGTACATAGGCATACGGATTCTTTTTCTCTCCAAATGAGATTTCCCCGTCTATATGTGCCAATAATCCAAGAATTGCTTTTATCGTTGTACTCTTTCCTGCTCCGTTTGCACCAATTAAAGCAACGAGTTCACCTTTTTCAATTGAAAAAGCAATGTTATGTATCGTTTGCTCTCCATATTCGTATCCAGCTGAATTTATATTTACTTGCAGCAACTATATCCCTCTCCCTATGTAAACTTACAATAAATCCCTATGAAAATAATAACATATTTTTCAATAAAATGATTTTTCAATCTATATAAATACAAATTAAAAAAACGACATAAAACCATCTTTTTTTTAAGTGGGTGAGAGCATCTGTCCATGCATAGAAGCGGTCAGTTCTTTTTCCTGCCACATGCTAAGTTTAAACAAAGGGATAAAGCGAGTGGAAGCTCCTTTTTTCTGCATAGCAACAATCTATATGTCGGAAAATCAAAATGGATTCATATGATACGTAGTAAAGATACCATCCATAAGCAGGAAAATAAGCTCAATAATAGAATACTTTATATTCTGAGCTCAAAATATTTTTTTATTATTCCATTTACACCTTCTTATAAAACATTTCTAGCAAATGACGAGAAAGGATATTTACTATGACAAATAAGCGAAACATCGAAGCTATTTTCATCGACCGCGATGGTACAATCGGCGGCGATACGACGATTCATTATCCTGGAGAGTTTCAGTTATTCCCATTTACTGAGATGGCTCTAAATAAACTGAAAGAACAAAACATACAACTATTTTCCTTTACAAACCAACCGGGCATTGCGGATGGCAAAGCAACAACTGAAGACTTTATTCAAGAATTAAAAGCATTCGGTTTTGACGACATCTATCTTTGTCCACACCGGCATAGTGATAGCTGCAATTGTCGTAAGCCAGAAACAGGAATGCTCCTTCAAGCAGCGAAAAATCATCATCTTGATTTAACAAAATGTGTGGTAATCGGCGATCGATGGAGCGATATTGTTGCAGGTATAAAGGTCGGTGCCACGACAATTTTAGTACAAACAGGTGCCGGATACGATGCTCTGCGTACATACCGTCATAAATGGGCGAACATGAATGCTGATTATATTGCTATAAATTTAGAGGATGCTGTTTCATGGATCTTTTCGCATTCTGTATAAAAACAAAACAGCAATGCCATGTAAAACGGCATTGCTGTTTTGTCATTCCGATCGTTCTGCATACCTCATCTACAAAATACAAAAATTATATCTTTATAAAAAGCTCGTCCTTCCATATCCATATGTTATGAAAATGAATTACACTATGTTTGGATATATATCACTAGTTATATATAAATCCATTTTGACTTTTTAACATATAGATTGCTGCTATGTAGAAAAAAGATTCTGCTACTTTCTTTCTCACTTTGTTTGAACTTCGCATGTGGCAGGAAAAGGCCCTGACCGCTTCCACGCATGGCCAGACGCTCTCACCCACCTAAATGAAAAGGGGATTGTGTAAGTTTTTTAATTCGGATTTATATATGGATTTTTACAAAGTTAATTCATAATGAAAATAGCGATCATCTCTTATATAACCATTCCCTACATATAAACGCTGTGCCGCGGCATTATTTACTTCCGTTTGGAGCTTTAATCCTTTTGCTCCTGTATCCACTGCGAATTGCTTCGCCTTTGCTAACAATTCTTTTCCTACTCCAGTTCCTCTTGCTTCTTTCCGTACAAATAAATCATTTAATATCCATAGCTTTTTCATCGAAATAGAAGAAAAAGAAGGATATAGCTGTGTAAATCCAACGTATTTTCCATCTTCTACTGCCACAAAGATAATGGATTCTTTTCGCTCTATACGTTCACGTAAAAATTGTTCCGCTCTTTCAATAGTAGAATCTTGTTTATAAAACACGCGGTACTCATTAAATAATAATGCTACTCCTTGTGAGTCTTCCATAGTTGCTTGATATATTTTCACTTCGCTTCGCTTCCTTTCCAATAGTTCTTCATTAAATCCGTTGCCCAGTCTGGCTGTTTAATTTCTTCTTTTGGTAAAAACTCTTTCATAACTGGTTTCATATCTAAAATAAGGGTACCATCAATCGCATCTAACCCTTGCACAACTAAGCACTTTCCTTCTCTTCGTACGACTTTTACAATCGTAGCACCTAGTCGATTCGGACAATTTTTCCCCCGCTGTGCAAAAATACCTACTTTCGGATATTCTTCATTATTTCGAGGATGTCTTGCTGTGTACCGAATGTTCTCTTCTCTCACTCTATTAAAATAAAAAATTACTTCAATATGTGAAAATCGTTCAATCCCTTACAAACTCTCTTCTGTATACAAATCTGCCAACTCAATAACAGATTCAATTTCTCCCCACAAATCATCTTCTACATTGATTCGTTCATTATGTACAAAAGCAATCGGTTGTAACGAAAACATCGTATCCCCTTTTTGTAACCACTTACATTATAATATATTTTCTGAATATTTTCCACGAATATTGTTTCAGTTTACATAATAATATTATAAAAATAGAAGAGAGTACATATGCTCTCTTCTATCTTAAGGTTATACAAGACCTGTTAAGCTATACATGCCAATTACAACAAATACAGTTGCTGTTTTAATAATTGTAATCGCAAAAATATCCCGATATGATTGTTTATGCGTTAATCCAGTTACCGCAAGTAATGTAATAACAGCTCCGTTATGCGGCAATGTATCCATCCCCCCGGAAGCCGAACCTGTTATACCTGCAAGTACATTTGTTGTAATGGCCCCGTTAATTAGTGGATTTGTAAAAGTAGTTGAAATACCATCACGAATTACACCAAATCCATATTCTGCCCCTGTATTCATTGCTGCTAGTAACGCTCCGCCAATACTAGCATTTAACCCTGTTTGAAAGTCTACAAATACACAGGGAAATATAATTTAATGAAACCAACCATTTTCTCCATAAAAATATTTGAGAAAAAAGGCAAAACATAAGTCGGCTCTGTTAACAAAACAGCAAACAGAGCACAAATAGGTGCAAACAAAATAACAGAAAATCCGCGATACGCTACAAACATTAGCATACTAAGTGCCAGTAAAATAATGACTAATTCCATGAGCTTCTCCTTTACAATTTCCAAGGAAATATTTATAGAATTTTCAGTTTATTTTAAAGTTCCAGTTTATAACTAAAATTCCTTTTTCAAACACTGAATATAGTCATTTTTACAACATCTCTATACAAAAAAAGACAAGGTATCAACCTTATCTTTTCAATCAACTATTTTTCTACCACATAATGAAACTTCTTTATACTTTCTACATCTTTAATAATATGAGTAGCTCCCGCCACCACTAATTCTTCTTTACTACCGTATCCATACATGACTCCGATAGAATCGATACCAACTTGACGCGCTCCGATTATATCGTGCTCTCGATCACCTACCATAACTACATGTTCTTTCTCTAAATCGTGATATGTATGTAAAATATGCTGAATGATGTCCGCTTTGGCAATGCGTGTTCCATCTAAATTACTACCGACAATCTCTTCAAAATAATGTGCCATCTGAAAGTGTTCTAAAATTTTTTTTGCAAATACAGTTGGCTTTGACGTTGCCACAAATAGCCGCTTCCCTTCATCCTTTAACTCTTGTAAAACATTAGGAATATCCTCATATACATGATTTTCAAACATTCCCTTCGTTTTAAAATATTCACGGTAATACGTTACTGCATCTGTTACTTGTTTTTCATTCATTCCATATATATTCGCAAATGAATGTTGAAGCGGAGGACCGATAAAAGTAAGTAATTTGTTATTATCCTGCTCATCTATTCCCATTTTTCGCAAGGCATAAATGACTGAATTTACAATACCTTCTTTTGGGTCTGTTAATGTGCCATCTAAATCGAATAAAAAAGTTGTATACATCTATTCTCCTCCACTCACTTTACTTTATATGTTAAAATCCAAAAACATGTATTCATACGAATCTCTAAATCGACTGCAAATGGTTCAAAAATAGTTGTAAGTTCTTCTTTCGAGTAATAATTTTTTATAATTTCATATTGCTGCCCACTAGCTAATGAACGAATTTTATATGTATTTTCATCATTTGGCTTAGAAATAAGTGTTCCACCCATTCCTTCGTTATACATATTATCTACTATGCATACAATCGAACCTGATTCTAAAACCTCATGAAACTGTTCTAAAAAGGAAAAAATATTTTCTTTCGGAATATGAGAAAACCAAAAATTTGCGTATGCTCCATTAAATGTTTTTGCTAATTGATTTAGTTTATATGCATTTCCTTGTACAAAAGAAACTTTAGCTGGCAAAAGCCGCTTTGCTTTCGCTATCGTAAGTACTTCTTCCGAGTAATCAAGTGCAGTAATGTGCTCAGCCGTTTCAGCAACATATTGCGTCCAGTATCCTGTACCACAAGCAACCTCAAGTACATCCCTTCCTGTAAACTTTTCTTTCAAAACATCTTTTATTTGTATCAGTTCTGCTTGCCTAATAGGGTCTTCTCGAAAATATACTTCTTCATAACTTTTTGCTCGGTTACTGTAATATGCTTTCATTCCCATCCCCCTTACCATTCTAGCCACACCCTTCACTATTTTACAAAATAATCATTTAAATGTAAATATTCAGTCAATAAGATACTATAAGTCACCATCAAAACAAAATTCAAGATGTACAAAACCCTTCTCATCATGTATGATTAAATTTATTTCCCAATTTATAACAGATGGTGAATACATATGACGACAAAATTAATTTTCATAGTAGCTTTTACGATTATCATTCATGCTGTGGAAACAAGTTCTTATAGTATCCGACTTGCAGGCATTCGTTTAAAAAAGATTGCTGTTTCGTTATCTGTAGTTGGAATTGTATTACTTGTTTCAAGAACATCTAACTTACTGCAAGCTTTTTTAGTTGGCGGTATTGTCGATCAGGCAAAACTAGACGATTCTATCGATTTAAAAGGAACGATTCATCTTATTTTATTCGCTGCCTCAATCGGTACATTACTAGCCATCTTTTTGTATCCAACGCTTACAAAACTATTTGGCTATGTTATTAAAAACTTTGAAACAGACGGTTCTTTTATAAGCATGATGAAAACAGGCAATATTCAAAAACTAAAATACACAAAAAAATATATTCGTTCTCCAAAATGGGAAATGATTCACCGGATGCGAGTTGGCGGCATTCCAAAGCGAATCATGCTCATTAATATGTTTGCTACTGCTATTTATACAGCAGGCGTTCTTTCTGCTTTATACGCTTCTTTTTTAAATCCATCATATGCAACAAATGCAAGTACAGCTTCCGGTCTCGTTAATGGATTTGCAACAATCTTATTAACGGTACTATTAGACCCACGAATCGCCCTATTAACGGAACGGGCTCTCCAAAAAGAAAACGGCGCAGAAACAATGGGGAAAATGTATGGATGGCTTATGATTTCTAGATTGTTAGGAACATTACTAGCTCAGCTTCTTTTTGTACCAGGAGCTCATTGGATATTGTGGATTATTTCGATTACGAATTGAAAATTGTACATTAAAAAAGGGATGAAGCCATTCTATGTTTTGTATACTGTCATTTCAAATTTACTTTCGTTTCTTCATAACAAATCCCCGGTAAACTAAAATGTACC
>NZ_KB910935.1 GCF_000383235.1 Bacillus sp. 123MFChir2
CGAACGGGCGGCACTGCGTTGCGGCCATTATCGAGACAATATTTACTTTTCAGTTCCTCTAAAACAAAAGAAAAATCTACCATTTCATTAAATTGACGGAGCATATTATCTTTTGGTATGACGATATCGTAAATCGCCATGAATGGGCTAAGGTTAAGAGATTGTTGTTTTGAAATCATCCGAGACACCACCTAGAATTATTACAACTATTATACATGAAAAAAACGAAAGCTTCCTCGATTTCATCGAGGAAGCTTTCGTTTTTTCTATGAAGACTTTTTCAGTGGCCTCTTTCGAAAAAGACTGTCTTTTTTGTATATATTTAGTTAGATTGTGGTTTACGGCCTGTATGCTTTCTTTCTCCGCCGCGCCCTCTAGGAGCTCCAGAACGACCATCGCGACCTTCGCGTCCTTGACCTTCTCCTTTACGACCACCACGATTACGGTTACCATCACGGTTACGGCCACCTTCACGATTACGGTTACCTTCGCGGTTACCATCACGATAACCACCTCTTCCGTTGCCGTTTCCGCTGCCGTTTCTCTTTCTAGAACGATCTTTTGAAACTACCGGCGGTTCTGACGTTAAAGAAACTGGCGTTGCATCCGGCTCTTTTGTCATCATTTTTAAAGCAGCTGCTACAACCGCTACAGAATCATGCTCTTCTAATAGCTCTTCCGCAATACGTTTGTAGTATGATAAGTTTTCACTTTCGATTGTACTTTGAAGTTTTTCAGCAATCAAACGTTGTTGTCCTTCTAAAGCTTCATCTAATGTTGGTGGATTCATACGATCCATTTTACGTTTTGTTGTACGCTCAATATTCTTTAATTGTCCTGTTTCACGCGGTGTTACAAACAGCATCGCAAGACCTGTTTTACCTGCACGACCTGTACGACCAATACGGTGTACGTATGATTCAGGATCTTGTGGGATATCAAAGTTATATACGTGTGTTACACCTGAAATATCAAGTCCACGTGCTGCTACATCTGTCGCAACAAGAACTTCGATTGAACCTTCTTTAAATTTACGTAATACAGAAAGACGCTTCGCTTGTGTTAAATCACCATGAATTCCTTCCGCTGCATAGCCACGTAAGTTTAATGCTTCTGATAATTCATCAACACGGCGCTTTGTACGACCGAATACGATTGCAAGCTCTGGAGATTGAATATCTAATAAACGTGTTAACACGTCAAATTTCTTTTTCTCTTGCACTTCTACATAGAACTGCTGAATGTTTGGCATAGTTACTTCTTTCGCTTTAACCTTAATATGTTTAGGTTCGCTCATGAAGCGTTCCGCAATGCGACGGATTGGATCCGGCATTGTTGCTGAGAATAATAATGTTTGGTGTGTTTCAGGCACATCTGTTAAAATCGCTTCAATATCTTCAATGAAGCCCATATTTAACATTTCATCTGCTTCATCAAGAACAACTGTCTCTACGTTTTGCAGACGAAGTGTTTTACGTTTAATATGATCTAAAATACGTCCTGGTGTACCAACAATAATGTGTGGACCTTTTTTCAACGCACGAATTTGACGGTTAATATCTTGACCACCATAGATTGGTAAAATGCGCACACGCTTATGTTGACCAATTTTGTATAACTCTTCACCTACTTGAATTGCTAATTCACGAGTTGGCGCGATAACGATACCTTGAACTGTATCTTGGCGTGTATTTACTTTTTCTAATAGTGGTAATCCAAATGCAGCTGTTTTCCCTGTACCCGTTTGAGCTTGACCAATGATGTCTACACCTTGTAAGGCTACTGGAATTGTTTCTGCCTGAATTGGTGTTGCCTCTTCAAACCCCATGCTTTCCACAGACTGTAACAAAGAATTGCTTAATCCTAACTCTCGAAATGTTGTCAATTTTACTTCTCCTTTTCTATCTAAAATAGCCCAGATTATTCCTTCTTTTCATATTCACAGGATATCCAAGTAAGGTTGGGCTAAGTCTTCTTCAGACAAAATGCGTTATCAGCGCAAGATCGCCTGACAATTATAATAAAACTAGCTTTTGAAAAATGAATGTAACAAGTATACGCACTTTAAACATCCAAACGTAAAGCTAGACAAAAGTAGTCCCGAGACAAATTTATCCCGCTATTCTTGGGCAGTAAAGCCCCAACTTCAAGCAATTATATTTAAATGGCAGGAGTAATCATCCTAGCTATTCATTCAAAAAAGACATTTTCCGTGTTCGTGGAAAATGCCCTTTCCCTTATGTTCACATATATAAACGGGCCTACATTTATCACAAAAATACTCTACAACGTTATTACACCCTATCAATTATATGTTTTGTATGTGTAAAAAGCAAACCCAACTCTCCCCATATTTTATACATGAACTTTTCCATCTTCATCCTAGATTTTGAATCCCTTGATTGTAAGGGGTTCCAGTAATCAACTAATAGAGTAAACCGTATGCAAAGGCAACAAAGCCCTATTACTTTATCATCGTAATAATTTCCTCTAACTTCATGCCACGAGATGCTTTTACTAATACAACGTCTTTCACATCAATGACTTCTTTTAAATCTTTAACGAGTTCTTCTTTATTGTTATACGCCTTTACTCGTTCATTAGGAAAATTAATTTTTGCGCCTTCTGCCATTTGTTCCCCGAGCGTACCGTACGTAAACACATATGCAATACGAGCTGGATCAATTAGTTTTCCAACTTCATAATGAAATTGCACTTCTTGGTCACCAAGCTCCAACATATCGCCAAGAACGAAAATTTTTTTAGAAAATCCATTTAATTCATTCATTAAATGGAACGCTGCTTCCATCGCTGTCGGACTCGCGTTATATGCATCATTAATTATTGTTAACCCAGCATCCGTCTTTACAACTTCCATACGCATGCCTGTCATTTTTAAATTTACTAAACCTTGTTTCATTTCTTCCCATGTTACGCCAAAGAACTCAGCAACCGCCATTGATGCTAATGCGTTATATACATTATGTTTCCCAAGAACGGGCAAATAAAATACTACATCCTGCGCTTGATTCATTTTAAATTGCGTACCTGTTGCTTCCAATTTCACAGAAACTGGGTAGTAATCATTTGCTCTTGCATCACCGAATGTAATTGTCTTTGCTGGTAAATTCATGCCTGGTACACGTGTAGTCAACAATGGCTCATCTCCGTTATAAACAAATACGCCATTATCTTGTAAACCTGTCACAATTTCTAACTTCGCTTCAGCAATTGCATCACGAGAGCCTAAATCCATTAAATGCGCTTCTCCGATATTTGTAATAATCGCTGCATCAGGACGAGCAAGCTTTGACAAAAATTCAATTTCACCACGACTCGACATACCCATTTCTAATACAGCTATTTCTGTATCTTCTTCTAAATTTAAAATGGTCAACGGAAGTCCAATATGGTTATTGAAATTCCCTTCTGTTTTTTGCACTTTAAATTTTGCTCCAAGCAAGCTTGTTACAATATCTTTCGTTGATGTTTTTCCGTTACTCCCTGTTACACCAACAACCTTCACATTTAACTGATCACGATAGGTTTTCGCTAATGTTTGTAATGCTTGTAATGTGTCTTCCACAAAAATAACTGGTATATTTTCTGGCGGGTTGGCCACACCTTTTTTCCATAGTGTTGCAACAGCACCATTTTCGATCGCTTCCCTCGCAAAAGTATGACCATCAAAACGTTCTCCTTGAATAGGAACATATAAATTCCCTTGTTCAATCTTTCTTGTATCAATGGAAACACCTTTTATCGCTATATCATGCCACTGCTCTGCTAAAGTTCCACATACCATTTTCTCAACTTGCTTCGCTGTTCGTTGTATCATACAAAACACTCCTTACAAGGAAGAAACACTATTCATTTGAATAGTGCTTCTCCTTTCTTGTTAGATTGTATATTTAATTTTTTGTTTTTCTTCATGACGTTCAATCGCTAAGCGCACTAACTCTTGAATAAGCTCTGGATAGGCCAATCCTGTATTTTCCCATAACAGAGGGAACATACTAAACGGCGTGAATCCTGGCATTGTATTTACTTCATTAATAAATACATCACCATCTTTCGTTAAGAAGAAATCTGCTCGCGTTAATCCCGCACCGTCTAAAGACTGAAATGCACGAATCGCATACTCTTTAATCTTCTCATATTCCGCTTCCTTAACTTCAGCAGGAATAACCATCGCCGTATCGCCATCAATGTATTTTGATTTATAATCATAGAATTCTTTTTTAGCTACGATTTCACCTACAACCGAACATTTTGGTTCATCATTTCCTAATACACCAACTTCCACTTCACGACCAACAATATTCTCTTCTACGATGATTTTACGATCGAATTGGAACGCTTCTTCAAATGCGCTCTCTAACTCAGCACAATTTTTACATTTATTAATTCCAACGCTCGAGCCAAGATTTGCTGGTTTCACGAAACATGGATAGCCTAATGTTTCTTCCACTTTTTCATACGCTTCTGTGCGATTTTTCTCCCAAGCACTGCGAATGAACGAAACATATTTTGCTTGCGGTAAGCCCGCTTCCGCAAAAATATTTTTCATAATAACTTTATCCATACCTGCAGCTGATGCTAATACACCGTTCCCTACATATGGAATATTTATAAGTTCTAACAAACCTTGTACGGTTCCATCTTCACCATTTGGTCCATGTAATAACGGAAAGATTACATCGAGTGCATTCTCTTTATCAGAAGCTGACATCGGGATAATCTCTGAACTTAATGACACAGGAGAAATCGCGTTCTCTTCTCCGTTCAATCGCAACGCTTGAACGCTGTTTATTTCACCTTCAATACGCTCACCGCGAATCCATTGTCCTTGTTCAGTAATATAAATTGGATGAACCTCAAATTTTTCTTGATCTAACGCTTTACTAACAGCAAGAGCCGTTTGTAAAGAAACTTGATGCTCCGCTGATTTCCCACCATATAATAAACCTAATTTAATTTTCATAATGAAATCACCCTAATCGTTTGTTTTCATTTTTCTATTGTAGCACTTTTTACGAAAATAGATAGTTCCTATTTTCGTAAAAGGCGAAACTGTCCACAAATAGTGAGATAGCCGCATCGACATAATAATTTTTCTAGTTATATACCTAATAATATGAGAAAAAGAAGTTATTTGTGTATGATGAAAACTTCATCCGGCTATTCATGGGCAGTAATACTCCCAACTGATTAAAGTTTCACTTTATGACGTTTGCTTTACCATGTTATCTTTTTGTTTTTGCTCTACAAGTCGATCTAATGATATGTAAACAAGTCCCGCTATCACACATCCGATCCCTAAAATCGTAAATAAAACGTGACCTAACAAACGATCGAGTAAAAAACCTCCAAGTAGCGGACCAAACGCATTACCTGTAATCCATTGTAAGCTAGCCGCTCCCATATATGTACCTCGCAAATGCTCTGGTGCTAAATTTGCTACGAACGTCATTTGGACAGGAGACATAATCATTTCTCCCAATGTATAAATCGCATATACAATTAATAGCGTAACAAGAACTACAGTAGCACTTGCCCCCATTCCGCCAAACCATTTCGGAAGCCATCCGATTGCAAGAAGACCGATTCCAAATAACCAAGCACCATATAGCATCGTTTTTCCTACCGGTTTATCTGTCGCCCATTTCGAAATTTGAAATTGAAACAAAACCACCAAAAGTCCATTCATAGCCATTAAATAAGGATACGGATTATTCATTCCAAAGATCCCTTTCAGTTCATTGTCAAAATGAAGAGGAAGCATACCTTCTGTTTGCGAAAATCCCATTGAAATAACAATTCCAGCTAATAAATAAATCAGTAAAATTTTATCTTGCAACACAACTTTCCATACAGATTGTTTCGTCTCCTCTTCCTTATTCATCTGTGTTATTGCATCTTTTGGCATTGTTTCTTGAATAAGTAGTAAAACGAGTAATGCATAGAAGAGCATAGAAGATGACGCAATCATAAAAATGACATTTTTGGAAAGCACCGCAACTGAAGCACCTAGAATTGGTCCAATTGCTGCTCCGATATTATGCCCCATCCGCAGCAAACCGTATGCTTCTGTTCGCTTTTCAGGTTCTGTTACATCAGCTACCATCGCAGAAGCTGCTGGGTGGAACAACGAATTACTAAGCCCTAAACAAATGGATAGAATAGCATATGGTATAAATCCATCTATAAATAAGAACCCTAGCATTAAAATTGCATTGCTAGCCATTGAAAATATCATAATTGGCTTCCTTCCATAAATATCGGCAATTCGGCCACCTATAAGAGAACCAAAACTTGCCGCAATTGGAGACAATGCCATAATAATTCCTACTTGTAGCAACGAATCTACTTTATCTTTTAAATATAATGCAAAAAATGGCATTAACATCATCATCGCAATTCCATTTAACGTTTCGCCAATAAATCGAATCCAAACATTACGATCCATTTGCTTTAATTCTTGCCATGTTTTCTTCATATTCTCCCCCCCTTTTAGGCAGTAAGCGCCCAATCGGTTCAATAATCCAGCGAAACCTTCACTTTATCGACCAATTTTCATCTTATATCATTTTTCGAAAAATGTAAATTTTCAAAAACAAAAGCCGTCCTTTTTCTAGGAACGGCTTTCAACTTTATAGATTAACTGTTTTTTCATCATCAGATTCTTTGTGTAATGCACTATTCTTTCTGCTATATAAGAAATAGACTGCTATTCCAATTACCATCCAAATCCCAAAACTTTTCCATGTAATTGCCGGTAATTGAAGCATTAAATATAAACAGAAAATCACTGTTAATGCTGGTAAAACTGGCACAAGCGGCACTTTAAATGCACGAGGTAAATCCGGATGTGTTTTGCGCATTACAATAACCGCAACTGCTACAAGTGCGAACGCAGATAGAGTTCCGATATTTACAAGGTGAGCTAACACACTTAAGTCAACAAGTCCTGAAATAAGCGCTGCTACAATCCCTGTTATCCATGTATTTAAAAACGGTGTTTTAAACTTGGGATGTACTTTCGCAAAACGGTTCGGTAATAAACCGTCACGACTCATTGCATACGACACTCGGACTTGACCATACATCATAACTAACATAACAGTTGTAATCCCTGTAATCGCACCTACTGAAATAATACCTGCTAAACCATCTTGTCCAATAAATTGAAGTGCAAATGCTACTGGATCTGATATATTTAATTGTCCATACGGTACAATACCTGTTAAAATAAGCGAAACAGCAATGTACAAAACGGTACAAATTAATAACGATGCTATAATACCAATCGGTAAATCACGCTGCGGACGTTTTACTTCTTCCGCCGCTGTTGAAACAGCATCAAAACCAATAAAAGCAAAAAATACCGTCGCTGCACCTACCATTACGCCATCGAAACCAAACGGCATGAATGGTGTCCAGTTTTCTGGTTTTACATACTTAAACCCAGCGAAGATGAACAATAGTACAACGGTTAATTTAATAAATACCATAATATTATTTACACGAGCACTTTCACGAACACCTCGTGATAAAAGGATCGTCATAATTAAAATAATACAAACAGCTGGCAAATCGATAATTCCACCTTTTCCTGCCCCAGGAGCAGAAGCTAAAATTGTTGGAATTTGAATTCCAAACCCCTTTAATAAAGACTGAAAGTAAGCGGACCATCCATTAGCAACAGCTGATGTCGCTAATAAGTACTCAAGCATTAAATCCCATCCAATTAAAAAGGCAAACACTTCTCCCATCGTTGCGTATGTATATGTATATACACTACCAGATACCGGTACGCTAGAAGCAAATTCTGCATAGCAAAAGGCAGCAAAGGCACAAGCTAGCGCGGCTAATGCAAAAGATAAAATAATGGCAGGTCCAGAATGTTTCGCAGCAACTACCCCAGTCAAGACGAAAATACCTGTCCCAACAATTGCCCCTACCCCTAACATCGTTAAATCTAACGCTCCTAATGTTCGATCTAATTTCTTCTGATTTCCCTCTTGCAACAATTGTGTAATCGGCTTTTTTTGAAAGATTTGCTTCATACTCAGCACCTCAACATTTATAATTTTCTGAAAATTTTAATATTTACACTCATTTTACTTATTTCACCTTTTTTCGTCAATAACTTAATGAGAAGTTTGTCCTTCCACCACTATTTTTCACGATCTAAAGTAGTGCGGTTCGTTATTGTATTATTAAGTAAAGCAAAATGAAAATCATAATAATGGTTTATATTTCTATATTTTTATATCATTTTACAAATATTTTTGGTATTTTATATAAGTCGATTCCTTTATGAACACAAGCACACCCATCAAATGAGTGTGCTTGTTGTTCTTTACATCTTATACGGTATATGTGCCTTGTTCTAGCCAGCTATACATGTATTGCTCATCTTCCATATCATGCGCATCTTTTATAACGCGCAGTGGCCGGAATGTATCAATCATAACCGCTAGTTCAATTGTTTCTTTTTTACCAAGACTAGCCTCTGTTTTCCCAGGGTGTGGTCCATGTGGAATACCGCTTGGATGAAGCGTAATAGACCCTTCCTCTACCCCTTTTCTGCTCATAAAATTACCTTCTACATAATAGAGCACCTCATCACTATTTACATTACTATGATAATATGGTGCCGGTATTGCTTCTGGATGATAATCATATAGACGCGGAACGAATGAGCAAACAACAAAGTTATGTCCCTCAAACGTTTGGTGTACTGGCGGCGGCTGATGAATACGTCCTGTAATTGGCTCAAAATCCTCAATATTAAATACCCATGGATATAAATGTCCATCCCATCCAACAACATCTAAAGGATGATGTTGCAAAACATGTTTATGCATATATCCTCTAGATTTTGTCATTACAACAAATTCACCTTTTTCATCGTACGTTTCCAACGTCTCTGGCCCACGGATATCACGCTCACAAAACGGACTATGTTCTAACAATTGTCCGTACTCATTGCGGTAATTACGAGGTGTTGTAATTTGACTATTTGCTTCAACAACGAGAAATTTTGATTCTCCCGCTTCAGGGATTACACGGTAAATCGTACCGATTGGAAGTATAATATAATCTCCTTTTCGGTAATGAATCGCACCGAACATTGTCTCGATTTTTCCAGATCCATAATGAACAAATAGCATTTCATCTCCATCGCCATTACGATAAAAATAGTCCATTTTTTCCGCCCCGTTTACAACCCCAATTAGTAAGTCTTCATTTCCTAATAGAAAATTCCTTCCGTTCACGGCATCTCCTATTTTTCTATATTCTTTCGTCCGAAAATGACGATGCGCTAACGCCACATCTTCTTCGTACTGCGCACGACAAGACCGTGCTAAAGAAGCATGCCCAACTTCTGTTGGCATGTAGTGGTGATACAAAATAGATTGCGTACCAGAAAAACCTTTCGTCCCCATAACTTGCTCACGATAGAGCGTTCCGTCTTGTTTACGAAACTGTATATGTCGTTTACGAGGAAGTTCCCCCATGCGACGATAATACATGTTCATCCCCCGCTTCCTTTTCTGCTTTTACCGTATTACGCAATGTTCCTAAACTAGTAATTTTCAACTCTACCACATCGCCATCTTTCAGCCATCTCTCTGTTCCAAGTTCTAAAATACAGCCGCTTCCAACCGTACCAGAACCAAGTACATCCCCTGGATACAACGTAACATCTTGAGATGCTCGTTCTATCATTTCAGCAAACGTATAATAAATATCTTGAAATTTACCTTTTGACCATTGTTCACCATTAATATAAGCTGTCATTTCTAAATTGTAACGATCCTCATTTCGATATATATCTAACTCATCTTTCGTCACAATATACGGCCCAAGCGATGTAGCAAAATCCTTTCCTTTTGCCGGTCCAAGTCCGACCTTCATTTCATGCGCTTGTAAATCTCTAGCGCTCCAATCATTCATAATACAATATCCGAAAATATATTCATGCGCTTGCTCGCGCGAAATATTTTTACCTTCTTTGCCAATGACACAAGCAATCTCTAATTCATAATCAAGTTTCTTCGTTGCGCCTGGACAAACAATAACTTCTTCCGGTCCGATAACAGCGCGATGATTCGTAAAATAGAAAACAGGAATATCATACCACTCTGGAACAATATCCAAACCACGGTTGCCACGCGCTGTCTTCACATGCTGTTCAAACGCATAAAAATCACGGATACTTCCCGGATTTGGTAAAGGTGCACAAAGCTCTACATCCGTAATATGATAAATCCCTCTCTCTGGCGTACCAATCTTACTGATGATTTCCATATATTTATCGGATTTCTCTAAAAAAGAAATCATTGTGGACGGAAGTGCCCCATGGCTTGCTGTATGCATATCAATAACTTTGTCACCTTCAAGCCAGCCAGCTCGCATTTCTTGTGAAGGAAGACGAAATGTAATAAACTTCATCATTTTCTCTCCTCGCTTAAAAAGTAAAGCGCGGGAGGAAGGAGCATCTCTCCTAACCATTATCCCGCTCTAACAGACAGTAGAATTTTCACTTTACAGATTGCCGCGACGCGCCTGTTCTCTTTCAATCGATTCGAATAATGCTTTAAAATTCCCTTCACCAAATCCTCTTGATCCTTTACGCTGAATAATCTCAATAAATAAAGTTGGACGATCTACAATTGGCTTCGTGAAAATTTGTAATAAGTATCCTTCATCATCACGATCCACAAGAATTTTTAGCTCTTTTAATTTTTCAATCTCTTCATCAATTTGACCAACACGTGCTGTTAACTCTTCATAATACGTATCTGGCGTATCTAAAAATTCAACACCATTTGTACGCAATGCGGAAACAGTTTTCACAATATCATTCGTTAATAACGCGAGGTGTTGTACACCTGCTCCGTTATAGAACTCTAAATATTCCTGAATTTGTGATTTTCTTTTCCCTTCTGCTGGTTCATTGATTGGAAACTTAATACGGCTTCCATTCGTCATTACTTTCGACATTAATGCCGAATACTCTGTACTGATATCATCATCGTCAAAATGAATCATTTGCTTAAAGCCCATTACATTTTCATAATAACTTACCCATTCTTCCATTTTTTCTACATTTCCAACAACATGATCAACAGCAACTAAACCTGTTTCTTCAAATGGAACAATAGATTCAAGTGGTTCATATCCTGGCATAAACGCACCTTTATAATTTTTTCTTTCTACAAGTGTATGAATTGTATCGCCGTATGTGCCAATGACCGCTTTTTTAAGCGTTCCGTGTTCATCAGACAGCACTTCTGGCGGAGCAATTGCAACGGCACCACGCTTTACAGCTTCTGCGTACGCTTTCTCTACATCTTCTACTAGAAGTGCCACATCTTTTACACCATCACCGTGCTGTTTTACAAACTCGGCAATGCGGCTATTTGTATTTAAAGCACCCGACACTACAAAACGCATATTTTTTTGTACAAGTACGTAAGATACTTTATCGCGATTTCCTGTCTCTAAACCAGAATATGCAGCTATGCTAAACCCAAATGCTCTCGCAAGGTAATAACTTGTTTGTTTTGCATTACCGACATAAAATTCAAGATGATCAACATCACGTACTGGGAAAAAATCCTCCATCTGTGCTGCTAAAGTATCCATAGACTTTTGTTTCATAACTTCTTCATCCCCCTACAATATAAATTTCTAATACCTTTCCCTAAAACCGTAAACGCTTCCTATTGCAAGAAAAAAATTGCACTACAATTTATTTTATCAATTTTAAATTTTCTATCTTTTCTGTCAAATACCTTCCTTTTTTTCACATAGAAAATTCGACTTTTTTCTATCTATCCCATCCAAAATAGCGTTTCCCTTACCCTATAAACCTAATGACCAGGTACTCTCTTTCTCCCTTTGTTTTACTTCTATCCATGGTCATATGCTCTCGTCCACCTAAAAGAAAAGGGTTTTATGCCATTTTTTTAATTTGCATTTATATAATAGCGAAATAAAAAAAGGAACTTCTTTTTTCGAAGTCCCTCTTGTCTTTCACGTTCAAATTTATCTAATTAAATTATACTAAAGCACTTGATAGAAACATAATTAGTGCTGTTAAACCCATTGCTACTCCTGCTGATCCTAATAAGTCCGTTTTTGTTAATTGTAATACTTCTTTATTCTCCCTTTAATAGATTTCTATATGTACCTTGCATTTTGTAATAGTTTTCCGCTCTACTTCCTATACAAAATTACTTTGAATTATACTAACGCACTTGCAAGAAATACGATTAATGCTGTTAACGCTGTTGCTACCCCCGCTGATCCTAATAAGTCCGTTTTTGTTAGTTGTAATACTTCTTTATTTTCCATTGCTCTCATTCTCCTTTTAATAAGATGTATATATTCCGCTCGGTTTTTACAAATTACACTAAAACACTTGATAGAAATACGATTAGTGCCGTTAATGCCGCTGCCGCTCCTGCTGATCCTAGTAAATCTGTTTTTGTTAGTTGTAATACTTCTTTATTTTCCATTGTTCTCATTCTCCTTTTTTTATAAATATTTATATGTAATTAAAAATTTATGTCATCTTCAAGAAACAGTCTATTCATAGTTTTTAACTTAACGTCACATTAAAACAATAACTGTAATGTTTGTAACACTAATGTAACATAACTATTTTATTTAAGCAATAGCTCTATAAATTTATTACAAATTTTTTTAGGAATCTATAATAATACTATTATTTCCTTCCAATCTAGAAATCCACTTTAATTTTTCGACATATAGATTGCTGTTATGCAGAGAAAAAGGGAACTTTACTCGCTTGCTATCTCTGGTTTTCACTACGCATGGCCAGTTTCCCTCGCCCACCGAAAAAGAAAAGGGTTTTTGTGTTAGTTTTTCAATTTGCATCTATATATGTGTAACAGTTTCGATATACTGCGCAATTTAGTATGATGGAAAACGAAGAGGTGATCACTTTGAAATTAATCGCACTTGATATGGATGGCACACTGTTATCATCCAATCTAGAAATCTCCAATGAAAATTTAAAAGCAATCAGAAATGCTGAAGAAGCAGGACACATCGTTATGATTTGTTCCGGTAGAGCTAAAGAAGATATTTTAAAACTACTTGAGCAATACCAATTATCCCTTCCACTTGGGGCTAGTAATGGCGCAGTAGTATACGCTGATGGAAAGGTCATTCACTCACGTACTTTAAAAAAAGATAAAGTATATGAAATTGCCAAGCAGCTCGAAGCGGAGGAGTTTCCGTATAAACTCTATACAAACAAGGGTGTGTATGCACCATATAATTGGAAAGAACAAGTTACGAAATCTTTTCAACTAAACAAAGAGTCTCTTGACATTACAATTGAAGAAATTGAGCGAATTACTGAAAAACAGCTAAAGGCTAACTTAATTACAACATTCCAAAGTATCGAAGATGTAATATCTGATTCAACTATTGAAATTTCCAAATTCTTTATCCTTACATTCAATAAAGATAATCGTACACAATTACTACAATCATTAGAAAAAGATGCAGCAGTAATGGTGACAGCATCTGCTCCAACAAACTTAGAAATTATGGACAAACACGGGCATAAAGGCAACGGGTTACAAGAAATGGCAAAATACTTTCATATCCCTTTACAAGATACAATTGCCATTGGAGATAATTTTAATGATGTACCGATGTTAGAAGTAGCTGGTTTGTCGATTGCAATGGGCAATGCAGAAAACGATGTCAAACAGCTCTGCAATATCGTAACAGCGACAAATGATGAGAATGGTGTAGCTTACGCCATCCGGCAACATGTTTTACCTAAAACAATGCAGGGGTAATAAAGTGAAACTTTAATCAGCGGAGGGGTTCCATCCTCCACTGATTATTAGCCCTCACCAATACATACCAGCAGTTTATGTCAGGTTTTTAATTTGGATTTATATATATGAAAATCTATTCTACTTTTTGTAAAACGAGCATACAATAATAGCAGATTCTTAATAAAGGGGAGAAAATATGGACAAGTTATTCCTACACGTCTTGAACTATATTTGCTTAATGCTCGTTATATTAGGAGCATTACTCTTATTCCCGTTCTTCCCGACGTTCGTCCTCTTTTTAGTGCTTACTTTCATGTTCGGGATTGCGATTATCATTTCACTTAGACCAATGAAGAAACAAGAAAAAGAAAGCAGAATGCAGCGTGCCGAGCTGTAAATTCTGCTTTCTTTTTTCAATCATAACGTATTCTTGTTAAACCGATGGCAAAGAAGATAACAGCAAATAGAAGTAACACTCCAATATATCCTGTTATATCTGCCAGTCCTCCTCCTCTCGCAATTAATTCTGTAAAACCGCGCATTGCCCACGTTTGCGGGACAAAGTTGGCAATCTTTTGCATAAACTCCGGTTCTATTTCAATTGGCCAATACAGTCCGCTAATCATACAAGTTGAAATAATGACGATATTTCCTAATGCCGATTGTTGCTCTGTGGTCTTCACAACACTGGCTAACAATAAGGCTAACCCAATGACAGCAAGTAATAGCACCGAAACAAGCGCAATAATCCCTAACATATCTCCCCACTGTACATCAAATAATAGATTCGTTAATATCATAAGTGCTCCAAATTGAACCCAACCGATTAAGAAGAATGAGAGAATATATCCAACTAATACTTGGGCTCTTGTAACAGGTGTTTCTAGCAAACGATGCCATACACCCATTTGCTTCGCTTTTAAGATTGTTCCTGTGCTACTGAGCATAACAATCATTACAAATAAAATCGAAAATCCTGCTGCTCTAGCCGATACACCATTAATTGTTTTCTTTCCTGTTACAATAGATTCTTTGTGAATTTGAACAGTCTCTGCTTTCGTATGAATGGTTTCGTACATTGTTTCCCAAGACTTTCCGCTATTTTGACTCCATACATTTGCTCCCTTTACTTCCACTTCCATCTTTTTTAGTGTATTTTGTAGCACGTGCTCTACAGAAGCACCGCCTGTAAAATCAGCACTAGATTGAAATAGAACTTTATTATTTTTCCCATCTAAAATTTGCCGTTGAAAATCTTTCCCGATTGTTACAATACCAGATGCCTTTTTATTTTCAATTTTCTTCTTTGCCTCTTCATATGATCCTTTTTCCACACTCACAAGATCGCTATGCGTTAATGATTCATAATAAGAAGCTGACAATTTTGATTGATCTTCATCAACCAAAATAATTTTCACCTTATCATTACCACTTCCACCTAGAAGTCCACCAAAAATTAACGTAAAAATAATTGGCATACCTAACATTAGAAGATAACTTTGCGGCTTCATCAATATTTGCTTTAACTCTAATGAACAAATCGCCCAAATTTTTTTCACTGCTTTCTCCTCCTATCTAGTACGTAACCGTAATGTTCCAATGATAACGGAAAGGATGCCAGCACTAGATAAACTTAAAATAATTGGTAGTAACGCCTGCCAAGACGTTCCTGACATAATATCTAGGAAACTCGTAAGCGCCCATTTATTTGGTGCAATATTAGCAAGCTTTTGCAATGCATCTGGAAATGCATAAATTGGTAACATAGAGCCGCCTAATATTGCTAACAGTTGAATACCAATCCCTCCCATAACATCCGCCGTTTTTTCATCTCGAATAAATGCAGCAATCAGCATGGATAATCCCGACACACAAATTGCATAGGAAACTCCCACTGCAATAAGCTGTGCAATGTCATCCCCCCAATTCACACCGAATACATAATGAGTTGCAATGACAAATACGCCAAATTGAATACACGCGAATAGTAATGTTCCAAAAAATTTACCTAACAAGATAAAATAAGAATTTGTCGGTGTCGTTAACAACCTTGCCAACGTTTCTGTTCTTTGTTCTCCTACAATTGATTTTGCACCAACTGTTACGTTATATAGAAGAAACATAACTAACATCGCTGCAGAATAATACTGCATAGCTACAACTGTTTTCTTACCAATTGTGCCTGTTTTAATTCCATTTTCACTTGAAGTTGCAATAGCTGGTAGATCGGTTCCCATATTCTTTGCTACTTCTTGCACATTTCCTTGTTGAGATTGCGCCAGGTCTGTTACTACGCTCTTTGTAGCAATAGCTACCGTTTGCGCTCGTTCAGCAAAAGACTGAATGAATGAATCGACAATTTTTGCTTGTATGTCTTTGGCAGGATCAGTAAGCAGTTCAACTTCTTTTAGTTTTCCTTCTTGTATATGTTCACTCCACTGCTTCGGCAGTATAATCCCTACATCAACCCTCTTCTCTTTCAACATCTTTTCTAAGTCGGTTCGCGACGAAACTTTCTCGACCTTCACATCATCTTTTATTTCTTTTGCCTCCAATACATCTGTTCGAAACATAGTAGCAAACGTATCTTCATCTTCTTGATAGAATCCAATTACTGTTTTCGGTAATCCACCTTCATCTAGGACCGCACTTAAAGCTGACCCTAAAATAGCTGTTAATAAAAGCGGCATAAGCAACATCATCATGAAACCACGCCGATCCGTAAAACGTATCTTAAAATCTTTCCATGCGATAATAAAACTTTTCATATTCTTTCCTCCTTAATCACGAAGTGAACGACCAGTTAGTTGTAAAAAAAGTGCTTCTAGATTTGGTTCTTGTACTTCAAGCTTTGCAATTTGCACACGATTTCCAACAACCTCTGAAACGACCATACCAACTGCATCACTATGTGTTAGAGCAATATCAATCGTATTTGAATCCTCATCCGTTACAATACGCTCTACAACAGGAAGTCCTTGTAATTTCTGCAATAATTCTTGATCGTAACGATTGACCTGTAGCTTCACCATGAAACCATCTGCAAGACGAGTACATAGTTCACTTTTCGTTCCAAGCGCAATGACTTTTCCATGATCTACAATCGCAATGCGCTCACATAAATATTCGACTTCCTCCATGTAATGACTCGTATAAATAACTGTCATTCCCTTTTCATTTAACTTTTTCACTGTTTCTAAAATATGATTTCGTGATTGCGGGTCAATTCCAACTGTCGGTTCATCCATAATTAATAGTTCAGGTTCATGCATAAGTGCTGCACCAATATTTACACGGCGCTTCATACCGCCTGAAAATGTTTCAATCTTATCTTTCGTACGGTCTTCTAAACCAACATATGCTAGCACTTCATCCGCACGTTTCTTTGCTGCCGCTCCGCTAAGTCCGTACATTTTCCCCCAGAAAATTAAATTCTCTTTCGCCGAAAGTGTCGGATATAAAGCAATATCTTGCGGAACAACACCAATTTTTTGTTTCGTCTCCAACGGATGCTCTTTCACAGACTTTCCATCAACGCGTATATCCCCGCTATCATATGGAAAGAGCCCACAAATCATTGAAATTGTTGTTGATTTCCCTGCACCATTTGGACCAAGTAATCCAAATGTTTCTCCTTTTTCAATCGAAAATGACACACCTTTTACAACTTCTTTTTTTCCAAAGGATTTTGTAATATGATCTACGACTAACATGTCGATTCAACCCCTTTAATGTAATCTCATTCTGATTGTAAAGGAATCCCCTCATCCTTCCATCTCTCTTTAGATAGAAAATACATAATAAAAAAGCAGCATAATCTGCTGCTTTTTCATACTTATCTATGCCAAAAGTCATATGTACGCTGTCACACCGTACCGCACCGCAAAAATAGCTGCTTGTGTCCGGTCGCGAAGCTCCAATTTACTAATAATATTAGAGACGTGATTTTTTACCGTTCCTTCTGTAATAAATAGCTTCTCGGCAATTTCTTTATTATTTAATCCATATCCTAATTCCCGCAACACTTCCACTTCCCGTTCTGTTAACTGCTCTATTTGTTTTGGAGCGTGTTGCTCAGCAATGCTATCTACTTTCGTTCTCTTCAATTCTTTTACAATTTCTGCGGTCATATCTTGCGGGAGTACAACTCCCCCTGCATGCACAGTCAAGATTGCTTGCACAATTGTATCTGTCGCCATATCTTTTAATAAATAGCCGCTTGCCCCTTGTTCAAGCGCTTCAAAAATAAGTTCACTATCATTAAACGTCGTCAACATTAGTACTTTTATATGAGGAAATCGCTCCCTTATTAAACGTGTTCCTTCTACACCGTTTGCACGCGGCATCCGAATATCCATTAAAATGATTTCAGGCTGAAGTCGTTCGGCATTTTGCACAGCATCTTCTCCATCACTTGCAGTCCCAACTACTTCAAGTTCTGGACGTAAGTTTAATAACATCGCTAATCCATCACGAACTAACGACTGATCGTCAACAATCATAATTCGAATCATACCGCTCCCCCTATTACCCACGTCTTTTCTCTTAGTGGGAACTCTACGTTTAATTGAAATCCCTTATCTTTTTCACTTTCAAACCGAATCATTCCTCCGCGTTCTTCTACACGTTCTTTCATATTAATAAGTCCAAAACCGGGATGCACTTCATTTACGCCTGCTCCATCATCAGAAATGAATATGTGTACCTTTCCATCCAAGCAAGATAGTTTCATTTCACATGTATTTGCCTTACCATGACGTTTGGCATTTGTTAATGATTCCTGCATAATACGCAATATAATTGGGTGTAATGACAACGGAATGATGGCAGGATCACCATGCAATTTAAATGTCGTTCTCACATTTGTTACATTCGAAAATTCATTTAACATCTGCTTAATATTACCGACTAAATCCCCTACATTCTCTTCTTCTTTCAAAGTTCGCACAGAGGCTCTCACCTCTTGCAACGACTTTTTCGCTAGCTCATGGCATGTTTGTAAAACTACTTCAGTCTGATTTGATTTTTGCTTCCATAATTCTTCAGCAAGCTGCAATTGAACAAGTAACGCCGTCATATTATGACCTACCGTATCATGAATTTCACGTGCAATCTCATTTCGCTCTTTCACTGCCGTTAATTCTTCCACCTCTTTTGCATATAGTTGCAACTGCTCATGCGCTTCTTGCAGCGCTTCATGTGATGAAGTCAATTTCTCATACTGTTCATCTACAGTTTGGCGAGCTAATGTTAGTTTTTTAATTAACCCTCCAGTAAGAGCACTAAATACAACGAACATAAACGAAATAATATTGCCCCAAATTTCAAACGCTCCAAAATATTGATATGAATATATTAAAATAGCAAACCAACAGAGAAAGAAAAATCCAATAAAAAAACGGGCTGTCACTTTCGAGCGAACATTAATAAATAAAGTTACCGCATCTACACCAAATAAGATTAAATACAAATCGTTATTTGGAAATAAAAATCCAAAGATAGTTGTTACAATCCCATTCAATAACAATATAAAAAACAACCGCCGCTCCCCGTTATGCGACATCATAAGCAAACAATGATTCACAACATACATAAAACAAGCAGCACCAACAAATATTTGCAGCCCTAATTCTTCGTGCGGAATATGCAAAGCATACACAACACAAATGAGTACAAACATTAATAACCGGGTATATACTAACACATGGTTTCACCTCGTATTCAAACAAAATATACATACTTCATATTTTTCCCGTCTTTATCTCCTCCTTTTTTGGAATGGTAATTCTAAGGTTCATCATCAAAAGACGGGGGTGACATTTAGATAGATGTACACTCTACTCCGAGTGGACGCTTTCCGCAGGAGTCGCCACTCGGAGTAGAGTTTATTGAAAGTGATTCACTTTCAATAAACCAACCCCATGTTTCGATGACAAACCAATCTTAAACTTAAATTACAATATAAGGAAATTAAAATCGTTTTATGTTAAAATGAAATTGTGATAAATATTTAAAGGAGAATGACCTTATGAATCTAAAACTTAAAAAACTATTAATTTTATTGATTCCCTTATATATTATTCTCGTTTTATTTGATTATAACAATTATAACCAATTTAAATGGATCGAAAATATTATACAGTCATTATTTTTAATGGTTTTTTATGAATTTCTCATGTGGTTATTTTCTCCAAAAAAAGAATCAACCTCTAAAAATTAAACAGATTACGTGTAATATAACAACAAAGCGATGACTTAAATAAATTTATATATAAGAAATTTAAAAAGCTGGCATACACCAGCTTTTAATCCTTCATATCTATATTATCCTCTAAATCCTCATATAATTTTGTTCTTAATAACTCTTTTCCCTCTTTTTCATGATGCAACTTCTCCAGCTCTGCAACATTTTTCGTTTTCGCCATTTGGCAGTCTATCTCGTATATGCTTTTCTCCACATTCATAAGCTGCTCTTCCAGATCAATAATCTCCTTATTTATAGGCTTCGGCACAGCTGCTACTCGTTCCTGTTTCACAACGATTCGTTGTTCTGTTTCTCTTTTTTCTTGCCACTTTTCACGTGCCCAAGCATAATTCCCTGCAAATCCATATACGGTTTGATTATCCATCCAGTACGTTTTAGGAAACAATTTATTTAAGAAATAACGGTCATGAGAAACAGCTAAAATCGTTCCATTATACTGTTCAAGCGCTTCTTCCAATACTTCCCTTGATTCAATATCAAGGTGATTTGTCGGTTCATCAAGTACAAGAAAATTAATATCTTGATGCATGAGCTGGGCCAATCGTAACCGCATTCGTTCACCTCCGCTTAATTGATTCACCGTTTTAAATACAGCTGGTCCGTAGAATAGAAAGCGAGCAAGTATATGACGTGCTTCTCCTTCTGTTACTGCTACCTGCTCTCTAAACATTTCTAATACCGTTTGTTTACTGTTCACATTCATATGTTGAGACAAATAACCGAGCCTCACTCCGCTACCAATGCGAACTTCACCTATATCTGGATTCAGTTCTTGTAGTAATAATTTCAATAACGTTGTCTTTCCTGTACCGTTCCGTCCCACAATCGCAACACGCTCTTGAAAACGCACATGTAATTCTACATTTTGAAATAAAACACGTTCATCAAAATTCTTTCCCACTTCTTTCATAATCAAAACGTCTTTACCGCTGCGTTCCTGCCCTTCAAACTGAAGCCCCATTTGCTTATGCTCTAAGACTGGTTTCTTCAATTTCTCCATTCGCTCTAGAGCACGTTCCATATTGCGGGCACGTTTATGCAATCCCTCGTTTGGCGGATTCGCTTGATTGGCCCACTCCCTAAGCCTTTTAATAGCTTCTTTCATTTTCTTTACTTTCTTTTGTTGCTCTTGATATGCTTGAAACTCTTGTAATAACCTTTCTTCTTTCTCCTTTACAAACTGTGAATAGTTCGTATGGTATACATGTACTTCCCCATCTTCTAAATCAAAAATCTTCGTTACGACTTCATCCAAGAAATAACGATCATGTGAAATCACAACGACTGTCCCACCGTATTCCTTTAAAAATTGTTCAAGCCATTCCACTGCAAATAAATCTAAATGGTTCGTCGGTTCGTCTAGAAGCAATAAATCCGGCCTTTTAAGAAGCATATATGCAAGACTCACTTTCGTCTGTTCACCGCCGCTTAGCTCCCTAAAATCGCGTAAAAATAATTCCGTCACTTGCAGTCCATTGGCCACTTTCATCATATTTGCTTCTATTTCATAACCACCTAAAAACGAAAACTGCTCCTGTATGTCTCCGTACTCCGCCATTATTCTTTCCGTAACGTTTACAGCCATCTTCTCTTCAAGTTCCCGCATCTTTCTTTCTAATGCTTGCTCTTTCGCAAATGCAGAACGTAATACATCATATACAGTCATTCCTTCAGTAAACTTCGGAATTTGGGCAACATGACCCATCTGTGTACCCTTCTTCATATGAATCGCACCGCCATCCACATGTTCAATTCCCGTTAACAGTTGAAAAATTGTTGTTTTCCCACTGCCATTTCGGCCAACTAAGCCAATACGTTCACCTTTCTTTATTTCAAATGATATATTTTCAAATATGATATTTCCACCAAACGTCTTCGCTATATTATTTACACTACAAATCATCATCTTTTCCGTACTCCTTTCAACGTAAAAAAGCCATGAGTAAAGAACCTTACCCACAGCTTTCATTTCAAAATAGAAAAAGGAACTACCATAGTTCCCTTTTCACACGTTTCTATAAAATGGGTGAAGAGACCTCTATCGTTCAATAGTTGTTATGAAATTGCTAAAAAAGGGCATACGTATCCCGTTAGCAACTACACGATGAAAAATTGCACGACAAATGTAGATAAAATCTAAAAATTGCGTGCGCATAACTATAGAACGATTCATCTCTTTCACCTCTTTCGTACGGAATTTTATACTTACCTTTTCATTATACTCCCCTAAAACACGTTTGGATAGTCATTTTTCTGAAAATAATGTAAATAGACATATTCATACATAAAAGACAGCTGTAATTCAAAAATAAAAGGAGGAATAACACATGATAGATATTGTAAAAACCGTTATTCACATTTTAGTTGATGCAAAACCAATCGTTGATGAAATTAATAATGTATGAAAAGATGACGAAAAAGGTAAAGACGAGATATCCTAAATCAAGCAGGGTATCTCGTCTTTGTTTTGCTCCACGGCAAATTGCTGTTGAAAATTTTTTTGTAATATACATGATTCTCTATCAGTTCCTCATGCGTACCTACATCTGTAATATTCCCGTTTTTCCTAATTCCACTATAAAGGATTTAAAATGCCTTTTCACGAATATGTACTAGTTGGAATATGACAAATAGGGGGAGAAAAATGGAGACACAACAACAGTTATACTTTGTAAATCAGATTAGTCAACAAAAACCAAACAGCATGCAAAATAAAAAAACAACTTGCCCATTTTGCGATCACACACAACTAAGCGATATTTTAGAAACGGACGAAACAATTATTTGGCTGAAAAATAAATATCCAACATTACAAAACACATTACAAACAGTCATTATTGAAACTAATAATTGTCATGATCATATTGCAACCTATACAAAAGAACATATGCGAAAGCTTATCCGATTTTCAGTCGGGCACTGGTTATCGTTAGAGCAAAGCGGAAAATTCCAATCTGTTATTTTATATAAAAACCATGGTCCTCTATCAGGGGGAACAATCCACCATGCACACATGCAAATTATTGGTATGGAACAGGTCGACTATCGACAAAATATAAAAGTCGAACACTTCAAAGGAATTGTTGTAAGCAAAGAACACGAAATCGAACTAAATATTTCTACTCATCCCATTATCGGGTTCACAGAGTTTAACATTCTAATAGAAAATATAACTCAAATTGACCTAATGGCCGATTATATTCAAAAAACGGTACGCTACGTATTACACGATTTTCATAAACGATGTAATAGTTATAACATGTTCTTTTATAGCTTAGATGGTAACATTATATGTAAAATTGTTCCACGGTTTGTCGTTTCACCATTATATGTTGGCTATAACATCCCTCAAGTGTCTACACAATTACAAGCAGTAAAAGAACAGCTAGAAACATATTTTACAGAAAAATAGAGTAGGTCATCAATCAGCCTACTCTTTCATAACACCTTTATTTTGATAATACACATTCTCTAATCCAATATTATATTTCATATTTTTATCCGTCCACTCTGTTCCAAGAGTACCAGGCCAGCCGGATGTATTCGCTACATATTTAAGTAACTCAAATTCTGTTAACCCTTTTTCCATACCCCTTTTATACCCTTTTGCCAAATGAGGCATAGCAATTTCAGCATTTTTGCGCGGATCTTTTAACTCCTCATCGGTTAAATTCTCAGGAGCAAGTCCACCACCCCGGTGCAATTGAAACAACCCAAACGATGTCCCACGATCTCCAACAGCTCTTGGATTAAAACGACTCTCGTGCTCAGCAACTGTAAGAGGTATCCATTCTGGGAGATTATATTTCTTAGCCTCTTCGCTAATAATTTGTTTCATCTGTTTTGCTTCTTCTGAATCAACATAACTTGTTTGGCTTACAGGTTTTCCCGCACCTTCTGATTCGCCTCGAAAAAACATATATACTCCAAAAACAACTAAAAATCCTATAAAAAATTTCTTCATGTATATTACCTCTTCTTTCGCTGAAACTTGTCCCCTTTCAGCATTACGTATATACAACTCATTATCTATCATACCAAGAATATACAGCTCCAACATCCTTCTTAAGTCTGATTTTGCGATACAGAAGGTACGAAACAAATATAAAAATGGTAACTGAGTAGTTAACTTGGGTTTATATATTATAAAATTGAACCGTATTTTTATAGATCGTTTCCGCTACATCTTCAAGCGATAGTCCTTTTATTTCACTTACACTCTTTAACACTTGTAAAATCATACTTGGATGCGTCATCTCATCAGTAAATTTCCACGGTCCATCCGTCTCTACCATAATCTGTGATAACGGATAAAAAGCAGCAATATCTTTAATTTTTTCTTTGTATACAATGTCGGGGGTGACCGAAATATAATACCCATTCCTTATCATTTTTTCCATCGTTTGTTGACTTCCCTTAAACCAATGAAAATGAGCATGGCGTATTTGATAAGATTCAAGTAAATCACAAACGACTTCCGCATCATCGTATACAGCGTGTAATATGATTGGTAAATTATACTTTTTAGCCATATGTACAAATCTTTCTAGCATTTCAATATATGGCTCTAGCAACAATGCAGGATTTTCTTGGCGCAAATAATAAGGCAAACCAACTTCTCCAATCGCCGCAATACGATGCGCTTCTTTATCAATTAATTGACAAATTTTTTTGCATTGCTTAAAATCAACGTCTTGCTCGGGATGATACCCAAGAGCTGGATAAATAAATGAATAATTCTTCGCTAACTCCAATGTTTGCTGACAAGAATGATAATTCATCGACACCGCAATCAACCCTGCTATTTCCTTCGCCTTTTGTATATCTTCAATTAACTGTAATTGCTCTTCTTTTTTATATTGATCCAAATGTATATGACTATCAATCCATTTCATTTCTACCACCTCTTCCTGACATTGTATGTAAACCTATCTTCATTTTTAAACTTACATTTATATATATAAATGTAAGTTTACTTTTTAACATCTAATTCGCTGCTGTGCAGAACAAAACATGGCCGCTACTTGCTGTCTATCCTTGTTTTAAACGTTGCATGTGGCAGGAAAAGGAGCTGACCGCCTCTATGCATGGCCAGTTGCTCTCGCCCACCGAAAAAGAAAAGGGTTTTTATGTTAGTTTTTCAATTTGCATCTATATAGTACAACTTTCTAAAACATATATAAAATAAAAAAACAAGAAGGATCGCCTTCTTGTTCATTTATTTATTAAACAATAAAGTTTGTAATTATATCAAAAATCCCAATACATACAATCGCAACACCAAAGTAGCTAAAATACTCTACTAATGGAAACTTAACTACTTCTTCTTTTTGCATCTCACTTATCTCCCTTCTATAATCTCCCTAACTTTTATATCTGTTTCTATTATGAAAAAAATATGACAAAAGAGCCATTGAATTTGCTTACGTAAACCTTACATTTTTGTAAGATAGAAAAATAGTCCCACCTCTTTTGAGATGAGACCCACATGTAGTTGGTTGTTAATCCTTTTCATCACATTATTGATTCAAACAGAAAGATGTATTTCATTCTTTCTGCTTTTAGTATAGGTCATACTTGCAGCCGCAACTATCGAATTACATTACACGTACCTTACAGTATTGTAATATGTCGTAATCACTCAGCTATAAATTTCATTTAGAAGTTTGGCAAGGGGTATGATTCCAGTGAAAATACGCCCCTTATTACCTATAGAATGTTATTTTCATTTTTCAGCATATAGGTTGCTGCCATGAAGATAAAAATGGACCTACACCTTACCTTGCTACCTTTCTTTGTTTTAAAACTTTGTGCGTGGCAGAAAAAGGCCCTGACTGTTACTATGCACGGCCAGACGCTCTCGTCCTCCCCAAAAAAGAAAGGGGTTTTTATGTCAGTTTTTCATAGAGTGACTGAGTAGTTACACTATGTCTTTCTTTTTATTGTATCGTTAAAAGTTTCCCTCTCGCATTGAGCGGAATATCTTCTTTATCTATTTCAACTAACCTCTCAGCATAACGCCCTTTAGCGATTATTTCCAATGGTTCGTTTTGTTTTAACATTTTTTGAATCGTTTTTGTAATCTTCTGTTCCCGTCCATCTTCATCGTATCCAACAAACTCATATTCATACCAGCCATCCCCAATATGTTGACCAATACCTTTTACGACTGTGTAATACGCTTTCGTTTGATAAAACGGATTATATTTATCAATTACTGGACCAAGCTTTGTTGGTAATAGTAAGACAACGACAGCAATACTAGCAAGTACCCCCAAAAATACACGTCTCTGTATTTTTCCCACTTTGGTTTCCCCCCTTGCACTTTATACGTAACCTTTCTCTCAGTTTAGAGAAAAAAAGAAACGCCTACCATTGAACTGCCTTACACTTCTATTACAAAAATGTAAGCTTTCTGTAAGCTAACTCGATGGTTAAAGCGCCCCTGTTTTCGTACAATGAAATCAGAAACAAGGCAGCAACAAATAAAAACCTGTTTCTACTAAATCAAACAAGTAAGGAGAGATTATAATGGAAAGCCAAATGACTTTTAACAAATTTGATTACGCTGGGCTTGCTAGCGGCGCGGCTCTTCTTACAGCATTCATTTACGTTGCCGCAGTGATTCTTATATAATTTTGTGTCCCCTTTCCCCTTATATAGATAAATTTGAAAAGACGACCTTCTATGCCAGGTCGTCTTTTCCTATTACTATTATGCTGTTTTATCTTCTTGCAACGTTTCTTTTAACTGTGTAAACGTCTCATTTAATTTTTCTGTCATCAATTGCATCACTTCTTTACGATCCATCTGTGCTGACTGCTCCACTTGAATCGGGTCACCAAAAATTAATTGCGCTCTTTTTCCGCGAAACAATTCTTTTAAACTGTTAGGCCCAACGTATGCAGCCGGAACTAATGGAACATTAGAACGAAAGGCAATTGTAACTGCTCCAGCTTTCAATGAAGTCGCTTCTGCTGATCTCGTTCCACTCGGAAAAATCCCAACAACCTTTCCTTCTTTTAATAACCTAGATGGAATTTTCAGCGTACTCGGTCCCGGATTTTCACGGTCAACCGGAAATGCATTTACGCCCTTAAAAAACCAATTTCCAAATTTACTTTCAAACAATTCCTTTTTGGCCATATAGTAAATTTTTGTCGGTAACATCCCCGTTGCTAACATGACGACATCCATCCAACTTGTATGAGTACAAGCTACCACATATGCTCCGTTTTGCGGTAATTTTTCTCTTCCATATACTTCCACTTTTCCAAATGTTTTAAATATATATTTCAACAGCCTTACAATGAATGTATACATTCGACCTGTTCCCTTCTACAATTTAATTTTTATAACTGTATTTATATAAATTCAATTTGACTTTCCCACACACAAGTCGCCACCATGCTGAACAAAAAGTAGCCTATACTTGCCTTCTCTCTTTGTTTAAACATTGCCTGTGGCAAAAAAGGGTTTTATGCCAGTTTTTGAATTTGATTTATATATTTTTAATTATAACACTAAGTATTAATAGTTGGTAATAAAATTAAGTGACAATTTTTAAAATCTTTTCCTTACAAAACTGTAATTCTAATGTAAGCTAACTCGATAGTTACTTTCTTATACCTGTCATATACTTAAAGCAGCAACAGGGCAACACAAATACATCGAAAAGGCACTCACATACTAAACATGGATAGCAACTACAATGCAGCTCGTGTTTCCCCCTACCGATGCAAAAATGGTTGCTACTACATTACATAAGTAAGGAGAGATAACTATGAACAACATTACCTTTAACAAATTTGATTACATGGGACTTGTAAGCGGTGCGGCTCTTCTTACAGCAGTTATTTACGCACTCGCACATGTCCTTGTATAACCCCCTTCCCCTTTATATAAATGAAAAGTGCTGCTTGTAATTCTACAAGCAGCACTTTTCATTTTGTTTCATATATAATTTCACCTGTTTTACTTATATCATAACCACCAATAGCACGCAATTCATTGTGAAATTCAGGAGACTGCAATACCTCTTTTACTGTTTCAATCAGCTCAATATTTTCTCCTGTCTTTAAAATCACTAAATCGTAACGTTCTTGTATAAGTGGAACAAAATCTACATTTACAATTTGGGCTACTTTTTCTGTCCCTACTCCTACATCAGCCTTTCCATTTGCAACTTGAGAAGCAATGCCAATATGATTTGATTCTTCCCAATTGTAACCACAAATGCCCATTTTCGATATTCCATTTATACGCAATTGTTCATCGACAAGAACACGAATACCAGATCCTCTTTCCCTATTTACAAATTGAATGGATGGATTACATAAATCATTCCATGTCTTTATTTGTTTCGGATTTCCTTTTTTCACATAAAAACCTGATGTTCTTGATAATAAATTCATAACAATGCAAGGCTGTCCAACTAAAATTCGTTTTACATACGGAATGTTGTATTCTCCCGTATCCCCATCGAACAAATGAAGACTAACAATGTCTCCTTTTCCTTGATACATCTGAACCAAACTTGTTAAACTCCCTTGATACGCCCGCAATATATTAGAAGCTTTCAAACGGCTCTCTACATGTTTCGTTAACATATCTAAAGATAAATCTTGTCCACTGATAATACAAGAATCAGATTTACTAGGCGGATTCATTACTTGTATAGATGAAGAAACTACCTGTACTTTTCCTGTTTTCATCTCTGTAATATATTGCTCTAAATCACTTGCATCAACACGCATTTGCCTACCAACTCGATAAGAGGGCAATTCACCTTTTTTAATCAAATCATACACTGTTAACTTCGATACTTTTAACCGCTTCGCTACTTCTTCTGTTGTGTAGGAATGATGATCCATAAACCGATTCCTCGCTTTCTGCCTTCATTGTAACAAAAATAACCGTTTTGCTTCTATTTATTTTCACTATCGTGAGAAAAATCACAACATAACTAATTATAACTATTTATAATTAAATATATTTAGTTATAATTAAACTAGGGGGAAAAGAAGGGAGAAATGAAAATGAACAAGTACATATTTCGCGTTACGTGCAGTATTTTACTCACACTACTTCTCGTAATCAGTACGGGGTGTACAAGCACAAATAAACAAGAAAAAACAACAGCTAAAGAAGAAAAAATTGAACTTACCATTTCTGCAGCAGCTAGTTTACAAGATGCATTAAAAGAGATTCAAACACAATATGAAAAGAAAGAACCAAATATAAAGCTCTCATTTAACTTCGACGGTTCTGGCAAGCTGCAACAGCAAATTGAACAAGGAGCTCCTGTTGATTTATTCTTCTCTGCCGCAGAAGATAAATTTCAAACACTCGTAACGAAAGGACTTATTGATCAGAAAGAAGGAAAAAATCTACTCGGCAATGAGCTAGTATTAGTTGTTCCTAAAGATAGTAATCTAAAAAATTTTCAATCGTTAAAAGATGAGCAAGTAACAAAAATCGCACTAGGTACACCTGAATCCGTTCCAGCTGGAAAATACGCAAAAGAGGCGCTTACTCATTTAAATCTTTGGAACGACCTTCAAAATAAAGTTGTATACACAAAAGATGTGCGCCAAGTATTAACATACGTAGAAACAGGAAACGTGAATGCAGGGATTGTTTATAAAACAGACGCCCTTATTTCAAAAAGAGTAAAAATTACTACTACAGCACAGGCGAATTCACACGAACCAATCCGCTATCCATTAGGTATCGTAAAAGCAACGAAACATAAAAAAGAGGCAACTGCTTTTTATGAATATTTACAGTCTAAAGACGCTATAGCCATCTTTAAAAAATATGGTTTTACAGTGCTGTAATTGTAACTATGATATTTGATACATTTTGGTCACCTATCATTCTTTCACTAAAAGTTGCTGCACTTTCTACGATCATTGTGATGGTATTCGGAACGATAATTGGCCGTGTTTTAGCCCGATCCTCGAAGCGCTATAAAATTTTATTAGAAACCATTTTTCTACTGCCGATGGTACTTCCGCCCACAGTAATAGGATTTTTCCTCATTATTATTTTTGGAAAAAACAGCCCCCTTGGTCAGTGGATTGAAACCTTGTTTAAACAATCGATTATGTTTACATCTTGGGCTGCTGTGATTGCTGCAACTGTAGTTGCATTTCCGCTTATGTACCAATCAGCGAAAACGGGCTTCATCATTGCCAATGAACAAATTGAAGACGGAGCTAGAGACCTCGGAGCAAATGAATTACAAGTGTTCTTACATGTAACATTACCACTCGCGTTCCCTTCTCTACTAGGCGGAATGATTTTAAGTTTCGTCCGCGCTCTAGGGGAATTTGGTGCAACGCTTATGTTCGCTGGTAATATTCCCGGTAAAACACAAACGATTCCAACCGCAATTTATATGGCAATTGATGCAAGCAACATGCCACTTGCCTGGGCACTCGTTCTTACAACTGTCGGTATGTCAATTGTCTTTTTATTGCTCATTCAATTTATCAATAAAAAAATAACATCTGTTTAACAGTAGCTTTCGACAAAGCTACTGTTTTTTATATGATGTAAATACAAATTGAAAAACAAACATAAACGCCCGTTTCTTTTTCAGATGAGCGAGAGAATCTGGCCATGCATAGAAGCGGTCAGGGCCTTTTCCTGCCACGTACGATGGTAAAACAAAGAGAGAAAGCGAGGGTGCGGTCACTTTGTTCTTTTACATAGCAACGACTTATATGTTGAAAAATCAAAATGGATGTATATATTTCCCGCGAAATAAGATGAAAATATGCCTTCCTTGTAGAATGATAGAAGAAAAGGAGGAATTTCATGTACAATCAAACACTTTGCTTTATAAAAAAAGGGAATGAAATATTAATGCTAAATCGAGAAAAATCACCGCTGCAAGGCTTGTGGAATGGTGTTGGTGGAAAAATGATAGAAACCGAAACACCAATGGCATGCATTCTACGTGAAATTGAAGAAGAGACAGGACTATATTTAACAGAGCAAGAAGTCACCTATAAAGGAACATTATCATGGACAATCGACAATACAAGTTCAAGTGGATTGTACCTGTTTACCACTAATCTCCCAGCTCATACTTCTTATCACACGCCGAAAAAAGTAGCTGAAGGTATTTTAGATTGGAAGCACATTTCTTGGATTTTATCTAACGAAAATAGAGGAATAAACTCTTTAACAAAGTATTTTTTACCCACGGTTTTACAAGAAGAAGGCGTATATGACCATACTTCTGTTTTCCACAATAATCAGATTGTGCACTATGAACAAAGGGAACATGTAAATGCAAAATAGCCTCTTTAGCGGAGGCTATTTTTCTATATATTTCGGCAATACCGGTAAGATACGGCCGGTTCTTCTTCTGTACTTCCTTGATTCGGACGTTCAGATTGCTTTACAAATCCTTTTGCTTCATAAAAGGGAATTCCCTTTTCATTCCCCTCGGCAACCGACACCCACTGCTCTACAATCCCTTTTTCTTTTTGAATTTCTGTAAAATAATCTACTAACAATGTGCCGATTCCTTCTCTTCTTCGACTCGGATCTAAATAGAGGACAAAAATCTCTCCACAATTTTCACCCGTTGTTCCTCCACCAATCGCCCCTACAACTTGCCCGTTTTCAAGTGCAACGAACCATCCATACCAATTTTCGTTATTCGTCAGTACTTCTTTATGAATACGCTCATGATTATAGTATTCTTCAATGACACGATCGATATATTCCTGACTATGCAAACCTTCATATGTCGCTAGCCATCCATCTGTACAAACCTTGGCAATCCCTTCGACATGACTTATATCTGCTCTTACCACTTGAATCTTATTTGTTTTCTGTTCTTGCAATACATAACCTTCCACAGCTTACATCCCCTTTATATTCTATTTTCCCCGTACTCCATCAATTTAAATGGATAAAAAATCCAAATTTTTATAATTTATTATATCTTCAAATTCCCACATAAACTATTACAATTTTCATATTCATAGAAATATACATTCTATTTGAATTTACTTTCTAAAAGAGACTCTTTCCTGTTATTATATGAAGGTGCCAAAAAAGGAGATATGAAAACGCGTTTATATAATGACTGCGTTCTCCTTATAAACATCACTACTTCATCGTTTTAACGATCACTTCTTAAGTGGAAAATTACCAATCATTAGAACTACATATATTTTATTGCTATAACAAGAAGGGAGTCTTGTAATGGACATTTTATTAGCACTTCTTCCTGCATTAGCATGGGGAAACGTTTTATTAGTAAGTGTAAAAATGGGCGGCGGTGCATATAGCCAAACGGTAGGTATGACAATTGGCGCTCTATTCTTCGCAACAATTATGTATGCATTTACAACACCAGCACTATCTTTAACTATATTAATTATTGGCTTTATTTCAGGTTTATTTTGGGCTTTAGGACAAGTTAATCAATTAAAAACAGTTCAAACATTAGGCGTTTCAACAACAGTTACCATTTCAACAGGCATGCAGCTTGTAGCTACTTCTATCTTTGGGGTTATTGCCTTTCATGAATGGACAACTACTACTACAATCATTATGGGAACGATTGCAATTCTCTTAATCGTAGTCGGTGTTGTTTTTACTTCTTTAGATGATAAAGAAAATGCACAACCGCAGGGACAATTGAAAAAAGGGTTACTGACTCTAATTGTTTCGACTGTCGGTTATTTTATGTATGTAATCATTATTCGTTGGTACAATATTGATGGCTGGTCTGCTATTTTACCTCAAGCAGTTGGTATGTTTGTTGGAGCAGTTGTACTGACATTTAAGCATAAACCATTTAACAAATATGCAATTCGTAATATCTTATCTGGTCTACTCTGGGGAACAGGGAACCTATTCTTACTTCTTTCCTTACCACGAGTTGGCGTTGCAACAAGCTTCTCATTATCTCAAACAGGGATTGTCATCTCAACGTTTGGTGCAATTGTCTTCTTAGGTGAAAAGAAAACAAAACGTCAAATGGTATTTATCGCGCTTGGTAGTGCTTTAATTATTGGCGGGGCTGTTCTACTTGGTTTGGCAAAAGCTTAATGATATATAGATGCAAATTGAAAAACTAACATAAAAACCCTTTTCTTTTTTGATGAGCGAGAGCAACTGGCCATGCATAGAGGTGGTCAGTTCCTTTTCCTGCCACATGCAAAGTTTAAAACAAAGATAGACAGCAAGTAGCGGCCATGTTTTGTTCTGCATAGCAACGACTGGTGCCCCCCCCTATCAATATTATATTTAGGCCCATCTATTATCTTTCCATCCTGTACTGTAAACTCATAATAAAATTGATTACCTGGACAATAACTTATATAAAACATTACACAAAGTATAAATTACTTATCATTGATGAAATTGGTTATTTGCCAATCAATCCAGAGGATGCAAAATTGTTTTTTCAGTTAATTAATTGATATGCGTTATGAAAAACGTAGTACGATTCTAACTACCAATGTCAATTTCAAATTGTGGTATGAAGTTTTTTAAGACACAAAAATAGCTAACGCCATATTGGATCGTGTATTACATCACGCCACAGTCGTTAGCATTGTTGGAAAATTTTATTGAATGAAGGATCATTTTAATAAAAAGAATGAGTAATTTTGTACATCCTTAGACAAGCAAAAGTGTACATGTTTAGGTTGACAATTACACCAAAGGGTGAAATCTGCCTGAAATGAATCTGAATTCATTCATAAATTGTTTGGATTAGCTGTTTAACCTCTCCACTAACAGAATATTGCCGTTCTATGTTTCTGGTAAAGTATTTTTGCACCAGAAAAGTTTTTGTACTTAGGGGTAGTGAAAATTCTTAATTTGATTGTTCTCCAAAACGAAAAAAATAAGCTTTTTTCTTACAAATTAGTACAAAATTTTGTTCTGGGGGTAGTTGCATTGTCTTAGCTCGATAGCGATGGGCGGTACCCCAGGAAGAAGTGTTTTAACATACTTAAAAATATGTTCACTAAAATTATGAATATTTCTCATATATATTACCTTACAGTTTCGTGAAATATACTTGTATTAAACTTATGTTCTATATAGATTTGATACCATACCATAAATGATAAAACTGTCCAAATTTTACGGCTATAATCTCCTTTTCCAATACAGTGTGCTTCGAGCAATTTTAAAACGTATTGCCTATTAATTAAATGATCAGTCTGACTTTCTGTAATAATAGTTACAGCCCAATCATACATTTCATTCTTTAGCCAATGACGAATTGGTACAGGAAAACCTAGTTTTTTACGTTTTAGCACATGATTCGGAACAATGTCTTTTACTGCTTCTCGTAGAAGAAATTTTGTTGTGCCATTTGCAATTTTTAAATCATCTGGGATCTTTGATGCAACATCGAACACTTCTTTATCTAAAAATGGAACGCGAAGTTCTAAGGAGTGCGCCAATGTCATTCTATCTGCCTTTACAAGTATATCACCACGCAACCAGGTAAACATATCAATATATTGCATCTTGCTTACATCATTATAAGAACGTATTTCATTGTACAAAGGTTTGGTAATGTCCGTGTAGTTTACAGCATTACTGTAGTTTTGCATAAGCTCTACTTTTTCACTTTCTCTGAAAATTTTTGCATTTCCATAATAACGCTCTTCGATGGGCATACAGCCACGTTCAATGAAACTTTTTCCTTTGAAATCTGTTTGTAATGCACCACTCAATGCTTTTAAAGCGCGTTTTCCTGATGATGGAATATACTGAAATAACTTTAATGAATTCGGTTCACGATAAATATTATAACCACCGAATAATTCATCAGCCCCTTCACCAGATAAAACCACCTTGACATGCTTACGTGCTTCTTTTGCTACAAAATATAACGGAACAGCGGCTGGATCCGCCAATGGGTCGTCCATATGCCACATAATTTTTGGAAATTCATTCATAAATTCTTCTGGCGTTACAAGAACGCTATAATTTTTCACATTGAGTTTGTCTGCTGTTTCCTTTGCTATATCAATTTCACTAAAACCTTCATGTTCAAAACCTACAGAGAATGTCAATAAATTAGGATTAAACTCTTTTGCAATAGATACAACGATTGAGGAGTCGATCCCCCCAGATAAAAAGGATCCAACGGGAACATCGCTTCGCATATGCAATTTTACAGAATCATATAATACATCACGAATATTTTTGATATGATCCTCTTTTGATACATCAGAAGCATTGAAATATGGCTTCCAGTAGCGATGGAAGGAAATTTCTTTCCCAGGTTCCTTAACAAAATAGTGTCCTGGTTCTAGCTTATTAATCGCTTCATTTAAAGATTGTGGTTCTGGTGCATATTGATAAGTAAAATAATGATGTAGAGATGAAATATTTATACCTTTATCTCTCAATGCATAGAGAATGCTTTTCTTTTCAGAGGCAAAATAAATCATCTCTTCTTCTTGTGCAATAAACAATGGTTTAATACCAAAATGATCACGTGCACCGAATAAGCGCTTTTCTTCACGATCCCAAATTACAAATGCAAACATGCCGCGCAAGTAATCTACACACTTTTCCTTCATTTTTGCATATAAAGCGATTAGTACTTCTGTATCTGATTGTGTTGAAAATGTAGCCCCTTTTTCCAAGAGCATATTTCGAAGTTCTACATAGTTATAAATTTCGCCATTAAAAATAATTACATATCGCTCATTTTCATATGTCAATGGCTGATGACCAGCCTTTAAGTCAATAATACTCAAGCGACGGAAACCAAATTGTACATGTTCATCGCGGAAATAGCCTTCATCATCTGGACCACGGTGATGAATAATTGAATTCATCATCTCAAACTGTACAATATCCTCAGTTGAAAATTCCCTAGGTCTATCATATAAGCAACCTACAAAGCCACACATGCTGTTACCTTCTCTCTAAAAAATTCCTTTTACAAAATATCACCTTAGATATGAACAAAGATAAAGTAATCCTTACCATAAATTTTGAGTAAAGCAAGGATATTCGTTCTTTTATAACATATTGAAGGCACTATTTTGATTTATGTAGTTTGTTAGCACTAACTCTACAAATATAACCATCTTTAACGTGTTAATTGAGTTTATCCAGCAACTGAAATAGATGGTTGTTCTAAAGCATGAATGAGTACTTTTGCTGTTTCAACATTAGTAGCAAGCGGTACTTTATATACATCACATAATCTCATCAGGGCTGATACATCAGGTTCATGTGGATGTGCAGTTAATGGATCTCTTAAAAAAACAACAAAATCAATTAATTTTTTTGTTATTAATGTACCGATTTCTTGATCGCCACCATATGGACCAGACTGAAGACATTTAATTGTTAAACCAGTAGCTGCATTTATTTTCTTCCCTGTTGTTCCAGTTGCCAACAAGTAATGTCCCTCTAAGATTGATTTATATTTTTTCACAAGTTGAATCATTTCGTTCTTTTGATTATCGTGAGCAATTAGTGCTATTTGCATATAGCAAGCCTCCCAATGTTTTGGATATAACCTAATATATTTGCCAATTCCATCATTTTACTTAGTTAATCTTTTCACATAGATATAAAAAGTTGATAGTTATAATTATTTAAATAATATTGGATTTCCTGAAACATAATCTTTATTCCAAACATTCAACTTATAAACAATACAAGGGTTTTACAAGTACACCCCATTAATTTTTTCACAATAAGACATATTTGCTATTTTAAAATATAAATAACTTTACAAACGTGTTTATATTTTAAAATAGCGTATTCAAATTGATTAACGATAAATTATTTCATGTCTTTTCCATAATCATATATATTTACGAGGCATTTTGAGATGTTAATACTATTATTTTCACATTCTAATATTAATAATTCTTCTTTCCTCTCAAGCACATATGTGTGCGATATAGAAATTGTTCCTCCCTCCTTAAAACATGAATATTACGAATATTCATTGCGTAATATTTCACAGTCTCTTTTGTTGGGGTACGGCCACGATTACTTCTTTATTGAGCCACTCATCAATTTTTATAGTTTTCGAGGCATTTTACTATACCGAATACAAAAAACTATAAAAATGGGATTATAAATTACATTTTTCTTTAGTGACTCCAAAAGAAAGGAATCGTTTCCATACACCTTGTCGATCCACTCAACTACCTGATATTAGCATATTTTCATTTAAATGTATATTGATAACTAATTAATATTTTGCAAAAGAAAAAACATTATGCTTTATCTAAATAATCCTTAGACTGTAAGTTTCTAATGCTGTATATCTGTGCAAATTGCTCAAAATCAATTATAAAAATTAGATTAGTGCTTCAACTAAGCTTTTTCCAAACTCTTTAGCACCATCCGGACCATCACTGGTTATAATGTCATTATGGGCAATAACATGTTTTGCAATATATTCTACATTATTATCTTTCAATGCATTAATCATCACATCTACTGGATAACATGTTGCTTGTCGTCCGGAAAGTAAACCAGTTTGAGCTATTACAACGGATCCGGCACAAATTCCTGTTACAAGAACTTTCTGCTCATAAGCTTGCTTCAAATAACTTATCAAAATTTGATTTCCCCATAGATAATCTATAGTGCCAGAACCACCAATAACAGCTATAATATCATAATCATTTACTGGAACTTCAGAGAAAATAACTTCTGCTTTTGTCTTCCCTTGATTGTCTCCTGTAATTTCACCAATTTTGGTGCTTGCAATCGTCACTTTAACTCCTGCATTTTCTAATACTTCTTGGGGATGAAATAATTCATCTTCATTAAAGCGATCTGATGGTATAATAAATAATGCGTTTTTATTCATTGTGTGTTTATCTCCTCTAAATAAAAAATAATTTTAAGCCTGAATATAGTTTAACCTCGATTATTCACACTGTGAAGACTGCACTTTTTTGTACGAAGGTTACCAAAAAGTTACTATTGCAAGAAGACAAGGAGTTAAGAAGATATGTCAGATACATTACGGGAAGAAATTAAACAGAAGATATTAAATGGTGATTTTAATTGTGAAAAAGAACTGACTTTGTCTGTATTTAGCGGGAAGTGGAAAGTGGTTATTTTGTGGCACCTTGGTGTAGAAGGACCACACCGCTTTAGTGACCTTCAAAGACTTTTCCCTAAAATATCTCACAAAATATTAACTAATCAGTTACGTGAACTTACAGAAGATGAAATTATTTGCCGAAAAGTTTTCCCAGAGTCTCCTCCAAAAGTTGAGTACTCTATGACTAAACTTGGAATGACTCTGCTACCTATAATTGAAATGATGTATGATTGGGGAAAAAAACGAATGGTAGAAATTAAAGAAGAATTAGGTTCTTTAGAATCGACAGATTAATAAACTGACAATTCTACACCTAAAGATATTACAAACAAAGAAATAAACTACTCCAAACGATAAAATTGAGGAATTTCCACTTTTTTTATATCGAATATAGTCTAGTGTTTTCAAAATAAAATACAATCATTAAAATATCAAAAACCCTTAATTTCGATCAAGAAGCAGGGGTTTTTGACATTTTAATAGACTTAGGGAAATGAATACTTATTCAAGAAAAGCTACTTGTTAGGTGAAAAAATATTTATCTAGTTGATGGGAATGCGGCTGTATCCCTATATCTAAAGACTTTTCCTCTTGCGTCCTGAATTTTTCCAACTTTCATTTACATCGTCGAACAACCGATATACTGATGAGGAACAAATACTGGCTGTTCGCTGACAACTAGTGTAGCTTGCAAAACCGCCAATGCAATCGTTCTTTAATACATCATTTATTATATATAGAGACGTTATAAGGGGATTTCCCCCTAATTCACCCCTAGCCTCACTTCTCTCAACATGAGGGGGAAAAACAAACGAAAAGAAATAAAAACTTATAATATAACAGAAGCATGAGAAGAATCAAACATTCTTAGTGATAAATAAACTAAAATCTTGTTTGTCTCAGACATTACCTCATTATAAGAAGTAGACAACACGAAAACCCCTTAGCGTCCAAGGGGTTTTCGTGTTGTCCTTTTTATGGATTAGTAGATAAAAGACTAGCATTCTTCACAAAAATACGTGGATGTAGTTTTAATTGAGCTACCATGTATTCCGCCAAATCATCTGCTTGCATTACTTTCTCTGGGTTACCATCGGTTAAGTTTAATTCTATCGCCATATCCGTTGCAACTGTACTTGGTGTCAATGCATTTACACGTATATTATGTTTTCTTACTTCGTACATTAAAGACTCTGTTAAACCAAGTACTGCAAATTTAGAAGCACTATATGCACTTGTAACAGCTGCCCCTTTTTGTCCTGCAGTAGATGAGATATTAATAATATCACCATATTGCTGATTAATCATATCTGGTAATACTGCTCTTATTACGTTGTATACACCCATTACGTTTACTTGCATAATATTTTCCCAAGTTTCAGGACTAAGATCCAAGAAACCACCAAATTCACTAATACCAGCACTGTTAATTAAAATATCTAACGCGCCTAATTCAGATTTAATAACATCAACGGCTTTGTATACAGATTCTAAATCTTTTACATCTGCAGCTGCAATGCTTACTTCTACATTATATTCTTTTAGCTCGTCTGCAACCTTTTCTAAGTTTGCTAGTGTACGACCAACTAAACCAATTTTTACTCCTTCTTTCGCAAGTGCAATTGCTGTCGCACGCCCTATGCCTCTTCCAGCACCAGTAATTAACGCTGTTTTTCCTTGTAATGATTGCATGATTATCATCCCTTCGCTTACTATCTATAAAAAATTTCTCTTTAAGATTAACCATAGTTAGTTTAACCTTGATTTTCAACACTGTAAATAATGCACTTTTTTGTACGAAGGTTACCAAAATGTTACTATATATTAGATATACAAAAATAAGGAAGATTGAAATCTATGTCAGATACATTAAGGGAGGAAATTAAAAATAAAATATTAAATGGTGATTTTAACTGTGAAAAAGAACTTACCTTATCAATTTTTAATGGCAAGTGGAAAGTTGTTATTTTATGTCACTTAGGTTTTGAAGGAGTGCATCGCTTTAGTGATCTCCAAAGACTGTTTCCTAAAGTATCTCATAATAGACCTCACCATACATGCCCATCAACTTAAGAAATAATTGCTCCCCAAAACGAAAAAAGTGAGCCGAACTCTTATGAATAAATGTGAAAGAAGTAAAGGTAAATGACGTACAATCTATGCTGTTTCCAATATTAATTTGGGCAGCTGATGTTTTTCCTTGATGAACAATTTCATAGTCTATTCCCATTTCATATTCTCCAGGATGACTTCCACTTAACACCCATCCTTTCGGTAATCCTTTTTGCATTGAAACGCCCTCCCTTTCTATATAAAATGATTGAAAATACGTCCGATACCTTTTCGGTGGTAAATGAAACATGCCTTTAAATGCTCTAGTAAATGCTTCTTGTGAGGAAAACCCATACTGCACTGCAATATCTAATACAGATCGATTTGTCATCACTAATGCCTGCGCTGCATATGTTAATCGTCTCTTCCGAATATATGAGTTGACGCTCATTCCAATATTATCTTGAAAAACCCGATGAAAATGATACATAGACATAGCACAATAAGAAGCTACTTCTTCTAAAGTCAGTTCTTCCTCAATATGCTTTTCCATATAATCAATTGCACGTTTTAATAGTTCACCATACCTCTGCACACTCATCATCCCTCCTTGCATTTCCAATTTAACATAAATATTTCATCTATTTTTTGATTTAAATTGCGATATTTGGAAAAACAATCACTTTCTCTTACATAAAAAGATAAATATTGGAAAAACTTTATTTGAAAACAACTAAGGAGGCTTTACAAAATGAGAATCTTATTTTCAATCCTTTTAGCATTCATGCTATTACCTGCAATGACAGGCTGTACACCTAAGAAACAGGATACAACTACTGATAAGAAAACGACAGAAGGCGGAAAACAAGCAGCTAACCAAGATTTAAAATTAAGCTTTAATGAATTTGATTTAAAAGCAAACTACAAAGATACAAAGAAAGACTACGAAGCTGACTATAAACATAAAACAGCGAGTGACAAGCCTGAGGTAAAATTAGAAGATCGTAAAACAAATGAAAAGCTAGCTGGAGATGAAGCATTAACAAAGCTCACTCCACTCTTACAACAACTAAAATTTGATAAAGACACAAAAGATGAAGATGTCATTAATCAAGTAGTAGATGTATTCCAACTAGACAAAGATTATGAAAAATTCGACTTAGAAGTTGTCTTTACAGATGGAACGAAAAAAGAATATAAAATGCCAAAGTAAAAGGTGAACTCTAAAAGTACACCTTTATGTATCATGAAAATCCGAACAGATAGAAATAAAGTAGCCCTTTTAACTTTCGTCTAAAGGGCTACTTTATAATTTTTTTATTCTTCATTAAAACATTTTTTATGAAATCTTTTCCCATCCATTTTGTTATAATACACTTCATATTTCTCTCTCGTAGTTGGATCAAAGTATATTTCTCCTGTAAATAAATATCCAGTTGGCACCTCTGTACCATGATTATCTTGTAATCTTTTATCTTTTCTCTTAGCCATTAGTAAAATAATAAGGAAAATAATGATTTGTACACAAAAGTATATTACAATACCTTTCCACATACTATTCAGCCTTTTCTACAATAACAGCTGTACCGTACGCTACAATCTCACTCATATTATGACTTAAGCTTCCTGAATCAAAACGAACCATAATAATTGCGTTTGCTCCCATTGCTGCGGCATTTTCAACCATGCGATCTAACGCATACTTTCTTGCGTCCTCAAGCATCTCTGTATACTGTAAAATCTCTCCTCCAAATAACCCTTTGAATGCAGCCATAATATCTTTCCCTAATCCTCTTGCTCGCACTGTTAATCCAAATACCGTTCCTAACGTCTGTTTCACTTCATAACCTGGTAAACCCTCCGTTGTTACAACAATCATTTCATTCAACCCCTTCATTATTATTATCATTATTGATAATAATAATGTATGCAAAGAATGTCAAACATTCTTCAATTCCGATTAAATATATAAATCCAATTTATTTTTTACATATAGATTGCTACCATGAAAAAAGGAACCTGCACTTGTTTGCTCTTTTGGGTTTTCGCTGCGCATGTGGCAGAAATAGGCCCCGACCAATTCTACGCATGGCCAGTTGCTCTCGCCCACCGAAAAAGAAAAGGGTTTTTATGTTAGGTTTTCAATTTGCATCTATATATTTATAAAGTAAAACTTTAATCAGTGGGGGGTCTTATTGCCCACAAATAGCGGGATAAACTAACTAGATACACCTTATGAAATAAAAAATAACTTTGTTTGAAAACAAAGTTATTTGGCTGCCTTCTCTTCTTTCTTAAAGCGGTTATAATAATTAACTGCTGTAGACAGGTGCACCTCAATATCGCGAATGAATGAAGAGTCTTCTTCTTTCGCTACGCGTTCTAATTTTTTCATCGCTTGTTCGGTTTCGTTTAAAAAACCTGCGTATAATTCATTTTCTCTTTCTTTTGACTTTGGAACTCGAATTTCTTTACGCACATTTTCAATATCCGCTAACGTATTATCTGTTAATTTTTGTACGTCTTCTTTAAACTTTGGGAGTTTCATTGCCTTCCCAGACTCCTCTTCCGCTTTTTTCCAAAGCTTCATAGCCTCATTTACTTCATTATTAATTTTGTCTTCATATTGACTATGTACAGATTGATACACTTTCAGATCTTCAGAATTGTCTTCTTTATGATTTTTTTGCTCTACTTTTTCTTTCGTTTCTTGTTTTGCTTCTTTATTACTAGTACATCCGGTTAATAGTAATGCACTACTAAGCAGAATCGCGCCCCAAGCTTTTTGCTTCATTTTAAACTGCTCCTTTTGTTCACTGTATGTCTTCTATCATTATTATAGCGATAACAAGTAAAAATTCACACGTATCTGCTCTCATTTCTACTTACAGCCATATTGTGTTCACAATATCGTCACTTTATCCACTACATGCTAAAGCGCTTAAATTAACCAGGATAAAACAAATAAAGTAATACAAACTAACAATAGAACGTTTATGTAAATCAAAAAGGAGAAGATACCCATGAAAAAGCTATTCGTGAAATTCACACTGCTCGTTATGACTTGTACTTTCCTTTTGTCACCAATAAAAGTGGGCGCAGAAGAAAATGTACGTATCCAAAATCCGTGCCCTAGCCAATCCGCAATACAACTAAAAGATGATTTAAGAAGACTTTGGATTGACCATACAATATGGACAAGGAATTATATTATAAGCGCCTTAGCAGGACTGAAAGATCAAGAAAAGGTATTAGCAAGACTATTAAAAAACCAAGATGATATTGGAAATGCAATAAAGCCATATTATGGGGAAGCAGCTGGTAATAAGCTTGCTAAACTATTAAGAGAACACATTCTCCTTGCAGGAAAAGTAGTAGGCGCGGCAAAAAGCGGTAATCAAGCAAATTTAAAAATGTTTAACACAGAGTGGTATAAAAATGCTGATGACATCGCTCAGTTTCTTAGCAGCGCCAATCCAAATTGGTCAAATGCTGCATTAAAAGACCTATTGTATACACATTTAAAATTTGTTACAAATGAGGCTGTAGCCAGAATTAAAAAAGATTGGGACGCAGATATTCTCGCTTACGACAAAGGTGAAGACCATATTATTACAATGGCTGATACCCTTACAGAAGGTATTATCAAGCAATTTCCAAATAAGTTTTAACAAACTAAAACTCTTTCATAATTATGAAGGAGCTTTAGTTTTTCGTCTGTTATTGTATATCCATTTTAATTTTCCGACATATAAGTCGCTGCTATGCAGAATACAAAATGACCGTTTCTATGCGTGGCCAGTTGCTCTTGCCCACCGAAAAAGAAAAGGGCTTTTATGTTAGGTTTTCAATTTGCATCTATATATGGCAGTTCAATACTTAAATTGCGGTTCTGTTTGCAAGTAATACCCATTTCTAACATGTCCTACCCAGTTCGCAAAGAATTCTCTCCATGAAACACTGTTAAAAAATGCGTCTATAGATTGTGTTTCAGAATTCCAGTCTAATATTAAAAAGGGGGCATTTCCTAACTGCCAAATCCCTCTATTAACATCCGTTCCAGTTTCTCGAATTAATAATAATGGTAATCCATATTGATAACCCATCGATGGTTCGATTTGTGAAAACGGAGTCCCTTCCCAAAATGGTGTTTGTGGTTCAAACGGCCCAACATTTGTTCTTAAACCTTGAACAAAAAATCTTTGAAAATTGACCGCTACTAATCCATAACTAGATAATATCATTCTCCGTATACTTGTTAATGGCGCTTCAGGATATTGATCACTTCGGGGGATTGTACGAGGAAACAGAAGAGCTTGTTCAATTTCTATAATGAGTCGATCTAAAAATTGTTGTTGCAGTTGATTTAAAGTATTTACTGTACGTGAATAACCCCCTCCTTATTCACCTTATAATCTGATTGAAGAAGGAGCTTCCTGTTTCATAGACCGTTGCATAGACCGTTGCATAGCGGGGTGTCTCACTGCGTCTTACACAGTCTCCACAGGCGTGGATTATACTGTTCGGACATAACCTTGCCCTACAGTTTATAGATTTTAGTTTGTGGCAAGCAATTCTTCTAATCCTTTTTGTAAGATGTTCCGGCTCGCGTTATAGTCTCTATCCAATACCGTTCCACACTTTGTACAAATGTGAGTACGAATAGAGAGAGACTTCTTCACACGATTCCCACAAACAGAACAGTCTTGTGAAGTATACTTTGGTTCTACTTTGATGAGTACACCACCATGATTTTCGCATTTGTAAACAAGCATGTTTCGAAACATCCCCCACCCAGCATCAGAAATGGACTTCGATAAATTTCTATTTTTAACCATGTTACGAATGTTCAAATTTTCTACAGCGATAACGGAATACTCTTTTGCTAGATTGTAACTGAGTTTATGAAGAAAATCTCTGCGCTGGTTCGCTACTTTTTCATGTAGCTTGCGAACACGCTCGACTTGTTTCATGAAGTTAGCAGAACCTTTTTTTTCTTAGAAAGTTTTTGCTGTGCTTTCTGTAGCTGTTTTTCTTTTTCACGGAGAAATCTAGGGTTTTCAAACTCTAAACCATTAGAAAGAACAGCATACTTATGTAGTCCCACGTCAATTCCTATCGCACGATTGGTATCGATATCAGATGGTACCACTTGTCTTTCGACACTGAAAATAGCGTACCATCTTTTCCCTTGACGTTTGAGGATTAGTTGCTTGATTGTTTCTTCGAGTGGTCTATGAAGTAGGATATCTATTTCTCCCAATTTTTTATTGTATAACTTACCGTTATCAGAAAAAGACATAGCATAGCGATGCTTTCCATTTGGTTTGAATCCAAATTGCGGAAACGTCATACTATTGTAGTCTTTATACTTTTTCTGTTTTGGATACTTTGCATCTTTACAAAAGAAATGATCAAACGCTTTTTTCAGACGTATAAAAACTTCTTGCAAAGGCTGAGAAGGCATTTCTTTTAGAAAAGGATACGTCTTCTTGTCCAATGTAAGTTGTCTTTGCATATCATAACGATTGTAATTTTCTTTGTTTTCCTTATATTTCCGTTCTTTGTCTAGCAAGGCAGAATTGTAGGTTTGACGACAATATTGTAGCCAACGATCTAACATTTCTTTTTGTGCTTCTGTTGGAAAGATTTCATATTTTTGATTCAACAACATTGTCATCACCTCCCATTAGTTATGTCCTTGTGTTTCGATGTATTGTTTTAGAACTTTTAATGGTGTACCGCCTACAGTCAGCAAACAATAACTTTGAGACTAAAAGCATTCTTTACATAAATTCTGTCTGACTGAAGAAAATTCCTTTTTCATTCCTTGACGAAGGAAAATTCTTTCGAAAATATATTAAAAACACAGGAATTCGAAAAGCTTGATCAATTGCCTGCTGCAGCTTTGCAGAATGATAGACACCTTGTTCAGTATTTATATAAGGACTACCATTCACGTTTTCTTCCATTAGTATCTCTCCTTCCTTTTTGTTAATTAGTATATGTAATTAAAAAAAGAAAGTTTGCACACCCTCAAGTCGCAAAAGCAAGGAAATCTATTCCTATTGATTGAAAAATTGTGAAATAAAGTATTTTTATAATTGGTATAACATTTCGTTCGTTTCAAAAGCAATCGGCTTATATGCCTTATATAGTTTTCACAAGAACCGCAGCAAAGAATTGCAACAAATACCATCAACTTTATTCAAAGAAGGATAGCTGCGGGAATACACTAAAAAAACTATCCACCTATCGTGGATAGTTCCTTTTATTTATGCATTATACGGCTTCCTTCGCCCCTGTTAATGCTTTTATATCAGAAACAGCCTCGGCATGCTTTGCTTCATCAAATTCATTTTCACTCTTCGCAACAACAATTGTCGCAATCCCGTTTCCAATTAAGTTTACGATGGCTCTTCCTTCACTCATAAAGCGATCGACCCCAAGAAGTAAAGCTAATCCTTCTAAAGGAATAACCTTTAACGCAGCTAACGTAGACGCTAATACAATAAATCCACTTCCTGTCACACCTGCAGCACCTTTAGACGTTAACATAAGTACTAAAATAATGGTAACTTGCTGTCCAATTGTTAAGTCGATACCAAATACTTGTGCTAAAAAGACAACTGCCATGGATAAATAAATAGATGTACCATCAAGATTAAAGGAATAACCTGTTGGAATAACAAGACCAACAACGGATTTTGAACAGCCATATCGCTCCATCTTATTCATCATTCTTGGTAATACAGATTCAGAAGAACTTGTTCCTAATACAATTAATATCTCGTCTCGAATGAACTTTAAATAATTCCATAAACTAAATCCATACATCTTACAAATAATATTTAAAATAACAAAAACGAATAAGAACATCGTTACATATACCGACATCATTAATTTCCCAAGTGGTACAAGCGAAGCAAGTCCAAAGTGACCGATTGTATATGCCATAGCACCAAATGCCCCGATCGGTGCTGCTTTCATTACATAGCCAATAATTTTAAAGAATACGTGTGAAAGTTTGTCTAAGAAATCAATGACTGAGTTTCCTTTTTCTCCAAGAGCCGCTAACCCTACACCAAATAAAATAGAAAAGAATAATACTTGTAAAATATCACCTTTCGCAAATGCATCAACCATATTAGACGGAACGATATGGGTTACAAACTCAATCCAGTTAATACCATGTCCTCCGTTTTGCGTATACTTTGATACGTCTCCTTTTGCAAGCTCATTAAAGTTAAGGCCTTCTCCTGGCTTCATCACATTTACAACAATTAAACCAACAATAAGTGCAAAGGTTGTCACTACCTCAAAATAAATAAGAGCTTTTCCACCGACCTTACCAACCTTTTTCATATCTCCCATTTTGGCAATGCCGAGTACAATTGTTAAGAAAATAATCGGTGCGATTACCATTTTTACAGCATTGATAAATGTGTCGCCTATCGGCTTCATTTCTTTACCAACACTTGGCCAAAGTAATCCAACTAACACCCCAAGTACAATAGCCGCTAATACTTGAAAGGTTAAATTTTTAAAGAGTCGTTTCACCTTTCTTCTCACTCCCCTAATTTCTCTAAATTTTCCAGATGTTTATTTCTAACATAATGATAGCGTTTACACGAAAAAGTGAGAAGTTTATGGTCATAACGAATATTTTGTTCATTTTGGTCTTAACTTTTCGTTTCTCGAAACACATAACGATTAATTGGTCTTCCAACTCCGCCATACTGAACTGCCAAATGAATGACACCTTTTTTTTCTAAATAATCTAAGTAACGACGAGCTGTCACTCTAGCTATTCCAATGGCACGCGCCACATCTTCAGCCGAACGAGGTTCTTCTTGCTGTTTTGCATACGTTACAATTTCATTTAATGTAAACTCATTTAAACCTTTTGGTAAATTGCTCAACGTTCTCTCCGAGCGCCCAGAATATAATAATAAATCTAGCTGCTCCTGCGAAATAGATCCAGAATCTCTTAAACTTATTCTATATTGGCGATACTTCTCTAACGCTTGTTGGATGCGATGCAATTTAAAAGGTTTAATAATATAATCTATCGCTCCATTTTGCAGCATGAGTTTAATTGTTTCCCTATCTTTAGCAGCAGAAACAACAATTACATCCGTTTCTAATTGTTGTTTTCGAAATTCCTGCAATACTTGAATACCATCCTTTTTCGGCATAAAGATATCCAAAATAACAAGATCTGGATTCATTTTTTTTACAAAGCGAATCCCCTCCTCACCATTGCTGGCGATAGCAATTACTTGAAACCCCTTTACACTTTTTATAAACTCTTTATTTACTTCCTGAACCATTGGATCATCTTCTATTAGCACTACTTTAAATTTCTCTTTATACGCCATACAATTCCGCCTCCATCCCCATTGGAAAAGTAATGATAAAGCTAGTTCCTTCACCTTCAAAAGATGAAATTCTAATTTCTCCTCTTCCTTTTTCAACAATTTGTTTTACTAGAAAAAGACCATAACCTGTCCCGTCACGTTTATTCACAGTAAACCCTTTTTCATATAGCCTTGGTAAATGTTCTTCTTGTATCCCGCATCCATTATCTTCAATTAAAATCGCGCACACATCTTCTGACTGCTCAATACTAATATCAATTCTTTTATTCGTTGCCTCAATTTGTTCAAATGACCCAAATGCGTTTTCTATTAAATTACCTAATAATACAACAAAATCATGGTGATCTAATTGATACGGAAAGGCCTCTAAATAACTATTTTGATCAACATTCACTTGAATTCCGAGCTCTTTTCCTCTGCTTATTTTACTTAAAAGAAGCCCTGCAACGGCATCATTTTTAATTGTCTCATTTAAAAAGTTTGCTACGTTCTCCTGTTCTTCTGAAGTGTTATAGGCAAGTTGCAATGCCTTGTCAGCCTTACCGAGCTGAATTAAGCCTGCAATTGTATGAAGTTTATTCATATGCTCATGACTTTGCACACGCAGTGCCTCAACAAAGTTCTTCACCCCAGTTAATTCTTCCGCAAGCTTCGTTACCTCCGTACGATCTTGGAAAATTGCCACAGCTCCGATTAATTCATGATCCTTCTTAATCGGTATACGATTGCTTAAAATGACCTTGCCACTTACTTTTATCTCTTCATTATATACCGCTTGATTTTTCTCCACGATTTCCGGGAGCCTTGTATCCTGTAATATTTTACGAATAGGCTGTCCGACAACGTCTCCATTGACATGAAAAACTTGCTTCGCTTTCTCGTTAAAAACCGTAATCATTTCTTGATTATCAATGGCAATCACCCCTTCATTCATGGAATGAAAGGTCGCTGTCCTTTCTTCGAGTATTCTTTTAATCTCATATGGTTCGAGCTGAAACATCTGCTTTTTTATATGATTAGCGAGCATTAACGAACCTATCAATCCTAGTATTAACATTAAGATGACTATGAAAAGAATTTCTCCCTTTAATTCACTCATAATCTCAAAGAAGTTTGGTATTTTATTTCCTACAACAACAACGCCAATTTGGTTTAAATTTTGATCTTTAATGGGCATAAAAGCTCGAATTAAAGTACCCATTTCTCCCTTTGCCTTTGAAAAATAAATATGTTCTGCAAACGCCGCCTCTTCATCTGCTCCTTTCGAACGTTTTCCAATCATTTCTTTCACGGGATGCGAATATCGGACTCGTTCCATATTCATGACGACAATATAATCTGTTTCATTAATGACTCTAATATTTTCAATCACAGAATTTAATATCATCCATCCATTTTTTTCTTGAAGTGACTTCTTTACATCTGACATTTCTGCTACCGTTCGCGCTGTATTCATAGAACGAATTCTTAATTCTTTCTCTTCCTTTTGCTGAATATTGGCGACGATAATCCCGCCACCAATCATAAGTGAAACAATAACAACTGCATAAGAAAGAATCGTAATCTTCCAACGTATTGGTAAATCCCTCACACTTGGCACTCCTTTCCCCTAAAAGCATCTTTACGAATAGAAATCTTCTAGGTATGCTTACAATAAAGTGAAACTTCCATCAGTGACACATTTCTCACTGATGGTTAGTTGAACCAATCGGGCTTTTACGGACAGTTTTCTCCCACCTAACTTCCTTGCTTCTCTCTGAATCCTGGGGTGGGGGCTTACTGCCCGTTAATAGCGAGATAACTACTTCAAAAGGAGAACGACGATGAAAAAAGCAGCTACCTTTATACTCCTTTTCACCATTTCTATTGCAAACGCTTTATTTTTTTATTATCAGAGTCACCCTCCTCAAAATGAACTATCATATGACGATGACCAAGAAGGACTAAACGACCAAATCGTCTTTAAATTTAGTCATGTTGTTGCAGAAAACACACCAAAGGGACTTGCTGCTAACAAACTTGCGGAACTCGTGAATGAAAAATCAAATGGTAAAATAAAAATAGAGGTCTTCCCTAACGGAAGTTTACATTCTGATATAGAAGAATTTCGCGCTTTAAAATCCGGACAAGTACAAATGATTGCTCCTTCCACATCAAAACTCGGAACGTTCTCCCCTGAATGGGGTGTACTTGATTTACCATTTGCTTTTTCAAATTATGAAGCCTTACAAGAAGGCTTAAAAGGAAAAATTGGGGAACAATTACTTCAATCCTTACAAAAAGATGGAATAAAAGGGCTTGCCCACTGGTCCAACGGCTTTAAGCAACTCACGTCAAACAAAGGACCTATTTATACACCAAAAGATATACAAGGACAATCTTTTCGCATTATGCAAAGTAATGTCATCCAATCCCAATTCGATTTATTAAAGGTTAAATCGCATCAAGATTCATTCAATTCTACATATCAATTAATTGAATCAGGAAAAGTTGACGGTGAAGAAAATACCATTTCAAATATCTACTCTAAAAAATTCTATAACGTTCAAAACTATTTGACAATTAGTAATCATGGATATTTAGGATACGTTGTCATGATGGATCAAAAAACTTGGAATCAACAAACAAAAAAAACAAAGCAAATATTAGCGGAAGCCATGCAAGAAACTACCGCTTGGAATGATCAACAAGCCGCACAAATAAATAAAGAACAACTTGAACTTATTAAACAAAATTCATCGATTCAGATTCATGAACTAAACAATGAACAACGAAAAGATTGGGAAACCGCACTATTACCTATATATGATAAACTTGCTCCTACGATTGGAGAAGATTTGGTTGAAGAGTTGAAGGAATTACAGCGAAAATATCGTGTGCAGGGGTCATAATTGCCAAACTAGTAAAATAAAGAATCCGCCCTTTCTTTCACTGACTCAAGAAAGGACGGATTAAACTTATATCGATAGATTAGTTTGATAATCCTAGTTGCTTATATCAATATTTTTCATGAAATACCATTTTGGATTTTTTTTGTGCAATTTTATTAAATAATATACACAGAAAACAAGCGCTATTGCTGAGATGATAAGATAAGCCTTCTCCTGATAAGCCCCCATGTTAGCATTAGCATAGAATAAATGCTCGCTCCCCATACTGTCGTCATTAAATTTAAACAGCGTCTCAGATGCGTTATAAACCCCATGAATTATCATGCTTTTATATATGGAATTACTATCAACAGCAACTAAAAATAATAACAATCCCAGACAAAGAGCATACGTCAAAAATATTGGACTAAATCCCCCAAAGGAATGCATGAGAGAAAATAGAATAGAAGTGAAAAGAAAAACAAATAAAAGATTGTATTTTTTCACGAGCCATTTCGTTAAAAACCCTCTAAAAACAAGTTCCTCTGCGCCGCCCTGGATAAGATAAGTAACAAAACATAATAAAACATATGGATAAACATTAAAATTAGAGATCTGTTCTGTAAATCCGATTTGAACATTAAACATAAGAGCGTAAATATAAATACCTACAAAATTGATAAACAGACCAATTGCTATCCCACTAAATATATTCGTCATAACCTTATGTGACCGGTCTCTTGTAAATCCTATATTCGAAATCGGGTTCTTAAATATGTAAACATACACTAACAACAGCATCCATATTCCAATAAAAGTACGAATGACTCCTCCAAAACGATATGCAGAACTGGTTTTTGGAATTAGATCTTGGATAGATTGAAGCGACATGCTCACTATTGCTTGCGTTCCATAAAAGAGAGCCATTATACCAATACTGCATAGTAGAAGATATACCAAACTAGGTATTTTATCGACAAATTTATTACCATTTTTGCCTACTTTACTTTTAAACATCCATAAATTTTCCACACATTAATCTCCCTATAAATTATTTTTTAATTATTACTTCATAAGCTTTTATTATCAGATTGAAATAACAAATAAGCTATCTAATAACCTTACATAAAGATGACAGTTTTGTAAGATGATTCATTTTTAAGCGTATCCCGGTTGATCCTCATACCTATCAAGTTAAACTTATGTAAGAATGTTTCGCACTCTCAAAACACCACGAATGATTGACGTAAATCAAAGGTGTTGTTAAAATTATTACTGGAATTAATGTGAAAGTAATCACAAAGTTTAATTATTAATGTGAACCAATTCACAAAGTGTACTTTTTAATGTGAAATCATTCACAAATATTAACCTTACTTTTTAAAAAGGAGTTATACGTCATGAAAAGAATCGTAACACTTAGCACTCGCAAACTAATGGATACAGTAAAACATGGTGGATGTGGTGCATGCCAAACATCTTGCCAATCCGCTTGCAAAACGTCTTGCGGAGTTGCAAATCAAAAGTGTGAAAACACAATGAACAGATAGGAAACAAGACACGTACCGCCCAGCTGCTTCCCAGATGGGCGGCCATTTTTATCCCGTATTAACAAGTATAACGGAAGTTTCACTTTATACATAAAAGGAGCTTGATTATCAAGTATGATTCATCAATATAAACTAAACGGTTATAACATCGTGCTCGATACCTATAGTGGATCGGTACATGTTGTCGACGATCTCGCCTATGAAATTATTGCGCTTTATGAGACTACGCCTTCGGAAGCAATCGTAACAATGGTGCTAGAAAAATACGCACATGATGCAGGCATCTCTGAACAAGACATTCGAGAAACAATCGCAGATATTGAAGAGTTGAAAAATGATGGACAACTCTTTACTGAGGATAAATATAAGAATCTATCAATTGATTTAAGAAATCGCCAAACCTATGTAAAGGCCCTTTGTCTCAATGTTGCACATACATGTAACCTATCATGCGAATACTGCTTTGCCAGCCAAGGAAAATACAACGGAAACAGAGCGATCATGAGCTATGAGGTTGGCAAAAAAGCTATCGACTATTTATTAGAAAACTCCGGTCATCACCGAAACCTCGACATTGACTTCTTTGGCGGAGAACCGCTCATGGCCTGGAAAGTTGTTAAACAAATTGTCACTTACGCAAGAAGCAAAGAAAAAGAGTACAAAAAGAAATTCCGCTTCACCTTCACTACAAATGGGATGCTCTTAAATGATGAGGTCACTGATTTCTTAAATAAGGAAATGTATAACGTCGTATTAAGTCTTGATGGCAGAAAAGAAGTTCACGATCACCTGCGTAAAACAGTAACTGGAAAGGGAAGTTACGATTATATCGTTCCGAAGTTCCAGGAATTCATCGAAAAGCGTGGAGATAAAGAATACTATGTGCGTGGAACCTACACCCACAACAACGTCGACTTCACCAATGACATTTTTCATATCGCAGATCTTGGTTTTGACAAGCTCTCGATGGAACCGGTTATCTGTGACCCTCGGGAACCATATGCGCTCACCGAAAAGGACCTACAGGAGATTTACAACCAGTACGAAATTCTCGCCAAGGAAATGCTAAAGCGTGAGGAAGAAGGTAATGGCTTCACCTTCTATCACTACATGCTCGATCTCTCTGAAGGCCCTTGCATCCAAAAGAGAATTTCAGGATGCGGCTCTGGAACCGAATATCTCGCTGTCACACCATGGGGTGAACTCTTTCCTTGCCACCAGTTCGTCGGGGATCAAGAATACAGTATGGGAAACGTCTGGGATGGCATTACAAAACAAGAGACGCAGTGCCAATTTAAAGAAAGCAACTGCTATTCTAAGCCGGAATGTCAGAACTGCTGGGCGAAGCTTTACTGCAGCGGTGGCTGCCCTGCCAATGCGCTGCACGCAACCGGCTCTATCAATGGAATCTACGATTTCAGTTGTGACATCTTCCGTAAGAGAGTCGAATGTTCCATGATGGTTAAAGTAACTGAATCCATGAGAGCTATGGAAAAGAACGAACAAGTAGCGGCTGAATAAGTACAAAAATATAATAAGAGGCTGGTATTTATGCTCAGCCTCTTATTATATTTATGCTTGTATACTCAAAATCCCTTTGATTTGTTTTTAGATGGTAAAACATGTTGCTCTACTCTTTCATATAGGGTAAGCAGTGTTGTGATAAAAGAAAACTTCGGTACGAACCAATACGAAAATAACGCTGAAATACATCCTATTAAAGCCCCTATCGTAACATCAAAAGGATAATGAACGCCTACCCAAATACGAGAGATTGCTACACAAAACGCAAGTATAAGCCATAACCATCCCGTCTTTTTACGAACAAGCCAAAATGAAAAACAAATTGAAAAAAAGAGAATCGTATGGTCACTAGGAAATGAATTATCTACAGCATGGTCGACAAGTTTATTAACATCCGGCAACACCGCAAACGGTTGATAATTGAAATAAAATTTCCCTGCTATTTTTCCAATCACCTCCGCAATTACAAAAGCAATCATCGCCTGAATAACCATCATCCTACCTTTTCTGGACCCGGTAAACCAATAAACGATAATAATTAAGCATAAAATATATACCATATATTCCGCAAAAAATACCATGGCTGAGTTTAAGAACGAATATTGTTTACCTAAATCATTAATTGCTCGAAAAACATCAATATTGAATTGAGAAAAAGACATTTTCAAACCCCTCCTTTATCGTAAGGCGATAGACTGATTGCCATATACCTTCTTGTATGCCTCTCATTATTATTATCGAAAAAAAGGTTTAAATGGGACTTAACTACTCCTTAACTATTTCTTAATTAAGAAATAGAAAATGTAATTGCAGAAGCCTATTTCTTCACAGGAAATAAAAAAACACGAGGAAAAGTACTTCTTCCTCATGCGAAAACACCATTAAAATAACAACCAGAGCATCATGAATGGTTTAAACTGTCCCTTACAACTTTTGAATACGAAGTGTAATTCAAAAGTTGTGGTAAAATAAAAAAACTTTATACATTTAAATTCCATAAAGGAGGAGATTTAATCTTGAACCCAATTCATGATCATCTTAAAGAAGATTTAAACATTTTATTCGTCGGCTTTAATCCAAGTATTCGCTCAAGTGAGACAGGACATCACTTCGCCAATCCCAATAACCGCTTTTGGAAAATTCTCTATGAAGCAGGATTAACCCCCAAAAAATATGATGCTTCGGAAGATTATAAATTGTTGGATCTAAATATGGGTCTTACAAACATAGTAGCAAGACCAACTAAGGCAGCGGATGAAATTACAAAAGAAGAGTATAAAGAAGGAAAAGAGATTTTAAAACAAAAAATTATACGGTTAAAACCAAAAGTAGTCTGTTTTGTTGGGAAAGGTGTTTATCAGGAATATAGTGGACAAAAAGTAGCCCCCTGGGGACAGCAGTCTGAACCATTCATATCTGGAACAATTGACTTTGTTGCGCCATCCTCAAGCGGATTAGTAAGAATGAGACTTGAAGAAATTGTAGGGATTTATAAGCAGCTTGCTAAATTAGTATATAAATAAAACATCGACGGGTAGGCAAGCCCATCCGATTTTTATTTAATCCTCCTACATTTTTATTGCACCTTCGTTCCGATGACCACGCTGGCATCCAACTCTTCAAAACTAGCCAACTGCGTTATCAACCCATTACGAGTGAATATCTCGACAGTATGCGGCGCCTGCCGCTCACTCGTCTCAACAAGCAGATACCCGCCAGGTGCCAGCCAAAACGGCGTCATAGCCGCAGAAATAAGCAACCGGGCCTCATCTTCGGCGAAAACACAACCAGCGGCCTGAAGCCTGTTAACGATCATTGTATAAATGGTGTCCCCATAAAAACTACCACATTCGGATTTCTCAAGGTTCAAAGATGCTTTCCTTGAATCCATAACATCCCCCTCCTGCCCATCTTCACATTCTACTCATTAGATTAGTGGCTTACATTGCCATTCAGTTTAACCCTCTTTCTAGTCTAAAACTTTAGTTTCTATCTGAAAGTTGGAGCTAGAATTTTTCTTATTACGCTTTACAAAAAAACACTAAAAGAGATGTCATCATGATACCTCTTTTAGTGTTTTTAATTCTGTGATTTACTTTTTTTCCATTACTGCAAAATAATTATTTTCATGATCAGCAAAGTTAAATACTCTACCAGAAGGCATGCTTACAATTTCTCCGACTGTAATTTTTTTATCCGATAAGTCTTTATATAACTGATCGAGATTTTCTGTAAAGAACATCAGCGAAGGTGTACCAAGATTTAATTCAGGCTGCATTTTAGCAATTAGTTCCTTATTATGAAGAATGATACTCGTCCCCGCTTCCTTTACTGGAGAAATTTCAATCCATCTGAACCCTTGGCCATTATCTTCTTCAGAAACTACATGAAACCCTACTTTTTCTGTCCAAAATTGCACTGCCTCATCTTGGTTATTTACATATAACATAATTTGACCGACTTTATTAATCATTTACCATACCCACTTTCTTTCATTTTGGTTAATATTGATTTTTTCATTTAACATTTCATGTAACTTCTAATACCTTTGGAACATGAAGCCCACATGAATAAGCGTATTCTTGTTTCTTTGCCTCGTATAAAGATTCTGTGCTTGGAAAGTGTTATTTAAACACTTTTACAATTTTATTATCACAAAGATATATCTTGGCTGTATTCCCTATAGCTATCGGATCACCTAGGTTCAATTATTTTCTCTCCTTAAAATAAATTACAATAGTGCCAAATTCGATGTAGTGATAGTGAAATCCTTCTGCTGCTAGACTGCCCTTTTAATTAATGAAAAAGAATCCATTTGATTAATCAAAATGGATTCTTTTTCAGCAAATTTAAGTTTCGATTTTATAAAAAAGATCTAATCATTTTCTTTTTACCATAAAAATCCCCTTTAGATAATCGTATCTAAAGGGGGAAGACATCGTGACTTTATTTCAAATCTACAGCTTCTGTTACAAATATCTTTAAGAATTAACAACAGACCGTTCTTCTTCGCTTAAACCAAGCGTCTGCGCTGTTGAAGTAGAAATTTCTTGGAAAAGCTCTGGGTTTTCCACTAGTGACACGCCATAAGAAGGAATCATTTCTTTTATTTTCGATTCCCACTCTTTCATACGTTGTGGGAAGCATTTTTCTAATACCTCAAGCATAACGTGAACAGCAGTAGAAGCACCCGGAGAAGCACCGAGTAATGCAGCTACCGAGCCATCAGCGGCACTAACAACTTCCGTACCAAATTGAAGTGTTCCTTTGCCACTTGCAGTATCTTTGATAACTTGCACACGTTGGCCTGCTACTACCATACCCCAATCTTCGCTTTTTGCGTTTGGGATAAACTCGCGTAATTCTTCCATGCGTTTTTCATTTGATAACATAACTTGTTGGATCAAATATTTTGTCAATCCCATCTCTTTTACGCCTGCTGCCAACATAGTCAAGACGTTATTCGGTTTTACAGAACCTATCAAATCAAAATTTGAACCAGTTTTTAAGAACTTTGGTGTGAAGCCGGCAAACGGTCCAAACAACAATGTTTTCTTGTTGTCGATATATCTTGTATCAAGATGCGGAACAGACATTGGTGGAGCACCAACCTTAGCTTTACCATATACTTTTGCATGGTGCTGTGTTATAACTTCCGGATTGTTACATACCATAAATAATCCGCTTACCGGAAATCCTCCAATATGTTTTGACTCAGGAATACCAGTTTTTTGTAGTAAAGGCAGACTTCCACCCCCACCGCCAATGAAAACAAATTTCGCAGTATGATATTCGATTTTGCCGCTATCGATATCATGCACCTTCACTTCCCATGAACCATCGCTAGTACGTTTAATATCCTGAACACTATGCTTGTAGTTTACCTCGACGTTTTTACTCTGTAAGTGATTAAACAACATACGTGTTAACGCACCAAAGTTAACATCCGTTCCAGAGTCGATTTTCGTTGCTGCCATCGGTTCATTCGATGTACGACCTTCCATAATAAGCGGAATCCATTCCTTCAGCTTTTCATGATCATCAGAAAATTCCATCCCTTGAAATAGGGAATTTTTTGAAAGCGCTTCAAAACGTCTTTTCAAAAATGTTACATTTTTTTCTCCTTGTACTAAACTCATATGAGGTATTGGCATGATAAAGTCCTGTGGATTACGAATCAGCTTGCTTTTTACAAGATAAGACCAAAACTGTCTTGAAAGCTGAAACTGTTCATTAATTTTTATAGCTTTGCTAATATCTACAGATCCGTCAGATTTTTCGGATGTATAGTTAAGCTCACACAGCGCAGCATGGCCCGTACCCGCATTATTCCATTCGTTAGAGCTTTCTTCTCCCGCGCTTGCGAGTTTCTCAAACACCTTGATTTCCCATTCAGGTACTAATTCTTTCAGTAATGAGCCTAAAGTCGCACTCATAACTCCGGCACCAATTAAGATAACGTCTGTTTTCTTCTGCATTTTGCTCATGATAACCTTCCTCATCCCCTATATTTACAAAAAAGAGTTGGCGCTCCTGCTTAGATGTTACAAAAAGCAATGCGCCACCTAGACCCCACCTAGGAACACACCTTTTCTGTCTCAACTATAACCGTTCATATTCTATTATAATTATTTACAAGGTAAAATATCTACTGTTATCTGATAATTATAAACTATTTAAAGCTGTTTAAAAAGGAAGAATTTCATCTATAAGGCCCTAACTCAGCTTCTTGCAAGGGTTAAGACTTTCGTTTACCGTTACTTGTGGTATGGTTCTCAGCAGTTAATAGTTTGGAGTAAAGTCTGATTCTTCTCCGCTTATGTTATGTGACGTATAATTTTACGAAAAGTCCTAGGACAGATAAACGTGCCCTAGAGATTTTGATTTATATGACATTTTTTACTATATAAATCCAAATTAAAAACCTGACATAAACCACTTTTCTTTTTAGATGGCCCTAAGCGTCTGGCCGTGCGTAGAAGCGGTCATGGTCTTTTTCTGCCACGTGCGAAGTTCAAACAAAGAGAGAACGAAAGTAGCAGGTTATTTTTTGTTTAGCATGGCCGCGACTTGTGTGTTGGAAAGTCAAGTTGGATTTATATATAACGGAAATATCGGTTTCAATATAAACTTTGCTAGAAAGCCTCTCTTCTACTTTTCCATTTGTAGCACTTTTGACAGTTCAGCATTCATTAATAGTTCAAGGAGTTCCCCTTCGATTATCGCCATCCTTTTAATGAACAATTAGACACCTTAATTTTACTATATTCCTTTATACTCAGATTGAGCATACAATTTGATGGAATTAGGACAAACTTTATACTGTCTCATAAAATGTGCTTTTTAACATCCACCTGGATGGTGCAAGATACTAGAAAAAGGGGCAGGATAGGTTAAGAATAGTTTTTGAAGAACGAACTTGGAGGAGGATTAATGAAGGCAATTGTGTATGCAAAATACGGTCCACCCGACGTTCTTCAGTTGAAAGAGATAAAAAAAACTACTCCTAAGGACAATGGCAAAATAAAGGTTTTGGTCAACCTTTTATAAAGCAGTCACAGTAGTAATTTTGTGACTGCCATTGTTAACTAAATGAAAATTGAAACACTCTCTAACAATATTAACCTCTTACTGATAGTAAAAAATCGGTTACCTACTTTTTGTTTTTCTTGACATAAAAAGAGGAAATTCCTCAGCCAGTTTTCCATGGCTTTTGGGACAGCTCCTCTAATCTCTAATCCTTTAACTGATAGAAAACTTGTTCAATTTTGCCTCAGTACCAAGCATGACAGTGTTAAGCTCATTCCCTCGGCTATCTTTTCCCCTTCTGAAATATAGACTGCGTAAAAAATTCTTGCTGTTCACGCGAGCAATCACCTGACTGCGACTCCTCGGCAAATTGCAGCATTGCGCTAAGCCGCTAATCCAATCAGCGATTTCTTGATGTGGAAGTAACTCTTTGTCAATCATCGTATCCACGATGTTGACCAACCGCTCATCATCCTCATCGCTAAAAATGTGTCTACCATTATGAAGCATGCCAGAAATAGCAACAAGAACCTCACGCAGCATTGCGATGCTGCTCTCCTCGCACTGCACCAACTCGACAAAAACATCCGCACCGTGAGACGCGCTGTGAGCCCAGCCTCCTACTGAAAGGTAACCTCGCAGATCCTTCTCCTCTTTATAATAACGGAGCATTGTATGCATTAGTTGCTCAATTTCCGCTTGATTGAAAAATGGATTCTGTCTGTGACGTTGCACAATCAAAACGATAGGCAAGGCAGAGAACGTCCTCGTAAAAACTGACTGATCATCCTCGCTGCCAATATTATAGAACAAATGGTTCTCATCAGTCAGAACCGTTAAAAGGCTACGCAATTCCTCTTCACTGAACCTATTCTCTTCCTTAATCCACATATAAAACATCGGATAAATCAGGTTATCCCGTAATTCTGGCTGAGGATCGCCAATGTATTGAAGTAACAAAGGTAAGAAATCTTGATGCTGCTCACCTTCGCGTAACTGATACCCATCCTTCTCAATTCTTTGCAAATCCAGCATCAATTTGGTCCTTGTGTCGCTCATTTCCCCATCCCTCTCATCATTCGTTCTATTTGGTCACTTGTTTTTCCAGCAAAAAACAAGCGCTAAATATGAAAAAAAGCTTCCTTATGTATCCTGTAAGGATATCCATTATAAAACCCTAAAATCTTTCATACTTTCTCCAAGAATATGGTGTGAAAACCATATCAAATTCTGCTTCATAATAGCTACATTAATTCCTGGCTGGTCAGAACTATATTTCATTCCTTTAAATATAATTAATTCTGTATCAACTTCCATATCTCTTAACCCTTGATATAGCTCATATGCATTTGGAGTTGGAATTCTTGCGTCCTTTTCGCCATGTTGGATTAAGGTGGGAGTACAGGCTGATTTAATATATGTCATTGGTGATGTTTTAGTATATATCTCTGGATCATTCCATGGATTATTTCCTAAATGCATCCTAATAAAGTAAGGTATATCTGTATTTACATAATGGGTACTCCAATTCGTAATTCCACCTCCAACTGAAATAGCTTTAAATCTACTACTAAATGTGGAACAGAAAGCTGATATATATCCCCCGTTGCTCCATCCCATAACCCCTACTCTATCTTTATCTGCAATCCCTTTGTCAACTAGTTTATCCACTCCAGATATAACATCATCGTAGTCAGAAATTCCTAGTTTTCTATAGTTTGCTTTTAAGAATTCATTACCATAACCAGAACTTCCCCTGTAGTTTGGTTCTAAAACTATAAAGCCTTTTTCGATAAACTGTTCAATAGGATATTTCTCATTAAAACAGCCTGAAAATATTGGAAAGGATGCAAAGGCCGGACCACCATGGATTACCACTAATAAGGGATATTGTTTATTTGCGTCAAACTCTACTGGGGTCGATAAAACACCCTCTATCTCAAGACCATCACTACTTTTCCATGAGATTATTTCCCTGTTACTTTTAAGCTTTCCTTTGAAAAAGCTATTTTCATTCGTTATTTTTTTATCTTCTAAATAGATTTCAAAGGTTTCATTTGTTATAGCCTTATTATAGGATATATGATTTCCATCCCTTGTTATAGAAGCATCCATTATAAAGCTATCTACTTTTTCGCTTAACATTTCCACAGTGCCATCCTCAGATAGCAACCCAATAAGATAATTAGTTTTATCCTGCCATCTAATTAAAATTCCCTTAGCTGTCCACCGTAATGGAATAACCGTACTATCAAAATCTGTTAAAGGTTGAATTAGCTCTCCATTATTAATATCATATATCTCTAATGTACTGTCTTGTATATGAGTCTTATAGTAATCCTTCTCCCTTATGCTTGCTGAGTAACATATTTTGCTGCCTTCAGGAGAAAAGCAAACGCTCCCTCCCAACAACCTATCTATATTCATCTTTTGTAGCTCTCCAGTTTTAATATCTAGTATGTATAGATCTCCATTCATATAATCTCCCATATCCCGGCTTGGTGTAGCCATAAATACAACCTTTTTCCCATCATTTGAAATATCAAATTCATGGATATGAAAATCCTTCCCATCAGTTAGTTGATAAACAACGCTATTTTCGTTTTCATCTTTATATTTATTGGAATCATCTGAATTCACTAGAGGTTCGTATTTATTATTTTGTATTACTTTTTCTATTTCAATGTAATATAAACAATGATTCTCGTATTCCTTACCTATATGGTGGAAATCCCCATATAGTTCCTTACGTTTCTTTATCACCTCAGATTCTTTTGAATGTGCAACATAATAAAAACCCTTGCCAGTAGGCTCCCATTTAAATTTACTAACCCCTTCTTTTTCATCAGTAATTTGAACCCCGCCATAACCATCTATTGACTTAACAAAGATCTGATTCTTCTTATGATCCCCGTCACCAACTGGGCTAAGGTATGCGATATTCCCAGAATCTGGAGACCATAATGGGTATGTACTATCTATATCCCTAGTTGTTAATGGGTAACTCTGCTCCTTATTTTTTTCATATATCCATACATGATTCCTATATGTATTGTCTTTCCAGTTAGCTGTCTTCTTAACAAATGCTACGTTTTTGCCATCATCACTTATGTTTGTACCTGATAAGGTTGGTAATGAAATACTCTCTTCTATACTTAGATATGCTTTTTCATTCATTTTCATTAATAGACCCCCTTGTAATGTCTAGTAATCTAATTTGTTCAATATCAACTGTTAATAAAAAGTCCGTTGTCATAACAATTGGATCGCCTGTTTTGGGATCAGCTGGGTGTTTAATCCCAAGCTCTTCTTGTGGTAATAAAGGAATTTGTTCACGAATGCCTGAAACAACATCAGAAAATTCAGTTAAATAAAAGTAGTTCCGTTCCAAATCTGATAAAAACTCATGTTATTTGGCGGTTTTTATACCTTTTAACGTATTTCCGAAAGAAGGCTCCATCTTCAAGAGCGTTAAGTGGTGGGTAATTAACTCCACTTATCAATTTTAGATGTTCTTTTTCTTTTCGACACAAAAACACCCCTTTAGATAATCATATCTAAAGGGGTAAAACGGTGCAAGGTGTAGGATTAAAATAAAGTTCAATCAAAAGATTGCTACAAACGTTGATTTTATAATAGAAGAAACCTATGTGTTTTGAAAAAAGATTGATCAAAATGCTTGGGTTTAGTTTTGGATTGCTAAAATTTTTATAAAAAAGATTGATTAAAAAGATCTTTGTAAGGTATTTTCAATTTGAATAGGAACATGAATACGGTCTCTCGCTACTACTGTATCCTCGTAAACAATATAGCATTCTACGAAATGATCTCCATTAAAATTAGCAGGTTCTGTACGCTTTTCGACTCCCTTTATTATTTGCCCTCGAATACAATTTCTACGAATTGCTTCTTCTCCCCTATTTAAAACTTTCCAATATATATCAAATTTAAATTTCTCATCAGAACTTAGTTTTTTTATTGAATCGCGTTCTTGAATGACTTTTTCAAATTCATTTTCAACAATCAAAAATTCAAGTGTTTTTCGACGTTTAATTCTATTTTGACTTTTCAAGAGGTCTCTTAAAAATGCAGGTCTGTAACCATCCTGTTTAATGATACAGTCAATTTTAAGAGAATAACGTATATCAACTTTAAATTTATTTTCAATGAATTCTTCAGTATTAGTTGCTCTAGTATAAGCAGACTCAAAGTAGGCAACAGATTTATTAACCGTTTCTGGAACTGGGAAGGTTTGACCAAATAAATATACTAGTGTTTCATATAAGTCTGTACTATCCTCGCCTAAATCTTTAATTTTGTTATAAGCCTTCTTTGCTTTCTTTACGAACTTACACTTTTTATTGTAGACTTTTTGATTACTGCCTAGAGCATACCAATAAGCTTGTTCTTCATTCAAATCTTTTAAATACTTAAATAAATCCTTTAACAAATCTAAATAATCAGCAAAAGTTGCAGAATAATATTTAGAATTTTCGTTCAAGAATTTGTAAACTAATGTGTCAATCAATAATCCACCAAATTTAAACCCGATGTTATTTTTCCAGGCTCTAACTAAATAACAAACATAGCTAAAATTATTATTGGTAGTAATATTGAAAGTATTTGCTTCATCGATCTCTGGAATTGGGTCTGTTTTTTTCCAACTACCACCTTCATTTGCATCAGGGTATAAAAAAGAGTCATCCGATTGTTCAAATACAGGGCAGACTTCAATAATCTTTTTTAAACTTTCAAAACTTACAACCACAACTTGTCCATCGCCACGTACAATTGTCTTAGGATATCGTTTTTTTATTTCTTTTTTTACATCTTGCAGTAGTTTTGATTGGCCATTCCCATCATGGTCATCATATTGCTTTTTTTTACTGCTTGGTAAAATAAATAACATATCTACATCACTAAATGATTTAATTGCTGTTTGTCTTCCAAGTGATCCCACAACTTCACAATGTTCGGTTTCACTTTCACAATCATCGTAATAGGATTTGTTTAATCTCTTTGTAATTTCCTTTACACGTTTAGTCTCTTCTTCAGTATCTTCTATCTTTAAAGAATCAATGAATTCTTCCATGTATGTAGCTAGCATCCCTTATCTCCTTTACTGGTAATTTTCACAATAAAACTTTATTACAAGAATTAAAATTGTAATTGTCAAAATGACGGTCCATATTCTCAAAGACATTGGAAATTTATCTTTCCAAGTAAAGCTTTTTTGCTCATCAATCCATTCATGCTGCGCTTGATAAAAGAATTTGTAATGGGCATACCAATCGCTAAATGCTATTTGCTTTGTAATGCTTGTAGCATAATAGTCATTCAACAATCTTTTAAGTTTTTCTTGTTCTTCATCAGTCACATCAGATTCAGTAGAACTGTTTGTCTGATAATACATATCTTTTAACTCATTATGAATTTCCGTTAACCTTATGCCAGCTTCCATATAATCTTCTTTTTGAGCACTATATTGATTTATTTGAAGAGCCACCACACTTACTAAAATAATCACAAGAGACACTTCTTTGCTATAGTCAAAAGACGGTGCATACAATTGCCATATCCCGATTAATAATGTAATCAAAGCTATTCCACTTGGTACTTTTTCAACAATATCGCAGGTTGCAAAATGCTTTTTAGCACCAAACATCACATTGTATCCATGTTCTGCTAACGACTTTAAAAAAATTTCTTTTTTCATATTAACTCCTTTTCTATAAAAAAAGCATTCTAATATTACGTAATACTAGAATGCTTTTTGATTTTTAAATAAACATTTGTTGCATGAATCCTTGTTTTTGTTTTTGTAAAACCTCTATCTTGTGCTGTTCTAATTGAATTTTTCTATCGTACACCTCGAAAAATTCTCCTATTTTTTTCTGTTCTTTTAGCGATGGAAGATACACTATTTGTTCTTCTAAATCCGATTTACTTAAATTACCTATTGACCCATTTCCGCCAGAAACGTGCACATTAATAAACTTTTTATACCATGCTGAGTCCATTAATGCATTGATAAACTCTGGTTCTTCAGCTGTTGCTATTAACATGAAACCACCATGAACTGTTTTTTCATCTAAACCTTTAATTAAAGCATGTTTACCAACAAGCCTACTTGAACCATTTGCAGCCGTTATTAAAATATCATTATTTTTAACAAAATCAATTTTAATTGCTTCTGGTTTAACGAAAACATCATCTTTCTTCAACAAAAATATATTTTCTAAAATATTTGAGGAACGTAAAACACGTACTCCTTTGTCACAAACATCAGAAGGTTTATAAGTTAATCCTCTTTTTATTCTCACAGCTTTACCAAATTTAGTTTCTTCCCATTTTGGATAATCCTTCCCATCCTCATCCTTAAACCGTAACTCTTGCTTAAAAAGCTTCTGCATATGCCCTTTTTTCTGTTCCTGCAGCAAATCAATTTTTTGTTGTTGGAGTTGAATTTTTTTATTTAATATATCTACAAATGTGCTGATTTTTTGTTGTTCATGAATCTCAATCGGCATAAAGCTTTTGACTTTTTTTAAGTCTTTCACTGTAATATGTGGCTGAGCACTTCCAACTTTTTTTTCAGCTATAAAAATTGGGAGAATTTTTTCTTTAAAGAGATGTAGTGAATATGGAACATCTATTTTATTTTTAGCTCTTATAATTAACATTGCCGAATTAATTCGCACAAATGGATAAGAATTAATTTCATTAAAAAGAGCTAACTTTCCTAATCTGGAACCTCTGGAAGTCAATACCAAATCATGTTGTTGAACAATACCTTTTCTAAGTGATTCATGCTTTTCCTTAGAAATCCAATTTGTCTCTTTAAAACTAAAACCTATTTCAGTAAGATTATTTGCATTCAAAAAAAGGCAATGTCCTTCTTTGAAGAAATCATTCTCACTAGGGTAATTTTTTCCCCTATCACCATCAATAAAATCAAAGTAATCGTGTAAAGATACAGGAATCCATTCCCCACTAAATTCTTTAAATCTCAACTTTGGTACATTCACACTCTACACCCCCAATTCTTTGAAGTATGCAGCTAGTTCTTCATCGACTTTGGCGATTTCTTCATCGATTTCTTGAAGGCGTTTTGCTACTGCTTCTAAATCAACTGGTTCTTCTTCCTCAAATGTATCTACATAACGAGGGATGTTTAAGTTATAGTCATTTTCCTTGATCTCATCTAATGTTGCGGCGTAAGAGTATTTATCAATTGTTTCACGATTTAAATATGTCTCAACGATTTTTTCAACATGTTCGTCTGATAAATGGTTTTGATTTTTACCTTTTTCAAACTCATTTGAAGCATCGATAAACATAACGTTATCATCGTGCTTACGGCATTTTTTGAACACTAAAATACACGTAGGAATGCTTGTACCGAAGAAAATATTCCCTGGTAGACCGATAACTGCGTCTAAATAGTTTTTTTCTTCGATTAAATATTTACGAATGACACCTTCTGCAGCACCACGGAATAAGACACCATGTGGTAATACAACTGCAAATGTACCGTTATCATCTAAATGATGAATAAAGTGTTGTACGAATGCAAAGTCAGCTTTTGATTTTGGTGCTAATTTTGCGTAATTACTGAAACGTTCATCATCTTGGAATTTATCATCAGCACTCCATTTTGCACTATATGGTGGATTGGCAACGATTGCTTCAAAGCGTTTATCCATGTGCTGTGGTTCTTCTAACGTATCTGCATTTTTAATATCAAAGCGTTGGTATGGAATATCATGTAGCAACATATTCATACGCGCTAAGTTGTACGTTGTCGATACTTTTTCTTGGCCGTAGTAGTTATAAACTTTTGCTTCTTTACCTACGCGTAGTAACAGTGAACCAGATCCACACGTACCATCATAAACATCTTTGATTTCTGTTTTACCAGCTGTAACGATTTTCGCTAAAATGCGTGATACTTGTTGTGGCGTGTAAAACTCGCCGGCTTTTTTTCCTGCATTCGCAGCAAATTGTGAAATCATATATTCATAGGCATCACCAAGTACATCGATTTCCACATCGTCTTGTAAAAATGGAATATCTGCAATATTCACAAGTACTTTCGCAATTAGTTCTGAACGTGCTTTTACGGTACGCCCTAATTTTGATGAGTTTAAATCCATATCATCAAATAAGTTTTCAAAGTCTTCTTGGCTATCTGCACCCATTGTAGAAGCTTCAATCGCTTTTACACCATTTTGAAGCATTTCAATATCAAAGTTACCATTCGCACCTAATTCGATTTCTTTTACGAATGTAGAGAATAAATATTGAGGTGTGATGACATAACCTAATTCATTAATTAAATACTCTTGTAAATCTTCATGATATTCTTCATTTCCCCAAGCTTCCGCAAAGTTTAATTCATCTTCCGCAAGTAATGAATTTGCACGTGATTCTACTTTTTCTGATAAATAGCGATAGAAAATCAATCCTAAAATATAATCTTTAAACTCATAAGCATCCATTTGACCTCGTAAGTCATTAGCCATTGCCCATAGCTTCTTATGTAACTCAGTTTGCTGCTGGCGTTGTTTTTCACTTGTTGTCATCTATATGACCTCCTATTGTTCTGTGATCTTCACCATTTGATGATGAAGAAATAATTGTTCCAATGTATCTTTTTCTTTTAAAAGCGCTGACTTTTTCTTCTTTAATTGTGCTATTTGTCCAAGCTTTCGTTGCTTTTCAATGGTCGGAAGCACAAGCTCAATTTCTTTTACATTCGATAACTTTAATGAAGAAATAATACTTCCTTCTGTAAATAGCGCAATTTGTTTTTGAATCGAAGGATGTTCATTAAATAACCACTCCATAAAATGCACATCTACTTCTTCCGAGAAGCTTATTTTCATAAAGTTATTTGTCAACAATAGACCTTGATATTCTGGAGGAAACCAAACAACCTTTTGCGTTAATGTATGCAGTACAAGGCTTTTCGTATCTGTTAATACTTCTTGTTTAATCTTCTCTTTTTTCACATAAATCGAGCGATCTTTTTCTTGGGAAATCCGATAATCGGTTCCAAGTAAATGATTGAACTCTTTTAATGTTACTAACTGCAGTTGAACACTGTCTTCATTCAAATTCGACGTTTCAATCCGATTTGTAAAAACGCCTTGTGTGACTTCTGCACATTCTCTTAACTTCATCATATGACCTCCCCTCTGGTCATTATATTAAATGATATTTTAAATAATATCAAGTTAAAATGCATTATTTTTTGATATTTTTTAAAATAACACAAAAAAGAGGGGGATCCCCTCTCTTTTTTCTATGCTCCATATTTTGCTACTTGCTCATGAATAAAGCTTTTAATCGCTTTAATCGCCTTATTTTTCTTTAAGAACGAACCTGATAAACGGTCCATAATTGTACTATCTTCAATGATATTGGCATATTCATATGTCGCCACTTGTTCTTTTAAAACAGATTGCTCTAATCCTACTTCACTTGCAAAAGTATTCATTTCTTCTTCTTGCACTTCTTCTTCATACTTTGAATATTCATCAAGAATGGATACATTTGTACCGAGTTGCGGCACAATTTTATCTAAGAAATTATGAATTAGTTCAACTTTTAAACGTAATTTTTCATCAGACGCATGATCTAATTCTTGCTTGATTAATTTAATTTCTTGATCACGTGTTTTTTCATCATCCATTGTTAAATTCGCGATTAAATTCATAATATAGCTTACATTAATACGATCTGTATGCATTAACTCTAACTCAAAATCAATGTCTTGTAAGATAGATTCCTTACGTGGATCTTCTTTTTTCAAGCGATCATGGATTTTGAAGTACTTACTTTTATAGTCCTCGTAAGATTGCTCTGTAATTTGCAGTTCATCTTCATCAAATTCAAAGTCAGAAAATGATTGCAAACGTTGAAGCATTTTTGTGACGTTTTTGAAAGCAACAATAAATTCACGCTGATCTTCTTCTGTTTGAAGTACATCGACTTGTTCAGGCGATGCTGCAACTTTTTTGAGTTCTTCTAATGCTTCTTTAAATTTTGCTAGATAGGCATCATAATTTTGCATTAAGACATCATCAACCGAATCTGTTTTAGAGAATAAACGGATTGTATCATCTGTTTGCTCTTTCAAATTACGGTAACAAACGACATTTCCATAAGGTTTTGTCGCCTTTTCTACACGGTTTGTACGGCTATAAGCTTGCAATAGATTGTGATACTGCAAGTTTTTATCGACATATAATGTATTGAGTGGCTTACTATCAAATCCCGTCAAGAACATATTTACGACTAATAAAATATCGATTTGTGCTTGCTTCATTTTTTTCGATACGTCTGAGAAATAGCGGTCCCATGTATCGGTTGAATAATCAGTGCCAACCATTTGATTATAGTCCTCAATCATACGGTCCAATGCTTCACGTGAATGTTCTTCTGTTCCATCACTTTCTTCATTCGCACCAAACGAATAAATCCCAGCAATTTTCAAGTTATGATTCTTCGCTTTAAATAAGTCATAGTACTTAATTAACGTTTGAATCGAATCAACCGCAAAAATACCGCAATATCCTTTACTTTTCGCACGACGATGGTGATTGTCGATAATATGGTCTGCAATCATATTTAAACGTGTAGGATGGCGTAGCACCTCATCTGTATCAATACCTTCTACTTTCGTATCATCGAATTCATCTGCTTTCGATTGGAACGTGCTAATGTATTCAACTGAGAAGCCTAATACGTTTCCATCGCGAATCGCATCTTTAATTAAATAGTGATGTAAACATTTTTCAAATAAATCTGCTGTCGTACGACCATCTTGGCTTTTATTTTCTTCAAATCTTGGCGTACCTGTAAATCCAAAGTATTGTGCATTTTGGAAATGATGGTCAATATCTTTACGCATATCACCAAACTGGCTACGATGACATTCATCAATAATAAAGACGACATGCTCTTGCTTGTAAGGCTCCATTACTTTCTCATAACGTGGATTTTTAACGGCGTTACTCATTTTTTGAATCGTTGTTACGATAAAACGCTTCATTGGATTTTTGATTTGTTTAATTAATTCATCCGTTTTATCTGTGCGGTCTACAGAACCTTTTTCAAACTTATTAAATTCCGCAGTCGTTTGGCTATCTAAATCTTGACGGTCCACTAAGAAGAATACTTTTTTGATACTTTCTTCATTCGCTAAAATTTGTCCAGATTTAAACGATGTCAATGTTTTACCCGAACCGGTTGTGTGCCAAATAAAACCGTTATTATTCGTCTCCGTCGCACGTTTGACTAACGCTTCCACCGCATATACTTGATAAGGACGCATGACCATTAAGGCCTTATCGGTATCGTTAATAATCATATAGCGGCTTACCATTTTCGCTAAATGACAAGGTTGTAAAAAGGCTTTCGTGAACTCCTGTAAGTTCGTAATAATATTGTTTTCTTCATCTGACCAGAAGAATGTAAAACCAAATTGAATATCATAATCAGAGTTTGAGAAGTATTTCGTATCGACGCCATTACTTACAACAAAAATTTGTAAGAAGTGATAGAGCCCTTGGAACGAATGGCGACGGTAACGCTGAATTTGATTAAATGCTTCTTTAAAATCTAATCCTCTTCGCTTTAACTCAATTTGGACGATTGGTAACCCATTGATGAAAACGGTGACGTCGTAACGATTTTCGTATTTGCCAAACATTGTCGTTTGCGTTGTCACCTGGAATAAGTTTTTACACCATTGTTTCGTATTCATAAGTTCTAAATAAAGCTCCGTACCATCTTCACGCTCGATTAGCAATTTATCACGTAAGATTTTTGCAGACTCATAAATACTTTTATCTTCTGTTGCAACCAGCACACGCTTAAATTCTTTATCTGTTAACGGTTGCCCATTTAATTTCTTCTCATTGAACTTATTTAATTGCGCACGAAAATTGGCTAATACAGCTGCATAATCCGATAATTGAACAGCTTCATAACCTTGTTTTTGCAATTGCTCAACTAAATGATTTTCTAGTTGTGCTTCTGACTGATAACCCACTTCCACATCCCCCACATATCCACTTTTATATATTCAAAATAGCTTTACCTATCAATAATCATACCATCGAAAAGAATTTCTGTATTAATATTCCATAAAGTATATTACTAAATTTGTTCTATGGGAAATTATACGATTTGTCAAAATAGCTTTTCAAATAACAATTTAGCTTTATGTATAACGCTTTTCTTACTGTGTTTAGCTTTTTTTACAACAATACCTTCTCTTTCTATCCCCATAATTAATTCCTTAGCCCAAAAACCACTTTTATCCACTAAGCCCGACAACATGTCTTGAATAATCGAAGGCCATTCCACACTGATAGTTGCGGACAATATCAGCATAGATAAAGAACGACTTTCTCGCTCGATTTCCAAAATTTCATACTGTCTTCCATTAAATAATTCTATACTAGCTACTATGTACTTACGCTTTGCAATCCCATCATCTAAATAACTAAATCTCCGCCTTTCGCTTCCCATTGGTAATATACCTGTGATTACTTTAATTGCTTTAACTTCTGGATAACCTTCTAAAACCTTAAGTACATTAATAAAATCCAATAATTCGCCTTGTGCCTGTATCTCATATAAAGGTTTATTTTCTATTCCTCTTGCAAGCTGATTACCGCCAACATCAGCGGTAGATCTTCGTCCATTATCCTCAATAAAATAACGTTTTGTATTTTCATCTTCTTGTGTTCGTTGCTTATTAGAATTTCTACGAATTTTTGTTACCTTCGGAAGCTTTTCGTATTCATGAATTTGATTATCCATTTCTATTAAATCAAAATCATCAGTTGTTCCCTCAGCTTCTTCATCTAATTTCATTTCAGATTCACCTATACCATCATTCCGCTTTGAATGAAATGCATATTTTTTAGCTTCGCTTGTCCTTTCATTTTGAATTATCTCTGGATGAGTAAATGATATCTCTTTATAAGGAATCTTTTTATTTTTAACACTCTTTATTCGAAGGATAGTTCCTCCCGCTACACTTGATTTAACAGCAGTAATAACAGTAATAGGTTGCTTGAATAACCAATCAAACTGTAGGATTGCTGTATTAATAAAGGCATAAGCGGCATTTTCGAATACTTGTCTTAGATCTGAATTTGTTAAAAGCCATACTAGCTGGAATAAGTAGGAGTCTTTCGTATACTTACGATGATATTGTGATGAAAAATCTAGATGTAGCTTATTGGGCTCGTATTGCTCAATAAAATATTGCGGAAAAGAATTCGTTTCAAATAAACGATATAATAAGAATCGATTTGGTGCTAAAATACTACGCACAACTTCAATAAGGGGCAAGATATATTTTTTATTTTGGTATGAAACAGTGAAACTACGCGAAACATCTTTATCATTTGTACCAAAGATGCTCCAATCCCTTTCTGAATAGGTCACAGTGTTTGGATAAATTTTAATTTCAACTTCTTCTATACCTGACGGAGGAATACTTTGACTAATGTTGCCGTTCATGTAGTAATGCTGAATAGCTAAAGCTGGCAAAGTTCCCCAATCAACTAATAATTTTTCAGTCCTATCATTTGCTCTAAAATACGCATAAATCATCGTTTTTTTATCTTGCAAAAAAGGAGAGCTAATCCAAGTTAATTGTGCTTGCTCTCCTTCATCAAATGGCCAATTATTCAGTTTAACCTGTTGTTTGCTCATCGTTACTCACATCCTGTTTCCTTTTCAAATATTCTTCTAGCTTTGGTTTTATTTCATGAAAATGATGCGTTTTCACTGCTGCTATACGCTGTACTTGCCATAGTATAACTGGTTCATCCATCGTTATCATTTGGTCAATCACTTTACAACAACGACGAATTTGAAATTGCTCGACTGACTCAATTATTTCTTCTAATAATTCCTTCGTTTGCAATAGTTTATCTAAATGACGCTCTAAGTTCGCTAATATTCCTAATCGTTTACCTAATACCGAAATCGTTATTCGAATAGGCCTTTCTTCCGCCAGTAACTCTTTATAGAGCACTTTTATTTTTACAACGTATTCTCTATCTCTCTTATCCCAGTCTATCTTTTTAGTCGGCTCTAGCTTCTTTTGTTTTATAGGCAAATTCTCCATCAACCATTCTTTATCATGTCGATATAAGAACATATATTGCTTTTTAAAAAGCTCTCGCAAATCTGTACGAGACAAATTAGGAAATTTCCGTATACCTTCTATCATCTCATTTCGATACTGTTCCAGTAACACTTTATCCTCTATTTTCACTTGATTATTTGTTATCTCATGTTCCTCTAAATATCTTTTAACTGTCTTGGAATCGACTCCTAATTCCCTCGCAATTGCTCTTGTACTAAGGTTCTTATTAGATAATTGTTTAAGCTTTGACTTCCACACTTCACCAAATATTTTCACTCTTCCTATACGAAATCGGTCTTCTAAAAATGTATCAGGACCTTTTCTTGCGTAGACAAAACCACATGAACAGTTGAATGTACCAATTAGAGCTGTTGATTTAAAATCTCTTGTAACCTCAACACTAGGAATGACCATGTCTCTATAGTGTGTTGCCGCTTTATTCAAACAAGGCCAAGGCCCCGCACCAAACAGAGCTACATGAGCCTTTTGATTCACCAAGTCATCTATATCCTGTTCTAAGAAATAAAGCATTAACAAATGCCTAAAAGGATGTACATGACGATTTGTATTACGAGTAATCATCTTTAACCAGTTATACTCATCCGCTATATTTAGAGTACTCTCATACTTTTCTAAAAAGCCTTTAGGGAACTTACTTTTAAACGCTTGATACAATTCTTTTTGGCGTACACGATTCGAAACTGTAATCAGATTTAATTCACACAATAACGCACGGTATTTCAACTTAATATCTTCTCGTGAAAATTTTTGCAACGGTAATTGCAATAATTTATATGCTTGTTTTGATAAGTAAATTGAAATTTTTGCAAAAGGGTCACTTTTATAAATAGAAGATAGATTCATATTCTTTAACTCAAAGCGAATGTATTCAATACAGCTAGCTGTATCTACTGGGTATTTTCTCAATTGCACCTCATGGTGGGGACAGTAATCAATGCCTTGTAATTGATGCTTTCGATGTATATATGGTTCTCCAAATTGCTCTACATCACTTTTCGTACATTCTGCACAATAATAGAGGCCAGCTTTTCTACAAATACTTCCTGCAATCATACCAAGTCTTGTGTAAAGTGCTTGTCCATTACCAGCAACGTCTTGTAAAATTTCTTGCTGACGCTGTTTTGTTAAAAATATTGCATAATAAGGATAAATTGTATGATTAGCTAGTATAGTCTTAACAGAATAGTTAGAGCCTAGTTGCTCAGCTAATATAGCAAAATGACTACCAATCTCCACACTCGGAATCACAGAACGACTTTGAAACACTTCTTCTAATGTGTCTTTACAATCAAGATTTCCACTATAAAAGTGATAACGTGCAATCGCTGAATACATCAATTCATCTGGATATGGATTAGTAAAGAAGGGGAGCATTTATATGACCTCCTAAATACCAATATTTTATTCCTTGTTTTTCATCGCTAAGTTACTCAAATATCTAACTGTAGTCATAAATCCTAAACATAGTAAGGTTGCTATAATTTTCCCCGTAAAAGTAGGCCATACAGTAATAGAGTAAAATAATATTGTAAAAGCCAATATAGTAGGAGCATCTGCATAAATTGTTGCTAAAATATCTTTTTTCAAAACTGCCTTAGCTGTGCTTTTGATAATACTTCCCTCAAAACTAAACCAAAGTATTGATAATATTGCATACGCATTTCCAATCCATTCAACTTTTGTTATAAAAAATGTAACCCCTGTGATTACGATTAAAGTTAAAATGCCTGAAATAAACTTAAAGTTTTTTATATCTATTTCTTCCTCTGTTTTAACTGCCTTTTTCTGCATCATTATTACCTCCAATTGAAAGTTTAAAAAAATTCTTGTAATACTTGTTTTATAAATCCTTTTGATTTCAAAAAATCATAAGAATGTTCATTACTCTGAAGTGCTTTCCTCCTTAATTCTAATAACGGTAATAATTCTATTTTATTTATTTTTTTCTGACTTTCGGATAATTTCTTTTGCTTATCCATCGCTTCCCGAACAGCTTCAAATTTTAAAATGCTATATTCTACATCAATAGGACTATTTTCAATAATCTTAGTAACTAACTTCTTAATATCAGTATCATTCAAAGCATCAAAAATTCCTAACGAAGCAACCTCAATACTTAAACTCTCAATCGTCTCTTGTCTCTTATATTGCAACGTATTTTGACGTTCTTTCATCGCGGCTTTGATTTTTCCCTCGTACTCTGTATTTTGCTTATGGTTTATCATCAAATCATCCAAATTAATCATAATATCTTCATACTTATACATTGCCTTCAAATCATTTTTACGAATGGCATTAAGCATTGGCTGAATAATTTTCATATCCTCTTTAGCTGTTTTCTTCAACACTCGAGAAGTAATTGTTTCATCTTCATTTGATTCATCAAAAAGCGCTCGCTCCTGTGCTAGAATAAACAAATTTACAGCTACCGAAGTAATTCCTTGGCATTCTTCATAAAACGTCTTTTTAATTTCGCCAGTAAGTTCTGAACGAGTTTTTAAGCATTGTAACTCCCATAATGTTTCTAAAAAGAACTCCCATTCCTCACTGTCCTCAGCCATACGATCCCAAATAATTGCACCATCACTTGCTGCGCGACGAGCTTGACGGAAGTTTCCTTTAAATAATTGTTGGGCCTTCGAAGTACCAATTAACACTGTAGGGATACCGACTGTATTTGATAATGTAACAAAAAAGTTCAACATCTCTTCTTGGTCATTTTTTGAATGTAGTAAATGCTGTATTTCATCAATAACTAACACACCGATACCGTACATACTTGCTAAGGAAGTCATGTGTAAAAGCATCGTTGATGTAACACGATTTAAATAACCATACTTCTCCAAATAACGAGTACCGAGTAGATCATCAATCGCCTTGAAAAATCCTTTACACATTGTAGATAAGCTGCCATCATATGGACAATCGATTTTGAGCCAAACAATTTGTGTACGATTAAACAGTTGTCCTTTGTAAGCTTCATGTTTAATAACTTGCGGATACATAAGTAGCAAGCGCTCAATTGCTGTTGTTTTCCCAATACCTGAAATGCCAATAATCGATAAACTATCTGCTGTGGAGCGAATATAATTTAATCGCTCATCAATATATTTATGTGCTTCCACTTCATCTTCTCTTAGCTGGTGTAAAACCCGAATACGCTCTAAAAATGTTTTATCTAATGGATTACGTGCTAAGTAACCCCGACGAATTAAAGTCGACAAGCGACGTTCTACCTCAAAATGGATAGGCAAAGGTTGAATGAAGTTCTTTACACGCTTCAACACATGGTAGCGAATATTCGTTTCACTTTGTTTATCTTGCTCTGTAATACGTGGTGTTACCATAAATCGTTCTAACACATCATCCTCATCGAAGATTGGTGGGAGCGCTTCGATAAAGGGATTATTGTCATACTCAGATAAAGCCTGCTCTTTGTAATTAGCTTCCTCAAAATCACCTTTAAGGACAAGATTATTCGTCTTTTCCAAACTTCTCATCTCGCTTTTTCTTTAATTTTTCCATTAGGCGAGAGCTAGACTTTTTAGATAGCTCACTTTGTACCTTTTCTTTTGTAGAAAAATCAATTACTTCTGCTTTCTCACTAACAGCCGCTGGTGACAAATCAAACTTTTCTTGTTGTCTATTTAACTGCTTTTCCGTATTTTTATTTTCTCTAATAGATGCAATTTTTTCTCTTTTGCTAGTAGATTCGTTTACAGATTGTTGTTTCTTTTTCTTTGCTTTTTTAATGATTTCATCCATCTTTGCATCTGTATTAATCGTCAGCTGTATTTGATTGGAACGTTCGATCTCTTCCAATTCACTTCGTAATTGTTGTTGGAAAATAATTTCTTCTAAGAAGTCGTTGCGATATTGTTGACTTGGCTCAAGTAAAATACAAGACTCGAAATCCACCCCATTATCATGCGGAATATAAATTTTCTCTACGTTACGTGGATCATAAACTATCTCGATACTTCTGTTCTTAAGTTTTAAATACCATTGTTCTTCAATTGCTTGCTTTGAACTATATAATAGGTTTTTAAATTTAATACCAGCTCTAGAAATAGTAGCGTTTCCCCGGGGTAAAACATTTAGCCTTAGAATATTTCTATCAACAGTTCTTAATCTGCCCTTACGGTTTTGAATTCCCCAGTTCCATAAATTGATTGGATTTGGTACTAAACCATCTGTAATCATTTCTTTTTCCATTGGATATTTATCAACGATTTTATGGTTGTGATGAAGCACCAGCGTAATAATTATTGCTGTGAATTCCTTAAGATTTAAAGTCGCATCCAAGCGATAATCTCTATCTCCACGCTCACGATATTCCTTTTGAATGGCACCTGGTGCCTTTTGTTTCACCTTGCCATTCAATGTACGAAATTTACGTTCTACAATTCCTTTTAAATCCCCTCGATAAGCAGTTGTATTTTCAATTTTGATATTTAAATTATTAATTAGATTTTCAACAGAGTAGCCTTCAAACTCGCCCCGATCAGCAATAATAATCTCAGGTAAGTGATATGTAGGCCATTGCTCCTCAAGTATTTCAATCCCATACCGCTTACAAAATCCCACTTTATTAGTGATCATATTATCTAAAGCCATCATCGCTCCGATCCATGATGGACCTTCTAATCCGACATATAATCCTGTAACGATACGAGAATACACATCGATTACAGCGTAAATAACTGGCCTACCAATGACTTTATTTACATCCAAGGAACTAACTAAGTAAATGTCTGCGATTGTTGCATCAACTTGAAAACGCGTTCCTGGACCGTTTGTTTCAGATTTCGAATCACTTAAAATTGGTCTATGTTTAGACTCAAATTCCTTGGCACTCTTACGGAATTGAATATCTTTTTTCGGATCCTCTAGTTTTTTAAACCAATAGTAAAACTGATTATAAGAAGGTATTCGACTAGCATCCCAAACATGGTATTTCATTTCCATATTATCTTTATAGCGGTCTGAGTAGAAATCACGCAAAATAAAATGGTATACGTCTGTTAGTGAATAATTATTTGTTTTGCGATAGTACTTGTTAATGGCGTGCTCAAATTGCAACTTCACTTCATTAGTAATATTGATACCCGTTTGATAATTTCCACTAATATTTACTCTTCGAGGGCGTCCTACTTTAGATTTCATTAATGTCTTTGTTTTCCCCTTACCACCTGAGTTTGCATAGTCTGGTAACATCGCGTTCTTATTCATGCCACGCTGCCAATAACGACTGAGAAGTTTCTTTATTTTGGTTGGACTTGTACCACCTTCCTTAGCAATTTCCTTTATTTTCTTCTCTCGTCCACTTTTTTGAAGTAGAGCTTCCATATGATTAAGACAATATTGTTGAATAATAGACCAACCTTCTTCTCTTTTTTGTATTTGTCGATTAGTTAACTCGGTATCTATTATTCCTTTTGCAAATGGATCACTAATTACAAGCAAGTGTCCTTGTTGCAATTCTGTCAATAAATTTGAATATAATTCCCTTTTAGGCATAGAACTAATTGCATCTATGTCAACCATAAATACAAATGGCTCTTTTATCTCAATAATACGAATACGCTTAGAGTCTGCTGTATATTGAAGAACTTGGTTAATATAAATCATCCATGCTTCACCTTCTTCAGCTTACTTTCATCAATCAACTTAATATCAATAGGCTCCTCTAAATTTAGTGGTTTAAGCATATCTATCACTATAATTTTTCGAGCAAGCAAATGATAAAAAAGGGTCACACCACTGCCAAAAGGTAAATGTGTATCTGTATCAAATTCACTTGTAATCATACGGACACTACGTGAATCATTTAGTAATCTTTGCATCAAGGACAAAGATAAATCTTCAATAAGCTGCGCACTCATTTCTTGGAAGACATCATAATCTCGAATGTCATAGTAATCATGGATATAGCTAATATTTCTCGCCATTGTTTTTGGAATTTCTTCTTCCGTTACAATACCCCAATCAATATCTCTACGTAGCCAATACTCCCGCTCAATTTCGAACTTCTCAAGTACTCGTTCCTTTAGTAATTCATCTTTCATTTTGATAGTACGAGCAACTTCAATGATGCCTTGACCTTTATCAAGAGATAATAAAAAATCCGTTGTCATCACAATTGGTTCACCAGTTTTAGGATCAGTAGAATGCTCAATACCTAACTCATCTGCAATGACAATTGTTTCTTCCAACGGTAGTAAAGGAAATTGCTCCCGAATATCAATAATAAAATCGGAATGTTCAGTTAAATAAAAATAGTTTCGTTCTAAATCCGATAAAAATTCATGTTGCCTACTCGTTTTTATTCCTTTCAAACGAGTTGAACGACCTAGAGAGGAGACATCCTGAATTTTTAGCCACGGTTTATAATCTGCGCCTATCCCTGAACCTCGACCTTGTTTAATCCACTTTTCAATTTCAGATGTTCTTTTTCTTTTGGACATAAAAACACCCCTTTAGACAATCATATCTAAAGGGGTAAAACGGTGCAACTTTTTTATAAACAGTTAAACTTTTTTCAAAACGGTTAATCTTTTTTATAAACAGTTAATCTTTATTTCAAATCCACACAACCTTATTTCAAATCTATAACTCTTACTCAACCGTCACCGACTTAGCCAAGTTACGCGGTTTATCAACGTCACACTCACGGTGAAGTGCTGCATAGTATGAGATTAACTGTAATGGAATGACTACTGCAAGCGGTGCTAGTGCCTCGTGTACAGCTGGTACGATGAAGCGATCGCCTTCCATTTCTAAGCCTTTCATTGCGATGATGCAAGGGTTTGCTCCGCGTGCAGCTACTTCTTTTACGTTACCACGAATACCAAGGTTTACGTGTTCTTGCGTAGCAAGCGCAATAACTGGTGTACCTTGTTCAATTAACGCGATTGTGCCGTGTTTTAACTCTCCTCCAGCAAAGCCCTCTGCTTGGATGTAAGAGATTTCTTTTAGCTTTAATGCACCTTCTAAACCAACGTAGAAGTCAACGCTGCGGCCAATGAAGAAACAGTTACGTGTTGTTGCTAAGTATTCTTTCGCAATTGCATCCATTTCATCTTTTTGGTCGCAAAGTACTTCCATTGCGTTTGCAACAAGACCTAGTTCTTTGATTAAATCAAAGCCAAGTGCTAAACCTTTTGCTTTTGCAATGTCAGCCGCTAAGATTGCAAGTACTGCAAGCTGTGCTGTATATGCTTTCGTAGAAGCTACAGCAATTTCTGGGCCAGCATATAATGGCAATGTATAATTCGCTTCACGAGATAGTGTAGAGCCTGGTCCGTTTGTAATTGTTAATGCTTTATGTCCCATTTCATTTGTTTGTACAAGTACTGCGCGGCTATCTGCAGTTTCACCACTTTGTGAAATGTAAATGAAGAATGGTTTTTCTGTTAATAATGGCATGTTGTAAGAGAATTCACTTGCTACATGTACTTCTACTGGTACTTTTGCAAAAGTTTCAATGAATTGTTTTCCAACAAGACCTGCATGATAACTTGTTCCGCATGCGATAATATACACACGATCGCTAGCTAAAATTGCATCGCGAATTTCTGCATCAAGTTCAATTTCGCCATCTTCATTTTGATACTTTTGAATAATATTACGAATAACAAGTGGTTGCTCATCAATTTCTTTTAGCATGAAATGAGGATATGTTCCTTTTTCAATGTCACTTGCATCTAATTCTGCTGTAAATGGTGCACGATCAATCGTTTCACCTTGTAAATTTTGAATTGTAATCTTTTCTTTTGTTACAAGAACCATTTCTTTATCCATTAGTTCGATAAATTGATCTGTAACTTGTAGCATTGCCATTGCATCACTTGCAACAACATTAAAGTTATCTCCAGTACCCACTAATAGCGGGCTTTTATTTTTAGCAACATAAATCATGTCTGGGTTTTCTGCATCAAGTAATGCTAATGCATACGAACCGTGTAATAGTGTTAATGTTTTACGGAATGCTTCTTCTACCGTCAAACCAGTTTTCACTTGTTTTTCTACAAGCTGAACGATTACTTCTGTATCTGTTTCACTTACAAAGTTTACATCTTGAAGATATTCATTCTTTAATAACTCGTAGTTTTCAATTACACCGTTATGCACAAGGGTAAAGCGCTCTGTAGTGCTTTGGTGCGGATGTGCGTTCACCTGACTTGGAACGCCATGAGTTGCCCAACGTGTATGACCGATTCCCACGTTAGCTGCTACATTTTCATCCACAATTTCACGAAGTTTTGCAATGCGGCCTTTTTCTTTAAATACAACAACACCGTTTGCTGCCTGCACTGCAATACCAGCTGAGTCGTATCCGCGGTATTCAAGCTTCTCTAACCCTTTTAATAAAATTTCCTTTGCATCTTGTTCCCCAATAAATCCTACGATTCCACACATAATTAGTCGCCGTTACAATATGCTTATGCTCTTTCATAAACATATAACGACATAGCCCGATCTTATTTTTACACATAAAAAAACGGATTTACATATCGCTAGCTTTGTAAGCTTGTAACGACTTTCACCTTCCTCTCATTTTGGTTTCAGTCTGTATGCTTCTTACTGCTAGTATAATCCGTTCCTTTTCTCTCATCACACTTTCACCTTTGTCCATTGAGTCACCTCAATGCTTTAAGTAAAAGCTTTCGGTTATGATGAACAACCGGGAGCCATCCGCCGAAATCTCGATAAACTCCTCCTCGTCAACTACATTGCAGGTAGTTCTGGCGCTTCTTACTTCAATCTATTTTGCTGAGAAAAAGAACAAAACCATCTTATAACAAATGGAATAAATCGTCAATGGAATTTTTCCATTGTAGATAACAAGTATATGCAAAAAGAGCACAAAATGTGCTCTTTTTTTGTAATAATATCCGACTATTATTCAGCTCCAACTTCTGCTTTCACAACCTCTACAATGCGGCTTACGTATTGGTCACAAAGATCTTGTGTTGGCGCTTCTGCCATAACACGAATTAATGGCTCTGTACCAGAAGGACGAACAAGAATACGACCATCTCCATCCATCTCTTCTTCTACAACACGTATGATTTCTTTAATTTTTTCATTTTCTAATGCTTGTTTTTTATCTGTTACGCGAACATTCACAAGTAATTGAGGGAACTTTTTCATTTCACTCGCAAGCTCAGATAATGATTTTTTCGTCATTTTCATAATATTTACAAGTTGAAGTGCACTTAACATGCCATCCCCAGTTGTAATGTAATCTAAGAAGATAATATGACCAGACTGTTCCCCGCCGAGATTATAACCACCACGTTTCATCTCTTCCATTACGTAACGGTCACCAACAGCTGTTTGATTACTTGTAATACCATTCGCTTCTACCGCTTTATAAAAGCCTAAATTACTCATAACTGTTGAAACAACTGTGTTATGTTTTAATTTTCCAGATTCGTTCATATATTTTGCACATATGTAGATAATTTGATCGCCATCTACAACATTTCCTTTTTCATCAACAGCAATTAAACGGTCACCATCTCCGTCAAATGCTAAACCAATATCAGCACCTTTTTCTTTCACAAACGCAGCTAATACCTCAGGATGCGTAGAACCTACACCATCGTTAATATTCATGCCGTTTGGCGATGTTCCCATTGTTGAAATGTCAGCTTCTAAATCAGCAAACAAATACGGTGCTAGAGAAGATGTTGCACCGTGTGCGCAATCTAACGCAATATGTAGGCCAGAGAAATCTTCATCTACAGTTTGTTTAATGTATTGTAAGTATTTTTGTCCGCCTTCAAAATAGTCATTTACTTGGCCTAAAGCTGTACCAACAGGACGTGGAAGTTCATCTACTTCTTTATCTAATAACGCTTCAATTTCTTCCTCTTGCTCGTCTGTTAATTTAAAACCGTCTGGACCAAAAAACTTAATTCCATTATCTTGTACAGGGTTATGAGATGCAGAAATCATCACACCAGCTTGTGCATCTAACACTTTCGTTAAATAAGCAACCCCAGGAGTAGAAATAACACCAAGGCGCATTACTTCTGCCCCAATTGATAATAGTCCAGCTACTAAAGCACCTTCTAACATATGTCCAGACACACGTGTATCACGGCCAATAATGACTTTTGGACGCTCTGTATTTTTCGTTAATACATAACCACCAAATCGACCAATCTTAAATGCTAATTCAGGCGTTAATTCTTCATTCGCAACACCTCGTACGCCGTCAGTACCAAAATATTTTCCCATTGCTATTCGCTCCTTTTTTCTTGCTCATTTCCTTTATTCGTTGGCTGCTCTGGCTGCCCTTGTACTTCATGCCCTGTATCTTGCTTCTTTGCAAGCTCTACTTTCGCATTCTTTTGTTTTAATTCTAATGTGACATTATTGGGACCGCTAATTTGAATTGGAACGTCATGTGTTCCTGCACTCATATTTCCTACATTTATGGATGCTTTAATCTGATCCGCACTTACCTTTTGTATAATACTTGCATCCCCAGAAACATCAACACTAATTTTCCCATTTTGTGGATCAGAAAATTTCATTGTTAATACATCTGATAACCCATTTACCTGTAAAAGGATGTCAGTTATTGTTTTTCTCTGTTGTTTTTGTACCTCAACTGTCACTTTTACTTGGCTAGGATCCGACTTTGTGACACCTTTAGGCAAAGAAACAGAGGCATCAAAGGTAGTTGACTCTGTAATTTTACTTAAGTCGACTTCGATGCCCTCAAGAGATGTAATATTATCAAGTACGTCTTTCGAACCATAAATCTGCACTTCATTCGGTTCAACTTTTATGCTCGTTACAGTTATACCTTCTTGTAAACTTCCCTTTTTCGTGACGCCTAGGGAAACTGTTTTTTCAGGTGATGAAACTGGTACAGTGACATTGACAGTGGAAGAACCTGTTTTCAAATCTAACTGATTCCCGTCTTTATCATACAATACAATTTTTGCTTCTTTTGTCACTGTTTTGTTAATACCTTTCAAGTCAACATATGCCCGCACAAGAGAAATTTGTGAAAGTTCCTCTGTTGTACCGGCTACTTCTACAGTGCCTGGTTTAACAATCGGTTTATCTATAACCGTTCCTTTCTGCACCTGATTCTCATTTAAATATTTCACTTGTACAGGGAAAGATTTTACTTCTTTCTTTTTAATGGTAACTTGTATTTTCGCTGGCTGAACTTTTAAATGTAAATTATTTGGAACTCCGCTATATTTTAAAGGAATTTCATATGTTCCCGGTGTATAACCACGTAAATTAACAAATACCTCAAACTGTCGTTTTACTTTAGCTGCCGCTACAACGTTATTTTGCCCTTCAAGTGTGACGCTGACTTTTTCAGGAATTCCACTTACAATATACTTATCTTCATCATAATATGCAGATACTGGAACCCCAGATATTGTTTCTGTTGTATCTCCTACTGGAAAAGGCGATGGATTAAAATTATCTGATGCATTTTTATCTATGTTTGTTGACATGTAGAGCATAATTGCTAATAATAATGCAATTCCTCTTAAAAACCAATGATTATCCATTAACTTATCCATGACGTTTTCTCCTCCAATTCCATAAAGACGAAGAAGACTGTTTTACGTTTCCGCCTAACTCTTTCATAAGCAGTTCCTTTAATTGTTCACTTTTTAAATCACGATGTAACTCGCCGTTTTTTGTTAAAGAAATGTGTCCTGTTTCTTCTGATACAACAATTGTTAAGCTATCTGTTACTTCACTTACACCCATTGCCGCACGATGACGTGTTCCCAATTCTTTAGAAATGAACGGACTTTCTGATAATGGTAAATAACAAGCAGCTGCTCTAATAATATTTCCTTGCATAATTACTGCACCATCATGCAGCGGAGTATTTGGTATAAAAATATTAATTAATAACTCTGATGAAATATTTGCATTTAGCGGGATTCCTGTTTCAACATAATCCCCCATACCAGTTTCTCTCGCCATTGTAATAAGTGCACCAATACGACGTTTCCCCATATATTCTGTTGCCTTTACAACAGCGTTTACAACCGATTCATGTTCATTTTCCTCTTGATTGCCTCCACGTGAAAATAAACTTCCCCGTCCAAGCTGCTCAAGAGCACGTCTTAACTCTGGTTGGAAAATGATAATAATTGCTAAAAATCCCCAAGTTAATGCTTGATCCATAAGCCATTGCAGTGTATGCAATTCAAAGAAATTACTTAAAATACGAACAATAATAATTACTGTAATTCCTTTTAAAAGCTGAACAGCTTTTGTACCACGGATTACAAGAATCAATTTATATATAACAAACCACACAAGGGCGATATCTACTATAGTGCTGAGATATTTAAAAATAACATTTATATCTCCAAAAGGCATTCTGACCCTTCCTCCATCTATATGTAATTTACAACAACAAATTAATTATAACATACATTATACGAACCACAATTTCAAACCACATTTCTAGACCTGACATGTAGTTGCTAGATGTCAGACTTCAAGAAATGATTCTAAACATAATGTGTCGCTGTATCTTTATTTTATAGCAAAAAAAACAGCTTTTCAGCTGCTTTTTCGCTTTTTTAAAATTATTTTAACTTTTCGCCAAATAAAGAACCCATTAACGCTACAGCTGCAATTGCAGTTTTATTTTTTTCATCTAAAATTGGATTCACTTCCACAAATTCAGCAGACGTAATCATACCAGACTCCGCTAGCATTTCCATCGCTAAATGACTTTCACGATACGATAAACCACCAGCAACTGGTGTACCCACACCAGGTGCATCATGTGGATCAAGGCCATCTAAATCTAAAGATAAATGTACGCCATCTGTATGTGATAAGTATGCCATTGTTTCTTCCATAACCGCTGTCATTCCCATGCGATCAATTTCATGCATAGTGAAAACTTTAATACCTTCTTTACGAATAAACTCTTTCTCTCCATCATCTAAAGAACGCGCACCAATAATAACTACGTTTTCTTTTTTCACTTTCGGATACTCACCATATAAATTAACAAGTGATGGATGACCATATCCTAAACTTGCAGCTAATGACATACCATGAATGTTCCCAGACGGAGATGTTTCCTCTGTATTTAAATCTCCATGTGCATCGTACCAAATCACACCAAGATTTTTATAATGTTTCGCAATACCAGCAAGCGTTCCAATCGCAATGCTATGATCGCCGCCTAATACAAGTGGAAAGCTTTTCTTCTCAATAATGCTATCCACTTTACTTGCTAGCTCATGACATACTTTTACAACTTGTTCAAGATTTCGTAATTTTTCATTTTCATTTATTTGAACTTCTCTTTCAATACATATATCCCCTAAGTCTTCTACGTTATATCCTATATTTTCAATTCTTTCAACAACTCCAGCATAACGAATCGCGCTCGCGCCCATATCAACACCACGACGCATTTGTCCTAAATCCATTGGTACTCCCACAATTGAAATTTCTTTATTCATAGATGATTCCCCCTTTTATGCTTTCACTAAATATTTTAAATCTTTTATATTATCTGACTCAACTAGACATTTTTTTGTATTTATATACACTTAATACAATACAAGGAAGCCACAAAGTGAGAATTTTCCGCTAAAATATGCATAAAAAAATCGTCCCTTACGAGTAGGGACGATTTTGTAATCCTAGTTTCCATACAGCTGCAATATTTCGTGCTGTAGTATAAATATTTTCTTTTCCCATTTCATACGCTTCTTCTAATGTCATTGCTCCTGAAACGATGCTAAATACAGCATCAATGCCCTCTTCGTAAATTGGAGTATGATTTGGGTGGACAGCTCCGGCAATTGCAATAACAGGAAGATTATGCTCTTTAGCTCGTTTTGCTACTCCTATAGGCGCTTTTCCATAGACCGTCTGTTCATCAATTCTTCCTTCTCCTGTAATCACTAAATCTGCATCTTTCAAATGAGCATTAAAATTCGTGTAATCAAGTACAATATCAATACCTTTTCTAAGCGTACCATGTAAAAAAGCAACAATAGCCGCTCCAAGTCCTCCCGCAGCACCTGCTCCTGGAACAAATTCAATATCAACATGAAGAGTTTGTTTAATCAACCTAGCATAATGCTTCAAATTGCAATCTAACCGCTCTATCATCTCGTCTGTAGCTCCTTTTTGTCTGCCAAACATAAACGTTGCCCCTGTCATCCCAGTTAAAGGATTCGTAACGTCACAAGCTGCTTCAATGCTAACCCGCGCTAAACGAGAATCTAACTGTGATATATCAAAATAAGTAATAGAGTCTAAATTCCCTCCATTTGGCTCTATAGTACAATTATTGCTATCAAAAAAACGGACGCCTAACGCGGATAACATTCCTGCTCCTCCATCGTTTGTAGCACTTCCTCCAAGTCCTAAAGTGATGCGACGGACCCCTTGCTGTAATGCGTGTAAAATGAGTTCTCCCGTTCCTCTTGTTGTCGTTACAAATGGATTCCTTTTCTCAAGTGGAACATGATGTAAACCAGAAGCAGCGGCCATTTCAATAAAAGCGGTCTGTTTATCCGAGGAGAGGCCGTAAAACCCTTCCACTACGTTTCCTAACGGACCTGTCACGGGAAGAGTCACGATTTCTCCTTGCGTTGCATTAACAAGTGCTTGTACCGTCCCTTCTCCGCCATCTGCAATAGGAATTCTTATATACTCTGCCTCTGGGTATATAGAGCGAAATCCTTTTTCTACTGCTTCACATACTTCCAAAGCCGTTAAACTTTCTTTATATGAATCAGACGCTATAATAACCTTCACATGAAACAGCTCCCTTCATCTTCAATATTAAAGTTGAAGTCATCAAAAATATATAAATTAAAATTAAAAAACGGCATAAAAAACCTTTCTTTTTTAGGAGGTACGAGCATCTGGCCATGCAGAGATCAGGACCTTTTCCTGTCACATGCAAGGTTTAAAACAAAAGGGGAAAGCAAGTAGGGGCTTACATGTAAAAAAAGTGAAATTGGATTTATATAAAGTGAAAATAACCATCAGTGAGTTTTTTCTCCCCCACCTTACTGCCCACGAATAGCGGGATAAACAAAAAAAGCCTGAAGTCTATTATTCGACTTCAAGCTTTTTTAACTATATGGAGCCTAGCGGGATCGAACCGCTGACCTCCTGCGTGCAAGGCAGGCGCTCTCCCAGCTGAGCTAAGGCCCCAAGTTGGAGCGGAAGACGGGATTCGAACCCGCGACCCCAACCTTGGCAAGGTTGTATTCTACCACTGAACTACTTCCGCAAAAATGGTGAGCCATGAAGGACTCGAACCTTCGACCCTCTGATTAAAAGTCAGATGCTCTACCAACTGAGCTAATGGCTCTTAAATGGCTGGGCTAGCTGGATTCGAACCAGCGCATGACGGAGTCAAAGTCCGTTGCCTTACCGCTTGGCTATAGCCCATTGATATTTACTATTTTGCTCGTCTCACCAAAAAAATAAACCCTTGTAAGGTTGTTTTTAAAATGGTGGAGGGGGGCAGATTCGAACTGCCGAACCCGAAGGAGCGGATTTACAGTCCGCCGCGTTTAGCCACTTCGCTACCCCTCCGACATTTAAATATATATGGTGGAGGATGACGGGATCGAACCGCCGACCCCCTGCTTGTAAGGCAGGTGCTCTCCCAGCTGAGCTAATCCTCCAAAAGTGGTGACCCGTACGGGATTCGAACCCGTGTTACCGCCGTGAAAGGGCGGTGTCTTAACCACTTGACCAACGGGCCAAAAAAAATGATACTTCTCACAAGCTTCCAACCGGGCTTGAACCGGTGACCTCTTCCTTACCATGGAAGTGCTCTACCAGCTGAGCTATGGAAGCATATGGCTCCGCAGGTAGGACTCGAACCTACGACCGATCGGTTAACAGCCGATAGCTCTACCACTGAGCTACTGCGGAATAATATAAGCCTGGCAACGTCCTACTC
>NZ_KB910936.1 GCF_000383235.1 Bacillus sp. 123MFChir2
GGAATGCCGCCAATGCAGGGAATACCGCCAATGCAGGGAATACCGCCAATGCAGGGAATACCGCCAATGCAGGGAATGCCGCCAATGCAGGGAATGCCGCCAATGCAGGGGATGCCGCCAATACAGGGAAGACCACCATATGATATGCAATACACTTTTATGCCGAATTCAAATGTTGAGCCTGTGACAATGGAAAATAATGTACCGCCGATGGGGGCAATGCAAGAGGATTGCGGTTGTGATGGCGAGCCGGAATTGTACAGTCCGCAGCCTGGAATGCCTTATTTCCCACGTGAGTTTAATCAGCAAAACCCATATATTCCGTATACACCGCAGCCGGGCACAATGTATTATCAACAAAATCCTCCCTCTGTATTTGGAACACCTTATCCAGAAGAGGAAAATTAATAAGAGTGATAAGAAGCCGTTCTTTTATAAAGAACGGTTTTTGTATGAGAATCTGTTTGGTAATTTGGTGGAGATTACAAAATAAAGTATTTTGAGTAAAAAGAATTGTAAAAGGCCTTATTGTTGGGAGCGGTATTATATTAGGTGTATGTAGTAAGCGCAGGTCTTTAGGAAGGTCGAACAGACGAAAATGAAAGGGAGTTCCTGAAAAGGATCCCCTTAATTATTGAGCGTCTTCATGCTCACTTAGGTCATAAGTGTCATTTAGCAGCAGCACATCCGAAATTTTAAGTAAAATACTTACAGTGTAAAAACCCTCTTTGTGACTCATGATAAGAGGGAGCTTTTCGAATGAAAAGTTCATTCTAACAGAGGGGGTTTTTGCATTGAACAAAAAAATTAAAATTATTGCTGCTTCTTTGTTAGTTACCAGTGCGTTAGCTGCATGTGGTACACCTAAAAATAAAAGTGCGATGGACCGTAATGCTAATTATAATTATGAGCGCACATCTTATGAGAATGCGTATCCGCATAGAGATAATGTAGCAGGTACAGACCGTTACACAGATTATGTCACATACCGTAACGATACGCGAACTGACCAGTATGGGAATGTAAAGTATACTAAAATTAATCAAGACATTCACAATAGTCGTGATAACGTTGGATACAATTATTACCGTGATGTAAACTATCATGGACAAATGACAAACCCATACCCAACTCGTAATGTAACGATGAACAACACGTATATAAACAACGATGGAAAAGTAGCTGAAGCAGTTTCCAACCGAGTAAAAGGGATGGATAATGTAGATCGTGTTTCTACTGTTGTACGTGGTAATGATGTTGTCATTGCGGTCAAAACTCGCAACAATCCAGACGAAAAAGCGCTAGAAAATGACATTCGCAAAGCTGTTGCGCCTCTTGTAAATAATCGTAATGTCTATGTAACAGCGAAAGCAGATATGTTTACTCGCGTTGATACAATGAGTACGCAGCTACGAAATGGAACAATTACAAATGATTTAAATCGTGATGTAACAAATATGTTCCGAGACCTTCGTACAAATGTAACTAACGTGGTACGATAATGGCGAGAAGGGGAGATGTTATTTCCCCTTCTTTTCACTTATGTAGTGTATCGCTTTTTCTGTTAATAAATGTATATCTTCTATGCAGTCTAATTGAAGTTCATCTTCTAATAAGTCTGAATTAATTGCACTATAATGTTGCTTTAATTCATGTAAGTCCGTGATGAGTTGATTCGGCTGAGGATTCGTTTTTCGTTCATTTAGTCGATGAGCCCAGACAGATTCATCACTGCAAATACATGAAATAGATGTTAAAACCCCTTCGTGTTGTTCGACCCAAGATTTTAACTTCAGTACATCCTCTAAGTGGTTATAGCCAAAATCGATAATAACGGTTGCATTGCAAGCAAGGGTGGATTCTAATAATCGGAAAAGGATATTAAAGCAAGCATTGTTTCGAATGAAGTGATCTGTTATATGGTCAGCGATGGAATCGTATAAATCGTCTTTATGAATGACTGGTATATGTAGTTGTGCGCCTACAGCATTTGATAGTGTTGTTTTGCCGGTACCCATTTTTCCTCTAAATAAGATTACTTGTGTCATCATTGCATATCCTTTCATTGAAGTATTTTCTGTATTCGACAATTTTTGTAATAATCCTGCTTCATAGAAGTAAAGGAACTAATAGAGAGTTTTGAAAAATATAAGCATAGGATATTTCAAAAAATATTACGCCGGGGTTAAAATTTTTCGACATATAGACGACTGCTGTTATGCAGAAACAAAGGGCTCTGCACTTGCTCTCTCCCACCTAAAAAGAATGGTTTTATGCCGTTTTTAAAATTTGAATTTATATATTTCCTTCTTGCTTTCTCTTACCATTAATGTTATATTAACAAAGCGATGAGCTAATTTACGTAAGACGAGAGATATGCTTAAGTGCTAAACACGCGGATGTGGCCGCCTGGTCTCTCGCCGTAAACGCATCAAGACGCCTGCATGACAGGCGTCTTTCTTATTATATAGAAAATTAAATTCTTATTATATAGAAAATTAAAGCGGAGTAGGCTGAAGAGCTTACTCCGCTTATTTGTATTCTTAATTTTGTACACCTAATTCTATATTGATAAAAAAGTCTATTTTATACAAATTCATTTTAATGTTTCTGCATATCAATTGTTGCTATGTAGAATACAACATAATCACTACTTGCTTCCTCCGCTTGTTTTAAACTGTGCATGTGGCAGGAAAAGGACCTGACCGTTTCTATGCACGGCCAGATGTTCTCGTCCATCTAAAAATAAAGGGGTTTTTATGTCGGTTTTTAATTTGTATTTATATAGTTAGTTAATGCTGTTTTTCGAGATATCTAACTTCAAATCTTCTAAGGGGCATAAAACTTCTTTTTTCGGTCAAACTGTAAATAGAAACTTTTATTTTCCCTAAAAGAGGTGATAGCATATGAAGTTCATGATCGTTGCCATGCAGATTGTGCTAGCTGCGTTTTATTTGTATCATGAATCGAGTGTAGCATCGGCAGAGAGTTCGAGTAATGCAGCCCAGCAGGAACCTCAAATTACAATCATGTTGCAGCGTATATATTTAGATGGGGAAGTGAGCCAGGAAATTTTTAGAGAAGAAGTTGTGAATTTAGAAAAGCTTTTAGAGCAATATAAAGATTGGCAACTCGTTGATCGAGATGATGTGCAAATTGTACTGCAACAGCACATTGATGATATTTCGCCGTTATTAAAAACGAGTGGGTATTTTGGAGTTTCGAAAGAGGGAATCCTCCAAATTTTTAACGGTGTACCGGAAAAGGACAATGCCATCCATTCCTTTTTTCAAATTGATATAAAAAAGATGGAAAGTTATCAGCGTGAGCAGCTGAAACGAGGAATTCGGGTGAAGTCAAAAGAGCGATTTGTGAAAGTGATGAAAGATATGGAGCAATATTCTATGAGCAATGGAAACAGCCGTAGCGTAAGATAGCTGCGGCTTGTTTCTTATTTTTATTTTGCTAAAATCATTTTTCGAGAGCAGCGTGTTAAATATGAAAATGAAAAAATAGGATGGAGAACATTTGTTGGGGGAATCTCGCATTTCTATCGTTATTTATGTTAAAATGGAATACATGATTTGAGAGGGAGAGATACAGTTTTGTTTGAATATATTACAGGTTATGTGGAATATGTAGGACCGGAGTATATCGTTCTTGATCATAATGGAATTGGTTATCAAATTTTCACGCCAAATCCGTATGTATTCCAAAGAAGTAAACAAGAACTTCGTGTATATACATATCATTATGTAAGAGAAGATATTATGGCTCTTTACGGATTTAAAACGCGTGAAGAGCGTTTACTATTTACAAAGCTTTTAGGTGTATCGGGGATTGGACCAAAGGGAGCGCTTGCGATTTTAGCTTCTGGTCAAACGGGGCAAGTTGTACAAGCGATTGAACATGAGGATGAAAAATTCTTAGTGAAGTTCCCGGGTGTCGGAAAGAAAACAGCACGTCAAATGATTTTGGACTTAAAAGGGAAATTGGCAGATGTTGTGCCGGATGCTTTTGTTGACTTGTTTTCAGATTCAGATCGTTTCGATGAGAAGAAAGGAACATCTGCCGAGCTTGATGAAGCGTTGGAAGCACTTCGAGCACTTGGATATGCAGAGCGAGAAGTATCTCGCGTCGTGCCAGAATTATTAAAAGAATCACTTACGACGGATCAATATATTAAAAAGGCACTTAGTCTTTTACTAAATGGTAAGAGGTGAGTAGGATGGACGAACGTCTCGTTTCAGGAGAATCCGCGTATGAAGATGCGGACTTAGAATATTCGTTAAGACCACAAACGCTCCGTCAATATATTGGCCAAGATAAAGCGAAGCATAATTTAGAAGTGTTTATTGAAGCTGCAAAAATGCGTGAGGAAACGTTAGATCACGTATTGTTATATGGACCGCCAGGACTTGGGAAAACGACATTAGCAAACATTATTGCAAATGAAATGGGCGTGAATATTCGTACAACATCAGGACCAGCAATTGAACGACCTGGTGATTTAGCAGCAGTATTAACAGCACTTCAACCAGGTGATGTTTTATTCATTGATGAAATTCACCGTTTACATCGTTCGATTGAAGAAGTATTGTATCCAGCGATGGAAGATTTTTGTCTTGATATTGTCATTGGAAAAGGACCAAGTGCACGCTCAGTTCGGCTCGATCTACCTCCATTTACGTTAATTGGGGCAACAACGCGTGCAGGGGCATTATCTGCACCGCTTCGAGATCGCTTCGGTGTATTGTCTCGTTTAGAGTATTACACAGTTGATCAGTTATCAGCTATTGTAGAACGTACTGCAGAAGTGTTTGAGGTTGAAATCGACTCTTTAGCTGCTTTAGAAATTGCAAGGCGTGCGCGCGGTACGCCTCGTATTGCGAACCGTTTATTGCGCCGTGTACGTGACTTTGCGCAAGTTCGAGGCGATGGAACGATTGCGATAGAAATTACGCAAATGGCCCTCGAACTACTACAAGTAGATAAGCTTGGTCTCGATCATATTGATCATAAATTATTGCTTGGTATTATTGAAAAATTCCGCGGTGGTCCAGTTGGATTAGAGACGGTTTCCGCGACAATTGGGGAAGAATCACACACAATTGAAGATGTGTATGAGCCGTATTTGCTGCAAATTGGCTTCTTGCAAAGAACGCCAAGAGGCCGCATTGTTACACCGCTTGTATATGAACACTTCGGATTGGAGATGCCGCAAGCATGACAGATATGCCAAAGCTGTTCATTACAGTAGGTATTCTGTTTATTGTTACTGGATTAGCTTGGAAGTTTCACTTTATAGGTAGACTTCCAGGCGATATTTTTGTGAAAAAAGGAAACGTTACCTTTTATTTTCCCATCATTACGTGTATTGTGATAAGTATTGTATTATCTTTGTAACTACCCAGTCATACATTTCATTGGAAAGTTATTTTCAGTTTTGGCATCTAGATTGCTGTCATGAAGATAAAAATGGACATACACCTCGCTACCTTTCTTTGTTTTCAAACGTTGCGCGTGGCAGGAAAAGGCCCTGACCGCTCCAACACGCGGCCAGTTGCTCTCGCCAACCTAAAAAGAAAGTGGTTTTCTGCCTTTTTTTCATAGAGTGACTGATAGTAGTTACTTATCTTTTATTATGTATGTCATAAATCGATTTAAATAGAAATAGGTGAACATAAGTTATGGATATTAATCTGTTTGATTTTCATTTACCAGAAGAACTCATTGCACAAATACCACTTGAAGAGCGGGAAACATCAAGATTAATGGTGTTAGATCGTGAAACGGGTGAGATTCAGCATAAACATTTCACAGATATTCTTTCTTATTTACATGAAGGGGATTGCTTAGTTTTAAATGAAACGAAAGTAATGCCTGCTCGTTTGCACGGTGTAAAAGAAGATACAGGGGCACATATTGAAGTGCTTTTATTAAAGCAAGAAGATGGAGATACTTGGGAGACGCTTGTTAAACCAGCGAAACGTGTGAAAGAAGGAACGATAATTTCTTTTGGAGAAGGAAAACTAAAAGCAACATGTGTTGGAACTGGTGAACAAGGCGGACGTCAGTTGGAATTTTCATATGACGGCATTTTCTATGAAATTTTAGATGAGCTTGGTGAAATGCCACTTCCCCCGTATATTAAAGAAACGCTTGAAGACCGTGACCGTTATCAGACGGTATTTGCACGTGAAGTTGGTTCGGCAGCTGCGCCAACAGCGGGGCTTCATTTTACAGAAGAGCTGTTAGAAGAACTGAAGAAAAAAGGCATTCAATTAGCGTTTATTACGCTTCATGTTGGTCTTGGGACATTTAGACCGGTTTCTGCGGAAACAATTGAAGAGCATCATATGCATGCGGAATATTATCATATGTCAGCGGAAACAGCAGACCTTCTAAATCGTGTGAAGCAAGAAGGAGGGCGTATTATTACTGTTGGAACAACATCAACGCGTACACTTGAAACGATTGCAACGGATAATAATGGCAAGATTTGCGAGGCTTCTGGCTGGACTGATATTTTTATGTATCCAGGATATGAATTTAAAGCAATTGATGGTTTAATTACAAACTTCCATTTGCCAAAGTCAACTTTAATTATGCTTGTGAGTGCATTTGCAGGAAGAGAAAATGTTCTTCATGCGTACAATGAAGCGGTGAAAGAAAAATATCGTTTCTTTAGCTTCGGTGATGCGATGTTTGTTGCCTCTCACTCTCAAGTAGAGAAGAAATAAAAAAGGAGTAAAGATATGACAGCAATACGTTATGAATTAATTAAAACATGTAAACAAACAGGCGCACGTTTAGGGCGTGTTCATACACCACACGGCTCATTTGAAACGCCAATTTTTATGCCAGTTGGAACACTTGCGACAGTAAAAACAATGTCACCAGAAGAGTTAAAAGCAATGGATGCGGGTATTATTTTAAGTAATACGTATCATTTATGGCTTCGTCCTGGTCATGAAATTGTACGTGAGGCAGGCGGCTTACATAAATTTATGAACTGGGATCGTTCGATTTTAACAGATTCAGGCGGTTTCCAGGTATTTAGTTTAAGTGACTTCCGCCGTATTGAAGAGGAAGGCGTTCATTTCCGCAATCACTTAAATGGGGATAAATTATTCCTATCACCAGAAAAGGCAATGGAAATTCAAAATGCACTTGGTTCTGATATTATGATGGCATTTGATGAGTGCCCGCCGTTTCCAGCAACATTTGAGTATATGAAAAAATCAGTAGAACGTACGAGCCGCTGGGCAGAACGTTGCTTAAAAGCGCACCAGCGTCCAGAGGATCAAGGTTTATTTGGTATTGTACAGGGCGGAGAGTTTGAAGAACTTCGCCGTCAAAGTGCCCGCGACCTTGTTTCAATGGATTTCCCAGGTTATGCAGTGGGTGGTTTATCCGTTGGAGAACCGAAAGATATTATGAACCGTGTGCTTGAATTTACAACACCGCTTCTTCCTGATAACAAGCCGCGTTATTTAATGGGTGTTGGATCACCAGATTCGTTAATTGACGGTGCAATCCGTGGTGTCGATATGTTCGACTGTGTACTTCCAACTCGTATTGCACGAAACGGTACGTGTATGACAAGTGAAGGCCGTTTAGTTGTGAAAAATGCAAAATTTGCGAAAGACTTTGGTCCGCTTGATCCGAATTGTGATTGTTATACATGTAAAAACTATTCACGTGCATACATTCGTCACTTAATGAAATGTGATGAAACATTCGGAATTCGTTTAACGTCTTACCACAACCTGCATTTTCTGTTAAAATTAATGGAGCAGGTGAGACAGGCCATTCGTGAAGATCGTCTTGGAGATTTCCGAGAGGAGTTCTTTGAACAATATGGCTTTAATAAACCGAATGCTAAAAACTTCTAATACATAATAATTAAGGAGGAATAAAAAATGAATCCAGGTATGATGAATATTGTCATGATCGTTGCGATGTTTGCGATTTTCTACTTCTTACTAATTCGCCCACAACAAAAACGTCAAAAGGCTGTAGCGCAAATGCAAAGCGAACTGACAAAAGGCGATGCAATCGTAACAATTGGTGGCTTACACGGTACAATCGAATCTGTAACTGATACAACAATCGTGATTAAATCTGGTGGTTCACACCTTACATTTGATCGCAGCGCAATTCGTGAAGTTGTGAAAAACTAATACAAAAGGTGCCCTAAAAACATTACTTTTAGGGCACCTTTTTTTCATAAAGTAACGGAGTAGTTACATTTTCTTATTACAATTAATTACATTTTCAATTAAGCCTTTACCAGGAAAATCAGCAGCAATAATTCCTGTATATGCTGGTTTGTTATTCGCTATATAATCAGTTGTTAACACGTTTGTTCCTTCAAATGAAATGGTGCAAATCCCCATAAAACAACCTGTTCTAGGGAAGTCTGGATAGGAACTATTCCAACCAGGAGTAGTAAGGCCAGTAGCAAGGCGAGGCGCAGATGTTCCAGGGCTACTATGTCCACTTGCTACAAAGTATGGGAATGAACCGCCGCTACCACTTAAATAATTTATATATTTATATTGATAACCATTTAGGTAATCCTGATTTGCTTCTTCCAGGTGCCCTTTTACAGATTCCCATTTCGCATATAGATCCCAGTTTGTAGACAGCGAATATTTATCTTGTTTATAAAATTCGTACCCATAACTAATACCAATATTTGATCCACCAACATCGCGAAGAATAACAATTTTACCACGCATTTCTTTTAGTTTAGGATTAGTTATTCTTCCGTCTTGACTATCCCAAAAGAATCCAGGGTATTTATCCATATATCCGCGAAGTGTGTTAGTAAATACTTCATTTGATTCGGAGCTATATTCTTGTTTCACTCGCATCAAAATTGTTTCACTTGGGTTTTCTTTTAAGAATGTAGTAACCTCATTTAGGACGTCATCAAACATTGCATTCAAATAAAAAGGACCATGATGAATTGCAAAAGCGCCATCTGTATATTTACAACGAATATCTAAAAAACGAATTCCAGAATGTAATTGCGTTTGTAATGACATAGATTGTGTATGGACGATATCGGCCGGAGCGCTCCATGAAGTACTATAAGCCATGGAATCGTGTGTACCTGGAATTGATAATTGACTTAATTTCGTATTACCGTTAATGCTCTTCATCCAATTTGGGTTTTCATATCCTATTGTAGAATCATGAGAATAACCTGGATGTTCATGAGCAAATGCAGATGAAGAAAAAGTGAAAATAAGCATGAAAGCGATCATGCAACTAAAAATGTTTTTCAAGTTGATTTCCTCCTTGTATAGTAGTAAAAGGTTTGTGATAGAATGTCTAGTTGATTCAGAGTGCTGGAGAAGCATAGAAGTATCGTTCAGTTTTATTTCCCTGTTTATTTAGGATGCATAAAGACTTGTGGAATTGATTTCTGGGAATAAACGACTTTTAGCTTTTCTATCGGATATACTCCCGCTGAATTTTGTTACATTTTTCACAATACTAATTGTATAGTGGAAAATAATAATTTCAATATATAAATTAAACAATAAATATGCAATTATGCATATTTAAGAGGGGTTATGTAAGGTTTTTGATGGCTTTTTTAATTATATACGGGTAAAAAAACGTAGAAGCTGTCTTCAAAAGTCTCTATTTATATAAATCCATTTTAATTTTTCGACATATAAGTAGCTGTTATGCAGAATGCAACACGACCTGTACTCGCTTGTTCCCTTTGTTTTAAAACATCCGCATGTGGCAGGAAAAGGCACTGACCGCTTCTATGCACGGCCAGATGCTCTCGTCCTCCCTTAAAAAGAAAGAGGTTTTTATGTCGGTTTTTTAATTTGGATATATAGTAATTTTTTGAGACAGCATCTATGTTTAATATGTTGTTCGCTTCCCGATATTGACTCCGAGTATGCCCCCAACTGTACTTGCCGCAATAATGACAAGTTGATAGAGAAGCTGTGCGTTCGATAACGCCGATGAAAAGCCTAAATAATTTACAAGAAATACGAGAATAGCAAATATGGCTCCAGTTGATCCACCGACAAACCATCCTTTTCCTTGTGCTTTTACTCCAGCAACAAATCCAGCGATTACTGTCGACACAATAGCGAGGACAAGAAGTGTGATAGATAAAGTCCCTTCATTTATGTTTGTAAATTTCAATAATAAAGCAATGATGATACTTGCTAGGCAAGCGAAAATAAGTAAGGTAACGATGCCGAATCCAACTGCAATTGATAATTTTTTAGTTCCATCCATAGAGCATCTCTCCTTTCTAATACAAGCATATTTCCTCTTTTGCTAAGTTAGACTAGTTTCTTTTTGTGCGGGGAAACTAATGTATAGAAATTGCAATGAGAAAGGAAAGGAAAGATGGAACTACTTCAAATTGTCTTTCGAACAATTCTTTTATACAGTGTGATGTTAATTATTTTTCGGCTGATGGGAAAACGCGAAATTGGTGAATTAAGTGTTTTAGACTTAGTCGTGTTTATTATGCTTGGTGAAATGGCGGTCATCGCAATTGAAAATATGGATAAGGCAATTTGGCATCAACTCGTTCCGATGGTGCTTATTATGATCATTCAAATTACGTTATCCCTCATCTCGTTAAAAAGTCAGCGCATTCGTCACATATTAGAAGGAGAGCCGGCTATTATTGTACGTGAAGGGAAGATTGATGAGAAGCAAATGCGTAAACAACGTTACAACATGGATGATTTACTTATGCAATTACGTGAACAAAGTATTGGTGATATACGTGATGTCGAGTATGCGATTTTAGAGCCATCGGGAAGATTATCAGTATTTGAAAAACAAAAAAGTAAGAAAAGTAAAAATGACACACCATTATTTTCGGTTCCGCTTATTATTGATGGAGAAATTCAGAAAAAACATTTATACATGATAGAACATACCGATATATGGCTGGAGGATAAGTTAAAGAAACTCGGACATATAGATATTGAGAAGATTTCATATTGTAGTTTTCAAAACGGTCAATTTTTTGTCGATTTAAAAGATGAGTAAATATACGATCCAAATAGGACTTCATGGAACTTTGTCGAATAAAAAAGGGGAAAGATGTCTAATTTGGAGTGAATGATATGGGAGTCACACTAGAAAAAGCTACAGTTTCTGACGCGGAATTGATTTATGCTATGCAAGTAGAGGCTTTTCTACCGGTATTGGAAACATACAAAGATTACAATACGAATCCGGCAAATGAGAAGCTTGATAGAGTCATTACAAGAATCGACAATCCGCATGGTCGATTTTATAAAATCATATACAATAAGGACATTGTTGGTGCTGTAAGTATAGCTTGGAAAGAAGGGACAAATGAATTTTGGATTAGTCCAATGTTCATTCTTCCGAAATATCAAGGGAATGGCATTGCTCAGAAAGTAATATTGTTACTAGAAGAGTTGTTCCCGCAAGCAACAAGTTGGAAATTAGCCACAATTTTAGAGGAAAAACGGAACTGTTATCTGTATGAAAAAATGGGTTTTGTACAGACTAGTGTTAGAAAAAGATTGAATGATTGTACAACGCTTGTCTATTACAAAAAGCCATTGCCGCTTACTAAATAAAAATAGCTATCGAAATACATTCGATAGCTATTTTTATTTAAAAAAAGAAAATTTACGAAGAATCGGGAGCCTTAGTAATTCTTCTTTTCGAATAATGCGAAAAAGGATTAACAGAAATACGTATAGTATCGAAGTAGATAAGACTTCCCATAATGTTTGCATACCAAGTGAAGGAGAGAAGATCATGCGCTTATGTATGTAATAACCCACTCCTCCGGTGATGATAATAGCAAGTAAGCCGTATATATAATCTTTTATATAAATAGTAAATGTAATTTTTTTCAAGACAGTTGCATAGTGAAGTAAAGTAACTGTAACAATATTGGCTGCAATTGCAAGAGCGACGCCCATCATTTGAAACTGTGGTTGCGAGGCCAAGACGAAAATAACAAGTAATTTCACAATTGCCCCGATAAATGTATTCATCATGGCAGCCCGTGCTAAATTTAGAGCTTGTAATACAGATGTGAGTGGTCCTTGGAAATAGTGAAATAAAAAGCAAGGTGCAAGGACTTGAATGAAAAGAGTTGCACTATCGGAACCGTACATAAGCGTTAAAATGGGCGAAGCGAATACATATAAAATGACGACAGACCATCCGCCTGTAATAAGAGAGATGCGCAGTGCTTGCTGTAATCTATGCTCTACTAAACGGCGTTGTTTTTTTGCATTTGCTTCACTAATAGAGGGCACAAGTGCCGTGGAAAGAGCATATGTAATAAAGGCTGGAAGAGACAAAAGTGGAAACGCATATCCATTTAATATGCCGTATTGCTGCGTTGCGATTGAAGCGGCAACTCCAGCAATTGCTAAACTTTGCATAACAACGATTGGTTCGAAAAAGTAAGAAATAGATCCAATTAAACGGCTTCCCGTTGTAGGCAGTGCGATATCCATTAAAGAATAAAAGGTACCTTTGCTTTCTTTTACAGTACTTATAAAATGAGAACGAATGGAAAGATGTTTTTCTCTTTGAAATAACGTTAATAAAAATAAGAGAGAAGCAACTTCTCCAAGCACAGCAGAGAGCATAGCACCTGCTGCTGCGTACTCTACTCCATATGGTAAAAAAAAGCGAATGCATACAGCGATAATCGTAATGCGAACGACTTGTTCTAGCACCTGTGCATAGGCACTCGGCTTCATATTTTGTCTTCCTTGAAAGTAACCACGAAGCACAGAGGAAACGGCAATGATAGGTACAACTGGTAAAATAGCGATTAATGGATAGTAAGTTCGTTTATCGGTTAATAATGTTTTTGCTAGTAAAGGAGCAAGAAGCATAATTCCGATTGTTAATAGAATACTAATGACTGAGGTAATGGATAATGAAACGGTTAATATTTTTTTAACTTGCTGTTTATCGTGTTTAGCTTCTGCTTCAGCAATCAGTTTTGCGATGGCAACTGGAAGACCGATTTGTGTAATGGTAATAGCTAATATAAATGTTGGAACAGCCATCATATATAGCCCAACACCTTCTTCTCCTAAAATGCGCGCCATCACAATGCGGTTTATAAAGCCTAATATTTTTGTAATAAAACCAGCGAACATTAAAATAAAAGCACCTCGTAAAAAGGTTTGTTTCGTCATCGTCTTCTCCTACCTTCTCAAAATCAATGGAATGATTTACAATAATTTATATGCATGAATAAGATAAGCATGACAAGCTTTTGAAATGAGGAACGTGAGACCAGAGGGAGATGAGCTAGAAATGGCTGAGAAAGATGCAATAGTAGAAGCGTATCGAGAGAAATTACAAATCGTTTTGAACAGTAAAGTAGAAGAGTTTCAAATGCTCGGCTATGATCGTGTTACACTAGAAGACGTATGGAAATGTTTAAAGAATAAAAAGTGGAAAAAAGTAGGGTCTGATGTCAGATTGTATGAGCTTGTAAATGATGTGTTAACGTTAACAGCTAGCGATTATATGACATATTTAACGCTGAAGGCGTATCAAGCACCGCTTTGGTCGTTTGATGAATATGAAAATAAATAATAAGGTTGTAATTGGTTTGTTCTTCCTCTTGCAGTATAATAGTGAATATTGATAAAGAGGTAATTTTGGAACAAGCGCTTTTGTTCAAAGGAGGAACAAGAAACATATGGCAAAGCGAAGTAGCAGAATCGTTGCCTTTTTCCTCGTTGTGTTATTAATCGGAGGAATCATTGGAACAACGACAAAAAACATTACAAAAGGAATTAACCTCGGACTTGATCTGCGAGGCGGCTTTGAAATCTTATATGAAGTAAAGCCAGCGAAAAAAGGGGATAAAGTTACGAGGGATACTCTTGTGAGTACGGTTGGTGCGCTTGAAAAACGTGTAAACGTTCTTGGTGTAAGCGAACCGAACATCCAAATTGAAGGAAATGATCGCATTCGTGTGCAGCTTGCCGGCGTCAAAGATCAACAGCAAGCCCGAGATGTATTATCAACGCAAGCGAAATTAACATTCCGTGATGTGAATGATAATATTCTTATGGACGGTGCGGATTTAGCAACGAACGGAGCTAAGCAAACGTTCGATGAACAAGGTCGACCAAGTGTTGGCTTAAAGTTAAAGAGTGCTGATAAATTCCGTCAAGTAACTGAGAAAGTATTAAGCATGAAGCCGAATAACTTAATGGTAATTTGGCTTGACTTTGAAGAAGGAAAAGATTCTTACAAGGCAGAAGCAGCGAAGCCAAAACCGAAATATTTATCAGCAGCTACTGTGAGTCAAGTATTTAATCAGGCGGAAGTATCTATTGTTGGTGGGAACTTTACAGTAGAGAGCGCAAAACAACTTTCAGAGTTGTTAAATGCCGGAGCACTTCCTGTTGATTTAAAAGAAATATACTCTACTTCTGTTGGAGCGAAATTTGGTGAGCAAGCCTTGCAAAAAACAATTTTTGCGAGTGCAATCGGTATAGCTCTTATTTTCTTGTTTATGCTTGTATTCTATCGTCTACCTGGTCTTGTAGCGATAATTATGCTTGGTTTATATATTTACATAACGTTACTCGTATTTAATTGGATGCACGCGGTTCTTACATTGCCGGGTATAGCAGCACTCGTGCTCGGGGTCGGAATTGCGGTTGATGCAAATGTAATTACATATGAAAGGCTGAAAGAAGAACTGCGCATCGGAAAATCGATGTTATCAGCATATCGTGCAGGTAATCAACGTTCGTTATCAACCATTTTAGATGCGAATATTACAACACTTGCAGCAGCTGGTGTCTTATTTGCATATGGTACAAGTTCTGTTAGAGGATTTGCGACAAGTTTAATTGTAAGTATTTTTGTCGGCTTTATCACAAACGTATATGGTACACGTTTTTTACTTGGCTTACTTGTGAAGAGTCGTTACTTTGATAAAAAATATGCTTACTTTGGTGTAAAACCGAAGGAAGTTATTCCGTTATCAAAAGGTGTAGAACATGCACCAACAAGATTTGACCGTATTAACTTTGTTAGTATCGGACATAAATTTTTCTGGTTCTCAGTTGTTGTCATGATTGCGGGTTCAATTATTTTACCAATTTTCAAGTTGAATCTAGGTATTGATTTTGAAAGTGGTACGCGCATGGATATTAAAACAAATCAAGCGATAACAGTATCACAAGTACAAAAAGAATTGCATGATTTGAAAGTAGATGTGAAACAAGAAGATATCGTGCCAACAGGTAATGATAATAAAGGATTTGCTGTTCGTACAATTGGTGTGCTATCAAAAGATGATATTTCGAAAGTAAAAACTGTCTTCCACGATAAATATGGTACAGAGCCAAACGTAAGTACAGTTTCTCCAACAATCGGGAAAGAAATTGCGCGAAATGCACTTATCGCTGTGCTGATCGCATCAGTTGTTATCATTTTATATGTGAGCATTCGTTTCCGCTTCACATATGCATTATCAGCAGTATTAGCACTTCTGCACGATGCATTCTTCATTATCGTTGCATTCAGCTTACTTCATCTAGAAGTTGACCTAACGTTTATCGCAGCGGTATTAACAATTATTGGTTATTCTATTAACGATTCAATTGTTACGTTTGACCGAAATCGCGAGCTATACAAACAAAAACAAAAAATTCGCACGTTAAGCGATTTAGAAGAGATTGTGAATGCGAGTATTCGCCAAACAATTGGTCGTTCAATTAATACGGTTATGACAGTGTTACTGCCTGTTATTACGTTATTAATTTTCGGCAGTGAGTCATTACGTAACTTCTCAATTGCGTTATTTGTCGGTTTAATTGTTGGTACTTACTCTTCTGTTTTCGTTGCATCCCAAATTTGGCTAATGCTTGAAAATCGCCGTTTGAAAAAAGGAAAAGGTCAGAAGAAAGTAGAAGTAAAGACATCTGAACCGCAAGTATAAGAAAAAACATTTAAATTTGAATGAAAAGAGATGCCTCTTTGCAGGCATTTCTTTTTTTGTTCTGGGATAGAATAAAGTGAAGGTTAGTGCGGGATAAAGTGAAACTTCCATTAGTGGAGTGGGTATCCCCTGCTTTTCTTCTTTAGAGAAGTGGCAGAATCTTGAGGTAGGGGTTTTACTATCCATGAATAGCGGAGTAAAGTGTACGTTGGTGAAAGAAAGGGTTTCGATTATGGAAAAAGATGAACGTTTTAAACAAGCGGAATTTGGTGCAATTATTGGAATTGTCGGCAATATTGTGCTTGCAATTGTCAAGGCGGTTATTGGATATATTGGAAATAGTAAGGCGCTTATGGCGGATGCAGTTCATTCTGGGTCGGATGTGATCGGTTCATTAGCAGTCTTCTTTGGGCTGCGTGCAGCAAAGCAACCGCCTGATGAGGATCATCCATATGGACATGGGAAAGCAGAATCTATTTCTGCAATTATTGTAGCTGTTCTCCTATTTATTGTTGGAATTGAAATTGTTGTTTCTTCTGTTAAAGCTTTTACAGAAGTGCTTGAGCCTCCGCGCTGGATTACTGTGATTGCTGTCCTTCTTTCGATTGTTGTGAAAGAAGGGATGTTTCGTTATAAATATCAGCTAGGCAAAAGGATAAATAGTGATGCTATTATTGCGAATGCGTATGAGCATCGTTCTGATGTATTTTCGTCAATTGCGGCTTTAATTGGTATTGGAGCAGCAATTATCGGGAGTAAATTGGGGGTGGAGTGGCTTGTATATGCCGATCCAGTTGCCGGTTTATTTGTATCTTTACTCGTTATAAAGATGGCTTGGGATATCGGAAAAGAAGCGATTCATACAACGCTGGATCACGTGCTTCATGAGGAAGATATTATCCCAATGAGAGAAGCGGTTATGCAAGTGGAAGGAATTAAGAAAATCGGTGCGCTATATGCAAGAGAGCATGGACATTACGTCATCGTTGATATTAAGGTGTCTGTTGATCCATACATTTCGGTAGAAGAAGGACATCGCATTGGTAAACGTGTGAAAGAGGTGCTCATGCAGCAAGATCATGTACAAAATGTTTTTGTTCATATTAATCCATACTCTCCTGATTAATATAGGGGAGAACCACTTGAAAGAGTCTAATTGGTTAATCAAACCTCATTGTCACCCCTTAGTCTGTCTTGTATAATAGACAGGTTAAGGGGTGATTTCGTGTTACAACCGAAGACGCGTTGGAAGGAAAAGGATAATAATGAGGAGCATGTGGAACAATTGGCAAACAAAATTCAATTGTCATCTCTTGTTACTTCGTTATTATTAAATAGAGGTTTAGATACAGAAGAAAAGATTGTGGATTTTTTAAATACAGAGCAGCAAGAATTTCACGATCCTTTTTTACTTGAAGGTATGGATCGTACTGCACTGCGCATTCGCCAAGCGATTCAAAACGGTGAACAAATTTTAATTTTCGGTGACTATGATGCGGACGGTGTTAGTAGTACAACCGTTTTATTTTTAGCATTACAAGAACTTGGAGCGGATGTAGAGTTTTATATTCCGAACCGATTTACAGAAGGATATGGACCGAATGAAGAAGCGTTTCGTTGGGCGCATCGTGCTGGTTTCTCACTTATTATTACGGTTGATACAGGGATTGCTGCTGTTCATGAGGCGCAAGTTGCGAAGGAGCTTGGCATTGATTTAATTATTACTGATCACCATGAGCCGCCGCCAGAATTGCCGGAAGCTTTCGCTATCATTCATCCGAAGTTAGAGGATGGTATATATCCATTTCACTATTTAGCAGGTGTTGGTGTTGCGTTTAAAGTTGCCCATGCTTTGCTTGGTAAGGTACCAGAACATTTATTGGAAATTGCTGTTATTGGTACAGTAGCCGATTTAGTGCCTCTTTCTGGTGAAAATCGTCTGCTTGTGCAGCGTGGTTTGAAAAAAATGCGAACGACGCAGCGAGTGGGATTACAAGCGTTGTTTAAAGTTGCAAATATTTCGCAAGGCGAAATTACAGAAGAAAGTGTTGGATTTGCAATCGGACCACGTATTAATGCGGTCGGACGATTAGAAGATGCAGCTCCGGCTGTTCATTTATTATTATCAGAAGACGTAGAAGAGGCAAAAGAACTCGCACAAGAAATCGATGAACTAAACAAATTACGAAAAGACATTGTAAAGCAAATTACAGAAGAAGCGATTGCGGAAGTAGAAGCACATTATCCACCAGAAGAGAATACAGTATTAGTGTTGGCAAAAGAAGGGTGGAATCCCGGCGTAATTGGAATTGTTGCTTCAAAGCTCGTAGATCGCTTTTATAGACCAGCAATTGTCCTAAGTATTGATCCTGAAAAAGGCACAGCAAAAGGTTCAGCTCGTAGTATTGAAGGTTTTGATTTATACGCGAATTTATCAGATTGCCGTGATATATTACCGCATTTTGGTGGTCATCCAATGGCAGCTGGTATGACTCTTAGTATGGAGGATGTCGATGAACTGCGCCGCCGCTTAAATGAGCAAGCTGCTGCATTGTTATCGGATGAAGATTTTATTCCAGTTACTACGGTCGATGTCGTATGTAAAGTGGAGGATGTCACACTTGCAGCAATAGAAGAAATGCAAAAGCTTTCTCCGTTTGGTGTTGGAAATCCAAAGCCACGCATCGCTGTGAAAGATGCAAGTCTAGAGAGTATTCGAGCCATTGGCTCCGATGGCTCGCATTTGAAAATGACACTTCGTGATGGACAAGCAACATTAGATAGTATTGGCTTTGGTTTCGGGGCATTCGCAAAAGAAATTTCTCCTGTAGCGCAAGTATCGATTGTCGGAGAAGCTTCTATTAACGAATGGAATAATTTCCGTAAACCACAAATTATGGTTCAAGACATTGCTGTAGAAGCTTGGCAATTATTTGATTGGCGCAGCATGCGTAATGTAGAAACGAATTTAGCAGATCTTTCACGTGATAAACTGACAATCGTGTATTTTAAGGAAGAAGCACTGCAGAAGTTTTCGTTAGAAACATATAAAGATTATGCAATACATGCGAAAGATGTGACAACATTAGAAGATCGATACGCTGTTCTTCTTGATTTACCAGATAGGGCAGAAGATTTAAAGCACATATGTGAAAAAGGATTCCCAGCTCGTATTTATACTGTATTTTATCAAGAAAACAATCATTTATTTAGTACGGTTCCTACGAGAGAGCATTTTAAATGGTATTTTTCATTCCTGCAACAAAAAGCACCATTTTCACTTCGTCAATATGGAGAGCAGCTTTGCCGTCATAAAGGCTGGTCAAAAGATACAGTAAATTTCATGACACAGGTGTTTTTTGAGTTAGAATTTGTTACAATAAGAGACGGTGTCATTTTTATGGCAGAAGAAATGCAAAAGCGTGATTTAACCGAATCAAACACGTATCGTGAGAAAACAAGCCAATTACAATTAGAAAAGGAACTGGTTTATAGCACATATCAGCAGTTATATGCATGGTTTGAAACGATTCGTAATCATAAAGAAGTAGAACAGTTAGGGTAAAGGACTTGTATTTACAACTCTGTTATATTCGAGGAGGATTCATAAATATGGATTTCAAGCAACATATTGCAATCGTACCAGATTATCCGAAAGAAGGTATTGTCTTTAAAGACATCACACCTTTAATGAACGATGGACAAGCATATAAAGCAGCAACTGATGAAATTGTTGCGTATGCAAAAGAAAGAGATATCGACCTTGTAGTAGGACCAGAAGCACGTGGTTTTATTATTGGATGTCCAGTTTCTTATGCATTAGAAGTAGGTTTTGCACCAGTTCGTAAATTAGGTAAATTGCCACGCGAAGTAATCAAAGTAGATTACGGTAAAGAGTATGGTAAAGATGTGTTAACAATTCATAAAGATGCAATCAAACCAGGTCAACGCGTATTAATTACAGATGACTTATTAGCTACAGGTGGAACAATTGAAGCAACAATTAAGCTAGTAGAAGAACTTGGCGGTGTTGTTGCAGGTATCGCATTTTTAGTAGAACTTACTTACTTAGATGGCCGTAAAATGTTAGATGGCTATGACGTATTAGTGTTAGAACAATATTAATCGTAAACAGGGCAACATGCGGAGTACCCGTGAATCTCTTTGAGAGGATCGGGTATTTTTATATATGTATCGAAAAAAAGTAAAGTGAAATGTCTGTAAAATCTTTTCCTTTTCACAATTCACAATCATTACGTTATAATGGTAAGATAAAAATTATTCTAATTGGCAAAGGTAAAGATTATGAATCTTCAATAAAAGGTGATTAGATGGCGAATGAACAAGTACTAACAGCTGAGCAGGTACTGGAGAAAGCAGGGCAATATTTACACAATGAGGACATTGACCTTGTTGCGCGCGCGTATGAATTTGCACGTGCGGCACATAGTGAGCAATACCGAAAATCAGGTGAACCATATATTATCCACCCTATTCAAGTAGCAGGAATTTTAGTTGACTTACACATGGATCCGTCTACTGTATCAGCGGGTTTTTTACATGATGTAGTAGAAGATACAGATGTAACATTAGAAGACATTGAACGTGAATTTACAAAAGAGATTGCGATGCTTGTTGATGGTGTAACAAAATTAGGGAAAATTAAATACAAATCTCATGAACAGCAGCAGGCAGAAAATCATCGAAAAATGTTTATCGCAATGGCGCAAGATATTCGTGTTATTTTAATTAAGCTTGCAGACCGCCTTCATAACATGCGAACATTGAAACATTTACCACAAGAAAAACAACGCCGCATTGCAAATGAAACATTAGAAATTTTCGCACCATTAGCACACAGACTCGGAATTAATACGATTAAGTGGGAACTAGAAGATACAGCGCTTCGTTATTTAAATCCGCAGCAATATTATCGTATTGTCAACTTAATGAAACGTAAGCGTGCAGAACGCGAAGAATATTTAGATGAAGTTATGACCGGAATTCGTGACAAATTAAAAGAGGTTGCAATTCAACCAGAGATTTCTGGTCGTCCGAAGCATATTTATAGCATTTATCGAAAAATGGCAATGCAAAATAAACAATTCAATGAAATTTACGATTTGTTAGCTGTTCGTGTTGTTGTAAATAGTATTAAAGATTGCTATGCCGTTCTAGGTATTATTCATACGTGCTGGAAGCCGATGCCGGGCCGTTTTAAAGATTATATCGCAATGCCAAAAGCGAACTTGTATCAGTCGCTGCATACGACAGTAATTGGACCGAAAGGTGATCCGCTTGAAGTGCAAATTCGTACGAAAGAAATGCATGAAATTGCCGAATACGGAATTGCGGCCCACTGGGCATATAAAGAAGGAAAAGCTGCTGAAACAACAGGTACGCTTGAGAAAAAATTAACATGGTTCCGTCAAATTTTAGAATGGCAAAACGAAGCTTCGAATGCAGAAGAATTTATGGAATCATTAAAAATTGATTTATTCTCTGATATGGTATTTGTCTTTACACCAAAAGGAGATGTCATGGAATTGCCGCTTGGCTCTGTACCAATTGACTTTGCTTACCGCGTTCACTCTGAAATCGGGAATAAAACGATTGGTGCAAAAGTAAACAGTAAAATGGTCACCCTAGATTATAAGTTAAAAACAGGTGACATCATTGAAATTTTAACATCTAAACATTCATATGGCCCGAGTCAGGACTGGGTGAAATTAGCGCAAACATCCCATGCGAAAAATAAAATTCGTCAATTTTTCAAAAAGCAACGCCGCGATGAGAATATTGAAAAAGGTCGCGAGCTTGTTGAAAAAGAGGTGCGAGGCCTTGAGTATGAGATGAAAGAAGTGTTAGCACCTGATAATTTAAAGCGCGTTGCTGAGAAGTTTAATTTTGCAAACGAAGAAGATATGTTTGCAGCTGTTGGATATAACGGAATTACTGCATCGCAAATTGTGACGCGCTTAACAGATAAATTCCGTAAGCAACGTGAAGAAGATTTAACAGAAGTAAAAGAAGTTCGAAAACCAATGAAAATTCGCAAATGGGATTCTGGTGTAAAAGTAAGCGGTGCAGATAATTTACTTATCCGTTTATCGAAGTGCTGTAATCCAGTTCCGGGCGACGATATCATTGGTTATATTACAAAAGGTCGCGGTGTCTCGATTCACCGTACAGACTGTGTAAATATTCATACAGAAGAAGCGCAGGCAAGACTGTTAGAAGTAGAGTGGGAAGGCAGCCCAGAAAAAGAAATTGAATACAATGTTGATATTGAAATTTCAGGGTATGATCGTCGCGGTTTACTAAATGAAGTACTGCAAGCTGTAACAGAAACGAAAACATACATTTCAGCTGTTTCAGGAAGAAGTGATCGCAACAAAATGGCGACAATTCATATGTCTATTTCAATTCGTAACTTACAGCATTTGAAAAAAGTTGTCGAGCGCATTAAACGGGTTCCAGAAATTTATGCAGTGCGCCGCATGATGCATTAATAAGGAGTGAAGTGAAATGAGAGTTGTCTTACAACGATCAAAAGAAGCATCTGTAACGGTAAAAGGTGAAGTTGTAGGGCAAATTCCTTTCGGTTTAACACTATTAGTTGGAATCGCCCATGAAGATACAGAAAAAGATGCAACATATATCGCTGAAAAAATTGCAAACTTACGCATTTTTGAAGACGAAAACGAAAAAATGAACCATTCTGTATTAGATGTTGGTGGACAAGTTCTTTCCATTTCTCAGTTCACGTTATACGGAGATTGCCGAAAAGGAAGAAGGCCAAACTTTATGGATGCAGCAAAACCTGACTACGCAGAACGCTTATACGAATTCTTTAACGAAGAACTTCGCAAACAAGGACTGCATGTAGAAACAGGAAAGTTCGGAGCGATGATGGACGTTCAGCTTATTAATGATGGTCCAGTGACATTGATTGTAGAGAGTAAATAATGATGGGAAGAGAGGGGGGTGTTCTCCTCTCTTTTTTTGCTTTGTTTAAAACATATGCATAATTGGTCTATTGTATAATGGAAAGGGGGAGTGATGTGATGAATAGAGAATATGAAAAGTTAATTGTAAAAAATTTCTTTAATTCAAAAGTACAAGAGAGAATTATGTACGAATTATCTTCAGTAAAAAAGCGAGAGAAAGCTTTAGGGCGCCTTGCTCATCACTATGACTCCATATTGAATCCTACATATATTGAGAAAATCCCGAAAAAATTGATTCACGTTGAAGGTATTGCAAAACTTTTAAAAGAATATGGTGCAGGAGATTGTTGTTATGTCATCTCATTTATTAAGGAAATAGATGGTACGTTCATGCAATTAGAATCTGCAATAGAAGAAGTAATTTGGTGCGGCTTACCTTGTTTCATTTCATGTATACCTGAAAAATTGGTGTATTTTCAGAGTGAACAAGGATTTGGACCACCAGAAAGATATATTTTACGGAAATAAGGAATAAGGTTCGAGAGTGAAAAGAAGGGGATGTAATGACATCATGCAGAGTATTTATGATTATTTTGATGAATTGCAAAATAACATTTTTAATTTAGAACCAAAAGATATTGAATTGAAATATTTTGATATTTGTAAGCGGCTATCAGATACAGCGTTTGTACAAGACATATACGAATTGAATATGAATGAGTATGAAGAAGGGTTAGAGGATAGCTTTAAAGCGGCATTGCGATATTTACATGATGATAAAATAAAAGCAATTTATTTTGAGTATGATATGGATAATAATTGGGCAAGTGAATTTTATCTATGTAAAGATTACGATGAGCTTTCAGAAGAGGATGATGACTGGGCTTGTGATTGGGATTTACATATAGAAGGACCAAGCCTTAGTAGATTTGCTCAAATGTATCAAATGAAAGGTGGATTTAATACTCCAAAAGAATCGATAGGCATAACATTATTTTTGATTGTTAGAACGATTGTTTCATTCTTAAATGTAGTAAAAAAATATAATATATCTATTCCTGTTTGTATAGCGCATCATGATCAGGATCCTATTATGAGAACCCAAAAGGACTAGTTATAGGTAAAAATAAGGAATAATATTTCCATGTATTATCGTTATGGATTAAATTATACAAAAGGTGCTCGATATTATGAAGTATTCATACAAGGGATTTTCGCGAAATTTATTAGCGCAGATTAAGGAGATAGAACAATCTTTAAAAGAGCCTATTGCATTATTGTTAAAAAAATATAAACCCGTTTTCGCAGAAAAAAATATAGATTTTGATGCAGGACTTGAGATAGAGGGAGAAAAATATTTTACTCCTGGATACAATTTTGCTGTTGTTATGGCAATATCGAAAGAAGATGAGTTATTTGATGTATATATAATGACAATTTGGAAATGTGAACGAACGTGGCTTGGTTTACCTGTTTCTAAGAATATACCTGGCTGCAGAATTACGGGAGAGTTAGTGGAGGAATCAGTAGAAGAAATTTTATTAGAGCTAACAGAACATATTGAAGAAATATGGAAAGATGATGCGCTTGAAGGTAAGTTATAGTATGTGTGTAGTGTGATTGTTAGGCGAAAAGAACTTTATCAGATGATTCCTGTTAGTAACAACGTATAACCCTTACATCAATATGGAACACTATTCATTAGAATTCCACTACCGAATGTGAGGGATATACGTATGCGTATGAATGAGAAGGGAAACTCTGCTACTAACGGAGCGAACCAATTGTTTAATGTGAATTTTCATGAGTTTATTTCAAAAGAACAGCAAAATACATCGCTAGAACTTGCTTCTGAATTTGGGATTTCTTTAAAAGATGTGAAAACTTTAAAGAAGCACCTCGGACGTTCTTGAGAATCTTGACAATAATTGTGAATAACCGTATAGTAGTAAACAAATTCATTTTTTACAGTTACATATGGTATAAACCGACGATAGAGAAGAGTAGATGAGAGCCACATGAAAAGAGAGGAAATGTCTAAGGCTGAAAACATTTCTGCATGATGACTGATCGAATGACACTCTGTAGGTTTCGTCTTGAACAGCATAGTGCTTAGTAGAGGTCGAACGCAATTTAAGCGTTATTAAAAAAGTGGAAGCATACGTGCTTCAATTAGGGTGGCACCACGGGTATTATACTCTCGTCCCTACTGTACAATCAGTAGAGGCGGGAGTTTTTTTATTTTTATTACTATTGAGAAAATGAGGAGGAACTGAATATGTCTATTCAAATCCCACGCGGAACGCAAGATATCCTTCCTGGTACTGTGGAATTATGGCAGTATATTGAAGGGCAAGCACGTGAAATTTGTCGTCGTTACAACTATAAAGAAATTCGTACACCAATTTTTGAGCATACTGAATTATTTTTACGCGGTGTTGGGGATACGACAGATATCGTACAAAAAGAAATGTACACATTCGAAGATCGCGGAGAGCGCAGCTTAACACTTCGTCCAGAAGGAACAGCTCCAGTTGTACGTTCTTATGTAGAAAATAAAATGTTCGGTGATGCGACGCAGCCGACAAAATTATATTATATCGGGCAGATGTTCCGTTATGAAAGACCACAAGCTGGACGTTATCGTCAATTTGTTCAGTTTGGTATTGAGGCGATTGGCAGTAATGACCCAGCAATTGACGCAGAAGTGATTGCGCTTGCTGTTGAGTTTTACCGCGGCATGGGTTTAAAAAATATTAAAGTTGTGTTAAATAGCTTAGGTGATGCAGCGAGCCGTAAAGCGCACCGCGATGCGTTAATTGCACACTTTGAGCCTCGCATTGGTGAGTTTTGTTCAGATTGCCAATCTCGTTTAGAGAAAAACCCACTTCGTATTTTGGATTGTAAAAAAGATCGCAATCATGAATTGATGCCCGCGGCACCATCGATTACAGAATACTTAAACGAAGAATCAAGTGTGTACTATGAAAAAGTACAAGAATTATTAACAATGATGGGTATTCCATTTGAGAAAGATCCAAACCTTGTGCGTGGTTTAGATTATTATCAGCACACTGTATTTGAAATTATGAGCGAAGCAGAAGGTTTTGGTGCAATTACAACATTAAGCGGCGGTGGCCGATACAACGGACTTGTACAAGAAATCGGTGGACCAGAAATGCCTGGTATTGGTTTTGCGATGAGTATCGAACGCTTAATTATGGCGCTGAAGGCTGAGAATATTGAATTGCCAATTGCTCATCACATTGATTGTTATGTGGTAGCGCTTGGTGAAAAGGCGAAAGATCATGCTGCAAAAATTGTCTTTGACCTTCGTAAGGCAGGATTAGCAGTTGAGAAAGATTACTTAGATCGTAAAATGAAGGCACAGTTTAAATCAGCGGATCGTCTAAGTGCAAAATATGTAGCTGTATTAGGTGATGATGAATTAGAAAAAGGCATTATCAACTTAAAAGATATGGCAACGGGCGAACAAGAAGAAGTTGCGTTAGATGTATTTGCTTCTTACGTAGCAGAAAAGTCACTATAGGGGGAAAAGGAAATGGCTGAAAGAACGCATGCATGTGGAAAAGTAACAGTAGAAGCAGTTGGACAAACGGTTCAATTAAAAGGTTGGGTACAAAAGCGCCGTGATTTAGGCGGATTAATTTTCATTGACTTACGTGACCGTACAGGTATTGTACAAGTCGTGTTTAGTCCAGAAACTTCAAAGGAAGCGTTAGAAGTAGCAGAAACAATTCGTGGTGAATACGTACTACATGTAGAAGGTACAGTTGCCAATCGCGCGGCTGGTGCAATTAATGAAAATATGGCAACAGGCCGTATTGAAGTACAAGCTATGAAAGTAAACGTACTCAATGCAGCAAAAACACCACCAATTATGATTACGGATGATACAGATGCATCAGAAGATGTACGCTTAAAATATCGTTACTTAGACTTACGTCGTCCTGCAATGTACAACACATTTAAAATGCGTCACGACGTAACGAAAACAATTCGTAACTTCTTAGATAGTGAAGAGTTCTTAGAAGTTGAAACACCGATTTTAACGAAAAGTACACCAGAAGGAGCTCGTGATTACTTAGTACCAAGTCGTGTACATGAAGGAGAATTTTATGCGTTGCCGCAATCTCCGCAGTTATTTAAACAGCTATTAATGGTCGGCGGATTTGAGCGTTATTACCAAGTAGCACGTTGTTTCCGTGATGAAGATTTACGTGCAGATCGTCAGCCAGAATTTACACAAGTCGACATTGAGACATCATTCTTAACACAAGAAGAAATTTTAGAAATGATGGAACGTATGATGACAAAAGTGATGAAAGATGCAAAAGGTGTAGAGATTAACGCACCATTCCCACGCATGACATATGCAGATGCAATGGCTCGCTACGGTTCTGATAAACCAGATACACGCTTTGCGATGGAGCTGATTGATCTATCAGAATTTGCAGCGGGCTGCGGATTTAAAGTGTTCACAAGCGCTGTAGAGAGCGGTGGACAAGTAAAAGCAATTAATGCAAAAGGTGCAGGGAGCAAATATTCTCGTAAAGATATCGATGCATTAACAGAATTCGTTAAAGTATACGGAGCGAAAGGATTAGCTTGGTTAAAAGTTGAAGAAGACGGTTTAAAAGGACCAATCGCAAAATTCTTTAACGAAGAAGATGCAAATGCACTTATGAGCACGTTAGATGGGACTGCTGGTGACTTATTATTATTCGTTGCTGATAAGAAGAGCGTTGTTGCAGACAGCTTAGGAGCCCTTCGTTCACGTCTAGGTAAAGAACTTGAGTTAATTGATGAAAGCAAGTTTAACTTCCTATGGGTAACAGATTGGCCGCTTCTTGAGTATGATGAGGATGCTGATCGTTACTTTGCAGCGCATCACCCATTCACAATGCCATTCCGTGAAGATGTAGAACTATTAGAAACAGCGCCGGAAAAAGCGCGTGCACAAGCGTATGACCTTGTATTGAATGGTTATGAGCTTGGCGGCGGCTCACTTCGTATTTACGAGCGTGACGTACAAGAAAAAATGTTTAAAGCACTTGGTTTCTCACAAGAAGAAGCACAAGAGCAGTTCGGATTCTTATTAGAAGCATTCGAATACGGTACACCGCCGCACGGAGGAATTGCATTAGGTTTAGACCGTCTTGTGATGTTACTTGCGGGTCGTACGAACCTTCGTGATACAATTGCCTTCCCGAAAACAGCAAGCGCAAGCTGCTTATTAACAGAAGCGCCAAGCCCAGTTGCAGACGCGCAGCTTGAAGAGCTTTACTTGCAACTAAAAGTAAAAGAAGAGAAGTAAGAACGAGATCCTAGATGGACATACTAATTCCATCTAGGATTTTTTGTTTGAGTATATAACTTTTTCGTAACGGCCCAGTTACTTTATGAAAAAAAGAAGAAAAGCATCTTTTTTAAATGGTCAAGAGGGACTGGCCGTGTATGGTAGCGGTCAGGGCCTATTTCTGCCACGGGCAACGTTTTAAAACAAAGAGAGGTAGCAAGGCGCATTGCCATTTGTATTGTCATGGCAGCAATCTATATGTTGAAAAATGAAATGTATGGCTGAGTAATTATACTTTTTCTATACAAATAGTCAGAAAAGCGCTAGAATACATGGTAGACCATTTTGTAAATAGAAGGTATTATACTTATGAACAATATCTTTCGTATAAAGGGATTCGCAAGAAACATAACAATAGAAGATCATCTACACAAGATTTTCAACTTCTAATCAAAAAGATGATTTAAAAAATCAAGTTGACTTTCTTAGACAATATGCTAATGCAAAAGGAATAATAGTTGATGAAATAATTGAGGACTATGGAAGTGGATTAAACTATAATCGTAAAAAATGGAACAAATGAAGTTCACGAAAACATCAACAAAACAGGAAGAGTAAGAAAGCTAGAAAGAAAACTAAAACGTGAGCAGCGCTCTTTATCACGAAAGTATGAAAATCTAAAAAAGAGAGGTGAAAAATCTGCTACTAATAAAAGAGCAAATATAGACAAAAATATTCTTAGCGTACAAAAACTACATGTTCGTTTAGTAAATACTAGACTAGAGTATGTAAAGTCTGTTGTGAATAAGTTAGTGAAAACCAAACCAACGTATATCACAATAGAGGACTTGAATATAAAAGGGATGATGAAGAATAAGCATCTATCTAAAGCGGTCGCACAGCAATGTTTTTATACGTTTCAAACATGGTTATTAGCAAAGTGTAAAGAATATGGCATTGAATTACGCCAAGTAGGCAGATTCTATCCTTCTTCTAAGTTATGCTCATGTTGTGGCCATAAGAAAGTGGATTTAAAACTGTCTGACAGAGTATATACATGCGAGTGTGAAAATGAAATAGATAGAGATTTAAACGCATCCATCAACCTTTTACAAGCAAAAGAATATACCATACTAACTTAAACTAGTGGGTATATATGTACGGTGGGCTACATCGGAATTAACGCCTGTGGAGAGCCATATAAACCAAAGTAGCAAGATAGTGGCGAAATGGGGCTCGTAGAAGCAGGAAAACTCTAAGAGTATACATTTGTATATGTTTTTAGTAGCAGTGTAGGACGCATGTTACATCAATTTTCACGTAATGAATTAGCCTTCGGAAAAGAAGGTATTGAAATATTAAAAAATAGTACAGTTGGTATTTTAGGAATTGGCGGCGTTGGTTCGTTTGCAGCAGAAGCGTTAGCACGTTCTGGCGTCGGTCGTCTTGTATTAGTTGATAAAGACGTTGTCGATATTACAAATGTTAACCGTCAAATCCATGCGTTACTTTCTACTGTGGGTCGTTCGAAAGTAGAACTAATGAAAGAACGTATTGCTGATATTAATCCGGACTGCGAAGTTATCGCATTAGAAATGTTTTATACAGATGAAACATACGAAGAGTTCTTTAAACATGGTTTGGATTTCGTAGTGGATGCATCTGATACAATTACGTTCAAAATTCATTTAATTAAACAGTGCTTGCGACGTAAAATTAAAATCATTTCAAGTATGGGTGCAGCAAATAAAATGGATCCAACTCGTTTCCGTATTGCCGATATTTCTAAAACGAACACAGATCCAATTGCGAAAGTGATTCGTACGAAACTTCGTAAAGAAGGTATTAAAAAAGGTGTGAAAGTTGTATTCTCTGATGAAAATCCAATTGTGATTCGTGAAGATATTCGTAAAGAAATCGTTCCAGATGAAAATGCAAAAATTCGCAAAGCGAAATTACCACCGTCCTCTAACGCCTTCGTTCCGTCTGTGGCAGGCTTAATTATGGCAAGTCATGTTGTGCGTGAACGTTTGAAGGATATCGAAGTAAAACGTGTGGGACAAGAATAAAATGAGACACACATGTCTCTTTATTGAAGCATGTGTGTTTTTTTATGTTAAATATTTAGAAAAATGTTAAGATTTATATGTAAAGGAGGGGGGAAATGAGAAATAAGAAATCTCTGTTATGCTTGATTATGCTGCTTTGTTTCGTTTTACTTTCCGCATGTAATTCATATGAAGATTATTGGGTGTTAGAGAAATCAAGGTATAATGAGGCGCCAGAAATGGTTGATTATTTTCCAAAACGCGCACAGGAGAATCCTTCACGCGTAGGCTATTCTACATATACGATTTCAGAAGGACGAAAAATGATCGCATTAGCAGTTGGGTCTCAGCATAAAGGTAGTGAAATTGAAGTAACAAAATTTCAGGAAAAAGGCAATACAACATATGTAACTGTGAATATAGAAAAGGGAAAATCGAGTGAAGAAAATCCTGTTATTTTAATTGGGGTAAGTAAATTACATAAGAATATCGTGATACAAGATATGGATGGAAATAAATACAAAAAACTATAGAGCTTAAGGATATAGTGGAAGAATGACAAATAAACAGAAAATATGAAACGCATGAATTTTATCCATGCGTTTTTTATGTGCTCTTTTTTGTAATTTCAATTTTCTGCTGTGTACACAATATCTAAATTTCCGTTCTGATCCATTTTGAAAATCGGTGCCATCTGCTCTTTTGGCTCGTCTAATATAACAAGTTTGCGAGCTCGGTCCATAATTCTAACAAGTGTTTCATAGTCTTCTTGTACAGATTGTTGTTGCTTCTTCAATGTTTCAAGCTTTTTCTCTAATTCTTGATTTGTTTTTTGCTGTTGTTCGAGCTGCCGACGTAACGTTTCATTTTCAGTTTGTAACTTCTCTAATCGCGGATTGTTTTGTTCAATGTTTTGAAGAAATGAGATTACCTCTTGCATCGTAAGTGATGATTGATTTGCGCTGAGTTCCTCTGAAAACTCAGCATCAATAACGACCTTTTTCTTCGGCTCTAATCGTGATACTTGTGGTTTCGGTTTCACTGCTTGTTCTCTCTTTAATTCTTTGCGTTGCTTTCTCGCGATTTGCACAGCTTCTTCATAGCCTTGCCGAACTTCTGCATTCCAACGAAAGCCACAAGCGGCAGAAGTTCTGTTTAATTGATCGCCCACTTCATCAAATGCTTTTAATTGCGTACTGCCTTCGCGAATGTGACGTAAAACGGTTTCTGCTAGAAGTAAATCATCTTCTCCAGTCCATGCATCTTGACGCATTTTCATTGTGAAACCCCCATATTTCATGTCGTTTTCGCTTATGTTACCCTTTTGATTCACTTTTATACGAATGTTGTAATCTTTCATAAACAGTAGCGAGTGCTTGCTCAAATTTACCAGTCGTTTTTGGTTTATAGTATTGCTTGTTTTTAATTTTGTCCGGTAAGTATTGTTGCTGAACCCATCCATTAGGATAATCGTGCGGATAGAGGTAGCCAATCCCTCTGCCGAGTGACTCTGCGCCTTTATAGTGGCTATCTTTTAAATGAGCTGGAACATCACCTGTTTGTCCGTTTCGTAAGTCCTGAAGCGCTGCATCGAGCGCTTTATATGCTGAATTTGATTTTGGTGATAAGCATAGCTCGATGACCGCATTTGCCAGTGGAATGCGAGCTTCTGGAAAGCCGACGCGTTCTGCGGATTCGATGGCCGCAAGTGTACGGGGCCCAGCCTGAGGGTTCGCAAGTCCAACATCTTCGTATGCCATAATTAGTAAGCGTCTGCCAATGCTTTGTATGTCACCAGCTTCAATAAGGCGGGCTAAATAATGAAGGGCGGCATTTACATCACTTCCGCGCACTGATTTTTGGAAAGCTGATAAGACATCGTAATGAGCGTCGCCGCCTTTGTCGTGTACAAAACTTTTCTTCTGTAAACATTCTTCAGCGATTTCAAGTGAAATTTCTACTGCTTCTTCATTTGTTGTAAAGCTAGATAAGACTGCGAGCTCAAGTGCATTATAAGCCGAGCGCATATCACCGCCATTTGCGTTTGCAAAGTGACCCAGAGCTTCATCGGTTACGATTACGTTGTATTCTCCTAGTCCTTTTTCCTGATCTGTTAAAGCGCGTTTTAATCCTTGTAAAAGGTTTTCTTCTGTTAAAGCGTGTAGTTCGAAAATTTGACAACGGCTTCGAATAGCAGAATTAATTGCGTGAAATGGATTGCTTGTCGTTGCCCCAATTAATGTAATGAGCCCGCTCTCTAAGTGAGGGAGAAGGAAATCTTGTTTTCCTTTATCTAATCGATGCACTTCATCTAAAATTAAGATAAGATGGCGATGCATTTTTGCCTCTTGGACAACAACTTCCATATCTTTTTTATTATGAGTAACAGCATTTAATAGACGAAAAGGCATACCGATGCTGCCGGCAATGGCGCTTGCAATTGATGTTTTTCCTGTTCCGGGAGGACCGTACAAAATCATTGATTGTAGATGCTTTGCTTGTATCATCCGCCATAAAATTTTGCCTTCGCCCACTAAATGTTCTTGTCCGATAACTTCTGTAATATTGGTCGGACGCATTCGATGTGCGAGTGGTTGTTTCATATGTTCTCTCTCCTTCGGTGGCCGTTCTTGTTCATGTTATAAACTCTGAGTTATTCAATATATAAATCCAATTTATTTTTTACATATAGATTGCTACTATGAAAAAAGGAACCTGCAATTGTTTGCTCTTTTGGTTTTTCAACATATAAGTTGCTGTTATATAAAATAAAAAGTGATATGCACTTGTTTCCTCTCTTTGTTTTAACCCTTGCACGTGGCAGAAAAAGCCCATAACCGCTACTATGCATGGCCAGATGTTCTCGCCCACTTAAAAAGAGGGATGTTTTATGTCCGTTTTCGATGTGTATTTATATATATTATCATTTCTGTTAGAAAAGTTGAAATTCCTTATCATACTATATTATGCTATAATTTCAAAGGATTTTGATTTCAAAGAGTGTCTTTCCTATAAAATAAACGAATAACGAAGAAGTAGAAGCAAAAGACTTGAAAAGAGGTGCTACATATATGAAAATCTCAACAAAAGGCCGTTACGGTTTAACAATTATGATTGATCTTGCGAAGAAGTTTGGGGAAGGCCCAATTTCATTAAAATCGATTGCGCAGGCGCACGATTTATCAGAGCATTATTTAGAGCAATTAATTTCCCCGCTTCGTAATGCTCGTCTTGTGAAAAGTACACGCGGTGCATATGGTGGTTATGTATTATCAGATCAACCGATTAACATTACAGCAGGTGATGTAATCCGCGTATTAGAAGGGCCGATTAGCGTAGTAGAAATGTTGGATGAAGAAGAACCAGCACAGCGTCAGCTTTGGATCCGTGTTCGTGATGCAGTGCAAGAGGTTCTTGATAGTACAACGTTAGAAGATTTAGTACGCTATGAAGAAGAAAACAACGGCGGTTATATGTTTTATATTTAATTCCGTGTGTAACGATTTGGAAAGAAGGAGATATTATGGAACGCATTTACTTAGATCATGCTGCGACATCTCCGGCTCACCCAGAAGTAGTCGAAAAGATGATTCCATATATGACAGAAGTATTTGGTAATCCGTCAAGCATCCATTTCTTTGGGCGCCAAGGCCGTCATGTGGTGGATGAAGCGAGACGTGCGTGCGCACGCAGCATTCATGCAAATCCAAATGAAATTATTTTTACAAGCGGCGGTACAGAGGCTGATAATTTAGCCCTTCTTGGCGTAGCTCGTGCGAATCGTAAGAAAGGAAATCATATTATTACGACAACAATTGAGCATCATGCGATTTTGCATACGTGTAATGTGTTAGAACGAGAAGGGTTTGAAGTGACGTATTTACCTGTTGATGAAACAGGGCGTATTCGCATTTCAGATTTGAAAGCAGCTTTAACAGAGCAAACGATTCTTGTCTCTATTATGTTTGGGAATAATGAAGTTGGTACAGTGCAGCCGATAGCAGAAATCGGTGCTCTATTAAAAGAACATAGCGCTTATTTTCATACAGACGCAGTACAAGCATACGGCTTAACAACAATTGATGTGAAAGAGCTTGGTATTGATCTCTTGTCAATTTCTGGGCATAAAATTAATGGTCCAAAGGGTGTGGGCTTTTTATATGCAGGGCAGCATGTAAAGTTTGGACCGCTGTTAACAGGCGGAGAGCAAGAACGAAAACGCCGTGCTGGTACAGAGAATGTGCCGGGGATTGTTGGGATTTGGCAAGCTATTTTGTTAGCAGAACAAAATCGTGAGCAAAAAATTGCCCGGTACAATGGATTTAAAGATATAATGATATCTGTCTTTAAAGACGAAGGCATTACTTTCGAGGTAAACGGAAACTTCGAGCATAGCTTACCACATGTGTTAAATGTAAGTTTTATAGGAATGCATATTGAGTCATTTTTAATGAATTTAGATTTAGCGGGAGTTGCGGTTTCAAGTGGATCTGCTTGTACAGCCGGTTCGATTGATCCATCACATGTGCTTGTAGCGATGTTCGGAAAAGAATCCGATAAAATACGTTCATCCGTACGTTTTAGCTTTGGGCTTGGCAATACGAAAGAACAAGTAGAAAAAGCAGCGTACGAAACAGTGAAGATCGTGAAGCGATTAACACAAAATTAATATAGGAGGTGAGAGGATGAACAAACTACCTCACGAAACACGTGTTGTCATCGGAATGTCCGGTGGCGTTGATTCATCTGTAGCAGCAATGTTATTAAAGAAACAAGGCTATGATGTAATCGGAATTTTTATGAAAAACTGGGATGATACGGACGAAAACGGTGTATGTACAGCAACAGAAGACTATAACGATGTCATTGAAGTATGTAACCAAATTGGAATCCCGTATTATGCAGTCAATTTTGAAAAACAATATTGGGATAAAGTATTTACCTATTTCTTAGACGAGTACCGCGCTGGTCGTACACCAAACCCAGATGTAATGTGTAATAAAGAAATTAAATTTAAAGCGTTTTTAGAACATGCGATGGCGCTTGGCGCGGATTATGTGGCGACAGGACACTATGCACGTGTAGCGTATATAGACGGGGAATATAAAATGCTGCGCGGCGTTGATGATAATAAAGACCAAACATATTTCTTGAATCAACTTGGACAAGACCAATTATCAAAAACACTGTTCCCACTTGGTGAGTTAAAGAAGCCGCAAATTCGTGAAATGGCGAAAGAAGCTGGTTTAGCAACAGCGGCGAAAAAAGATAGCACAGGTATTTGTTTTATTGGCGAACGTAACTTTAAAGACTTTTTGAGCAACTACTTGCCGGCACAGCCAGGTAAGATGCAAACATTATCTGGTGAAGCGAAAGGGAAACATGACGGGTTAATGTATTATACAATTGGACAACGTCATGGCCTTGGCATTGGCGGTAATGGAGATCCATGGTTCGCTGTTGGAAAGAACTTGAAAGAAAACATTTTATATGTAGAACAAGGATTCCATAATGAACTGTTATATGGCGATGAAGTATTTGCGACAAATGTAAGTTGGGTTAGCGATAAGCCGAAAGAAAAAGAATTTGCATGTACAGCGAAATTCCGCTATCGTCAAGCGGATAACGGTGTAAAGGTTCAAATCGTTGACGAGAATACAATTCGTATTCTTTGTGACGAACCAATTCGTGCAATAACGCCAGGACAAGCGGTTGTTTTCTATGATGGAGATGAGTGCTTAGGCGGTGCGACAATTGATGACGTATACCGTAATGGTAAGAAACTTGATTATTTAGGATAAGAAAGAAGAACCTCTGCCTTGTATTGGTCAGAGGTTTCTTTTTAGATAAAAACGCATTTTCGTTCGCTCGAAAAATAGATTCTTTGTTATAATTTGTTGTAGAGGTGAAGAAGACATGTCAAATAAGCTGGAAACAGGCATTCAATATATGCAAGAAGGAAACTGGGAAGAAGCCGCAAAGAATTTTACTGAGGCGATTGAGGAAAATCCAAAAGGTGCACTTGGTTATATTAACTTTGCAAATTTACTAGATGTTTTAGGGGATAGTGAACGTGCAATTGCCTTTTATAAACGTGCGATTGCATTAGATGAGCAATCTGCAACGGCATACTATGGATTAGGAAATATATATTATCAGCAAGAACTTTTTGCAGAGGCGAAAGAAGCGTTTGAGAAGGCAATGCAAGTGGGACTGCAGACAGGAGATGTGTCGTTTATGCTTGGCATTACATATGTGCAGCTTGGAAATGACCGTTTAGCACTGCCGTTTTTACAACGTGCCACTGAATTAGATGAAAATGACGTTGAAGCCATTTTCCAATGCGGATTATGTTTTGCTCGTCTAGAACATGTAAAAGAGGCGAAACCTTATTTTGAAAAAGTTGTAGCACTTGATGAAGAACATGCAGATGCATATTACAATTTAGGAGTTGCATATGCGTTTGAAGAAAATCGTGAGAAGGCGCTTGCGATGTTTAAGAAGGCTGTAGCGATTCAGTCAGATCATTTTTTAGCTGGTAATGGTATTCGTTTATTAGAACAAGACGCATAAAATGGAAGGAGGGGTAAAATGGGAAATCAACATGCAATGGATTTGTTTGAGGAAGAGCAAAAGTTTATAAAAGCACAAGTTCTTCATACCATTTTCCACAACGAAGAAAACCTCTATTCCGTTGTCAGTATGAAAATTATTGAAACGAATGAAACACATGACGAAAAAAAGGTCATGATAACAGGTCACTTTCCCCGTATGCATGAAGATGAAGTGTTTACACTAACGGGCCATTTTAAGGATCATCCAAAGTACGGGAAACAATATCATATTGAAACGTTTAAAAAAGAATTGCCGCAAACAAAAACCGGAATGGTGCAATATTTAGCGAGCGATTTATTCAAAGGAATTGGGAAACGAACAGCGGAAAAGATTGTTGATCATCTTGGTGAACATGCGATTTCGAAAATCATGGATGATCCCGCAGCTTTAGATGGAATTGTAAATAAGCAAAAAGCACAGGAAATATACGAGACGATTATTGAACATCAAGGCCTTGAAAAAGTGATGAGCTTTCTAAATGGTTATGGGTTTGGAACGAAGCTCTCTATTAAAATTTATCAACAATATAAAGAAATGACACTTGAAGTTATCCGCAAAAATCCGTATCAACTGATTGAAGAGGTAGAGGGTATTGGATTTGGCCGAGCGGATGATATTGGCCGAGCACTTGGCATCTCTGGTAATCATGCTGATCGAGTACGAGCAGGTTGCTTTTATACATTAGAGCACGTTTCGCTGCAAGAAGGTCATGTGTATATGAAAAGAGAGCAGTTAGTGCAACAAACGATGGAGTTGTTGAATAACCAATTTGCGTCTGTTACAGAAGAAGATGTTTTGCAATGTGCGGAAATGATGCAAGGAGAAGGCAAAATTATTATAGAAGATGAGCGTGTATATTTAGCCTCCTTGTATTATTCGGAAAAAGGTGTTGTCACCTCTATCAATCGTTTACTTGGTCAAGAAGAACTTCCTTCCTTTCCTGAATCGGAATTGTTGTTAACACTTGGAAAAATTGAAGAGCAGTTCGGCGTGCAATACGCACCGCTTCAGCAAGAAGGTATTCAAACGGCTCTTCACAAGCCAATGATGATTTTAACAGGTGGACCTGGTACAGGAAAGACGACGGTTATTAAAGGGATTGTTGAAATGTATGCTTCTCTTCACGGTTTATCATTAGACCCGAAGGATTATAGTGATGACAATCCGTTCCCTATTCTTTTAACAGCTCCGACAGGAAGAGCTGCAAAGCGTATGAGTGAGTCAACAGGATTGCCTGCTTGTACGATCCATCGTCTGCTTGGATGGACACCAGAAGGATCGTTTCAACGTAATGAGCACGATCCTGTTAAAGGGAAATTACTTATTATTGACGAATTTTCTATGGTTGATATTTGGCTTGCGAATCAATTGTTCAAGTCGTTGCCAACTACGATTCAGGTCATCATCGTTGGAGATGAAGATCAATTGCCATCTGTTGGTCCTGGACAAGTGTTGAAAGATTTATTAGAATCGGGCGTTATGCCGACGGTAAAGCTTACGGAAATTTATAGACAAGCAGAAGGTTCATCTGTCATTCAGCTTGCTCATGCGATTAAAAAAGGTGCATTACCTTCTGATGTAACACAAAATAAGAAAGATCGTTCGTTTATTGCTTGCACAGGTACGCAAATTGTTGATGTTGTGAAAAAAGTATGTGAAAACGCAAAAACAAAAGGGTTTAGTGCGCGTGACGTACAAGTGCTAGCTCCGATGTACAAAGGGCCAGCAGGTATTAATACATTAAATGAAGCGCTGCAAGAAGTGTTTAATCCGAAAAAAGAAAAAAGAAAAGAAATCGCATATGGCGAAGTTGTATACAGGACTGGAGATAAGGTGCTTCAACTTGTCAATCAACCGGAAAGTCAAGTGTTTAACGGTGATATTGGTGAGATTGTGTCGGTGTTTTATGCGAAAGAAAATGTGGAACAACAAGATATGGTTGTTGTTTCTTTTGACGGTATCGAAGTGACCTATACAAAGGCAGATTTAAATCAAATTACACATGCATATTGTTGTTCAATCCATAAATCGCAAGGAAGCGAATTTCCAATTGTAATTATGCCTGTTGTGAAAAGTTATTATCGTATGCTGCGCCGCAATTTAATTTACACAGGGATTACACGCAGTAAAAAGTTTTTAATTATTTGCGGTGAAGAATCAGCGTTTCAATCTGGTGTAAATCGCCTTGATGATGCACTCCGTCAAACTACATTATGCAATCGCCTGCAAGGAAAGACCGAAGAGACTGAGGTGATAAGTGAGGAAGGCCCCGATGTGGAAAACATTTCACCGTATGATTTTATGTAGCGAGGTGAAATTATATAGTGTAATGCAGTTCTTCTCATGTATAAACATATACAGTTTGGACATAATGGCGTAATAGAATACGGGAGATTGTAAGGAGATGAACGCCATATGTTCAGTTGTCCAAACTGTAAAGGAAAAGATATCGGGAAAATCGGTGTGAATCAATATTATTGCTGGAACTGCTTTATTGAATTATCGATTTCAAAGGGGAAAATTCATACACATCAAGTCGAAGAAGACGGTTCATTAAGTTCTTTAGATGATTTATTTGATGAGAATGAACGGACAATCGGCTAATAAGGAGAGTGTTAACTTTGAAATTGCGCTCATCATTAATCGTATTAGGTGTAGGAGCAGCGGCATATCAATATGCACGTAAGCAAGATGTATTTTCAAGAAGAAATATGAAAAGAGCACGAAAAATGCTGAAGTCTTACTTATAAATTACATTATGTATGTGAAAAAGGCTCCCTAATTTTGGGGAGCTTTTATTATATATATAAATACAAGTTGACTTTTTAACATCTAAGTCGCTGCTATGCAGAACAAAACATGGCCGCTACTTGCTGTTTATCTTTGTTTTAAACTTTGCACGTGGCAGGAAAAGGCCCTGACCGCCTTATACACGGCCAGTTACTCTCGCCCACCGAAAAAGAAAAGGGTTTTTATGTTAGTTTCTTAATTTGCATTTATATATCTAGCGATTCATCCTCCGCCTCAAGTGTGAAACTGTAGGTGGGGGTAGTTCAATATGTACTTGTATAAAGATAAAATAGTCCAATTTGGGAGAAGAGATGAGAAAGTCCGTAGCAACCAAGTCCTAAAATACCATAGTACCAGAGATGCCTGGCGCGTTCTTGATTGGAAGCGGGAATGAAAAATCCCTTCCAAATGCCAAACCCGATGCATACCCATTCCAATAGCATACAAAGTGTGGAAAGACCTAACATTAACCAAACCATTGTATTCCCCCTAACTTTGTAGAAAAAATTGGGATATTACTGTTTATTTATGTGTAATACTTTATGAAAATGTATTTGTTATGTTAAGTATTTTTCTACAAAACAGTAAGAATACCTACAAAAATATCATGGCGCGGCAATGTTTTTTATTTTTTACACATAACCTTCTTTATTTCTTTTCAAACTAAGAAATAGAGGAGGTTTTTCTGTTGAAGAATCTTAAAATTATTTGGATTTATCGGTTAGGTTTATTATTGCTGATTTTTTTATGTTTACTTGTCTTTTTGAAAATTAAGCCACTGTGGGCACCGATTTTATTTGTGCTTAAGGTCGCCATTACACCATTTTTACTGGCTTGCTTTATTGCTTATTTGTTGCATCCGCTTATTGAAAAATTACATGAAAAAGGTGTGCCGCGCACACTTGCCATTTTACTCATTTACATTCTTTTCTTTGGCGGTATTGGATACGGTGTGTATAAAGGAACACCAGCCGTTGTTGCGCAGCTCCAAGAAATGAATGAACAATTCCCGCAATTTGTAAATATGTATGAAACGTGGACGGATGGAGTAAGAGAGCAAACTGAAAATTTTCCTGAGTTTGTGAATGAGAAAGTGAAGCAAATATTTGTAGGAGTTGAAGGGAAGATACAAACGCTTTTAAATAAAGTAATGAGTACAGCAAGAGGAATACTTGATTCCCTTCTTATCATTTTCTTAATTCCATTTATCGTATTTTATATATTAAAAGACTACGGAGAGTTTTATCATATTTTTTGGAAGGTTATACCATCTAAATGGCGGAAGGATGGGCAACAGTTAGCAAAAGAAATTGATAAGTCTCTTGGAAATTACATTCGCGGTCAATTATTTGTTTGTTTAATTTTAGGCGGTGTTTCTGCGTTAGCCTTTTGGTTTATCGGGATGAAATATCCATTGCTGTTAGGAATTATTGTTGGGGTTACTGATATTATCCCGTATTTCGGCCCTATTTTAGGGGCAATCCCAACATTAATGATTGCTGCAACAGTATCGATGAATTTAGTTATTAAAGCTGGTATTGCGCTTGCGATTTTACAATTTGTTGAGAGTAATATACTATCTCCATATATTGTAGGAAGGTCGTTGCGGATGCACCCAGTTGTGATTATGCTTGCGCTGCTTGTTGGCGGAGAAATTGGCGGTATTGTCGGACTTTTATTGTCCGTGCCGCTGTTAGCAGTTCTTCGTACGATTATTGTACACACTAAGCTGTATTGGAAACATTGACAAACGGAAATGGATTCGCTACAATTTTGGCATATAGTATATGATAAATTGATGATGGAACGAGTATGTTACAGTCCATTTTGCAGAGAGAGGCTTCCTTAGGCTGTAAGAAGCTTCAAATGAAGGGTAACAGAACGCTATTCCTGAGAGCAGCTAATCCCTGCCGTCTTGCCACGTTACGGCAACTTGAGGTGATGAAATATATGCATATGATTACGCTATGCAATCTAGCTGTCGTGTCTAAAAGTGAGACACTTCTGCTTTTTATTTCATAATCAGGGTGGTAACGCGAGTCAACTCTCGTCCCTGTTATAGGGGACGGGAGTTTTTTGTTTTCTAATTGATATTAATGAAGGAGGAAATACATATGAAACACTTAACAGGCGCACAAATTCGTCAAATGTTTTTAGATTTTTTCCAGGAAAAAGGACATGCGGTAGAACCAAGTGCATCATTAGTTCCGCACGAAGATCCATCTCTTTTATGGATTAACAGCGGTGTTGCAACGCTGAAAAAATATTTTGATGGCCGCGTAATTCCGCAAAACCCACGCATTACAAATGCGCAAAAATCAATTCGTACAAACGATATTGAAAATGTAGGAAAAACAGCTCGTCACCATACATTCTTTGAAATGTTAGGGAACTTCTCGATTGGTGATTACTTCAAAGAAGAAGCGATTACATGGGCTTGGGAATTTTTAACAAGTGATAAGTGGATTGGATTCGATAAAGAATTACTATCTGTTACGATTCATCCAGAAGACGAAGAAGCATTTACGATTTGGCATGAAAAAATGGGCGTGCCAAAAGAGCGCATTATTCGTTTGGAAGAAAACTTCTGGGATATCGGCGAAGGGCCAAGTGGACCAAATACAGAAATTTTCTACGACCGCGGAGAAGCTTATGGCAATGATTTTAGTGACCCAGAATTATATCCAGGCGGAGAAAACGAGCGTTATTTAGAAGTGTGGAACCTTGTATTCTCACAATTTAACCATAACCCTGATGGTACGTATACGCCGCTTCCAAAGAAAAATATTGATACAGGGATGGGTCTTGAGCGTATGGTGTCTGTTGTACAAAACGTGCCAACGAACTTTGACACTGACTTATTTATGCCAATTATTAACGCGGCAGAAGCAATTTCTGGTGAAAAATATCGTGCTGGTAATCAAGAACAAGACACAGCATTTAAAGTAGTTGCTGACCATATTCGTACAGTAACGTTTGCTGTTGGGGACGGAGCTCTTCCTTCTAACGAAGGCCGCGGTTATGTATTACGTCGTTTATTACGCCGCGCTGTGCGTTATGCGAAGAAACTAAACATTAACCGTCCATTTATGTACGAATTAGTACCAGTAGTTGGGGAAGTAATGAAAGACTTCTATCCAGAAGTTCTAGAAAAGAAAGATTTCATTGCACGTGTTGTGAAAAATGAAGAGGAGCGTTTCCATGAAACACTTCATGATGGTGAAGCAATTTTAGCTGAAGTAATCGGTAAAGCAAATTCCGCAAAATCAACAGTTATTTCTGGCGAAGACGCATTCCGTCTATATGACACATACGGATTCCCAATTGAGTTAACAGAAGAATATGCAGAAGAAGCTGGCATGACAGTTGATCATGAAGGCTTTGAAGCAGAGATGGAAAAACAACGTGAGCGTGCACGTGCAGCTCGTCAAGACGTTGATTCTATGCAAGTGCAAGGCGGCGTTCTTGGAGAAATTAAAGTAGCGAGCGAATTTGTTGGTTATGGTACGGTAGCTACAGAAAGTAACGTTGTTGCACTTGTGAAAAATGGTGAGTTTACAGATAGCTTACAAGCTGGTGAAGAAGGACAATTAATGTTAGATGTAACACCATTCTATGCTGAGAGCGGTGGTCAAATTGCTGACCGTGGTTATCTTCTTGCTGATGGCGTAAAGGTACTTGTAAAAGACGTACAAAAAGCGCCTAATGGTCAAAATTTACACAAAGTAGTTGTAGAAGAAGGAACATTAACGAAAGATGCAGCAGTAAAAACGTTAATCGATACGAAAAACCGTGCAGCAATCGTGAAAAACCATACAGCAACTCACCTTCTGCACCAAGCATTAAAAGATATCCTTGGCGGACACGTAAACCAAGCGGGATCTCTTGTAACATCAGACCGTTTACGTTTTGATTTCTCTCACTTTGGTCAAGTGCAAGCAGATGAACTTGAAAAAATTGAGCGTATTGTAAACGAGAAAATTTGGGAAAGTATCACAGTAGACATTTCTCAAAAAGCAATTGAAGAAGCAAAAGAGATGGGTGCAATGGCACTATTCGGGGAAAAATACGGGGATGTAGTACGCGTTGTACAAGTAGGCGATTATAGCTTAGAGCTTTGCGGCGGTTGTCACGTAGATAATACAGCATCTATCGGGATTTTCAAAATTGTTGCTGAATCTGGTATCGGAGCAGGAACGCGCCGTATTGAGGCAGTAACCGGGAAATCGGCATATGAACTAATGAACGAACAAGTAGGTTTATTAAAAGAAGCAGCAAATAAAATGAAAACAAACTCAAAAGACATTTTAACTAGAGTAGATGGCTTATTTGCTGAAGTAAAACAACTGCAAAAAGAAAATGAATCTCTTGCAGCAAAACTAAGCAACATTGAAGCTGGTAACTTAACAGATGCAGTGCGTACAATTGATGGTGTAAATGTACTTGCGACGAAAGTAAATGTTGCAGATATGAACAACTTACGTACGATGATGGATGATTTAAAGAATAAATTACAATCTGGGGTTATTGTGCTTACAGCAGTAAATGATGATAAAGTTAACATTCTTGCTGGTGTAACAAAAGATTTAATTGAACAAGGATACCATGCTGGTAAACTTGTGAAAGAAGTAGCTTCTCGCTGTGGCGGCGGTGGTGGTGGTCGTCCTGATATGGCACAAGCTGGTGGTAAAAACCCAGCACAAGTAGATGATGCGCTAGCATTTGTAGAAGAGTACGTTAAATCTGTTTCAAAATAATGAGATAGTAGTGTACAATAGTAGGGAGAAGGGATATCTTTCTCCCTATACCTAGTAAAGTGAGGTGCTTAAAATGGACGGATTCGATAAAACGATGAAGTTTAACTTCCAAGAAGAAAAACAGAATGTCCATGTCAATGACGTACTATTAACTGTGTATGATGCACTTCAAGAAAAAGGATATAATCCGATTAATCAAATCGTCGGTTATTTATTAAGCGGCGATCCTGCATACATACCACGTCATAAAGATGCTCGCAATGTTATTCGTAAGCTAGAACGTGATGAATTGATTGAGGAGCTTGTTAAGTCTTACTTGAAACATCATCGTGAGGAGTAGTTTATGCGTATATTAGGTTTAGATGTTGGTACAAAAACAGTCGGCGTTGCAATAAGCGATGAGATGGGCTGGACGGCGCAAGGTTTGGAAACGATTAAAATTAATGAAGAAAGAGGCGAGTTTGGTTTTAATCGTATTTCTGAATTAGTAAAACAGTACAATGTGGACAAGATAGTAGTAGGATTGCCTAAGAACATGAATGGTACAATCGGTCCGCGAGGCGAAGCTTGCCAGCAATTTGCGGAAAACTTGCATGAGCTTTTTCAATTAGAAGTTGTACTGTGGGATGAACGCTTGTCAACAATGGCAGCGGAGCGCTTGCTCATTTCGGCAGATGTAAGCCGGAAAAAACGAAAGCAAGTTATCGATAAGATGGCGGCTGTCGTAATTTTGCAAGGATATTTAGATAGTAAATAAGAGGTGACCATAATGGAAGAAAATCAAATTACAATTGTTGACGAAAAAGGTAACGAACATCTATGTGAAATTATTTTCACTTTTGATGCTGAAAAATTCGGTAAAAAATCTTACGTAGTATTCTCACCGATCGGTGAAGTTGACGAAGATGGCGATCCGATTTATGATGCAATGGCTTTCGAGCAAAACGAAGATGAGTCTGGTGGCACATTACTTCCAATCGAATCAGAAGAAGAGTGGGAAATGGTACAAGAAATGTTTAACACTCTTGCTGAAGAAGAAGGCGAACAAGCTTAATATGGGAAATGTAAAGAAACTGATTTCAATATGAAATCAGTTTCTTTACTATATATATCCAAATTAAAAAACCGACATAAAAACCTCTTTCTTTTTAGGGGAGGACAAGAGCATCTAGCCGTGCATAGAAGCGGTCAGGTCCTTTTCCTGCCTTCTAAAACAAAGGGCGCAAGCAAGTACAGGTCGTGTTGCAGCCTGCATAACAGCTAAAAGTGTAAAATGACGTGCTTAAAGATTGTTAATTATCTTTTTATCAGTAGATGTAAACTATATTTGTAGGATGAATGAAAGATTTTTTTTATCGAAAGCATGCCGTTCTTTGTAGTATAATAGTACAGATTGCAGAAAAAAGAAAAAACATGTCTAACGGTAGACATGTTTTTTAATGTTCCGTAGATTTTGTATAGGGTATACCCGTGCAGTCTATAATGGGGAGTAAGGAGGAAGTGCGGTAGTGGGTCAAAAGAAAACCAAAAAACTAAGACAAGTGATTACTGTTATTTTCGTTGCATTGCTTGTTGTATGCGGCGGTACGTATGCGTATGTTACATCAGCTTTACAACCACTAAATCCAGCAAGTAAACAAGAAATTGAAGTGGAAATTCCAAAAGGTTCTTCTACAAGTAAGATCGGAGAGGTTTTGGAGGATAAAGGAATTGTGAAAAACGGGACTATATTTAGTTTTTATGCAAAAATGAAATCCAAAAATTTACAAGCTGGCGTATATTTGTTAAACCCATCAATGAATACAGAGGAAATAATGGGGCAAATGTCATCAGGTAATGTGCATCGTCCAGTTGCTTATAAAGTGACAGTTAAAGAAGGTGCACAAGTTGTTGAAATTGCAGATACAATTGCAAAGGAATTGAAGTGGAATAAAGAAGATGTTGTTCGCCAATTAAACGATAAAGCATTTGTACAAAAATTACAGAAGAAATATCCGGTTTTATTAACAGATAAAATTTTTGATGCAAATATTAAATATTCATTGGAAGGATATTTATATCCAGCAACGTATCCTTTTTATAAAAAGGGCGTAACGTTAGAAGAAATTATTATTCCAATGTTAGAGAAAACAAACAAGCTTATTGTTGAAAATGAACAGAAAATGAAAGCGAAAAATTGGGATGTTCATCAATTATTAACTTTATCTTCGCTTATTGAAGAAGAAGCAACAGGTTATACAGATCGCCAAAAAATTGCAAGTGTGTTCTATAATCGTTTAGCGAAAGGAATGCCTTTGCAAACAGATCCAACGGTGTTATATGCATTAGGTAAGCATAAAGAGCGTGTATTATATGATGATTTAAAAGTAAACTCTCCGTATAATACATACGTTATAAAAGGGTTACCAGTTGGACCAATTTCGAATTCTAGTGTAAAATCATTACAGGCAGCACTTGAACCTGAAAAAACAGATTATTATTATTTCTTGGCGGCACCAGACGGTCAAGTGTACTACGCGAAGACATTAGAAGAACATAACGCGTTAAAACAAAAATATATTACACAAAAGCAATCGTAAATTTTTTGAGGGAAGCGAGAAAAATTCGCATATCCCTCTTTTTTATGATAAAATATACCGGGTTAAAAACTGGTAGAAGAATCGTTTTTAATATAGAAACGGGACGTACAAGCTAAGGAGAGAGCGGGCTTGTATTTTTCTTTCCACATAGAGACAATATTCTTTTTTACTTCTCCATGCGATAAGGAGGACTATCTATGGAGCAACAAGATGTAGTTTGTGAATATTTGCTGTCTTTTATCGATCCAAAAGATGAGCTTATTCTTGAAATGGAACAGTATGCACGTGAGCAACATGTACCAATTATGGATCGCCTTGGTATGGAATTTATGTTGCAATTTTTGCGTTTAATTGGGCCAAAGAGCATATTAGAACTTGGTACAGCAATTGGATATTCTAGCATTCGCATGATGCAAGCTATTCCAAATTCAAGCATTGTGACAGTAGAGCGAAACGCAGATCGATATGAAAAAGCACTTGAATATATAAATCGTTCCCTAGTAAAAGAGCGCATTTCTGTTATTTTTGGAGATGCTTTAGAAACAGGGGAACAAGTAAAAGAACATGGCACATTTGATGTTATTTTTATTGATGCAGCAAAAGGGCAATATCGTCGCTTTTTTGACATATATGAGCCGTTATTAAATCCTGGCGGTGTCATTATTTCAGATAATGTACTATATCACGGTCTTGTGACGACAAAGGAACACATTGAAAATAGACGTACACGCGGTTTAATTAGACGAATCAAAACGTATAACGAGTGGCTCATGAATCATGAAGGATATGATACAACCATTTTCCCAATTGGTGACGGGGTAGCAGTGAGTAAAAAGAAAGGGTGACAGGCAATGAAAAAACCTGAGTTGTTAGTAACGCCAAAAACAGTGGCGGATATCGAACCACTTGCGAAGGCAGGCGCGGATGCAGTGATGATTGGTGAACAAAAGTTTGGCTTACGTTTAGCTGGTGAATTTTCTCGCGAGGATGTAAAAGAAGCGGTAGCAATTGCACATGAAAATAATATGAAAGTATATGTCGCAATGAATGCGATGTTCCACAATGAGAAAGTAGAAGCTTTACAAGATTACGTTTCATTTTTACAAGAAGTAAACGTAGATGCAGTTGTATTTGGAGATCCAGCTGTATTAATGACGGTGCGTGAAGTTGCCCCAAATATGAAAATGCACTGGAATACAGAAACAACAGCAACGAACTGGTTTACATGTAATTACTGGGGACGTAAAGGTGCAAAACGTGCTGTGTTAGCTCGTGAATTAAGCTTAGATGCAATTGTTGAGCTAAAAGAACATGCAGAAGTAGAAATAGAAGTACAAATTCACGGTATGACATGTATGTTTCAGTCGAAGCGTTCTTTAGTAGGAAACTACTTCGAATATCAAGGTCGTGAAATGGAAATCGAGAAGAAGAAATACGAAGAGAACATGTTCTTGCATGATGCAGAGCGTAACAATAAGTATCCAATTTATGAAGATGAAAACGGTACGCACATTATGAGTCCAAATGACATTTGCTTCATCGACGAGCTAGAAGAGTTAATTGATGCAGAAATTGATAGTTTAAAAATTGAGGGTGTATTAAAAAGCTCTGAGTATATCATTGAAGTGACAAAGAAATATCGTAAGGCGATTGATTTATGTGTAGAAAATCGTGACGCATATTACGATGTGAAAGACGACTTATATAAAGAGATTGAAGAATTACAACCAGTAAATCGTCCGTTAGATACAGGGTTCTTCTTTAAAGAAACGGTTTATTAAAATAGGAGGTAACGTACATGAGTTTTCAAGAAATTTCACGCGTCATTAACGGAAAGCGTGTTATTGTAAAAAAACCTGAGTTATTAATGCCCGCAGGAAACCTAGAAAAATTAAAAATAGCTATTCATTACGGCGCAGATGCTGTATTTTTAGGAGGACAAGAATTTGGTCTTCGTTCGAATGCAGGGAACTTCACGTTAGAAGACATGGCTGAAGGCGTTGAATTTGCAAAGAAGTACGGTGCAAAAATATATGTTACAACAAATATCTTTGCTCATAATGAAAATATGGATGGGCTAGAAGAATATTTAAGAGGGATTGAAAAAGCAGGTGTAACAGGTATAATCGTTGCAGACCCTCTTATCATCGAAACATGTAAACGCGTAGCTCCTTCTGTGGAAATTCATTTAAGTACACAGCAATCATTATCAAACTGGAAAGCGTCCCAGTATTGGAAAGAAGAAGGATTGCACCGCCTTGTACTTGCTCGTGAAGTAAGCTATGAGGAAATGAAAGAAATTAAAGAAAAAGTGGATATTGAAATTGAAGCATTTATTCATGGTGCAATGTGCATTGCTTACTCTGGAAGATGTACATTAAGTAATCATATGACAGCGCGTGACTCAAACCGTGGTGGTTGCTGCCAGTCTTGTCGCTGGGATTATGATTTAATTCAAACAGTATCGCAACATAAAGAGGCACAAGAACTTCCTCTATTCCAGGAAGAGGATGCTCCGTTTGCAATGAGTCCAAAAGACTTAAATCTTATTTTATCAATTCCGAAGATGATTGAAATTGGAATTGACAGCTTGAAAGTTGAAGGCCGCATGAAATCTATTCACTATATTGCAACTGTAGCAACTGTATACCGCAAAGTAATTGATACGTATTGCGGGGACCCAGACAACTTCGAGTTTAAACAAGAATGGTTAGAAGAGCTTGATAAATGTGCAAATCGTGATACAGCGCCTGCATTCTTTGAAGGAGTTCCAGGGCACTTAGAGCAAATGTATGGAAATCATAGTAAGAAAACAACGTATGATTTTGCTGGTTTAGTGTTAGATTATAATGAAGAAACTGGCATTGCGACAGTAGAGCAGCGTAACTACTTCAAGCCAGGTCAGGAAGTTGAGTTCTTTGGGCCAGAAATTGAAAACTTTACACAAACGGTGGAAAAAATTTGGGATGAGGATGGAAACGAATTAGATGCAGCGAGACATCCGCTGCAAATCGTGAAATTCAAAGTGGATCGACCAGTGTATGTGAACAACATGATGCGAAAAAGCATACTTCAATAAGAAAGAGTGGTAGTTGAATGGGGACGAACAAGCCTGTTGTAATTGGAATTGCTGGTGGTTCAGGATCAGGTAAAACAAGTGTAACAAAAGCAATTTTTGATCAATTTCAAGGTCATTCCATTTTAATTTTGGAGCAAGATTATTATTACAAAGATCAAAGCCATTTGCCGATGGAAGAGCGTTTAAAAACAAACTATGATCATCCATTAGCATTTGATAATGACTTACTAATTGAGCACTTACATCAGTTGCTTTCCTATAAGCAGATTGAGAAACCTGTATATGATTATACATTGCATACACGCTCAGAAGAAATTATTCCAGTAGAACCGAAAGATGTAATTATTTTAGAAGGGATTCTAATCTTAGAAGACCCACGTCTTTGCGATATAATGGACATTAAAGTATTTGTTGATACAGATGCTGACCTTCGCATCTTACGTCGTATGCAGCGCGACATTAAAGAACGTGGTCGTACGATGGACTCAGTTATTGAACAATATGTAAATGTTGTGCGTCCAATGCACAATCAATTTATTGAGCCTTCTAAGAAATTTGCGGATATTATTATCCCAGAAGGTGGACAAAATCATGTTGCAATTGATATTATGGTCACAAAAATTGCAACAATTCTTGAAGAAAAAGTGAATTTGTAATAGCATAGTAAAAGATATTCGATAGGAAGGGATTTTCTCCCTTTTTATCGAATACAATGAAACATGCAAACCTCACCCACATCTAGGTGAGGGCATATTTATATTAGCTTTCCATACATATCTTTTTGATATAAGGAAGAAGTAAGTACATACGGGGTTGTATGTGACAACTCCGCTAGTGCTGCCTGTACTAGAAACCTCTGCTATTTTATAAGGCGGGGGAGTTTTCATATGTAACTCCTCTTTTTTTGGGGGATCGGTATATAAAAGGAGTGGAAAACATGGCAACAGAAAAAACATACCCTATGACACTTGAGGGAAAACAAAAATTAGAACATGAGCTTGAACAATTAAAAACAGTAAGACGTAAAGAAGTTGTAGAACGTATTAAAATTGCGCGCAGTTTTGGTGATCTTTCTGAGAACTCTGAGTACGATGCAGCAAAAGATGAGCAAGCATTTGTAGAAGGGCGTATTACACAACTTGAAAACATGATTCGCAATGCAGTTATTATTGAAGATAATGGTGAAGAATCTACAGTTGTAACGTTAGGTAAAACTGTAATATTTAAAGAATTACCGGACGGAGAAGAAGAAGCATATACAATCGTTGGTAGTGCAGAAGCAGATCCATTTGAAGGTAGAATTTCTAACGATTCTCCAATCGCAAAAAGCTTACTAGGAAAGCAAATTGGCGAAAAAGTTGCAATTCAAACACCAGGTGGAGAAATGCAAGTAGAGATCGTTTCTGTAAAATAATAAAAAGGTTCACTCCTCGGAGTGAACTTTTTTTATGTTTATATATAAATCTAAATTAAAAACCTGACATAAAGTCCTTTTCTTTTTAGATGGACGAGAGCGTCTGGCCATGCATAGAAACGGTCAGTGCCTATTTCTACCACATGCGCAGCGAAAAACAGAGATAGCAAGCGAGTGCAGCTTCCTTTTTTCTGCATAGCAGCAATCTATATACTGGGAAATTAAAATGGATTTATATAGCTTGTAAAAGAAATTGCTTAAGTATAAAAAGAATACCACCTCGTCAACACTGAAAGATGAGGTGTTTGTAATGAATATGCAGCAACGAATAATCATCATTTTAATAGCCTTTATGTGTATTATATGTATTTTACTTGGTCGTTTACTACAGATTCAGCTTGTGGAAACGGAGTCGTTTACTGATAAACATATTAATTTAATTGAAAAAAGTGTTGCGCAGCGTACACAAGCAATGATTGTAGATGATGGGCGCGGCCGTTTTACAGATCGAAATGGAGAAGAGTTAATAGATGACAATCAGCCAATGTTGATTTTATTTCCATTTCTACAAAGTACGACTTGGCCGATGCAAAAGATTGCTCACATTATTGGGGCGCAAGAGAAAGATATAGAGAAGCAAATACGAAGAGCAAAACAGCCTGTTGTATTTCAACGAGATGAAGAGCCGTTGAAATTAACAAATAAACAAATGAAGCAAGTTAATGATTTAAAGATTCCGGGCGTTATAGCCGTGCATGTAAGAAATAAACAAGCTAACATGATAGCAGAGCATTTCATTGGAATTACTGGAGAAAATGAGGAGCAGTTTGTAAAAAGATACGGAGATAAAGAAAAGCAGAAAACACCAGTTGGTATTTCAGGATTACAACGATCGTTTGATGAATTTTTATTGTCAGACGGGGAAGCGAAAATACTCTATCATGTTGACGGACAAGGAGAACCGATTTTCGGCAGAAATGTTAAGTATACATATCCTGCTAATCCTTTTTATCCTCTGAGAATAGAGACGACATTGGATAAAAGTTTACAAATGAAAGCAGAAGACTTGATCGATGAGTACAAACTTGTAAAAGGTGGTCTCATATTACTCGACATTCAAACGAATGAAATTTTAGCAATGGTGAGTAAGCCATCATTACATACGAATAATAAGGAAGCATATAAGCGGGGGGCAAGTAATCAAATGCTGATTCCTCACTTTCCTGGATCTGTTTTTAAAACAGTTATTGCAGCAGCTGCTATTGAAGAAGGAATACTTATAGCAAGGCGAAGATTTGATTGCAATATGGATCTTTATGGAGAAGAGAAAGCCGACCGGATGATGGGAACGCTATCGTTTACAGAAAGCTTTTCTCGTAGTTGTAATCGTACGTTTGCAGATCTTGGACGAGAATTGTTGCAAAAAGATAAAATGATGATTGAGAAGTATGTCGAAGCATTAGGGGCGTCTAAAAGTGTTGGATGGGAAGGAACTGTTTTTCATACGACTGCATTTCGGCAGTTTACAGAGGAAAAAGAGGGAACGATTTGGCGAGATGAAAGAGATAAAAACGTTCGCAAAGCAATTGCACAAACGGCAATCGGTCAAAAGGACGTTCGCGTATCACCGCTAGCTGTTGCGAATATGATGGCAACCATTGCAAGGGGCGGTGAAAAGAAAGAGGTTAAAGCTGTTAGAGACATTACATATAAAAATGGTACGAAAGTATTTCATTTTGAAGATCATGTATTACAAGGAAAAACACTGAAAAGAAATACGATTAAGAAAGTGCAGAAATTGTTAAGAAGTGTTGTAACGGCATCGTATGGTACAGGATCTGCGTATCAATCATTACCATTTACAATAGCGGGAAAATCAGGGACTGCACAAACAGGGAAAGAAAATTATGAAAATCGTTGGTTTGCTGGTTACTTTCCATATGAAAATCCTCGGTATGTGTTAGTTGTCGTTGATTTAGAAACGAATAGGAAAGACAATGTCGTAACACAAGTTTTTGCTGATTATGTGAAGGAAATTCATAAGGCGGAACAATTGCGAAAATGATAAGAATATTTTCATTTTGTGAAAAAGTGATCCTACTCCTTCAACCTTTGGGCATTTGATGTTACAATAACAAGTATGAAAATTGTCATGGAGGTTTGAATAATGGCAGGAGGAACTAGATTTCACCAAAAACAACAAAGGCGTCGCCAAAATGGTATATTGAATATCGCAATTGGTATCGTGTTATTAGCGGTAGTAATTGTAGCATATCAATTATTCTTTACTTCTGATAATACAGAGCAGGATGCTTCTAGCGGTAAAAAAGTAACGCAGCAAACTGAAAAAGAAAAAGAAGCCGCAAAAAAGAAAGAAAAAGAAGAAGCTGCTAAGAAGAAAGAAGAAGCAAAAGCAGCGGAACAAAAGAAAAAAGAAGAAGAAGCTAAGAAGAAAGCGGAAGAAGAAGCGAAAGCAAAAGAGAACGAAAAAGTATCCGCGGAGAAAACAATTCCACAAGCGAAAGAAGCATATACAAAACCAGCTTGGAAACCAGTTGGTACTGAGCAAGGGCAATCACCTGCAATGACATTCCAAAAAGGAAGCGTGGACTGGAATGAGATGAATAAAGCGATTGCTTATGCAATTGATATCCCAGTGGAACAGGTGGTAATTCAACGTATTGGAAATAACGGAAAACAGAAAGCATACGGCAGAGTAGTAGATAAACAAACAGGAAACAAATATAATGTAAATATTGATTGGGTAGAGAATGAGGGCTGGAAACCAACGCTTGTTCAAACCCTGAATTAAAAAGGAGAGAGGTGATAAAGCCTCTCTCCTTTTTAGCGCAATTTTTTCAATTTAAAGTGAACAACAGCGCTATAATATGGTCGTTTGCTTTCGGGATCCATCATCATTTGATGCGAAACGTGATGTACTTCTAACATCAGTGCCTTATTATTATCGATTTGTTCATTAATTTTCTTTTCTAGCAATGCTAAGCTAGCTGCCTCAAAAAACTCAACCTTATCTTCTATCATTTCAAATGTAAACGACATGAAGAGCACCTCTTTCTGCATGTTCATAGTTTAGTTTATCAAAGAAAACTAAGAAATACCATGTGCATTTTTGTTGACTTTTTGATGAATAAGGCATATTATACTGATAAATCCGATAAGAAAAAGGGGAATTTCTATGGGGACAGAATTTAATGAACTATTTGATCAATGGGCTCATACGTACGATTCGTTCGTACAGGGTGAAGATATACAATATAAAGAAGTTTTCGCCCATTATGAGGAGATTTTAGAGGATGTAGTAAATAAATCTTTTGGCAATGTTTTAGAATTTGGTGTTGGTACCGGCAACTTAACAAATAGATTATTAGCTGCTGGTCGCACTGTTTACGGGATAGAGCCATCGAAAGAAATGCGTACGATTGCTAAGCAAAAGCTTCCAAAAGAAGTAGCAATTACAGAAGGAGATTTTTTAAATTTCGTCACTCCTTCGCATGTGGATACAATTGTCAGCACATATGCGTTTCACCACTTACTTGATGAGGAAAAAAATGTAGCAATTGCGAAGTATGGTCAATTGGTAAACAAAGGTGGTAAAATAGTGTTTGCTGACACAATATTTGTAGATCAGGAAGCATATGATAAAACTATTGAATATGCACAGCAGCGAGGGTTTTATGAGTTAGCAAATGATTTACAAACGGAATATTATACGCGTATTCCAGTCATGCAATCTATTTTTGAAAACAATGGCTTTCATGTCTCATTTACTCGCATGAATCATTATGTTTGGGTAATGGAGGCAACGAAGCAATAGAAAGAGGGATTCGATTGAGAATTGCTGTAATTGGAGCAATGGAAGAAGAAGTACGTATTTTACGTGACAAGTTAGAACAAGCAGAAACAGAAACAGTTGCGGGTTGTGAATTTACGAAAGGTACATTAGCAGGGCATGAAGTAATCTTGTTGAAATCGGGTATCGGTAAAGTAAATGCAGCGATGTCTACAACGATTTTATTAGAACGTTATCAGCCGGAAAAAATTATTAATACAGGTTCAGCTGGTGGATTCCATCATTCTTTAAACGTAGGTGATGTTGTCATTTCAACAGAAGTTCGTCACCATGACGTAGATGTAACAGCATTTAACTATGAATACGGTCAAGTACCAGGAATGCCAGCAGGATTTCCAGCAGATGAAGAACTTGTTGCATTGGCTGAAAAATGTATGCAAACAGCAGAAGGAATTCAAGTTGTTAAAGGCATGATTGCAACAGGAGATTCTTTCATGAGCGATCCAAACCGCGTTTCATTTATTCGTGAGAAGTTCACTGATCTGTATGCAGTAGAAATGGAAGCTGCGGCAGTTGCACAAGTGTGTTATCAATATAAAGTGCCATTTGTTATCATTCGTGCACTTTCTGATATTGCTGGTAAAGAATCAGATGTTTCGTTTGAACAGTTTTTAGATCAAGCAGCTCTTCATTCTACAAACTTTATTGTAAAAGTATTAGAAGAGTTAAAGTAATGTAGCAAAAAGGCAACTGTTTCATATATAGAAATTACATACAGTTGCCTTTTTCTTTTAAGGGGTTAGGTAAGGAGGAAATACAATGAAAGTGTATCGCAGCATTCATGACCTCATCGGACATACACCACTTGTTGAGATTACGCGCTTTTTACTTCCGAAAGATGTGCGAATTTTTGCGAAACTTGAATTTTTTAATCCAGGTGGAAGTGTGAAAGATCGGCTAGGTCGAGAATTAATTGAGGATGCTCTCGCTAAAGGGCTTGTAAAACCAGGGGGGACCATTATTGAACCGACAGCAGGCAATACGGGAATCGGACTGGCGCTTGCAGCACTTGAGCATGATTTACATGTTATTGTTTGCATTCCAGAAAAATTTAGTATTGAAAAACAAGAACTTATAAAAGCTCTTGGTGCAACAATTGTTCATACACCTACGTCACAAGGAATGACAGGTGCTATTGTAAAAGCAGAAGAACTTCTGAAAGAAATTCCAAATTCGTATTCTCCATGTCAATTTGCAAATGAAGCAAATCCACGTGCATACTATAAAACATTAGGGCCTGAACTGTGGGAGGCACTAGATGGACATATTGATATATTTGTCGCTGGTGCTGGAACCGGTGGAACCTTTATGGGAACAGCATCATATTTGAAAGAGCAAAATAAACAAATTCAAACAGTCATTGTTGAACCAGAAGGCTCTATTTTAAATGGGGGAGAAGCCGGTTCTCATGAGACAGAAGGAATTGGGCTTGAGTTTATACCATCATTTCTTAATCCAACATATTTTGATGCCATTCATACGATTTCGGATCGTGATGCGTTTTCTCGTGTGAAACAACTGGCGAAAAAAGAAGGGCTCCTCGTTGGCAGTTCTTCGGGGGCAGCACTTCATGCAAGCTTATTAGAAGCTGAGAAAGCAAAGCCAGGAACAAATATTTTAACCATTTTTCCAGATAGCAGCGAACGCTATTTGAGTAAGCACATATACAAAGGATGGGAATAAAATGAGAACAAAAACAAAGTTAATTCATGGTATTCATATCGGAGAACCTTCAACTGGAGCGGTAACAGTACCAATTTATCAAACGAGTACGTACAAACAAGAGGGTGTAGGAAATCATAAAGGCTATGAATATTCACGTACAGGAAATCCGACTCGTTCAGCTCTTGAAGAAACAATTGCTGTCCTTGAAAACGGTCATGCAGGATTTGCATTTGGATCAGGTATGGCAGCAATTACAGCGGTAATGATGCTTTTCTCTAAAGGAGATCACGTTATTTTAACAGATGATGTGTACGGCGGAACGTACCGCATCATGTCAAAAGTGTTAAATCGCTTTGGGATTGAGCATACATTTGTTGATACAACAAACTTAGAAGAATTAAAAGTAGCGATTCTTCCAAATACAAAAGCAATTTATGTTGAAACACCGACGAACCCGCTATTAAAAATTACGGATATTAAACAAATTGCAGCACTTGCTAAAGAACAAGGCCTATTAACAATTGTTGATAATACATTTATGACACCGTATTGGCAAACACCAATCTCTCTTGGTGCAGATATTGTCCTTCATAGTGCTACAAAATATTTAGGCGGTCATAGCGATGTTGTTGCTGGTGTAGTAGCTGTAAATAGTGCAAAGTTAGCAGAAGATCTTCATTTTGTACAAAACGCAACAGGTGGTATTTTAGGACCACAAGATAGCTTCTTATTACTGCGTGGTTTAAAAACATTAGGAGTGCGCATGGAAGAACATGAAGCAAATGCACGTGCAATTGCTCAGTTTTTACAAAATCATCCGAAAGTAAATAAAGTGTATTATCCAGGGCTTAGTACTCACCATAACCATGATTTAGCAGCGGAACAAGCAAATGGCTTCGGTGCAATTATTTCATTTGATGTAGATAGTCAAGAAACATTAAACACTATACTTGAAAAAATACAATATTTTACACTTGCTGAAAGTTTAGGAGCAGTAGAAAGCTTAATTTCTATTCCCTCGCAAATGACACATGCTTCAATTCCAGCAGAGCGCCGTGCAGAACTAGGAATTACAGACACACTAATTCGTATTTCAGTTGGAATTGAAGATGGGGAAGATTTAATTGAAGATTTAGCACGAGCGTTAGCATAAGGGGATAAGCATAAATAAAAAAACTTTTTAGGGTGGCGAGAGCATCTGGCCGCGCGTAGGAGCGGTCAGGGCCTATTTCTGTCACATGCGCAGCGAAAAACAAAAAGGGCAAACAAGTGCAGGTTCCTTTTTTCATAGTAGCAATCTATATGTAAAAAAATAAATTGGATTTATATATAGATGCAAATTGAGAAACTAACATAAAAATCCTTTTCTTTTTCGGTGGGCGAGAGCAACTGGCCATGCATAGAGGAGATCAGTTCCTTTTTCTTCCACGTGCAAAGTTTAAAACAAAGATAGACAGCAAGTAGCAGCTATGTTTTGTTCTGCACAGCAGCGACTTAGATGTTAAAAAGTCAACTTGTATTCATATATATATATTTAAACAGTAAAACAGCTTCATATAGAGGTAATGTTTATTTATTCTATTTTTCAAGCTATGTAATACGACCTCGTTAAGTTTGTGAAACTTTTCACAAATTAGACACACACAAATAAGAATATCTGGTGTATAGTAAAACACAGGAAGCGAGATGCTTCGCATATAATCATGTGAAGTATTTCACAAACAATAAGATTCATGTAGAAAAGGTAGTTCTATTTTTTTAGCTAATTGGGACGCATTTAGACCCCTATGGACTTTTTGTGTCCATAAGCAGAATAGGAGGAAATTACATGGTAGTCAAAGAGAAAGTTGTAAATGAAGCGCAAGAAGTTAAAGGTATGATTGAGACGTTAGTAAAGAAAGGTCAAAAAGCTTTACAAGCATTAGAAGGTTTTACACAGGAACAAATTGATAAAATTGTACATGAAATGGCACTTGCGGGTGTGGATCAACATATGCCGCTTGCAAAAATGGCTGTTGAAGAAACGGGCCGCGGTGTGTATGAGGATAAATGTATTAAAAATATTTTCGCAACTGAATATATTTGGAATAGTATAAAAAACGATAAAACAGTGGGGATTATTCGTGAGGATCCACATGAGGAAGTAATAGAAATTGCAGAGCCGGTCGGTGTGGTTGCTGGGGTAACACCGGTAACAAATCCAACATCAACAACAATGTTTAAAGCAATCATTGCGATGAAAACGAGAAACCCAATTATTTTTGCATTCCACCCTTCAGCGCAGCAATGTTCTATCGCAGCTGCAAAAACAGTGCGCGATGCTGCAGTAAAAGCTGGTGCACCAGAGAACTGTATTCAATGGATTGAAAAGCCTTCTGTTGAGGCAACAAAACAATTAATGAATCATGAAGGTGTAGCGCTCGTTCTAGCAACTGGAGGAGCTGGAATGGTGAAATCAGCATATTCTACTGGTAAACCAGCTCTAGGGGTAGGACCAGGTAACGTTCCATGCTATATGGAAAAATCAGCGAACGTGAAACGTGCTGTAAATGATGTGATTTTATCGAAAACGTTTGATAACGGTATGATTTGTGCTTCTGAACAAGCGATTATTGTGGACAAAGAAATCTATAATGATGTGAAACAAGAAATGATCGCAAATAATTGTTACTTTGTGACAGAAGAGGAACGAAAAAAATTAGAGAAGCTTGTTATTAATGAGAATACGTGTGCAGTAAATAGTGATATTGTTGGGAAATCTGCACATTACATTGCAGCATTAGCAGGGATTACAGTACCTGAAGATACAAAAATGCTTGTAGCTGAAATTAAAGGAGTCGGTGCAGCTTATCCGTTATCTCGTGAAAAATTAAGTCCGGTATTAGCTTGTATAAAAGCAAATTCATTAGAAGAAGGATTACAGCATTGTGAAAATATGCTAGAGCTTGGCGGATTAGGACATTCTGCTGTCATTCATTCTACAAATAAAGAAGTACAAAAACAGTTTGGACTACGTATGAAAGCATGTCGTCTTATTATAAATGCTCCATCAGCACAGGGTGGAATTGGTGATATATATAATGCTTTCATTCCATCGCTTACACTTGGATGCGGATCATACGGAAAGAACTCTATTTCTCAAAACGTAACAGCAACACATTTAATGAACGTAAAGAGACTTGCAAATAGAAAAAAGAATATGCAATGGTTCAAATTGCCACCAAAAATTTATTTTGAAAAACACGCTACGCAATATTTAGCAAGCATGCCGAACATTTCACGCGCATTCATTGTAACAGATCCTGGAATGGTACAGTATGGTTATATTGATGTAGTAACGCATTATTTAGCTCAACATAGAAATGATGTAAAAGTAGAAATATTCTCTGAAGTAGAACCAGATCCGTCAGATGAAACTGTATTTAAAGGTGCAGAAATGATGAGAAGCTTCAAACCAGACGTTATTATTGCTCTTGGCGGTGGATCAGCGATGGATGCAGCAAAAGGAATGTGGTTATTTTATGAGCATCCAGAAACAGAATTCTTTGGTATAAAACAAAAGTTTTTAGATATTAGAAAACGTACATGTAAATATCCAAAACTAGGAGATAAGGCGCAGTTTGTTGCGATTCCGACAACATCTGGAACAGGGTCAGAAGTGACACCATTTGCGGTTATTACAGATAAAAAGAACAATATCAAATATCCGCTCGCTGACTATGAATTAACACCAGACGTTGCCATTGTGGATCCGCAGTTTGTTATGACAGTACCACCGCATATTACTGCTGACACAGGAATGGATGTTTTAACACATGCAATTGAAGCGTACGTATCGATTATGGCAAATGATTATACAGATGGATTAGCTTTAAAAGCAATGGATCTTGTGTTTAAATATTTACCGCGCGCATATAAAGATGGCAATGATGAAGAAGCTCGTGAAAAAATGCATAATGCATCAGCAATGGCTGGTATGGCATTTGCAAATGCATTTCTTGGTATTAACCATAGCTTAGCACATAAATTGGGACCGGAATTCCATATTCCGCACGGACGTGCCAATGCCATTTTAATGCCGCATGTCATTCGCTATAATGCAATCAAACCAAGAAAACATGCACTATTTCCAAAATATGAGCACTTTGTTGCAGATGAGCGCTATGCACATATTGCAAGAATGCTTGGACTTCCAGCGCGTACAGTGGAAGAAGGCGTAGAATCATTAGTACAAGCAATTATCGCTCTTGGAAAAGAATTAAATATCAACATGAGCATTGCTGGTCAAGGTGTTGAAAAAGAAGCATTCGAAGCGGTTGTGGATGTACTTTCTGAACGAGCATTTGAAGATCAATGTACAACAGCAAATCCGAAATTACCACTTATTTCAGAATTAAAAGAAGTGTATAAGCAAGCATATAAAGGTGTGTAAATTAGAAAGAGCCGTACTGATTACGGCTCTTTTTCTTTTGGGAAACTTCCCCCTCATTGGCTGTATTTACTTGCCTACGAAACGATGAAAATATGATACAGTGAAAAGGAGGAGTGATTGAAGAATGAAAGAATTACAGCAAAAAATTGCTGATTATATTCGTTTTGGTCAAGTCATGTTAGCGCTAAGTGCATTTTTAATGCTCGGCTTATTACTCCCAAATGGACAAAAAGATGCGGTGCAAATGTTTGCCATGATGGGTGTGATTACTGCTTTTTTAGGCGGTTCATTTTATTTTTTCTACCACGCGCGCGAGCTGCGTGACAAATTAGAGGAGAACAAACATGAACAGCCATTATAAATAGAAACGTTACTTAAAGAATGTGATTCTTTGAGTAACGTTTTTTTACAACTTTTTATTGACAATGATAATCTTTATCAATTAAATTAAAATAGTGGCAAACGATTATCATTATCAATTAGGGGTGAGAGAATGAAAAAATATATAACGTTATTTACAGCTATCTTTTCTATTTTTTTCTTATTAATCGGCTGCAGTGCAAAAGAAAGCGAGAAAACATCTGCAGCACCAAAAGAAAAAGAAAAAAAAGAAATTGTTATCACAGACTTCGCAAATCGTAAAGTAACATTTACAAAGTCACCGCAAAGCATCGCAACATTAAGTGTTGGTGATATGGATATTCTCCATGCGTTAGGAGGGAATGTTGTTGGGCGACCTAGTACGAAGTTGCCTCTTAGTGAGGAGTTAAAGAAAGTAAAGGAAATAGGGAATGCACATCAGCCGAATTTTGAGCAAATAGCAGGATTAAAACCAGAGCTTATGGTCGCAAATAATGGATTTGAGAAGAATATTCCAACGCTAGAAGGACAAGGAACAAAAGTCATTATTTCTTCTGCAAACTCTGTTCAAGATATTCAAAAGAGCATTGATATGTATGGAAAAGTTCTTCAAAAAGAAGGCAAGGCAAAAGAGTTAAACAACAAAATTACAGAACACATGAAGAAATATGAGAAAAAAAGTAATGCGAAAGCACTTTTAGTATATGGTGCTCCCGGAACATATTTGGCAGCGCTGCCAACATCTTTATCTGGTGATATTTTAGAAAAAACAGGCGGGAAAAATATCGCAGCGGAATTTCCAAAGGTGAAGGAATATCCGCAATATGCGCAGTTAAGCACAGAGCGCATTATCGAAGCAAATCCAGATATCATTTTCTTAATCACACACGGTGATTCAGAAGGTGTAAAAAAAGCATTTGAAGGTGAAATGATGAAAAATGCAGCGTGGAAAAACTTAGAAGCTGTAAAACATCATCGAGTTGTTATTTTACCACCAGATCTATTCGGTTCAAATCCAGGTACAAACGTAACAGATGCAATGGACTTTATGTATAAAAGTTTACAAGACGTAAGGAAATGATAAATATGCAAAGTAATGCAGCAGTAAAAGAAAAGTCACATCCATTTGCAAAGAAAAGATGGATATTAACGGTCGCTTTACTTGCTATGATGGTTCTTGTCCTCTTTTATGGACTTATTGCAGGGAGTTTATCATTTTCATTACAAGAGACTGCACTAGGTATACAAGATGAAAATTCAACTGTCCATCGAATCGTGTGGGATTTACGTATTCCACGTGTGCTTGTTGGATTTGTTGTGGGAATGTGTTTATCTGCATCGGGCGCTTTATTACAAGGAGTTATGAGAAATCCGCTTGCAGATCCCGGAATTATTGGTGTTTCATCGGGAGCAGGGCTCGTTGCCATCGTCATTATGATCTTATTTCCACAGCATATGACGTTTCTGCCTCTTGGCGCATTTTCAGGAGCATTTATAACAGCGATGGTTATTTATGCTTTGTCTTGGAAAAAAGGAGCGCCGCCGTCTCGGATTGTTTTAGTCGGTGTTTCCATTAACGCTTTAATTGGAGCTGCAACGTCAGCACTCATGTTGTTACATAGTGATAAAGTACAATCTGTTTTGCCGTGGCTAGCAGGCGGAATTGGTGGTGTAAGCTGGTCGCATTTTCATATGATTATTTACTATGCAATCTTTGCGCTCGTTCTTGCTTTCATAGGGATTAAACATATTCGCGTACTGATGCTTGGAGATGAGATGGCGAAGTTGCTTGGACATCACGTAGAGCGAAGCCGATTTTTCTTAATTGTAGTAAGTACGCTATTAGCTGGGATTGCTGTCAGCGTTTCCGGTTTGATTGGTTTTGTCGGACTTGTTGTTCCGCATATATTACGTTTATTAGTTGGGAATGACTACCGCTATTTATTGCCGTTATCTTGCTTAGGTGGCGGTGTCTTGCTTGTCTTTGCTGATGCAATTGCTAGAAGCTGGTTTGATCCAATTGAACTACCTGTTGGGATTTTACTCTCCTTTTTAGGAGGTCCATTCTTCTTATACTTAATTCAGAAAGGAGGAAAACAAAGTGCTTTCCGTTAAAGAGGTGTCTTATTCTCATTCAGATCGCTTTCAAATTCAAAATATAAATGTACAGATTGAGGCGGGGGAAATCATTAGTTTAATTGGTCCAAACGGTTCAGGAAAGTCGACGCTATTACGCTTAATAGCGAGATTACTTAATCCAAGGACAGGTGAGGTCATTTTGGATGGAAAAAGCATACATACAATGAAAAGTGCAGCTGTTGCAAAAAAATTAGCGATGTTACCGCAAATGCACGATCATCAGTTAGATTTAACTGTTAGGGAATTAGTTGAGTTTGGAAGAGAGCCTCATAAATCATGGAATAGTCGTTTGAACAAAGAAGATGAAAATATGGTGGAATGGGCACTAAGTGTAACAAAGTTGGAAGAGTATGAACATCGCCTTTTGCATTCCTTATCGGGGGGAGAAAGGCAGCGGGCATGGATTGCAATGACGTTAGCACAGCGTACTAATATTTTATTGCTAGATGAACCGACAACGTTTTTAGATATTGTCCATCAGTTAGAAGTGATGGAATTAGTAAAGCGCTTAAATGAAGAATTTGGCATGACAATTGTTATGGTTCTTCATGATATTAATCAAGCAGCTGGGTATAGTGATCGTTTACTTGTTTTAAAACAAGGTGAAATTCAATATGACGGAGCGCCAGAGTGTGTATTATGTCATCAAATGTTTCAGCGAGTTTTCGGAATTGAAGTCGATATTTTTCAAGGGAATGAGAAACCGTTTTTTACTCCGAAGCGAATTTGTAAAAAAGGAGAAGAGATATGCAAACAGAAGGACGTATTGCCGGTGAATTAATAAGAGAATTTGTAATGGCAGCTCATGGGAATTTAGAGAGAGTGCAAGAGCTTTTAATAGAAAATCCAAGTTTGCTCCATGCTTCGTATAATTGGAGTGGCGATGATTGGGAAACGGCGCTAGGTGCAGCGGCGCATGTTGGCCGCAGAGATATTGCTCTTTATTTATTAGAAAAAGGAGCACGTATGGATATTTTTGCAGCAGCCATGCTTGGGAAATTAGAAATTGTGCAGGCTATTTTAGCTGTGCAGCCAGAAGCAAAATATGCTTCTGGTCCACATGGTATTCCACTTATTCAGCATGCACGAATGGGCGGAGAGAAGGCTGAGAATGTATTAACATATTTATCTAGTGTAAATGAGTAGAAAATAATAGAAAGGAAGATGTGAATATGTACGTTGTTACAAATGCAATTCGTATACAACCTGGATTTGGAGAATCGTTATTAAAAGGCTTTAGAGAGCGAAAAGGGATTGAACAATCTCCGGGGTTTGTAAGGCTTGAAATTTTGCGAACAGAAGGATTAGAAGAGTACGAAGAATACCGGATATGTACAACATGGGAAAATAAAGAAGCATTTACATTGTGGACAAAAGGCGAAGCATTTCGCCGTGCGCATAGTGGGAAACGCGAGAAGAAGGACTATATACTTGGTAATCAAGTATCAATGTATGAAGTTGTACTTGCAGAAAATGCAGCAGTTGAAGTGAACTAGATTATTATGTGCGGTAAATCTCTTACAATAAGATGTGAGAGATTTACCGATTAGTATAAAGGAGAAAAAGCAGTCTCCTTCCCCTTTAAATTCCTCTAAGTTATACAACCCATTTTAAATTTCAACATATAACCGTTATGCAAAATAAACTGCACTTGCCCTTAAACTTTGTATGTGGTAGAAAAAAGCCCTGAACGCATTAATGCAGGGCCAGATGTTCTCGTCCTCCCTTAAAAAGAAAGAGGTTTTTATGTCGGTTTTTTAATTTGGATATATATATTTACTGCGTTTTTTTAGTTAACACTTGAATTTCGGTGTAATCTGTAATGATAAAATCCGCATATGGTGTTAATTCTTCTATTGCATGTTCGTGATTGGCAATCCCCACAGCAATACTCCCGGCCTCTTTGGCCATTTTTACATCGACAACAGTATCTCCAATCATAACGAGTTCCTTTGGTTCAATGCCAAGTTGTGTGCATGTTTTTATAATCATCTCTGGGTTCGGCTTTCCGCGTGTTACATCTTCTGGAGTAAGAAGAAAATGTAAAGGCGGGACGTCAAGAAGTTCGATACATTTCTTTGTTCTTAATTTATTGTCCGATGTTAAAATTCCTGTATAAATGCCTTCCCTTTGTAAGGAGCTTATACAATCAGCTGCTCCTTCAATCGGATGAAAAGCATTTTCGATGCATAACTCTTCATCGCTTTTTTTTAAAATAGCAGCGGCAAGTTCTTTACAGTGGTGCCATGGATATTTTGTAATTTGATATAACAAGCTTGCGGTAACAATGATTTCATCCTCTTCAGGGGCCACTGCTATTAATCCTTTAAAATCAACATGATCAGGATGTACGAAACCAACTGCTTTTTCCCAAAGTGACTCGTATCCCTCACCGACGATTTGTGAAAATTTATCTTTTCTTAGTCTATCAATTTCATACCAAAACGGGATAGCCTGAAATAACGTACCGTCCTTATCGAAAGCAACAGCTTTTGCATGAATGATTTCTCCTGAAATTTGAATTTTCCCCATATTTAAGGTCACTCCATTTATAATAGATATATAGCTTACTATATACTGTACATTCTGAAATGGATTACAGGTCAAGGGAGAGATTCAAAATTTCTACAATTGAAGATATCGCCAAATTAGCTGGAGTTTCGAAAGCGACCGTTTCTCGTGTAATCAATCATCATCCGTATGTTCGAACAGAATTAAGAGAAAGAGTGCAAGCGATTATTGATGAAAAAAATTATGTCCCTGTAGCGGTAGCAAAAGATTTACGACGCCTTCAAACAAATTTAATCGGTGTAGTAGTACCGAATTTATACCATCCATTCTTTAGTCGATTCATTCAAGAAGTAAGTAATATCTTAAAAGAAGATTGTTATGACGTTGTGATATTACAATCAAATTATGCTCCAGAGAGAGAAAGAGACTTTATTCATTACGTAAGAACAAAGAAGCTAGATGGGCTTATTTTTGCGACACTTTCTTTGCCGATAGAGGAGATCGAATGTGTAAGTACTTCAGGTGCGATTGTTATATGCAATGAGCACGTAGAAACAGAATTGATATCAACAGTTCAATTTGATGAAGAACTGGCAGGGTATTTAGGAACAAAGCATCTTTTAGAAAAAGGATACAAACGCATTGGATTTTGTTACGATACATTGAAAAGCAAGGCACAGCGAAAAAGGTATAAAGGGTATAAAAAGGCTTTACGTGAGTATCGTCTATTATTGCAACAGGAATGGATACTTCCGAATTGTTATGGATTAAGAGATGGAAGACGCGTGCTACAGATGATGCAATCCATGAAAAATGCCCCTGATGCAATGTTTACAGGTAGTGACGAAATAGCTGCTGGAATGATTATGGAAGCACAGCGAATGGGGATTTATATTCCAAAAGATTTTGGTGTGATTGGATTTGATAATCAGGAGCTGTCAGTGATGATGAGTCCTAGTATAACGACAGTTTCCACCTCGATTGCAAGTATGGCAAAGCATTCTATTATTTTATTACATAAACACTCACAAGGTGAAGGTGTACAGAAGATACAATTACCTATTTCGGTTATAGAAAGAGAATCGACAAGAAGGGAGGAAGGATATGTTTCATACAGACCGTGTACAGTTTCGTAAATATACAATGGATGACTTGGATTTTTACGCTTCTTTATGGGGAAATGATCAAGTAATTCGTTATATCGGGAAAGGGACTCCAAAAACGTATGAACAATGTAAAAAAAATCTCGAGAGCTGGGTTTTACCAGGATATGAATGTGGACTTGGTTTATTTTTAATGTTACATAGAGAAACGGGAGAACCGATGGGACATGCAGGACTTGTTAGGCAACGCGTTGCTGGGAAAGAAGAGATTGAAGTTGGGTATTGGCTGCTCCCAAAGTACTGGGGAAATGGATTTGCAAAAGAAGCCGCAGCAGCTTTTCGAGATTATGGCTTTCAAGTATTAAAGCTTCAGAAACTTATTTCTCTTATTAATCCGAATCACCCAGCTTCTATTTTTGTAGCAAGAAAGACAGGTATGGTTTATGAGAAGACAGTTGTACTCCATGATATGGATGTTCTCGTATATGCAATGAGACGAGCGGGTGAGTGAAATAACAACCTGCTCGTTTTATGATATTTATAAAAAGCACTGCAAACAAATTTGTTCACAATGCGTCAATATACATGTTTTCGATTTTCAGAATGGCTTGAGATAAGAAGAAGTGCAGCTTCATCACCAATATTACGAACGATATGTGGTACACATGCGCTCCAAGAAAACGAATCTCCTTCTTCTACGATGGCAATATCTTCTCCATGTTGTACTTCTAATTTTCCGCGCAAGACAAGATGGCATTCTTCACCTTCATGAGCATTCGGTGTATTTTCTTTCGGAAGGCCAACTGGAATTTCTACTAATGATAAACGCAGTCCGCCTTGCTCGGCCACATGTTCAATTTTTTGTTGATCTTTTCCGTAAATACTATATTTCCGTTCTTCTTTTTTTACAATTTTCATCCGATCTTTTTGCTCTAACAATAAATAAGGAAGAGGAACATTTAAAAAATGAGCGATTGTTTCAAGGGTAAGAATCGACGGAGATGTTTTGTTGTTTTCCACTTGACTCATAAATCCTTTAGAAAGCCCTGTTCCTTCACATATTTGCGCAATAGTAATTCCTCTGCGCTGGCGGATTTCACGTATTGTCGAACCGATATTCATAAAAATCGTGCTCCTTTTTACTAACAGATAGTTGTATCATAGCAAACTTTTTTTGTTTTTTCTCAATAAAAGTTAATTGACGAATAAAAAAAATTAGTGTATGTTTTGTATTGTTAATAAAAGTTTTGTATTGCAAAACAAAAAGGAGAGAAAAGATGAATCAATATATTGGTAATGTAATTATTCGAGTTGTATTAGGAATTATATTTTTTGCTCATGGTTTAAAGAAATTTCAAGCAGGAATCGATAATATTGCAGGTTGGTTTACAAGTATTGGTTTGCCAGGCGGTCTTGCATATGGCGTTGCAACAGTAGAGATAGTTGGCGGTGCGTTATTAATTATCGGTTTAGGTGTAAGATACGTAGGATTATTATTTGCACTTATTTTAGTTGGGGCAATTGTTAAAGTGAATGGACCATTTGGTTTATTAGGAGATGGAAAACATCCAGGATATGAATTAGACTTAGCGTTATTAACAATGGGTTTGTATTTGTTTGTTGTAAAAGCAGAAGGGTTTGTAGATCGTTACTTAAAAGCTAAGATTTTGAAAAAAGGTTAATCTATATGTATATAAGTTGAAAAAACAATATAAAAACCCTTTCTTTTTTGGGAGGACGAGAGCATCTGGCCGTTCATAGGAGCGGTCAGTGCCTTTTCCTGCCACATGCAAGGTTCTAAAACAAAGGGAGAAAGCAAGTAGCCGTCATTTCTTTTCTGCATAGCAGCGATTTGTGAATTTATACAAACAACCATAAATTTGAAATATTTTATATGTGTTATGTATGAAAAAGCAATTATTTCACCAATGTTATAAGTACGAAATACTATTATTTATTCTTTCTTCCCAATTTCATAACCAGAAATTGCCCCTAGTATGAAAAGAAAGAAGTAACTTGAATTGTAATTGTTTGTGAAGAAACTAATGATTAGCCAGCCAACAAATGCACCGAGAATAAGTTTTTTCAATGATGTTCCTCCTTTCCTCATAGATGCTTTATTACAGAAAAGGAACCAGCAGAAAAGTTTCTGGCTGGTTCACTGGAAATTATCGAACTATCGCTTTTTCATTCTGTAAAAACATCTCATCAAATTGCTTTGCCATTTCAAAATCGAGTGTTGTTAATCCTTTGGTATTCCATGATGATAACGTAATAATTACCGCTTTATACTGGATCAGGATAAACGGATGGTGATTGCGTTCTTCTGATAGTTTGGCCGCTTCAGAAACAAATTCGACACCTTTTAAATAGTCCGAGAACATGTATTTTCGTTCAATCCATTTTTCATCTTTTATTGTCCATTTATCCAACTTCATTAACTCTTCTTGTACTTCTTCATTAGTTAGTCGTTGCATTATTTTTCACATCCTTTATGGAAAGTAAGGCAAGTCCGTTATTGATTAAACGCTGTACTGCTTCATGATCTGTAAAGGATGAAAGTTGCTGGAACAATGCTTCGCGTTCTGGCTTCTCTACTTTATGTTCTTGTAATAACTCTAAAATTTCTAGGCGCAGTAACCATTCTTTTTTATAAAATCGTTCTAGTACGTGATAAATCGCGATGAGTTGTTCTATGTGCTGTTCATGTAGTGAACTTTCACCCCGAATGTTACGAATTGTTTCGTACATGTTTTCTAGTTCGGATTGAATTCGTGGTGCAGGTGTTGCTTCTTCTTCGTCATCCACCGGGAAGAATGCTGCTGGGTCTGCTGCTCCGGGAAATACGGAAGTAATTGCTGAACCGACTGCCATATCAAATGTACCCCATGATTTATCAAATAATAAGCGGTCTTTCAGTGTTACTGTACAGTTTGTAAACGAAATGACAGCAACTTTTTCCTTATTTCTAATTATATCGCTTACTGTCCCTGTTACATGTACACCACTTTTAAAAATAAGCTCAGCTTTATTACTAATAACGATTCCTAATGCTTGTAATTCTTCATCCGTACAAGACTCTAATGCGAGATCATTTTGTAATAAGCCAATTGGTGTACCGAAGCCGTCTTGATGTACTGCTGTAGAATGATTTTGTAATTGTGTATGGTGAATTGCTAATGCCGTAGGACTATTTGTTTTCATATAAATAGTTTCGCCGTTTTCATCTTTTACGATTTCAGCGAGCGTTCCTGTAATTTGTAATCCGCTATTTAGCTCGACTGTTGCTGTACTTTCAGAGCGCAGTGCTTTATCTAAACTAGCTGTACCGCCTAATTTAAATGCCATTGTTTCTGAGAATGCTTCAAGTGAATCAATAAGTTCTTCAAACGACTGACAAACAAATAATTGCGGCTGCATTTTCGTTACATCGTAAGTTGTTTGAATACATGCTTCAATAGAGAAAGGTACCCTTTTGACTGCATCAGTTAAACAATGCTTACTTTCACCAACAGATGAAAGGAGACCAGCACCGTAAATTCTCGGGTTTTGCAGATCTCCAATTAGCCCGTATTCGACAGTCCACCAAAATAGGCGTGAAATTTGTTCTGCCTCTGATAGGCCGGAAATATGTTTTTGCTTTTCTGCTACTTCATTTTCTGCTGCTATAATTTCTTCTGGTGTAGATGTGCGGCTTTCTTTTACAATTGTTAATTGGCGAATCGCTTCAAATAATTCGTGCTCTTCTTTTGTAGAAAAAGCTTTTGCTCCAATCTGCCCAAACAATTTCACGTACTTTGCATATGTAGGATCGAGTAAAATCGGGGCATGACCAGCTGCTTCATGAACGATATCTGGAGCTGGTGTATACTCAATATTTTCCACTTTGCGAATGTCTGTCGCAATAGGTAGAAGTCCGTGTCCTTGGAAATCAAAGAATGCTACACCAGGAATCAATCCGTCAATTGTAACCGCGCCCCAACCACTTGGTGCTAAACAATCATTCATTTCTTCTACCTTTGGAATGGCATCTATGTTAATCCCGGAAGATTGCAATCCATTTACATAAGCCGGATGTGCAACGTCTTTTAAAAAGTTATGATTTTGTCTCATAATGTAGCGCCATACAGCGTGATCAATTGGTGTGTATTGATCGTAATGCTGCTTTGATACATACGGTTTTAAATGTGATGGAATTTCTGTTTTTTTGGTCATATATACATCCTCCTTCTAACTGAAAAAATAAGATGTTACATGTTGTACACGCATCGCTCCTTTTAAAATAGTGTAAGCGCTTTTAATTTTATCACAAGATTCCGAATTGTTTAATATTTCTTTTTGGGGCAAATAGAAAAAATTGTAGTACTAACCTACTTGTAATTTTTTTAGGTGAACGTGATAAAGATTTGTTTTTAATAAATTTTGCATACTCTTTGGTTGAGTAGCGAAATGCTATAAGAAAAAGGTAGGGGATAATTATGGCAATGGAGCAAGAGGTATTATCATCATTAATATACGGGGCAACAATCTTTTTATTATTGTCTTTTGTTATTGTTGCACTGCTATGGTGGAAAACAAAATGTAGTGTATATGGCTGGTTTTTTAGTCATCTTATATTTCTAAGTTTTGAGATTGTATATTGGGTACATATTTTACAAAAACCGCCTGTTGGAGATGTGTTTGAGTCGGAATCTAATTCAATTTATATTGGACTTGCCGGCTCATCATGGGGAATAAGTATGCTATTTTTCATAAAAGGAATGCAGAGAATTGCAAAGCTTATAAAGTGAGGTATTCATATGCTTAAGAGTATGCTTCAGTTTTTCATATTTGTTTGTGTTTTCTTTAGCACGGTTTCAAGTAGTTATGCGGAAAGTGTACCAATACAAGTTGCTTTTATTCGTAATCATAATCTCTGGATAAAAATAGATGGAAAAGAAAAGCAGGTAACAAAAGGAGAACATATCGCGAATCCAAAGTGGTCATATGATGGGAAGTGGCTTGCTTATGCAAAAGGAAAAGATGCAAACCAGCTTGAATTATACCGAATTTCAGATGGGAAAAAGGTGATACCTTTCCGAGCGGATGCAACTAACTATCAATGGTCACCAAAGCAAAATATCATTGCCTTTCAATTTGGGGGTGTTTTGAATATATACGATGTAGAAAATCCACAAAAAGGTATTGAGAATGTATCAGTTGGTGTGGGAGATTATGGTTGGTATCCTGATGGGAATAAATTTCTCGTTTCTTCTATGTCTCATTTACTACCAACAGGATGGACAGGTGCTGAGTTATTTCAAGTACCACTTAATGCAATTTTAGATCGAAGTAAGATTAGACATTTTTACATCTTACCGAAAGAATCACCACAATTTTTTGCAATTGTAGCAAGTTTATTCAAATGGTCACCTGATAGAAAATGGATCTCCTTTTTAGCAACACCAACTGCCTCTTGGTCAATGGATAGTAATACCTTATGTATAATCGGAGCAGATGGAAGTCGGTTTGAAGCAGTTGATCACATGTTGATTCAACCAAAATGGTTTCAATGGGCCCCGTCAAAAAATATTCTTGCATACATAGAAGGAGAAGGGCGCTTTATCGTCGAAAATAAACATTTAAAATTAAAAGAACTTCCTGCTTTTAAGCAAATTACTTTCACTCCAAAAGGTTATGTTGATTGGGATTTTACTTGGAATAATAATATTTTGATTACAATTTCCAGAGCAAAGGAAGCGAAGTGGCCCAATGATTCAAAGCAACGTCCAAAGCCTTCACTATATCAACTCAATGTTGCGAATACACAGCAACTTCAAATAACAACCCCATCAAAAGGATACGGAGATTATTATCCATACTATATTAAAAACACAAATCAAATCCTATGGATACGCTCTAACGGAGAGCAAGCTGATATGTGGATTGCCAATGCAGAAGGTTCAAAAGCGAGAAAATGGATTCACAACATAGACGAAGCAGCAAACTATTATGAGAAACGAGATTGGGAAAATGTTGTATCGGTAAAAGAATAAAATATGCGTTCTCTGTTTGCAGAGACGCATATTAGAAGAGTGTATAGTTTGTCATAGATTTTTCAGCATTTATGCAGCGTTGTATCCATTGAACTTCATATTTTGAATGAGGTAAAATTCGATGCTGTAAACGACCGATATGAAAAATCTTTTCTGATAGACACCAATCTACACATAATTTGTATAAGTCATAATGTAAAGGATCGTCATCCCAATATACCGGAATCTCTTTTATATTAGCTTGCCAATATAAATATGCACGGGTATGACCATCTGTAAAAATAATTTTATTGTCTAATTGTTTAACTGGTAATGGCGTATGGAAAGTAAATGCAGGCGGTGAAAAAGTTTGTTGCAATCTCATGATTTTGTCATTGCTTAGAAACAATTGACTTGGCTGTACTTTACATATATCGATAAAAAAAGGATTCATTTCGCATCACCTAAGTCTTTTATAAAATTTTCGCCATATAATATTCATTTCTTGGCTGTCCATCAACAATTACACCATGTACTGCTTCACCTTCCATCACAAATCCCATCTTTTTATATAACGCAATTGCTCTTTCATTATGAGACATGACTGTTAATTCTAGACGCAGTAATTGTTGTGTGCGGGCCCACTGTTCAACTTCATGAAGTAGTTGTTTGCCAATTCCTTGACCTCCATACTCTTGAAGTACGCCAATGACTAAATATGCAGCGTGTTGCTTTCGCTTTACTGCTCCGCCGCGAGCCATTATATATCCAACAAATTGCTCATCTTTCTCAGCTACTAGAAGTGTTGAATTATACGGAGAGAGAAGAGATTGAATCATAGATTTTTGCTTTTCAATCGTAAAGTTTCGCTCATTAGGCTCAAATAACATAAAGTCTGTTTCTTGATCAATGATTTGGCATAGTTTCAAAAAGGGAGCTGCATCTGCTTCTGTAATTTCGCGAATCATTGTTATCACTCATTTCTATTGTTATGTAACGTATTACATTCGTTGTATAGATGCTTAACTCCTGTAAGGATGGAACTATCTTACTCTGTTTCCCCCTTAAATTTATATATACGTTGATTCTCTCTTTTACATAAAGAGAGGATTTTTTTGTAAAGAGGAGAAGGATAAAGTGAAGGAGAGAGTTCATTTTAATATGAAATAGAAAGGGTTTTTAGTATGAAGCTTATTTTTGTAAGGCACGGAGAAGGAGAGCATACAAACAATCTGCCACATAGTTTGCAAATGGTGCATCCATCCCTTACGGATAAAGGGAGAGAGCAGGCATTAGCACTGCGAGAAAAATTGCCTCTATGTGAGAGTGATATATTGATTGCAAGCCCAACGATCCGAACATTGCAGACAGCTGCGCTATGGAGTGAGCAAGTTGCTTGTAGGAGAGTTGTTCATCCGTATATTTCACCACGTATTTTTCCATACCTTGAAGGAGCAAGAACATTGCCTTGTGATAAGATGTTAAGTCAAAAGAGCATTCAGCAGTTATTTCCGCAATTTTTAATAGCAGAAGAACATAATGAAGGGTTATGGAGAAATGGGATTAATACGATTGTAGAGTCTGCATTTTGTAAAGCTGCTAGTAGCTTCATAGAATGGTGTAAAACGTTAGAAACATCACGTGTGGTTATTGTTTCTCATGATGGAACGATTACAGCATATAGGCAATATATAGTGAAACAAGTGTTGACAAGGGAGGATTTTTTAGAGGAGACGGGAGTATATGAAATAAAACTATAAGATATGGGGGTATTTCAATGAATGTTGCATTAGTAATTGGCTATGATTCTGGTAAGGAAGGTCAAGCGTTGCGAGAAGCTCTTGAATATTTCGGAGCAAGAGTGGTTACATATTACATTGGAAGGCCAAAAGATTTTATCGATGTTCTTTCTGGGAAAAGTTTATATGAAGATATGGAGTATATTGTGCTATGTTTTCATGGTGATGAAGGAGAATTCATCATGGGTGAGCTAGGTGAAGATGTGTATGAGGAAGATGAACCAAAAGGGAATTTTGGTGCAGCAGAAGTGAAGCGGTATGCGAGATTACAGCATAAAAGTGTTATAAATAGCGGATGTACACTAGGAGATAAAGCGCTAGCAGAAGCATTTTTAAATAGCGGTGCGAACGTGTATATAGGTTCAATAGATTATGTAGATGGAAATGCTGCACTGATGTTCTTAGTACGTTTGTTTTATGGAATGATCAATCATGAACAAACGATTCATACTGCATTTGAAGAAGCGAAATTGTTAGATGATGAAACGAGGACATTTCAATTATATACGTAATAAGAAAACGTGCTAATCTGAATTGAGAATTAGCACGTTTCTCTCCTTTGATAATTAGTAGATATATATAAATCCAATTTATTTTTTTACATATAGATTGCTACTATGAAAAAGGGAACCTGCACTTGTTTGCTCTTTTTGGTTTTCGCTGCGCATGTGGCAGAAATAGGCCCTGAACGATTCTATGCATGGCCAGTTGCTCTCGCCCGCCGAAAAAGAAAAGGGGTTTTATGTTAGTTTTTTAATTTGTATCTATATATATTGGATGTCTGTTATTTAGTAGTAGGGTGTTGTTTGAAAAATTCATCAACATACTTCATAAACTCTTTCGGCTGTTGACGAAACGGTGCATGTTCGCCTTCTTCGATAATATGAAATGTGCTGTTTTTTAAGAATTGATGATACGTTTCGCCTTTTTGCCAGGCAACGCTTTTATCATGTCTTCCCCAAATAAGTAATGTTGGCAATTGGAGTTCATCTGCATTAATGCGTAAACGACGCGGCCACATTTTGCCGAGCTCGTCATGATGTGCTGTATCGTCACGATTATTCTTTACCTCTTCTTCGTGAAATTCTTTCGGAATAGAGACTGTACTTAAATCATTTGATAACTTTGGTTTTGGAGATCCTTTCCCGTGTTGTAAAGTTTCTGCTCCTATTGCATCCGTTAAAATAAGGTGGGTTACTGCATCTGGGTACAAGTACGTTACATTTAAAGAAATTTCTCCGCCCATAGAATGTCCTAATATAGCGAATGTATCATAGCCTAATTTTTTCATTAATTTATAATATAAGTTTGCTTGGTTTGGAAAGGAATAGCGAAAATCCATCGGTTTTGAAGAATGACCGAAACCTAAAATATCGACAGCAATAACGGTATGATTTTTCGCTAGATCAGGATAAAGATCACTAAATCCATTTGATGAACCTCCAAAGCCATGAAGCATAAGTAAAGGTGGTTTATTTTTACCAATTTGTTTGAAGTAAATCGTTTGTCCGTCAATTTCAATCATTTTTTCTTTCGTTTCTAGTTTTGTTTCAATTGTTTCTTTTACTTGTGTTGCCTGTTTTGTTTGTTTTTCAATTGAGCTGCAGCTCGTTAATGTTGTGAGAATAATGCAGCTGAGCATGTAAAGCTTCCATCGTTTCAAAATGTTTTCTCCTTTCTAACATAGCGCTGCATCCATCATGGCAAATATAAAATCACGCTTACCAGGAAGATTTTCTCCGTTTTTGATCATGAAAGGAGAAAGCAGCGTTTCTTCAAACTCAAATGATAACAGCTTATCTCTAAAACTTTTTTGTGTATGTGGAACATCAATACAAACGGTTCCGGTCCATTTGTTACATATGGATAGCAGTAAATGCAAGGCATCCTCTTCATTGCTAGCGATAAGTGGAGTAACACATAACGTATCTCCTTTTTGGATACATAACGCGAAAGCTTCAAGTCTATCATTTCTTTCGACTTTTAATGAAAGGTGTGCTCTATGTAACAGCATTGAATATAGATCGGGGCGATAAGCGCTGCTTGCTTCGTAATCGAATTGAATGAGTGCATTAAGGTCCTTACTTGTGATTGTACGGGTAGCGAAGGAACCCGTTTTTGCTGTTCTTCTATTTCGTTCCAATCGATGAATGGAAGTGACTGTGTTAAATCCATATGTACGATATAAAGGTGTACCAGCATCCGTTGCAATGAGTGTAACAGGTTGTAGTGGCGGAGCATTTTTTATACAAATGTCTAGTAAAGAACGTCCTAATCCTTTTCGCTGAAAATTTGGATGAACAATAAGCATACCAATAGACGTAAACCCTGTTTTATATGGAAAAACAGCAATACAAGAGACGAGCTGACCTTCGTTATCATGACCAAATAAAGTGCCGATGGAAAGGTATGTCTCGAATTGCTCCTTCATAAACGAAATATCGTGTAACCATCCTACAGCATCAAAAAGAGATAATAACTGCGAAATATCAGATTTATTTAATGTTTTTACTTTCATATATTATCCCCCTTAAATTTCCATATGCTAATCCATTTTAGCATATGAATTCAAAATATTTCGTTTCACATGAAAAAATAATGCAAGATCAAGAAATGAAGCGACAAAGAAATACACATTGTAACGATAATCACCAATAATTAACAAAACATTTACATTTTTCTAATTTTACCTTAACAGTCTTCCATTACAGTGGGTAATGGGAAATGAATTAACAATTTAGGGGGACTTATAAAGTGAAAAAATTTATGAAGAAAGCATGGCCATTTGCAGTTGTTTCATCGTTAGCACTTACTTCCGTTGTTACATGGAATATGACGCGTTCAGATGTCATTAAGGCGGATGAAAAAGAGAATGATGCAAAGATTAAAAATGTCATTGTCTTAATTGGAGATGGAATGGGACCTTCTTATATGACAGCACATCGTTATATGAAGGATAATCCGAAAACATTTGAGATGGAGCAAACGGAATTTGATAAACACCTTGTAGGAACACAGGTTACATATCCAGAAGATGAGCATCAAAATATTACAGACTCAGCTTCTGCGGCTACTGCAATGTCAGCAGGGGTTAAAACATATAATGCAGCTATAGCGGTGGATAATGACAAAACAAACGTGAAGACGGTACTAGAGCAAGCGAAAGAACGCGGGAAATCTACAGGTTTAGTTGCAACCTCTGAAATTACGCATGCAACGCCAGCGGCCTTCGGTGCACATGATGTTAGTCGGAAAAATATGGATGCAATTGGAAGTGATTATTTCGATGAAAAAATTAATGGTAAGCATAAAGTAGACGTTCTTCTTGGCGGCGGTATAAATAACTTTGTAAGAAAAGATCGCAATCTTACAGAAGAATTTAAAAAAGATGGTTATAGCTATGTAACAGATCGTCAGCAACTATTAAATGATAAGAGTGACCAGATTCTTGGTTTATTTGCACCAGGCGGTTTTGATAAAATGATTGATCGCAATGATAAAGCGCCTTCTTTAGCAGAAATGACGAATGCAGCGATTGATCGCTTAAATAAAAACAAAAATGGTTTCTTCTTAATGGTAGAGGGTAGCCAAATTGACTGGGCTGGTCATGATAATGACGTAGTTGCAGCGATGAGTGAAATGGAAGACTTTGAAAGAGCATTTAAGGCAGCAATTGAGTTTGCAAAAAAAGATAAACATACATTAGTTGTAGCAACTGCTGACCATTCTACTGGCGGCTTCTCTCTCGGAACAAAAGGTGAGTACAATTTTGATGTAAAACCAATTAAAGCAGCAAAACGTACACCTGACTTTATGGCGGCTGAAATTGCTAAAGGAGCAAATGTTGAAGAAACATTGAAAAAGTATATTGATTTAGAATTAACACCAGAAGAAATTAAGTCAGTAAATGATGCTGCAACGTCAAAAGATGTGACAAAAATTGATAATGCAATTGAAGCGATCTTTAACAAGCGCTCTTATACAGGATGGACAACAGAGGGGCATACTGGTGAAGACGTTGGTGTCTATGCATTCGGACCAGGAAAATATTTATTTGCTGGCGTTCAAGAAAATACAAACTTAGCAAAACGTGTATTTGATATTATTGGCGGCGGTGACCCAAATAAAGGTAAACGCTAATATGGAGGAAAAGCGAGGTTTCTTTGCCTTGCTTTTTTTTATTTTGGAGGAGAGAGATGAAACGAATACTAAAGACATTGGGGATTGTAGGAATCATAAGTCTTCAATTATGCGGATGCAGCTCACAAGAAAAGGTGCAAAAAGATACAATGAAAAAGGAAGAAACGGTTTATAAAGAAGAGAAACATAAAAAGATGAAAAAGCCTATACCGGAGAAAGAAGCACAAGCAATTAAGAAGGTAATAGAGTCCTATATTCAAACAATAAATGAGAAAGATTTTGAGGGACATATGGCACTATTTTCAACAAAGTCATTAGGGTTAGAGGATACAAAAGCGCAAAAACAAGCAGAGTTCCAAAATAAGAATAAAAAAATCGATCTATTGAATGTTAATGTAGAAAATTTTGACGGAGACTATGCTGTTGTAGAAACAAAAGAGAAAGAAGAATCTGTTCAAAAGAAAGTGAGTTACACCGTAGGAAAAGAAAATGATGTATGGAAGATAGAAGATGTGCGTGTAATTGGGAAGGGATAAAATGAAATTTTCATCAGTGGGGGGCTGCCCACGAATAGCAGGATAAAAAGAAGGAGCTGACTAGTCCTTTTTCGAGTCAGCTCCTTCTTTTACACAGGTAATAAAATGCGCTCAGAACACGCTTCAATTTCATCGATATCTTGACGGATAGATGCCATCTTATTGTCAAGTTCTTCAGCTTTCATGGCAGCATCGTGTAATTCGTTTTTTAAATACTCGGGGATGTTTCCTTCATATTTATAATACATTTTATGTTCTAAACTTGCCCAAAAATCCATTGCTAACGTACGTAATTGAATTTCGGCAAAAACATTTTGTGTTCCTGAATTTAATGCTAATGGATACTTAATAATCATATGGAGACTTTTATAGCCGTTTGGCTTTGGCGTTTCAATATAATCTTTAACTTCTACGATTTCCATATCTGTGCGTTTTTCTATCACTTTTTTTAAATAATAAATATCCTCCACGAAACAACATGTAATTCGAATACCGATAATATCGAATAAATGTTGTTGGGCGTTTTTGACGGTTGGTGCTAAGTTTTTTCGTTCTAGCTTTTTAATAATACTTTTTGGTTGTTTTAATCGTGTTTTTATATGTTCAAACGGGTTGTAGTCTTCTAAAAACTGAGCTTCCCGGTTCATAATTTCGAATTTTGTTTTCAGTTCTTCAAGAGCAAATGTATAAGGTAATACAAATGCTTTCCAGTAGTTAACTGTTGTTTGGTTATACTCCATTTTCTACACACCTTTTTCTTATTTGGAAGGTAAGGTTGTTTATACTAAATACCAAATCATATACGCACATGCTGCGAATGATGAGATCATAAAGCGATAACGTGTTTTCATGAGAGGTCCCTCCTTTTTTATGGAATTTATTGTATGTAAACTCTGTATACTCTTATACTAATCGATTGATGTGAATTTCGTATGAACAAATTGTTTCAGTTTGTTGTCTTTTTTGTATTCTCTTTAGTTGGTCCGCAAAATGGTTTTGTGGGGTTCCGGTATAGTGCTAATAGTGATTATGATATTTTTTGTAATGGGAGCTTTTTTGGGAATCAACCATAATTTCACAAATTCCTACTAATCCCATTTATACAAAATAAAGATAATTTAGTGTAATATGAAATAGATATATTTTTTGCCGTAGGGGGGATATGATGAATCAAGTAGATAGGAAGAGAGTGCAACAGGTAGCGCATATCGTTGAAATTCCACATGATTATAAACTTGTTGTTGATGATGAAAAAGTAAATGAAGATGTTCATTTATTATGGTGGGAGAAACAGGAGAGTTAATGGAATTATCCATACATAAAGAAAATTTTCCAAAGAAGCTAAGTATAAGTAAAGAGCAAGGGAAAATCATTGCGGATGCATTTTTGCAGCAGCATGCATCGCATACATATAAAGAATGTACAGCTATTTATATAAATGAAAGAAAAGCGAGTATAGTGATTGAATATAGGCAAGAAGTAAATGGATATTCATTGCCACGAACAGGTCATGTAGTAGAAGTTGATGGAGATGGGAATGTTATTAAATTTAGCAACGATGGCATAAAGGAAAAACCACTGTGGCCGAGTTCTATCGTAGATAAAGAAGTTGTGACAAAGCATTTGAAGCAAAGACAGAGTATGGAGCCAGTCTTTATCCAGCTTTCGAATTCCTTGTTTGAATGGGAGGTTTCGACAGTTTCAAAAAAATTTATAAAAGGTAATAAAAGATAATAAAAACTATCACATACACCCCTCTTTTTGTTATACTCTATAACAAAAAGGGAGTTGTTTTTATGGGAAGAATGATAAAAATTAAAGAAGCGGCGGAATTGTTAGGTGTAGACAAACAAACGGTACGTTCTTGGTCTAACAAAGGATTATTAGAAACAATCATCACTCCCAGTGGACATCGATTATATGA